>DPXI01000062.1 GCA_003527485.1 Treponema sp. | reverse complement strand
TACGACTTCTACCAGAAGCTCCAGCGCGTGGGAGTGCGCTGCGGCTACGTGCAGGAAAACCACGTACAGATCATCGCGGCCTGCTCGCTGAAAAAGGGCGACGTCGGCATCTTCGTCTCCTACTCCGGCGAGACCGACGACATCGTGCGCGCCGCGAGGGAAGCGAAATCGAACGGGGCGGTCATCGTGACCATCACCAAGATAGGCGACGTGCCGCTCGCCGCGGAAGCCGACATCGCCCTGCGCGTCCCCGCCTCCGAAACCGCCATGCGGCAGGGCGCGATCACTTCCCGCATCGACCAGCTCGCCGTCGTGGATATCCTGTTCTCCCTTTTCATCTCCCGCGACCTGGACGGAACCATCGAGGCTATGGAGCGGACCCTGCGCGCGGCCCGCGGAGACGGCCGGGATGGCCGCCAAAGGACCTGAGGACATGAAGCACGCCGCGATAGACCAGAACCTTCTTGAGAGCTTCGCGACCGAACGGAGGAACGCCAAGTCGGAGAACATCGATTCCCTTGATACCCGCGCAATCCTCGCCATCATCAACGACGAGGACAAGACGGTGCCCTTCGCGGTGGAACGCGCCCTTGACGGGATCGCCGCCCTCGTGGACGACGTCGTAGCCTGCTTCCAGGCCGGCGGCAAGCTCGTATACATCGGCGCGGGCACCTCGGGCCGGCTCGGCGTGCTGGACGCCTCCGAGTGCCCCCCCACCTACGGGACGCCCGAGCGCATGGTCCAGGGCCTGATCGCGGGAGGCCGGGAAGCCTTGGTCCGTTCGATCGAGAACGCCGAAGACCGCTCGGAGGACGGCGTCGCCGATCTCCGGGGCATCGGTTTCGAAGCGAAGGACGTGCTCGTCGGCATCACCGCCTCCGGCCAGGCACCCTACGTGCTAGGGGCGATGGATTACGCCCGCGGCCTCGGAGCCGTTGTCGCCGCGATCAGCTGCAACCCGGATTCGCGTACCTTCGGATACGCCAGGCACAAAATACTCGTCGAGGTCGGCCCCGAGATACTGACGGGATCGACGCGCATGAAGGCGGGCACCGCGCAGAAGCTCGCCCTCAACATGATCACCACGACCGCGATGATCCGCATCGGAAAGACCTACCGGAACCTCATGGTGGACCTCACGCCCGTCAACCGGAAGCTGGTGGAGCGGTCCAAGCGCCTCATCCGCCAGGCGACCGGTTGTTCTCTGGAGGAAGCGGTGCGCGCCTTCGAGGCTGCGGGGCGGAAGCCGAAGCTCGCCATCCTCATGGTCCTCCTCGGGGTCGATCGCGGGAAGGCCGCCGACCTGGAGGAGAGGAGCAGGGGGCGGATCGCTGCCGCCATCGAGCTGCACCGCAAGGAATCGGGACGGACATGAGCGTCACCGGGACGATTTTCGGCATCGACGGGGGAGGCAGCACCACCCGCCTCCTTGTCGCGGATGCCGCGGCGGTGCGCGCCGCGGAGGCTGCGGGCTATCCGGTTCCCGTCCTCGCCAGGGCCGAGGGCGCCTCGACGAATGTGAACTCCGTAGGCGACGAGGGCCTGAAGCGGAACCTGCAAGAGCTTTTCGACCGCGTTGCCGCCGCCGGCTTCCCTCCGGCCGCCTTTTCCGCGGGCTGCATCGGGGCGGCGGGGGCCGGCAGGGCCGGGGAACGCGGCCGGGTCGAGCGCGCGCTCCGTTCGGTCACGGGCCCGGATCCGGCACTGCTCATCGCNNGCGGGCGGCCTCGGGCATTGGCTGGGGGACGAGGGCAGCGCCTTCGATATTTCCTTCCGTGCCCTTTTCCGCTCCCTGCGTTCCGGCGAGGGCCGCGACCTCCCCACTACGATGCTCGCTTCCCTCCTGGAATTTTTCGGCCTCGATTCCGCGGAAGACGCTGTTCCCTTCGTCTATTCACGTTTCGACAAAGCCGCGATAGCGCGCGCCGCGCCGCTGGTGGCCGAGTTCCGCGACCGCGGCGATCCTCTGGCCGTCGATATCTACGAGAACGCGGCGCAGGAACTCCTGCTGCTCTGCCGTTCGGTACGGGATCGCGCTGGATCGTCCGTGGATGACCGGCGCCTCCTGTTGTGGGGCGGGCTGCTGGAGAACGACGCGCCTTTCCGTTCCCGCGTCTGCGACCTCGTCAGGCGGGAACTCGGGGATCTGTATCCGGTCGCGGCCGAAGGCAGCTCCGCCGAAGGCGCCTGCATCCTGGCCGCATCGGGGCGCGGTCTGCGATGATGGATATTTATTTCAGTCCAAATTGACATATTGAAAATGATAACCATATACTGAGATCGAATTTCGAGAAGGAGGACAGTTATGAAGAAAATGGCAGCATTCGCGATCGTCGTGACCATGGCCGCAGCCGCGTGGGCCGCGGGCGGAACCGAAAAAGGCGCCGCAGCTCCGGGCGCGTCCAAGGCCCCCGCCGCGGTGGTAAGCGTGTGGGGCTGGCGCTCCCAGGACGTCGATGTCTGGAAGGCGGCCGAGGCCGCCCTCCAGGCCAAGGGCGAGAACGTGTCCATCAAATACGAGGTGTTCCCGCCGACCGAGTACGATTCCAAGCTCCTGGTTTCCCTCCAGGGCGGCGTCGGCCCGGACATCATGTACACCCGCCGACTCCCGGGCGCCCGCACCCAAGCCCTGATGGACAACAACTACCTGGTGGCGCTGGACGGAAAGGTGGACCTCTCCAACTTCACCGACGTATCGCTCAGCTTCATCCGCTCCGGCGGCAAGACCTGGGGCGTCCCCTTCGCCAACCAGATCGTCGGAATATTCTACAACACGGAAATCTTCGCCAAGTACGGCCTGAAGGAGCCGGCCACCTGGGCCGAACTGCTCGCGACGGCCGAAACCCTGCAGAAGAACGGCGTGACGCCCTTCTTCGCGACGGCGAAGGAAGCCTGGACCCTGGCCATGCAGAACGCCATGGTCGGCGTGAGTTACCCCGGCGACGCCTGGATCGGCAAACTGGCCGAGGGCAAGGCGAAGTTCACCGATCCCGAGTACGTCGGGATGCTCAAGGACCTGAACGACCTCAAGAAGTATTACCAGAAGGACTTCTCCGCGAACGTGAGCGCCGAGCAGGACGTCACCTTCGGCATGGGACAGGCCGCGATGGTCTTCTACGGCATCTGGGGCACAACCAACTGGCTCAAGACCAACCCCGACCTCAAATTCGGCTATTTCCCGATTCCGCCCAAGGACGCTTCCCTCCCCGCCAAGGCCTATACCTACATGGACGGCTCCTACGGCCTGAACGCCGCCTCCAAGGTCCAGGACGCGGCCTTGAAGATCCTCGGCTATGCGGGAACGCCGGCCTACGGCGAGGCTTTCTCCTCGCTCACCGGCGAGATGACCGCACTGAAAGGCGTCAAGATGCCCGCCGACCGGCCGGTGCTGGTCGAATGCTACGGCCTGATGAACACCATCGCCTCCACCAACCGTTACTGGGTCGGCTCTCCCTTCGACGCCGGCAGCCCCAGCGTCTACAATATCCTGCAGGAGAACATGCAGGCGATGTACCTGGACGCCATCACTCCCGAGGACCTGGCGAAGAAACTCCAGGACGGCATTTCCGTCTGGTACCCCGCTTTCAAGAAATAACCAGTGAAAGGGTGCTCGGTGGGGGGCGAAGCCCGCCCCCACCGAGTTTCAGAAAAACAATCGAGGAGAGTCGACGTGCTCAAGCGAACCATGTTCCTGATGTTGCTTCCCGCCGTCGCTCTCTATACGCTCTTCGTCGCGTATCCTTTCGCGTCCAGCCTCGGCCTCAGCTTCTATGATTGGGCGGGCATCGGTCCCAAAACCTTCATCGGCCTGGACAATTACCGGAACGTGCTCTCGGGCTTCATGAGCACCGAGTTCTACCGCGCCTTCAACCACAACTGGGTCTTCTTCTTCTGGTCGCTGGTCCTGTCCGTCGTGCCGGGCCTGTTCTTTGCGTTCTTGCTGGCGGCGAACATGAAGGGAAGCGGCTGGCTGAAGGTCGTCTTCTTTTTCCCGAACACGCTCTCCATCGTGGTCGTCGGCTTCCTCTGGTCCCTGCTCCTGAATCCGCAATGGGGACTCGTCAACCAGCTGTTCAAGGCCGTCGGGCTGGGTTTCCTGGCGCATCCCTGGCTCGGGGACATGAAACTGGCGCTGCCGACCATCATCTTCGTGACCGCCTGGCGCGGCCTGGGCTTCTACGTGCTCGTGTACCTCGCCGCCATGCTCGGCATAGACCGGGAGGAGACGGAGGCCGCGCGCATCGACGGGGCGTCGGAAACGCAGATAGCCTTCCGCATCATCCTGCCCCACCTGATGCCCATCATCGCCACGACGAGCATCCTGAAGTTCATTTGGACCTTCAACATCTTCGACATCGTCTACGCGATGGAAGGATCGCAGGGAGGACCGGCGGGAACCACCGACGTGCTCGGCACCCTTTTCTACCGCATCGCGTTCGGCGGCCTGGGATCCAGCCAGACGGGCATGGGCCTCGGCGCCACCGTCGTCACGCTGATATTCCTCGTGGTGTTTCCCGTGTCCATCCTGTACGTCTTCGTGCTGGAGAAGCGCGTGGAAAGGAACGCCTGATGTTCAAGCTCAAGCTGCCCCAGCGCATAGCCGCATGGTTCTTCCTGCTCGCCCTCGCCTTCGCGAACCTGTACCCCATCGGGATCATGGCCCTTTCCAGCCTCAAATCCACCCGCGAGATCTTCATGAAGCCCTTTGCCCTTCCGGCGATCTGGAGGTTCTCCAACTACGCCGAAGCCTGGCAGAGGGCAAAATTCGCGGTGTATTTCAAGAATTCCATACTCGTCACGACGCTCTCCATCGCGGCGATCATCCTGGTCGCCTCCATGGCCGCCTACGTGATCGCCCGCTTCGAGTTCCGCGGCAGGCGCTGGCTGTACCTGTACCTCATCGCTGGGCTGGCCCTGCCCACGCGGCTCGCGATCATCCCGATCTTCCTGCTCATGCGCTCGCTCAACCTGCAGGACACCCTGTCCAGCCTCGTGGTCGTGTACACGGCCGGCGGCGTCGCCTTCTCCCTCTTCCTGCTCGTGAATTTCTTCAAAAAGATACCGAGGGACCTGGAGGATTCGGCGCGCATCGACGGGGCCGGCCCCTTCCGCATCTATTGGCAGATAGACCTGCCCCTGCTGAAGCCGGCGCTCGCGACCGTGGCCATGTTCAACTTCATCGACGTGTGGAACGATTTCTTCTTCCCGCTGATCATGCTGTCGAGCAACGCGAAGAAGACCGTTCCCCTCGGCGTCCAGGCTTTTTTCGGCGAGTACACGGTGGAATGGCACCTGCTTTTCGCGGCGCTCAACCTCGCCGTGCTGCCGGTCCTCGCCGTGTTCCTCGCGATGAGCAAGCAATTCATCGCCGGCCTCACCGAAGGTGCGCTCAAGTAAGAGCGGCGCCCCTCATGTGGGGCGGCGACTCTCAGGCGTAGATCAGGTAATTCGCTCGAAGGTACATGAACGCTTCGTGCCCCTCGTTCGCCGCGGCGATGCAGTCCGCCAGCGGGGCGAGCGCGGAGATTCGTTCGCGCAGATGCGGCCCCCCCGCGAGCTGGTCGAAGAAGAAGGCTTTCGGGTCTTCCCAGGCTTCGCGGAAACGGAATTCTGAGGGCCAGAGCTCCTTGATCGTCCGCACGAGGGCGATACCGGTTTCAAGCGCGTTGAACGCGGCTTCGTCCGTGATATTCAGCAGGACTCCTTCGCAGGTCTCGCCCTTGTGCTTGGAAATGGTCGGCGAAAAGAAGATGGAAGAAAATACCGCTCCCGGCAGGCGCAGGGCTGATAGCGCCTCCCGCAGGCGTTCGCCGTCGATCCAGGGGGCGCCTGCGATCTCGAAGGGGCGGGTCGTGCCACGGCCTTCCGAGAACCAGGTTCCTTCCACAAGGCAGGTTCCCGGATAGGCCGCCGCGCAGGCGGG
>DPXI01000068.1:2051-10880 GCA_003527485.1 Treponema sp. | reverse complement strand
ACCATCACCATACGCATCGACACGGAGAATGAACCATGTATCGCGTTCTGATCGTCGACGACGAAGAGCCGGTCCTGGACAGCTACGCGTTTCTCCTGGAGATGCCGGGAACCGAGTTCTCGCTTGTCGGCAAGGGACGGTCCGGATTCGAGGCGATCAAGCTCATCCACGAACTCAAGCCCGATGTGGTATTCATGGATATAAATATCCCCGGAATCGACGGTATCGAGGTGATAGCGGAGGTCCATAAGAAAGTCCCGGGAACGATTTTTATTTTATCCACGGCCTATGAACGTTTCGACCTGGCCCAACGCGCCATCCCGCTGGGCATTTTCGCGTACCTGGTCAAGCCCGTTTCAAAAAAGACTTTTCTTTCGACCCTTGAAGCCGTACGTTCGGCGTTGTTGGAGAGAAGTCCCGTGCCTCCGATCCTGTCGGGGGACCTCGCGGAACGGCAGTTCCTGAAGGAAGCGATCTGGAAAAGGATGACCCAGGAAGAATGGGAGAAATATAAGGATTCATTTTCCTTCCATTCGGACAAAGGAATCGTCTGCCTGATCGAATTGGAGGAAGATCAGGACCGTTGGTGCCGCGCCATCGCCGCCTCGCTCTTTTTCCATCACCGTTGCCTTTTTACCCTGTATCATAACAAGGCGCTCATTCTTATCCCCGAGGATGTGGATCGCAGACTGCTGGTCAAGGAACTGGAGGAGATCATCCGGACGACGGTGCCTGAATCCGTGTTCAGCGCGTTCGCGGTGGGAGAATCGCATAGGGGCCCGGATTTGTACCTTTCCTGCGGGGAAGCCTTGACGGAAATGGGGAAAAAGAGGAGTTATGCGGACCTTCGATTGCGGGAGCGCCTACGCATCATTCAGATCAGGCGCAGGATCGGCCTTTCGTCATCGGAAGAAACCGAATCGATATTCAGGGCCCTTTGGGAAGACATCTTCGGAACCTATGATTTTCCGACGTCGAAGGCCAAAATGGTGGCGCTCTTCACCCTGTTGATCGATGATCTTACGGGCTGCTATAGCGGCCCGAATGAAGAAGACCCGCCCATCGCTCCGGCCGAAGAGATCATGCCGCTGCTGGACAGCGACGAATGGGAAGCATGGAGCCGGGAAGCGTGCGGCAGGCTTCACGATCTTTTTTCGTTGCGCCGATCCGGTAACTATCCTCTTCCGTTGATCAAGGCGATCGGATACCTGCATGAGCGCTACGCGGAACAGATACAATTATCAACGGTTTCCGATGCCGCCCAGGTATCCACTGCGTATCTCAGCAGGCTTTTTTCGGAGCATCTCAAGACTACCTTCATAGACTATTTGACGGAGCTTCGGGTGGCCAAAGCCGAAAAACTCATCAGGGAAACCCGCATGACGATGAAAGAGGTCTCGCATGCCGTCGGCTATCAAGACCCGAACTATTTCACCAAGATTTTCAAGAAAGCGACAGGGCTGCCTCCGACGATGTACGCGTTGGGAAAGGAAAAATGATGATGCGAAAACTGTCGTGGTTATTCGTCGCGCTTTCTATGCTCGGAGCGTTTTCCGTCCTCGGCGCATCATGCGGCCTGAAATCCGCCGGGACTTCGGCGGAGCGGGGGGCGAAGGCCGCCGAACGCAAGACGGAGGCATCGGGTGCCGGGAAGCCGATCACCATCGGATTTTCCATCGCGACCGATACCTTCATCATCGAGCGCTGGAACAAGGATATGAAAATATTCTCCGGCGCCGCCAGGGAACTGGGCGCCGAAGTCATCGTCCAACTATCCGCGGGGGGAATCAAGGAGCAAATCGCCCAAATAAATTTTCTCGTGAACCGCAACATCGACGTTCTTGTCGTGATAGCCCATGATACGGAAATGATAGGTCCCGCGATCCGCCAGGTGAAAAGTTCGGGGATACCCGTCGTCGCGTACGACCGGATGGTGATGGGCATTCCCTTGGACGCCTACATATCCTTCGATAACCAGGAGGTCGGTCGTCTTTTCGGGAAAGCGTTGACCGAGGCGGTGCCGGAAGGAAAATACTTGGTAGTGAACGGCTCCATCCACGACAACAACAGCTTCATGGTGCATGACGGACTCATGGAGGTATTGGACACCTACGTGAAGTCCGGAAAAATCGCGATCACCCATGAATTATGGCTGGATGAGTGGAGTTCCGACGAAGCCTTGCTCAAGATCGGAAAGGTTTTTGAGGAAACCGTGGATTTCGACGCGATTTCCTGCGCCAACGACCAGATCGCGAACGCCGCGATCCAGCTCCTGTCGGAGCGCAGACTCGCGGGGAAAATCGCCGTGGTCGGACAGGACGCCGATTTGATCACCTGCCAGAGAGTGGTGGAGGGTACCCAGCTCATGACCGTATACAAACCCATCGCCAAACTGGCCGCCCGTGCCGCGCGTTTGGCCATAGCGCTGGCGAAGCGGACCGCTTTCCCCTACGATACGCTTCTGGACAACGGGAGCGGCAATAAAATACCCTCGTATATCGAAAAACCGACGGCCGTCTTCAAAAGGAACATGGACGCTACGATCATCCAGGACGGTTTTCACGCAACCGAGGACGTGTACCGGAATATCCTGCATAGGGTAGAGAATTGACATCGAATTATTGCTGGTCTCCCCGGCGAGGGATGCGCGCAACCCTCCCGATTACCTGATTTTGTCAAATATTTACGATTTTCAGCCGCCGGGTTATGATGCAATAATCAATCATATTTATACCATGGAGGTATGGACTATGAAGAAACTGATCGTTGTTTTATTGGCCCTTGCGGTGGTCGGTCCTTTCGCGTTCGCGGCCGGCGGACAGCAGGCAGCCGGCGGAAAGGCGGCCATGATAGGTCTGGCGATGCCGGAAACCCATGTCGAACGCTGGCAGAAAGACGGCGCGGCGCTGAAATCCGATGCGGAAGCCAAAGGCTACGTCGCGGAAGTCACCTACGGCGACGCGGACCAGAGCAAGCAGAATCAGCAGATCCAGGATATGCTGACCAAGGGCGCCAAGCTGGTGGTCATCGGTTCCGTCAATGAAGGCGTCGTATCCGCCGTCGCCGACGCGGCCAAGGACGGAGTCATCGTCATCGCTTACGACCGGCTCATCACCGGGTCCGGCGATTACGATTACTACATCACTTTCGACAATTTCAAGGTCGGCCAGTTCCAGGGCGGCGCCTTGGAGACAGCTTTGAACCTTAAGGCAGCGTCCAGCGCCGCTCCGAAGATCATCACCCTCTTCGCGGGCGCGCCCACGGACAACAACGCCAAGGTGTTCTTCGACGGCGCCATGAGCGTGCTGAAGCCCTATGTCGACTCCGGCGCCCTCAAGCTGGTCGGACCCGCGCCCCTCAGCTCCGCCGATTCCGCCAACTTCACCCGCATCACCACCGAGAACTGGCGCGCTGATGTGGCCAAGACCCGGATGGAAAACCTGCTGAACAGCGACGCCAAGAACGTCGTGCTCGACGGAATCCTCGCTCCCAACGACACCCTCGCCCGGGCCATCATGGAAGCCTGCTCCTCCGACGCCAAGTACGTCGACAAACTTCCCGTGGTGACCGGCCAGGACGGAGAGATCGCCTCCATCCAGGCTATCAAGGACGGAAAGCAGTACATGACCGTTTTCAAGGACACCAGGAACCTGGCGGTCGCCACCATCGAGCTGGCCGACGCCCTGCTCAAAGGCCAGACCCCCAGCATCAAGGGTGCCCGCCTTGACACGACCTCCTACAACACCGGAAAGAAGATCGTGAAATCCTACCTGCTCGAACCCGTAGTCGTGACCAAGGCCAATTTCCAGGCCGTCATGATCGACAGCGGCTATTACAAGGCAACCGATCTCAAATAGCATCGCGAAAGCGCGAATCCGGGCGGGATAACTCCTGCCCGGATTTCCATATTTTCCGGAATACAGGAAGCCAGGATGAATGAATATATACTGGAGATCCAAAATCTTACCAAGGAATTCCCCGGCGTCCGTGCGTTGGATAAGGTAAACCTCAAGGTAAAAAAAGGCGAAATTCATTCCCTTTGCGGCGAAAACGGCGCCGGGAAATCCACGTTGATGAGCGTCATCAGCGGCGTCTATCCGAAAGGAAGCTACGAGGGCAAGGTTTTCTATAAGGGACACGAAACGCATTATCACAGCGTGAAAGACAGCGAAAAGGGCGGACTCGCCATAATCCATCAGGAATTGGCCCTCAGTCCCTATCTTTCCATTTACGAAAATATCTTCCTGGGGCACATGAAGACCCGGTTCGGAATCATCAACTGGGATACCTATATCCGCGAATCCAAAAAATATCTTGATCAAGTCGGGTTGAAGGAGAATCCGTCGACCGTTGTCAGCAAGATGGGCGTCGGCAAGCAGCAGCTGGTCGAAATAGCCCGCGCCCTTTCCAAGAAAGTGGAACTCCTGATCCTGGACGAACCGACCTCTTCCCTGAACGACGACGAGAGTGAAAAGCTTTTGGAACTGATCCTTGAGTTGAAGAAACAGGGAATCACTTCCATCATGATTTCCCATAAACTTAACGAAGTGCTGAAGATCGCCGATACGGTGACGATACTTCGGGACGGAAAGTCGATTTCCGCTTACGACGTCAAAGAACAGAAGCTGACGGAATCCATGATAATCAGGGATATGGTCGGTCGCGATTTGACCGCCCGCTTCCCGGAACGGGAGACAGTTCCCGGAGATGTCATCATGGAAGTCAAGGATTGGACGGTGTTTCATCCGGACTACCATGCCATCAAGGTCGTGGACAAGGCTTCGTTCAATTTACGCCGGGGCGAGATACTGGCTTTCTGCGGGCCGATGGGCGCAGGACGCACCGAGCTCATGATGAGCCTTTACGGACGCAGCTACGGCTCGAGGGCAGAAGGCGAGCTGTATCTGAAAGGGAAGATGGCGGAGACCGGATCCACGAAAGCCGCTTTGGCCGCGGGTTTGGGTTACGTCTCCGAAGACAGGAAGAACCTTGGACTCATCCTGATCCAGGACGTGAAATCGAACATCTCCATTTCCAGCTTGAAAAAACTGTCCCGACTCGGAGTGGTTTCCGCCCAGCAGGAGATAACGGAAGCCGAGAAATATCGCAAGGAACTCAGGATCAAGACTCCGTCCGTGAATCAAATGACCAGGAATCTTTCCGGCGGGAACCAGCAGAAGGTCGTGCTGAGCCGATGCCTGCTCGCCGATCCTGAAATATTCATAGTGGACGAACCCACGAGGGGAATAGACGTAGGCGCCAAATCCGAAATATACGGAATACTGAACGATCTGGTGGCCATGGGCAAGAGCGTCATAATGGTGACCTCGGAATTACCCGAAGCCATCGGGATGGCGGACCGCATCTACGTCATGAACGAAGGCCGCATCAAGGGCATGTTGATGAAGGAAGAGGCCACCCAGGAAAAAATAATGCACATAGCGTTGGTGAATTAAGGAGTAGATATGGGCGACACCAGTACGAACACGGCAAAAGTCCGGACCCTCATAAAGAACAATATCCGCAATTATTCGATGATCCTCATGCTGGCGCTGATCATGATCGTCTTCTCCTTCTTCACCAAGGGCGTCAACCTGAACTCCCGCAATTTTACCAACATATTCATACAGAACAGCTACATTCTCCTCCTCGCGGTCGGCATGGTCCAGGTCATCATCATCGGGAATATCGATCTATCGGTCGGCTCGGTATGCGCGTTCATCGGCGCGATAAGCGCGATGCTGTACAATACCGGAATCGGAATGGTCGCTACCCTGGTGGTGAGCATTATCATCGGCATGGCCATCGGAGCATTCCAGGGAAGCTGGATCGCGTTCCTGAAGGTCCCCGCATTCATAGTCACATTGGCCGGCCAGCTCTTGTTCCGCGGCCTGACGTACATCATAACCAACGTCACGCCGATCACCCTGATGGACGACGGATTCAAGCAAATCGCGTCGGGAATGGCGAATATCCCGGGCCTGCAGATCGGCGGATTGTATTATACATCGTTGCTGGCCGGGGCGTTCGTCTGCATCGTCTTCGTCGTGATGGAGATCCAATCCCGCCGAAGCAAAATCAAGAATGGTTTCGAAGTTGCCCCGACCGGATTCTACCTCCTCAAGCTGCTGATCATTTCCGCCCTGGTGATGGGACTTACCTGGAAATTCGCGACCTACCGGGGCCTGCCCACCGTCGCGATAGTCCTGGGCATCACCATCCTGGGTTTCAATTTCTTGCTGGGAAACACGGTGATGGGCCGGTACATCTACGCGGTCGGCGGCAACGCCCGATCGGCGAAACTGTCGGGCATCAATTCGGAACTCGTCGTTTTCCTGGTCCATGTGATCATGGGAGGAATCTGCGGTCTAGCGGCGGTGGTTTCCACCGGATACATGAACTCCGCGCTGCCGCAGGCCGGCAACAACTTTGAGCTGGACGCGATCGCGGCCAGCTTCATCGGCGGGGCTTCGGCGTCGGGCGGAATCGGGACGGTCATCGGCGCCATCGTCGGAGGACTCGTCATGGGCGCCATAAACAACGGCATGTCCCTGATGAATATCGGAGCGCCGTGGCAGTACGTGGTGAAAGCCTCGGTTCTTCTGCTGGCCGTTTTCTACGATATCTACACGCGACGAAAATCCGGTTTGGGTTGATGCCGCGGCGGCGGGGAGGCGATGCGCGATGCGCGCCTCCCCGCCGGAAGCGACGGAAGCGACGCTTTGCTTTCCCGCCGACCGTATCCTGCCTCAGGGCTCTATGAACACCGTCTTGATCGGCGGGAAGCCGTTGAACTCCACGGAAGCGTAGCTTGAGGTGTAGGCGCCCGCGGAGAGCCAGTACAGGCGGTCGCCCGCCACGAGGTTCAGCGGGAGCTGGTAGCCCGAGCGCTCGTACATGATGTCCATGCTGTCGCAGGTCGGGCCGGCGAGTATCACGTCGCCTTCCTTGACCGAGGCTTCATGATCGGTCACCACCGGGTATTTGATCGATTCGTCCAATGTTTCTATGAGGCCGTTGAACTTGCCGACGTCGGTGTACACCCAGCGCTGAAGGGCCGTATTGTTCTTGCGGGAAACGAGGACCACTTCGCTTACGATGATTCCCGCGTCGCCGACCATCGACCGTCCCGGCTCCAGGATGATGTCCGGCAATTGTTCGCCGAAGTCCTCGTGCAGGTAGCGCGTGATCTCTTTGGCGTAGATTTCAAGCTCGTGGGCGGGAGTCGTGTAATGGGCGGGAAAGCCCCCGCCCATGTTGATCATGCCGAGCACGATGCCTTCCTCCTCTTCCATGGCGCGGAAGAGGTAATTGGTCTTGGCGATGGCTTCGTCCCACTGGCCGATATCACGCTGCTGGCTTCCCACATGGAAAGAGATTCCCCAGGGCACCAGGCCGAGTCGCTTCGCCTCCACGAGGAGGTTGTAAGCCATGTCGGGGTGGCAGCCGAACTTGCGCGAGAGTGGCCAGTCCGCGGACTGCGAGCCTTCCACCAGGATGCGCAGATAGACCCGGGAACCCGGAGCTTTGGCGGCGATGTTGAAGAGGTCGGTCTTGCTGTCCGTGGCGAAACTGCGTACGCCTTTGGAATAGAAATATTCCACGTCCCTGGCTTTCTTGATCGTGTTGCCGTATGACAGCCGGTCGGGATGCACCCCGAGGGCGAGGACCTTGTCCAGCTCCCATCGGGAGGCGATGTCGAAGTTCGCGCCGAGTTCGCGCAGGAGTATGAGGACTTCCGGGGCGGGATTCGCCTTCACCGCGTAGTATTGGCGGGCGAAGGGGAACAGCTTGGCGAGGCGTTCGTAGTTGGCCTTGACGATGCCGAGGTCGACCACGATGCAGGGAGTCTCCATCCCCTCGGTCGCGATCATGAACCGCGCCCATTGCTCGTCGGTGTAAAAGGCGGAACGCTCAATCATGGCGCCCTCCCGTTCGTGGAATAGTGAGGCCGATAATAGGGACGCGGGGCGCTCAGTGTCAATGGAAAGGGAGGGCAACCGGCAAGCTTTTTTTGCAAAGATAGTCGCAGAAGAAGCAGATGTCTTCCGTCCGGCCGGGGAAGGTCGTTCCCGCCGCCTCAAGCCTCTTCCTCGCTTCGCCCAGGCCCGTTTCGTAGCGCATGCGGACGCGGGAGCTGGAGGCCGCCCGCTCCATGATGGTCGCGAAGCCGTCGGAGGGGATGCGGCCTGCGACGAGATCCTCGTTCTCGTTGGCGAAGCCGCAGCAAACCGCCACCTTTCCGTTCGGGTGGACGTAGAAGACGTTTCCCGGTCCCGCGCAATAATCGTCCTTGAACCAATCGCCGCCCGCGGACCAGCCCTCTTCGGCGGAAGCGGAGTAGGGGAAGCGGATGATGTCGATGCGCAGCTCCTCGCCGTCCGCGGCGGGCTCCGCTCCGGTTGCCGCTTTCCCCCGCTCCCGCCGCCCCGTCCGCCCCTCGCCTGCGATCGCGGCGGGCTCTTTCCCATCCATGAGGAGCATTCCGCCGAGACCCGAGGCGAGTGTCCGGAAGGTTTGCAGCAGGGGTCCGTCGTCGGCGGAGATGACCGACGTTATTTCGACGCAATCGCGACGTCCGAAGGCTTCGTGCGCGGTCCGGATGAAGGCGAGCAGGCGATCGGCGGCTTGGCCGTGGTAGGCGTCGACGGAGAGCCCGATCTTGCCGTCGAAGCCGGCATCGGCGAGTCCGTCCAACGCCTCCGCCAGCTCCGCTTCATCTTTCCACCAGACGCCGTTCGTCATGAGCCTGTCGAAGAGGAGGCCGAGGCCCACCGCCTCCGCCGATACTTCGCGGAGGAAGTCGAGCCGCAGGAAGGGCTCGCCGCC
>DPXI01000068.1:0-2027 GCA_003527485.1 Treponema sp. | reverse complement strand
TTACTTCTTGACGATCTTGAGGTCGCCGGCGACCTTCAGGATCTTGCCGTCGAAGGTGAACTGGAGGGCGCCTTCGTAGCCGACGAGCTCGGAGTTGGCGACGTCGGCGGTGATATCGCCGGTCTTCTGGGTGGTGGCTCCGATTGTCTTGCCGCCCTTGATATCCTTGTTCCAGACCTTGTCCCAGTCTACCTTGGCGGCCATGTCGTCGACGTAGAAGTCGGAGGCGATGACCTGCGGACCTTCGCCGGTGATGTAGCCGACCTTGCGGGCCTTGAAGGAGGCGCCCGGGAATACGAGCTTGCCGCTTGAGTCGGTGGTCACTTCGTTGGCGGTTCCGCGGTGGATGTAGCGGACCCGGATGGAACCGTCGGGGAGCTTGGCGACGTTCAGCGCGTCGTCGGTGCGGGTTTTGTCGCCTGCGATCGGATAAAGGAACAAGCCTCGGAGTCCGCCCGGAAGGACTTTCTTGCCGAAGATGTCGTTGCGGTAGTAGTTGAACACCACGGTGGATTCGCGCATTGAGGCGCCGGTGGTGGCGTCGAATTGGTCCTTGGCCACGGAAGCGACGGGGCCCTTGAAGGTCAGGTAATTGTTGGCGTCGTCGGCAGCCACGGCGTTGACCTGGTAATCGATGCTGAGGGTCGGGGCGGCCTGGCCGAAGGCGGCGGCGGCGACGGCGAGAAGCGCGGAAACTGCGAGAATCTTCTTCATGAGTTCCTCCGGTAAGGGTTACGGATGTTGTGATCCGAATGGTGAGTATTTTAATATGCTTTTATCGATAACGCAAGTGCGATACATCGAATATTATCAATAGGATCGTTTGGATATATATCTGAAGTTCCATGATCGTGCTAGGATGGCCGGACCGGAGGCTCCCGTGAGTTTATTCGTTTCGATCGAGGACAAGGAAGGCGAAGGACTCGCCCCCGTAGTGGACGTGGACCGTATCCAGCGCCATTTCAAGGCGGCCGAGGGCAGCGTCTGCCTGCGATTCATCGGCAACGAGGAAGATTCCTCTTTCAACTGCCTCCAGATGCCTTTGCTGCTCAAGGAACTGGAAGCGCTGGATTCAGGCGAGCTCCGCGCCGACGAACGGGAAGAGCTGGCCAAGATCACGCGTCTGGTGCGGAAGTTCCACGACAAAAGCGGCGTCCACGCGCGCTTCTACGGCGAACGCGGCAGCGGCGAGTAGGCTCAAATCTTCTTTTTGCCGGCGAATGCGGCGCGGGCGAGCAATTCGGGGATCCCCTGTCCCGCCCGGTACGGACGGCCGGACAGGTAGAGCTTCTCCGCGCGGAGCGTCCGCAACTCCTTTCCCTTCAGCGCGAGCGGATCGGCGTTCAGCAGGACGAAGTCCGCGATTTTCCCTTTCTCCAGCGTCCCTCTGTCCTTTTCGTCGAAGCTCCCCAGCGCCGCGTTCCGCGTGAAGAGGGCCAGGGCTTCCGTGAACGAGAGGCTTTCCTCCTCCACATAGTGGTCGCAGGCCGCGGCTATGCCCGCAAGGGGATCGGGCAGGGTGCAGGGCGCGTCCGAGCCGCCGGTCAGGGTGATGCCCCGGCGCAGCATCGATTTCAAAGGCGACAATGCGTAAGCGCGTTCGCCGATCAGGTCCTCAAGGTATTCCAGGGGCTCGAGTTTCCATTGGAGGAATGCCGGCTGCACGGCGAGGATGATGCCGAGGCGTGCGCAGAGGTCGAGTCCGCGTTCGGTCGGAAGGCAGGCATGGATGACCGTATGCCGGTGGTCCCAGCGGGGCGTGTCGTCCAGGGCGGACGCTATCGCGTCCACCGCCTGTCCGAAGGCCGCGTCGCCTATGGCGTGCATCTGTATCTGAAGGCCCGCGCGGTTGGCGTCCCGGGCGAAGGCGCGGACCCGTCCGTCGTCGTAGTACAGGACTCCGCGGCCGCTCCCCGCCTTCGTGTAGGGCTGCAGGAGCGCCGCGTCGGCCGAACCGAAGCAGCCGTCCAGGGCGGTCGCGAAGCAGCCTCCGATGCGGGGCAGCTTGCGGGAAAGCGCCTTGCGTA
>DPXI01000131.1:21055-21471 GCA_003527485.1 Treponema sp. | reverse complement strand
TCGGGCGAGCGGGTGGTGTGCAGATCGGTCACGTAGTCCTCGGCTCCGATGGCGATGGCCACGAGGCGCGGACTGGCAAGGGCGATCTCGCGGGCGTTCAGTATGCCCTTGGCGCCTTCGATGGCCGCGATGAGCTTGGTGGAACCCGGCTTCCGCCCGTAGCGCCTCTCGGCTTCCTCCACCACCTTCTCCACCTGGATGATGTCGTCGGCCGTCTCGGTCTTGGGCAGGCGGATCGCGTCCACCCCGGCGGCCACCATGGCAAGCACGTCTTCGCGGCCGAAGGGCCCGTCCAGCGCGTTCACGCGCACGACCTTTTCGATGTCGCCGTAGAACAGGGTCTTCAGGGCGTTGAACACCAGGAAGCGGGCGGCGTCCTTCTCCCGCATGGCCACCGAATCTTCCAGGTCGAACAT
>DPXI01000131.1:859-20895 GCA_003527485.1 Treponema sp. | reverse complement strand
TCGCTGGACTCCAGGGTCCCGGCGGCCGCCGTTTTGGTGATGCGCATTTCAGCCTTTACGCCTTCGCTTTTTTCTTGAGCAGCATGGGATAGAAAAAGCCGAGCAGCGCGATGAGGAGGATCGCGAGGGAAATGGGCCTGGTCACGAAACCCATCCAGCTTCCGTCGCCGATGATGAGTTGCTTTCTCAGCGAATTCTCGGCGATGCCGCCCAAAATGAGGCCGAGGATGAATGCCGACGAAGAGTACTTGTAGTGGTTGAACAGGAAACCGACGATGCTGAACGCGAACATGATCAGGACATCGTAGAACGAATTCTGGAGGGCGTAGGCGCCGACCACGCCGAGGGCGATGATCAGGGTACCCAGAAGCGGGTACGGAAGCTTCAGCACGCGGGCGAATTCCCTGCTGATGAACCGTCCGCCCGCGAAGAGCAGGATGGAAGCCAGGATCAGGCCGATGAACACTGAATACAGGAGGATGGGCTGGTCCTTCAGCAGGAGGGGGCCGGGCCTGAGTCCGTGGATCATGAACGCGGCCATGATGACCGCGGCGGTGGGGCTGCCGGGAATGCCGAGCACCATGGTCGGGACCATCGCGCCGCCGACGGCCGCGTTGTTGGCCGATTCGGGAGCTGCGATTCCTTCGGGTTCTCCTTTTCCGAACTTCTCCGGAGTCTTGCTCGACCGGACCGCTTCGCCGTAGGAAACAAGGGCAGCGATCGAACCGCCGGCGGCGGGGATGATGCCGATGATCGTACCGATAATGGAGGATTTTACCAGGGTTTTCCACATGCGGAGCATTTCGACCAGTTTGATCATCTCCATGTTGATCTTTCCCGCCGCGGTCAGATCCGAGGAAGCGTCCTTTTTCTTGCCGTATTCCTCGGCTATGGTCTTGTACACCTCCGCGACGGCGAAGACGCCGATCATCACCGGGATGTAGCTGATGCCGTTCATCAGGAAGGGCTGATCGAAAACGAAACGGTTGACCCCGTTGATGGGATCTATGCCGATGGTCGAAAAAAGCAGGCCGAGGACGGCGGCTATCATGGCCTTCAGCTGGTCCTTGCCGCCGATGCTGGTGATGCAACTGAGGCCGAGGAGAGCGAGCATCAGGTACTCGGCGCTCTGGAACCGGAGCGCGAGGCTCGCCAGCAACGGTGCGGCGACCACCATGCAGAATGCGGAAAAGATGCCTCCGAAGGAGGAAGCGGAGATGGCGATGCCGAGGGCCTTGCCGGCCTGTCCGTTCTGGGCCATGGGATGTCCGTCGAAAGTCGTGGCGACCGCTTCTGGCGTGCCGGGAATCTTCAGGAGTATCGCGGAAATGGATCCGCCTGCGGCGCCGCCGACGTACACGGCGACGAGGGTCACTATGGCGGTGACAGGCTCCATGCTGTACGTGAACGGCAGGAGCAGGATGATCGCCATGGAGGAACTGACGCCGGGCAGGGCTCCGCAGATCATGCCGAAGAGCGTCCCGACGATGATCAGCAGGAAATTCAGGGGATGCGCGACGTAGCCCATGGCTTGGATGAAGTTGTTCATGCTATTCCTTCCTACCCGTCGTCAATACAACAGGTAACTGAATTCTTTGAGGATGCCGACGCCCCGCGGCAGCGGAACGAAGAACGCCTTTCCGAAGAGGGCGAAGAGAGCTACGGTCGTCAATACGGCGAAAAACGCGAGCTTTCCGTATTTGCGGTACCCCGTCACCCATGCGGCCGCCAGGGTATACAGGAAGGTCGAAAGGATGAATCCGAGGATATTCAAGGCGAAGAGGTAGACCGCCAGAACGAGGGCGCTGAAGGCGATCGCCCGGCCCGCCGGGCTCCTGATGTCCAGGAGCTTTTCGCCAGCCTCCTTCTTGGCCAGAGCTTGCTTGACGATGAGTATCGCGCATAACAGGAAGCCGATCGCGATAACCAGCAGCGGAAAGCCGCCGGCGGCGAATACGTCTCCCGCGATGGTTTCCTTCCCGATCCCGAGGGCGAAGAACGTCATCACCGCGAGGAAACCCATGATACCGACAGTGAACACCATTTCCATTTGACCACCTCCAATCCGCTCGGGACTATGCGACGCCTCAGGCGGCGCCGGCGGCGCCGGCGCCGGCGCCCGAGGAATCAGCGCGCCGCCGCGAGGACCGCGCGCCGAACCGGCTTCCCTATTTCAGCATGCCCGTCTTCTTGAAGATGGCCACGTAGCCTTCGTACTCGTTGTCCCAGATCGCCCTGAACTCTTCGGCTTCAGCATAGCCGGGGCGGATATTGGTCATCTCCTTGGCTTCCATGTCCTTGTAGCCGGAAGTCTCGTAAGCTGCTTGCAGGGCGTCCATGAGGACTTGCTTCACGGCCGTCGGAGTCCCTTTCTTCACGCAGAATCCGCGCCAGGATCCCTGGGTGAACTTGATGCCCAATTCCGCGGTGCAGGGCACGTCCTTCAGGACCTGGACCTGAGCCAGCCTGCTATCATTGAGGACCACGAGGGGACGGATGTCCCCGGACTCCGCGAGCGGAAGGAAGGAAATGAGCTTGTCCTGATATATGTCGATCTCGCCGCCGAGCACCGCCGCTTTGACCTCTGAACCCGACTTGTAGGGCACATACGTCCAGTCTATGCCTGCCGCGTCGGCCAGCCCGTTCGCGATGTAGTCGTCCAGGCCTCCGGGGGAAAGCCCGCCTATCTTGAGTTTCTTTCCCGGATTGGCTTTGGCGTACGCGACCACTTCCTGGAAGCTCTTGAATTTGCTGTTCTTGGCCACGCCTATCAACTGGAGATCGGATTGTACCCGCATCAGGGGTTCGAAATTCTCCCGGAATTTTATCGGGCTTTTCTTGAGCGCTTCGATGATCAGGAGGGAAGGAGTTATCTCGAGCAGGGTATAGCCGTCCGCCGTCTGGTTGTAGGCGTAGGTCATGCCTTCGATCGTGCCCGCTGCCCCCTTGTTGATGGCGGTGATGGGCTTCCCGAGGAATTTCTCGGCCAGCTGCGCGTACTGCCGGGCGAAGATGTCGCTCGCGCCGCCCGCGCCGAAGGGAATCACCATCTCTATCGGCCGTTTCGGGAAGTCGACCTTCTTAGCCTGCGCGTTCGCGCCGATAGCCGCCGCGGCGATCACCGCAATGAACAATACCGATCGTTTCATCGTGTCCTCCTCTCGTCTAATTGTAGAATGCGGTTCCCTTCATGAGCAGTCTGGCCGTCCGATAGCCGTATGCCCAGGGAATCGTCAAAATTCCGTTTTCTTCACGGCCGGTTTCCACCCCAGCCTGGATGACCCCGCCGGGATGGCCGATCCGCAGGTTGAGCGGATCGAATCCCTCCCTCGCCATCTCCCGCACGATGGATCCTTCCACGACCGCCGCCGCCGCGGTGCAGAGCGCTCCGGTCAGCGCATAGGTCTTGTGGGTCTTCTGCATGGACATCATCCGTCCGAGCAAATCCGCATCATCCGCGCCAACAAGCTCGCCGCTCGTGGTCCTGAAGGTCTCGGCTTTCGCGACGATGGTCAGCTTGGGCACCGCCGGCGACTTGGTCGCGGAGTCGCGGACCTCGTCGATGAAGCCCAACCTGACGGCAGCCGTTCCGCGGATCGCCTCCAGCATCGCAAGGATCCGCTCGTCCGTATCGATCACGTCGGGAAGTTCCTTCCCCGACAAGCCGATATCCACAGCGCGTACGAATACCAAGGGATTCGCCGCGTCCACGATCGAAACCGCCAGCCGGCCGATCCCGGGAACCTCAATGAGGTCGATAGGATTGCCCGTCGGCAACAACGATCCGGTCACGGCTCCGCCCGGATTCCTGAACGCGAGCTTGACCTCCGCGGAGGTCCCCGGCACGCCTGAGATGGAGAAATCGCCGTCGTAGGTGATCCGCCCTCCCGGAGTCAGCACGTGGGAATAAATGACCTTCTTGGTATTCGTATTGTATATTCGAACGACCGTCTCAGGGTCCGCGGCGCCGACCAAGCCCATCTCGATCGCGTACGGCCCCACGGCCGAAGAAATGTTTCCGCAGTTGCCCTTGTAATCCACGACCGTCTTGTCGATCGATACCTGGGCGAAGGTATAGTCGACGTCCGCCTCCGTTCCGTCGGCCTTGGCGATGATGGCCACCTTGCTGGTGGTGGAAACGGCGCCGCCGAGCCCGTCTATCTGCCTCGGATCCGGGCTGCCCATCACCCTGAGCAGGAGCCGATCCCGGTCGGACCCGGCCGGCGGGAGATCCTCCTCACGGAAAAATACGCCCTTGCTCGTTCCGCCCCTAAAAATCGCGCATTGGATGGAATGCTGCATGACGAACCTACCGTCCCGTTTTTACGGCGGCGAAGTTTAGGGCGCCGCCCGCCAGCACGATCGCCTTCTGCCGATCCGTCAGACCGCACAGGGCGTTGAAGGAATATCCGGAACTCCTGTTGCGGACGACCAACCGTTCGCCGCGCAACGCTTCATCCACGTGCTCGACCGCCAATTCATCGCCTTCCTTCAGGCGGTCGTAATCGGCCGCGTCCTCGAAGGCGAGCATCAGGATGCCGAAGTTGACCAGATTGGCGGCGTGGATCCGCTCGACGCTCTTGGCCAGCAGGAGGCGGACTCCGAGGTACATGGGGCACATCGCGGCATGCTCGCGGGATGACCCCTGGCCGTAGCTCTGTCCCGCGATTATGGCGGACGGGAATCCGGCTTCCGCATTGGCCCGGCATTTTTCGGCGAATCCGGAATCTACGTCCTTGAAGACGAATTGGGCGTATTTCGGGATGTTCGAGCGATATTTCAGCAGCGAACCGGCCGGCATGATGTGGTCCGTCGTGATCTTGTCGCCGACCTTGATCGCCACCTTGCAAGTCAAGGATTCCGGCATCGGAGAATTGGCCGGAGGAGGCCCGATATTGGGTCCGCGGAACACCTCGACATCCGGGGCGCCGCCGGGCAGGATCACCAGCGCGTCGTCGATCGCGTATCGGTCGGGAGCCCGGTACTCCGGGAACGGCATCCCAAGATCGCGGGGATCGGTCATCTTCCCGGTCAAGGCGGTCGCCGCCGCGGTCTCCGGGCTGACCAGGTAAACGCGGGCATCCCGGGTACCGCTGCGTCCCTCGAAATTCCGGTTGTTGGTCCTCACCGAAACCGCGTTCGTCTGTGGCGCCTGCCCGCAGCCGACACAGAACCCGCAGGTGGATTCCAGGATGCGGGCTCCAGCAGCGATCAGGTCGTTCAGGGCGCCGTTGCGGGCGATCATCGACAGGACTTGTTTGGAACCCGTTGTTATGCCGAAACTTACGTCGGCATGGACCTTCCGGCCCTTAAGCATGCCCGCGACCACCATGAGATCCCGGTAGGAAGAATTGGTGCAGCTACCGATCAGCACCTGATTGACCGCCATTCCCGCGATCTCCCCGACCGTCGTGACGTTGTCCGGGGAATGGGGCCGGGCGACCATCGGAACGATCGAACCGAGGTCGAGATCGATCGTCCGGTCGTACGCGGCGTCGGGGTCGGCGGCCAGGGCCGTCCAATCCCCCTCCCTCTCCTGCGCACGGAAAAACAGGCGCGTCGTCCCGTCGCTCGGAAATATCGAAGTCGTCACGCCGAGTTCAGTGCCCATATTCGCGATGGTGGAACGTTCGGGAACGCTCAGGGCGGCGACCCCCGGCCCCGAGTATTCCAGAGCGATGCCGACGTTGCCTTTCGTGGTGAGGATACGGAGCAATTCCAGTATGATGTCCTTGGCCGAACACCATTCGCCGAGCCTGCCAATGAGGTTCACGCGGAGGACCTTCGGATAGATGAAATGGTAAGGGCCCCCCGCCATCGCGGTCGCGACGTCCATCCCCCCCACGCCCATGGCGATCATGCCCACGGCGCCGCAGGTCGGGGTATGGCTGTCGGAACCGATCAGGCAAAGGCCGGGGCGGCTGAAGCGCTCCAGATGCACCTGATGGCAGATGCCGTTCCCCGCCTTGGAGAACTTGATGCCGTGCTTGTCGGCGACCGTCTGCAGATAGCGGTGATCATCCGCGTTCTCGAAACCGTCCTGAAGGGTGTTGTGGTCGACATAGGAAACCGAATCGGTTTTCGCCAGCGGGACTCCCATCGATTCGAACTGGAGATACGCCATGGTTCCCAACGCGTCCTGCGTCAGGGTCTGGTCTATGCGGATGCCGATCTCATTGCCCGCAGCGGGCTCTCCCGAGACCAGATGACCGCCGATGATCTTGTCGTAAAGGTTCTTTCCCATATGCCCGCCTCACCTCTGGAAAAAATCCTAACACGACTGTTCGAATAAAAATAATATTTTATTTCTATGTATCATGATAGAATTATTTTATGAACGACCGCGACTGGATCATGCTGAAGACAATCTCCGAAGAAAGGAACATCACGCGGACAGCCGAGCGCCTGTACATCTCCCAGCCGGCCATCACCTACCGGCTCCGCATGTTGGAAGAGGAATTCCGGACCAAGATTGTCGTCCGGACGCCCGGCGGCGTAGCATTGACGGCGCAGGGCGAATATCTGCTCGGCTACGCGAACGAGATGCTTTTGAGACTGACGCAGACGAAGGAGCGGCTCGCGAGCTTCGAAGGCAAGGTGAAAGGGCCTCTCCGCGTCGGCTCCTCCGCGATCTTCGCCAATTACGAGCTGCCGCAGCTCCTGCGCGGCTTTCTTGAGATATATCCTGAGGTCGAAATTTTCCTGAAGACGGGGAGAAGCCTGCAGGTCAACCGGATGCTCGAACGCGAGGAAGTCTCCGTCGCGATAATCCGCGGAGAATATGACGGGAACGAGGAAAAGCGCCTGATCCTGGAAGACCCCGTCTGCCTCGTATCCAAGAAACCCATGGAGATCCAGGAACTTCCCGACCGGCCGCGCATCGTATACGGTACCGACACGTCCCTGCAGGAAATGGTGGACGCATGGTGGCGCAAGACTTTCGCGCGGCCTTTCCTGGAACGGATGGCCGTCGACAATATGGACACCTGTCGCCGCATGGTGCTGCAGGACCTGGGCTACGCGATCCTGCCTTCCATAGGCCTGAGCGAATTCGATGCGCTCCATACCCAGCCCTTGTCCTGGCGGAACGGCGATCCTCTCGTAAGGCGGACTTGGATCTGCAGCGGTTCTTATGCGGGAAAACTGCCCGCCGTCCACGCCTTCGTGGAATACGTGACCGAAGAGTTTTCGCGCCGCAGGGCCCTCCGCGAATTTGCCTCCACCGCTCCGAAGCAGTAAATTGAATCTCAAGGATTCGTCGCGGCATCGCCGGGCGGATTCCGCGGTCGCTCCGTACGGAGGATCGAATGGACTAGCCGGTCATGAGTGGACGGCGCGCCGTACAGGCGGGAGAAGAACATGAACAATGCATACGGTTTCGGAAGCGGTTGCGGCTCGGATTTCGGAGGCGGTTTCGAAGACTTCAGGCGGGTCGCCGAAGGCTTCGGCGATTGCATCAGGAAGATGGCGGAAGAACATGGCTACGGGGCGAATGAAAGCGACCAAACCTTTCCCCTGGTCAATTCCTGGAAAACCGACGACGGGAAACTCGTCCACCAATTCGTAATGCCCGGTTTCGAGGAATCGGACATTTCCGTGACCTTCAAGGGCGACTCCATGGTCCTGAAAGCCAAATTGCCCGGATCCGCGGCCGACACGGAAGGCGTTCGCTACCAGCGCCGGGATTTCAACTTGATGAACATCGACCGGCAGGAATTCCCAGTCCCCGCGGACATCTGGGACCAGGAAAAAACCACCGCCGTGCTGCGTAACGGAATCCTCACCGTCACCGTCCCCGCCAAAGCGGAAGCCGAAGGCTCCGGCGGAGTCAGGATAGAGATTATCAAAGAAGGGAACTGACCGACCGACCGACCGACCGATCGGTTAATCGGTCGATCGGAAACCGGCTCGGCGCCTCAATACCCGATTTTTATGCGGTTGACGTAGAAGTCGGGTTCGAGGGCACCGAGCGCCTCCTTCACCGATATGAGGCGGACCACTAGGCTGCGCCCGCGCGGCCAGACGGTCCGGAAGCGGTCCCCGTCGGTGCGCCAGTATTTGAGGCCGGGTTCTCCGGGAAAGGCCGGCAAAATCACCTGGTTCCATCGGACCGAAGGATCGCCGAGCCTGGACTGCGGCCGGCGGGTATCGAAGAGGATCGTCGATTCATGGACGCCGCGTTGATCCCGGGGAGCCCAATCGGTATCCTGAAGGTAGCGGATCACGCCTTCATCCCAATCGATCGACTGGATGACCGCCGAATGGCGGAAGGTTCCCTCGTGGCCGAAAAAGATGAAGATGTCCCCGGGGCGGAGATCGATAATGCGGTCGCCGACGGTCTCGGAGAATCCGCTCGCCGGGGTAAAATACCAGAGGCTGGAAAAGCCGGGATTATGCCCCAGGATGGCGCGCTGGATGTACGAGACGAAGCCTGAGCAGTCCATGCCCACCGAGCCGACGCTATAAAGGTAGTCGTATATATCCGCCGCGGTGATTTCGGAATCGGCCTTGAATACGTGAATCTCCGTACGGCTGCTGCCGTCCGGTTCGCCGCCGTCCGGTCCGCCGCGCGCCGAGCTTTGCGGACCGCGGCGCACCGTCCACCCTGCCGACTCAAGATCGAACACGATTTCCTTGGGCCCCTCCTCACGGAGCGCTTCACGGTAGGCCAGGAAATCCGATGACATCAACAAGGCGTCGATCCGCCGCCAAAGCGACTCCGCCCCCGCTTTCCCCGATCCGTAGAAATTCTGGGAGAAACCGCGGTCGTCCGTGCGCTCCCCGTTCTCTCCGAAGGGGATCCTGAGATCATAGGACTTCCCGTCGATTTCATATCTCCTGAAACAAGCTAGGAAGGCATCCCGGATTGCCCCTTCCAGACGCAACTCCCCGGTTGTTTTTATCCTTGCGATGCGGAGGGTCGGGACGGCGATCTCCGTACCGGCGCCGCCCGAAGGCGCCGGATCCTGGGTCGCCGCGTCCGTCCCGATTGCGGCGAGCGCGGCGACCGCGAGAAGCATCCTCCCGCAGGCATCAACGCGCAACATCGGCGCAACCCTCCCTTTGAATTTACTGCCTGCCGGTGAAAAAGGCAAAAAACTGGGATTGTAAACACGAGAGGTTGAATCTTTCTGTTCTATTTTTCTTCACCAAACGATCATTTTGATGTATCATGGAGTACAAAAGGAGTCGCGATGAGCGATACGATGGAACATCAGAAGATCAGCAACTACCGGCACCGGAAGATACTGGAAAAGCTGTACGAATTGGGATCAGTATCTTCGGAAGAACTTTCCACCATCTTCGGCGTGTCGCGGATCACCATCCGACGGGATCTGGACACCCTGGCCCTCGCAAAATTACTGGAGCGCACGCACGGAGGCGCCGTCGTCGGCGCCAGCCCGCGGCTGGAATCCATCTTCGACGAGAAGGACATGCTGTTCAAGCGCGAGAAGCGCGCGATCGGCCGCTACGTCGCCTCCCTTATAGAAGAGAACGACACCGTGTTCCTGAACGCCGGGTCCACCACCCTGGAAGTCCTGCGGCACCTAAAGGGAAAACGGGTCAAGGTCGTGACCAACAATGCGGCCAGCATCACCGTGGACCTGGAACCCTGCGTGGAGCTCATCGTGCTCGGAGGCGAATACCGCCGCGGATCCCAATCCTATTACGGAGACCTGGCCTTGATGGGCCTGAAATCCATCTATTCCAGCATCACGGTGCTCGGCATCAACGGCATCAGCACCAGGAAGGGGCTCACCTCGGCGGTCTATCAGGAAACCAGCATCAACCGCGCCATGATCGAAAATTCGAGCGGAAAGGTCCTGGTGGTCGCCGACCGGTCCAAGATGAACTGCGTCTCCAGCTTCCTCACCTGCGGCTTCGACAAGATAGACATGATCGCCACCGACTGGCTCTGCCCCGCCCCTTTCCTGGCGGAGTTGCGGGCCCTGGGCGTCCGCGTGGACGCGGTCAACGAGGAAGCCCTGCCGTTGCCGTTATAGGGGGTTAACGGTAATCGGACAACACTTCCCTATTGAATGGGCGCCCGGCTTCCCGGGCGCCCTTCGTTCATAATCCGACCCGGTTCAGCGCGTGATCTCGTACAGGGCGACTTCCCCGATTTCCCGGTTGGCGGCAAGGATCACGTCGCGGTCGGCCTTGTGCCAGACGGCGATGTTGCTCGCGCCTCCCGAATTGTCGATCAGGGTGCGGGTAATGGTTTTGGTCGCCGCGTCCCACCCGAACCAGTTCAGCTCGCGGTTGCCCTTGCGTCCGCCGATCAGGAAGGCGGGCTTTCCCTGGATCGTTCCGCCCCAGACCACATGGCCGAATTCGTATTCATGTTCCAGGATGGGGACGAGCTTCCCGTCCATTTCCTTGTAGATCACGCCTTTGGATCCGTGGAAGGGCTCGACCGCCGCCAGTTCCAGCTTGCCGTCGCCGTCGATGTCGCAGACTGCGATGTCGCTCACCTCATGATCCAGGATGCGCTCGCTCTCCCACTTGCCGTCCGGCGTCCGGGGAAGGTACAGGACGAAAACGCCCTCCACCCCCGAAACGAGGTAAGCGTCCCGTCCTTTCCAGGAACCCCTGCAGAAACCGTGGTTCTTGGTGATGCCGCCTATCACGGGATTGATCCGGAACGGCCCGTCCAGGACCTCGGGAAGTTCGCCCACCCAGACCGAGCCGGGCTTGGTCCAGTCTTCCCTGGCTTCCTTGTACAGGGCGAGCGTCGCCCCCACGAGGAAGCATTTGGCACCCACCCTGCAAACGTCGAAACGGTGAAGGTAGGGAACCGTCATCAGGGGCGCTACCGTCCAAGCGCCGACAGCGTATTTCACGTGGACGATCTTGGATTCCTTGGCCTGGAAGGTCGGCACGAAATCCTGGGTGGCCAGGAATTCGTCCTTCCTGCCGGGAATGGGGACGATGTTCATGGTCCCGCCGGGCCCTTCCCAGACGGTCTCTGCGGAATGGTCGTCATCGGAAAAGGCGATGCAGGGGCCGACGCCCTCCGTCGCGATGATGTAGCGGAGCTTCCCGCCGATCTCCATCGCCGCGGTGGCGTAGCACTTGTCCAGCATCGCGAGCACGGTTTTCGTGATTGCCATTCGGTCTTCTCCTTACAGGAAGGACGGGAACGGCAGGTCGTTCTCGCCGGAGAATACGTCCTCGAAGCCGCGGGGGTGGTGGTATTCCAGTTTGTCCTTGTCCGCCGGGTAGGTGAACTTGCCGCCGACCTGCCAACTGAAAGGTTTGAATTTGTACTGGAGGCGGTCCTTCCGCATCTTCCAGAGCGCCAGGATCTCGGAAGGGTCGGCCTGGAAATTCGACCAGATATCGTGGTGGAAGGGGATGACGACTTTGGCGTTCAGGCATTCGGCCATCCGCAGGATATCCACGCTCGTCATCTTGTCGGTGATGCCGCGGGGATTCTCGCCGAAGGAACCGAGGGCGACGTCGATGACGTGGTCGGATCCGTGCTTGGCGTAGTAGTTGGAATAGTGGGAATCGCCTGAATGGTAGAGGTTCCCGCCGGAGGTCTTGAACAGGTAGTTCACGGCCATCTTGTCCATGTCCATGGGCATCTTTCCCTTCAGGGTCACGCCGACGGGGGCGGTGATCTGGGCGGTCCTGTCGAAGGATTCCAGGACGACGATTTCGACGTCCTTCACCTTGACCGCGTCGCCGGGCTTCACCGTAATGCAGCGGTCCGCGGGGACGCCCCAGGAGGTCCAGAGCTTCACGCAGGCTTCCGGGCCGATGAAGGGCACGGCGGCGGGGCAGTTCTGCATGACGGCGGCGGCGACGTTCACGTCGATGTGGTCGTTGTGGTCGTGGGTGGAGATGATCGCGTCCACGTTTTTTATGGCGAAGGGATCCATCACGAAAACCGCGTTGCGCAGGTTGGCCTGGAGCATCTGCACTCCGGTCATCCGCTGCATCTGGTGTCCGGGAGTCATGGCCGGATTCTTCATGGACCGCTTTCCGGTGCCGACCCAGAAATCGGTGCAGATGTTCGCGCCGCCTTCGGACTTGAGCCAGATGCCGGTGCATCCCAGCCACCACATGGCGAAGCTGCCGGGCGCCACGACCTCCCGCTCGATTTCCTCGTTCAGCCAGGTGCCCCACTCGGGGAAGGTACCCAGGATCCAGGATTCCCTCGTTATCGTATCTACTTTGCTCACGTCATGCTCCTTGATGATCTCGGTCCAGGTAGGCGGCTTCCCGCATCCTGTCCATCAGCCAGTCTTTCGCGTTCCGGATCTCCGCTTCGGGATCCGGAGATTTCTCCGTCCACATTTCGATGAGGAAGGGCCCCCGGTACCGGAGGGCCGCCAGTTTCCTGAACACGCCCGTGAAGTCCACGCAGCCGGAGCCGAAGGGAACTTCCTTGAACTTGCCGGGGAAGGAGGGCGTCACCGCGACCGTATCCTTCAGGTGGATCGCGACTATCCTGTCCAGGCCCAGTTCCAGCTCGCCGGCCACGTCGTTGCCCCAGGCGCTCAGGTTGCCGACGTCCGGATACACCGTGAACCAGGGCGACGGAATCCACTTCCCGTAATTCAGGAATTTGACGATCGAATTCAGGAGCGGATGGTCCATGATCTCCATGGAGAGCATCACGTTTTCCCGGGAGGCGAATTCGACCGAATCCCGCAGCCCCTGCAGGAAGAAGGCGCGGGTATCCTCGCCGCCTTCCTCGTAGTACACGTCGTAGCCGGCCAGCTGGAGGGTCCGTACGCCCGTGTCCACCGCAAAGCGTATCGCTTTCCGCATGATCTCCGCCGCACGTTCCCGGACGGCGGGATCGCGGCTGCCCAGGGGAAAGCGCCGGTGGGCGCTCAGGCAGACGGATGGGACCGTAAGGCCCGAATCCAGGACCGCGTCTCGGAAGGACTTGCGCTCCTCCCGCGTCCAGTCCAGCCTCGCCATGCGCGCGTCGGTCTCGTCGATGGACATCTCCACGAAATCGAAGCCCAGGCGACGGGCCGCCGCCAGGCGCTCCGGCCACGACAGGACCGCAGGCAGGGCCTTCTCGTAAAGGCCCAGTTTCAGTTCGTTCCGTTTCATGCCTGTCCGCGGGCCTTGGCCTTGGCGCCGATGTTCTTGGAGAACTTCATCGGGGAGCCGCCCTGGTTCAGGAGCAGGGCAACAAGGATCACTATGCCGGTGACGATCGGGTGGAAAGGCGCCGGGATATTCAGCAGGTTCAGTCCGTTGATGATCAGCGCCACCATGACCGCTCCGATCAGCGCGCCGACCACCGAGCCCTTGCCGCCGCGCATTTTGGTGCCGCCGACGACGATCGCCGTCATGACTTCCAGCTCAATCCCGGAGGCCGCGCCCGCGAAGGTCTGCTGGGTGAGCGAGGAGAGCACGATGCCGGCCACGGCCGCGGTGCTGCCGGAGATCGTGAAGACTATCAGGCGTACCTTGCGCGGATCGACGCCGGAGAGCTTGGCGGCCGTCTCGTTCGCGCCGACGGCGATGGCCTGACGCCCGAAGACCGTGTACCGCAGGAGTATGTGGCTGCCGACGATGAATGCCAACATGATGAAAATCGGGTTGGGCAGGCCGAAGGTCTTGCCGTTGCCTATCGCCATGAACTCGGGAGGTCCCAGGATGGCGAGCATGCCGCCGTTGGAGACCACCATCGCGACGCCGTACAGGTAGGTCTTGGCGGCCATCGTGACTATGAAGGCGGGGACCTTGAACCGCGTCAGGACGAAGCCGTTGAACAGGCCGATGCCCGCGCCGATCGCGATCGTGAAGACTATGCTGAGCATCCAGTTGATGCCCATCCGGTTCATGAAGATATCCACTATGATGCCGGTGAGGGCCGCGAGGACTCCGATGGACAGGTCGATACCGCCGGTGATCGGCGCGTAGATGGCGCCGGAAGCGAGGATGCCGATGACGCAGATGGACCACAGAACGTTGGAAAGGTTCGCGACCGTCAGGAAGCGCGGGGAAATCAGGGTCAGCGCCGCCATCAGGAGGACGAGCACCAAGGGGAGGCGGAAATCCTCCATCAGTTTCTTCGTGTTCATTTCGCACCGCCTTCTTCAAGACCGGAAGAGGCGCGCAGCACCATTTCTTCGGTCACCACTCCTTCCGTGAATTCCTTGACGATCCGCCCCTTGCGGAGCACGATGATCCGGTCGGCCAGGCGCGTCAGCTCGGGAAGGTCGGAGGATACCAGGATGACGGAAACTCCTTCCCTCGCCAGGCGTTCAATATTCTCGTAGATCTCGTCCTTGGCACCGATGTCGATGCCGACCGTCGGCTCGTCGATGATCAGCAGTTTCAGGTTGCGGATCAGCCATTTGGCCAAAACGACTTTCTGCTGGTTTCCGCCCGACAGGTTGCCGACCGGAATGTCCGGATGGGCGGGCTTGATGTTCAGCAACTTGATGCCGTCCATGGCCATGACCAGCTCGCGTTTTCCGCCCAGGAAGCCGAAGCGGGAAAGCGTATCCAGGTTCGTCAGACCGATGTTCCCGAGTATGGTGATCGGGGCCATGATACCCTGGAGCCGGCGTTCCTCGGGTATGAACCCGAAGCCTCCCGCGATCGCGTTTTTGACGGAAGGCTTATAGGGCTTGCCGAGGAAGCGGATCGTTCCGCCGTCCAGCCGGTCGATGCCGTATATGGCGCGGACCACTTCGGTCCGGCCGGAACCGACCAGGCCGCCGAATCCGAGTATCTCGCCCTTGCGCAAGGTGAAGGTGATGCCGCTGAATTCGCCTTCCGACTCCAGGCCTTCCACCTCCAGCACCGGCTCGGTTTCCTTCTTGACCATGGAATGGCCGAGCTCGTTGGCGGAAAGGTTCCGTCCGATCATCAGGCGGATGATCTCCGCCGGATGGATTTGTTCCTTCTCCAACACGGCGACCTTCTTGCCGTCGCGGAGCACCGTGACCCGGTCGGATAGGCGGTAGACTTCTTCCATGCGGTGGGAGATGTACAGGACGCTGATGCCGTCCGCCTTCAGTTTGAGGATGATCTCGAAAAGAAGGGCGGCCTCCGTTGCCGTGAGCGAGCTGGTCGGTTCGTCCATGATCATCAGGGAAGCGTTGCCCGACAGGGCCTTCAGGATCTCCACGGTCTGGCGCTGGCCTATGCTGAGCTTTTCGATATAGTCCGTCGCCTTCAGAGGGAAGCGGTACTTGTCGATCAGGGCCTGCGCCTTCTCGTTCATCTTCTTGATGTCGATGAGCGGGAGACCCGGAACCTTCGGTTCCTTGGTCAGGAAGATGTTCTGGGCCACCGTCATGCCGTGGATGAGGCTCAGTTCCTGGTAGATGACCGCGATGCCCAAGTCCTGCGCCGCGTTCTTGGAATGGTCGTGGGTAATTTCTTTCCCGTCGAAGGCGATGGTACCAGAATTGCGGGGTTCCACGCCCGTTATTATCTTGATGAGGGTGGATTTGCCGGCTCCGTTCTCGCCGACCAGCGCATGGATCTCCCCCCGTTTCATGGAGAAGTCGACGCCGAGGAGGACCATGGGTCCGTTGTAGGATTTGACGATATTCCGGCAATCCAGCAGGACGTCGTCCGCGTTCGTTCGTTTCGTCATGCTACGTCCCCCCGGCTTTGTTCGAGTATTTCCTTGCGCCGCGCCGCGTTGACGACCAATTTCTCCGCGAAATCCTTGTACCACACGTCGGCGATGACAGTCGCGATGATGATGCCGCCGATTACGATGGGCTGGATGTAGGGAGACATGTTGAGCTTGAGGATCCCGTTTTTGATGAGGGCGAGGAATACGGCACCGAGAACGGTGCCCCAGATGTCGCCGATTCCGCCGGTGAACGGGGTGCCGCCGATGACGACGGCGGCGATCACGTCCATTTCCGAGCCGATTCCGAGTTCGGGCATGGCGGTCATCATGCGGGAGGAGATGAAGATCGAAGCCAGGGCGGCGCACACGCCGGAGAACATATATACCCCGACGATCGTTTTATCCGTATTGATGCCGGTCAGCCTCGCGGCGGTCAGGTTGGCTCCCGACGCGTAGATATTGGTGCCGAGCCGGGTTCGTTTCATGAAGGTCTGGGTCAGGAAGGCGAGCAGGAAAAAAGCGATGGTGACGACATGGACGTTGCCGACGGTACCGCCGAACCAGAGGTAGGTCTCGTCCTGGATGTAGACGTTCTGGACGAAACCGAATTCGTCCTTGACCGCGATCACCAGGGCCAGTCCCGCGAGGATTCCCTTCATCGCGAGCGTGGAGATGAATTCGGGAAGCTTGAAGCGGGTGATGAAGGTGCCGTTGACGAAACCGACCAAGGCGCCGAAGGCCAGGGCGACGGGAATGAACAGAGGCGCCGGGATGGGCGTATGGGAAAGGAAATTGACGCAAATCATCGAGGTGACGGCGATGACGGCGCCTATGGAAAGGTCTATGCCGGCCGTGATCATGACAAGCGTGAAGCCGATGGCGACGATACCCACCAGGGAAGCTTCCTGGAAGAGCGTCATGATGTTCCCCAGGGTGAGGAACACCGGATTCAGGATCGTCAGCACCGCGCCCAAGACGAGCATCACGGCGATCAGGATCAGACGACGCATTGAGGTAAGCGTCACGATGGAACCTCCCTTAAAAAAACGGCGGGGTTCGTTCGCCCCGCCGCTCGCAAGGATCTTCTATATTACCAGCGATTTTCGGGGGTGATGTACTTCACGGTGTCGGCCATGGCCGCGAAAGCCTTGATCTGGATGATGTTGGTCTTCGGCTCCATGGCGGGTCCCATCTTGCCGTCCAGGCGTTCCATGAGCATTTCGGCGACGGTTTCGCCCTGGTCGAAGCAGTTGTTGTAGGCGGTGCCGGCGAGCTTGCCCTGCTCGATGAGCGCCAGTGTGCTCTTCTGTCCGTTGGCGCCCCAGACTTTGATCTGTGAAAGTCGGCCGGCGGATTCGGCGGCGATGGCGGCGCCCTCGGCCATGTTGTCGTTGACCGCGAACACGCCGTCCAGCTGTTTATTGGCCTGGAGGAAGCTATTCATGATGGTGATCGCGATTTCCTTTTTCCAGCCCTCGGCGCTCTGCGCTCCGACGATCTTTATGCCGGGGTAGAGTTTGGCCATGGCCATGCGGAATCCCTTCTCGCGGTTGACGCCCAGGATGGCTCCGGGGGGCGACTGGATGATGGCTACATTGCCCTTGCCGCCGATCTGCTTGCCCATCTCGGTACCGACGAGATAACCGGCGTCGATGTCGGCCATCTGGACGCTTGCCGTATGGGGCTGGATGGTCGCGGTGTTCAGGGTGATGACGATGATGCCCTTGGCCTCGGCCTGCTTGACGGCCGCGGAGAGGGCGGCGGCGTCCACCGGTTGGAGCACTATCGCATTGTATTTCTGATTCACCAGATCATTCATCATGGAGACCTGCATCTCCGCTTTCAGCTGCGGATCGAGTGTCTGCAGTTTGACGGTGGACAACTTATCGAAAACCCGCTTCATTCCGACTTCCCAGGCATTGGTGTTCGGCTGCCCGACGCTGGTGGGAATGTACCCGATTTTATACGTTTGGGCCGCGGCGGAGAACGCCACCGCCACACCGAGTACCAGAGCGATCGATTTGGACTTCGTCAAGATTGGCCTCCTTGAGCTTTTCAAGAGTGATTCTTAGAAAGAATCATATTGTTCTCGGTATTGAGACAATATGATCTTTCCACCTTCTTTATACACCCGCTTCGTCAATCACGCAACATTTATTTTAACAATTTGATCATTTTGTTCTTTTCAAACGATCCTTTGAACTTTATCGTTGCGCGCTTCGCAGACCGGCTATATACTGCAAACGGGAGTAAACCATGAAAACCCAAGGAATCATCGCCATCGACATCGGCACGAGCAGCCTCCGGTCCGTCCTCTTCGACGGACGTGGGCAGGTCCTGGCGGTATCCCGGAGGGACAGCCCGCCGCAGTTTCTGGACGGCGGCAGGGTGGAGCAGGACGCCGAAAGCTGGAGGAACCTCGTGCCCGAAACGCTGAGGGAATGCGCCGACGCGGCGAAAGGCAAAGGCATGGCGGTCTCGGCCCTCACGATCACCGCACAGAGATCTTCCGTCATTCCGGTTGATACGGGAGGCAAAGCCCTCTCGCCTGCGATCATGTGGCAGGACACCAGGACCGAGGACATCTGCGCGCGGCTCGAAGAACACCAAGCCGCCGTATACGGAAAGACCGGGATCCGGATTTCGCCGGTATTCTCCGCGGCCAAGATGAGCTGGTTCAAGGAACGGAAGCCTGAGGTATACCGCGCCGCGCACAAGATGATGGGCATCCAGGATTTCATGCTGCGCGAACTCACCGGGAATTTCGTCACGGACCGGTCCCTGGCGAGCCGCACCAACCTGTTCAACCTGGACACCCTGGATTGGGATGACGAACTCATCGCATTGTTCGATATAGATAGAAGGATGCTGTGCGATCTGGTGGATCCCGGCTCCGTCGCCGGCTACCTGACCGAAGCCGCCGCGCGACGGATCGGCCTGCCGGCAGGTCTGCCGGTGGTTTCGGCGGGAGGCGACCAGCAGTGCGCGGCCCTCGGCCTCGGCCTGGTCGGGCCCGGCCGCATGATCGCGAACACGGGCACCGGCTCCTACCTGATCGCCGGCTGTGACCGCCCGATACGGGATCCGGGCATGGGCATCTCCTGCAACGTGGCGGCGGTCCCCGGCTCCTTCATTCTGGAAGCGGGCGTCCTGACTTCGGGAACGGTCTTCCGCTGGTTCCGGAATGAATTCTACCGAGAGGACTCGGGCGGCAAGGACAAGTACACCCTCATGGACGTCGAGGCGGCCGCCTCCCCGCCCGGCGCGAACGGGGTCGCCCTGTTGCCCCATTTCCGGGGAAGGGGTTCGCCGAAATGGAATCCAGCCGCCAAGGGCGCCTTCCTGGGCCTTTCCCTTTCGGTGACCCGGGGCGACCTGGGCCGCGCTATACTGGAAGGGATCGCCTCGGATATGGCGGAGAACATCGAGGCGCTGGAATCCCTGGCGGGAAAAGCGGAGTGCATAGAAGTAGCCGGAGGGATGACGGCTTCCGCCCTGTTCAACCGCATCCAGGCCGACGTGTACGGGCGCAGGATCGAACGGCCGGACGACGCCGAGGCGACGGCCCTCGGCGCCTGGATATCCTGCGCCGTCCGGATCGGTTCGTATGCGGACTACGCCCAGGCCTGGCGCACGGCCACCGAGGGCAAGGAACGGGAGGAGTACCTTCCCGATCCGGCTAGCCGTGAGCTCTACGAACGGGCGGCCGCGAAACGGAAAACGCTTTACGCGGCCTTATGCGCCCAGGAGGGAACGTGATGAAGAACAACCCAAAGCGGACTACCGTCCTGGATGCCCTCATGTACGCCGACGGCGCCCTTCTGGGTTTCTCGGCATTCTCGCAGTTGTTCTTCGTCCAATTCCCCCTCATCCGCATTCCCTCCGCGCTGTCCGCTACGGCCCTGAGCGCGTGCCTCATCGCGGCCCTCGGGATTTCGGCCTATTTGATATACGAGCTGAGGATAGTCCTACCCGCCCAGGCGCGCCGGATAAGCGTTGCCCAGCAACGGCTTTTTATGGAGGAAATCGAACCGCTCAACCTCGCCCTCGCCGAATTCGCCATCGGCAACACGGCTATCCAGATCGGAAAGCCTTCGACCGAGCCCCTCCCCCGGTTCCGCAGCGGCATCCTGGAATCCGTGATCGATGATTTCAACCGGGTGCAGGCTACGATTCTGGAAAGCATCGACGACTTCAACGCGATCACCTACGAGCCTTGCGACCGTATCTGCTACACCGGGACGGACAATTATCTTGAAGGCGAGAAATGCGGGGAGATCATGGCGCATCTGACGGGAGGCAAGGGTGAGGTCGCCATACTCCTGAACAGTTTCGATAAGGTCAACCACCGTCTGCGGCAGAAGGGCTTCACCAATTACCTGACCAGGAAGCATCCCGCGGTCAAGGTTGTGGAAGTGCTCGAAACGCAGCAGATTCCGGAGAACACCTACAAGAAAACCCTGGA
>DPXI01000131.1:0-839 GCA_003527485.1 Treponema sp. | reverse complement strand
CATGACGTCACCGAACTCACCGTCGCCTCCATCCGCGCGGGAGAGCTCACCACCCTTTCGCAGAATCCTTTCAGCCAGGGCTACGAACCCCTCGTCAACGTATACAACTACCTGATCCTGCGCGAACGTCCCATCATCGACCGTCTGCTTCCGAAGACGGACGATCTGGAAATAATCGACTCCAGGACGATCGCCCAATTCTGGAACGAAGGAGAAGGCCGTATCCTGACAGAAAAGGCGCGCCGGTCGCTTACGGAGCCGCTCGGGAACAGGACCGGGGAGACTTACCGGATTTCCGTCATACTCCCGAACGACTCAGGCTTCTTCAAGCAGGTCGAAAACGGCATGAAGGCCGCGGCAGAACGGCTGCGCAAGGAAAACGCCACGGTCACCATCGTCCTGCCCGAGGAACTCAAACGGGGCGACAACAGCGCGGCGACAACCCGCAGGTATATCGAGAAGGAGGTCGCCGCAGGCGCGCACGCCGTCGTCACGCCGATATTCGAAAAGGAACTGGTCGGCTACGTGAACGAACTCCTGGCCTCGGGCATCCCAGTCGCGACCTACAACAGCGAGCCGATCGGCCTGCGGGCCATGCTGGATACGGTTTTCCGCAACAGCGACTTCATCCTGCAAGCGAGCCAGACCCTGGCCGCCAATTCCGTCGAATCGATGGAGGCCACGCGGCAGATAAGCGCGACCATGGAAAAAATCGTCGCGGGAACCTCGGCGCAGGTCGAAAAGCTGGCTTCCACCGGGAAGGTGGTCGCCGACCTGTTGGGGAACGTGGACCAGACGACTCTCAAATTCGACCGTATCATGTCCACGGCGGACGAAAC
>DPXI01000066.1 GCA_003527485.1 Treponema sp. | reverse complement strand
CCTTATGGCGATCGGCGCGCTGAAGGCGCTCCGCGAAGCGGGACTGCGGGTGCCGGAGGACGTCTCCGTGATCGGCTGCGACAACCTGTACCTCTCCGAGACCACCTGGCCGCCGCTGGCGACCATCGACACGCCGAAGCGCCAGGTCGGACGCATCGCGATGGAGCTCCTTCTGGAGGCGTTCCGCGGCGAGGACTTCCGGAGGGTGGAGGTCCATCCCGAGTTCGTGCTCCGCGAATCCCTTTCCCGCGCGCGCGATCCGCTGCTCAGAAACCGGTGAATATCAGGTCCAGGGCTTCGATCACGCCTTGCCGCAGCTCCGGTGCGGACCTCACGGAAGCGCCCAGCCGGGATTGAGGTATCGCGGCCAATTCCGGAACGATCGCGAAGTGCTCCGATCCTTCGACCTCGATTTTCAAATGGAGGTGGGTAATAAACATGCCCTTCATCATCGATCCGGGGCGCAGGGGGACCACGATCCGGGTCGCCAAGGCGGAAAGGATATCCGATTGGATTTCCAGAAGGAACGGAGTCCGTGCTTTGCTGCCGGGATCGGAGTTACGATGGATATCGAATTGAGCCATCAGAAATCCCTCAAGCCTTCCGAAAAGACGCCGCTTGCCGTGACTTCTTCGTTATAGCTCCGTATTGCGTCCTTGTTTTCTTCCAGCCAGCGGGCCGCGGAAAGATCCTTGAGCCATGCGCGGATCGCCGATTCCAGCAACGGCGACAATTTTAGGCCATTGCTTCGCGCTTCCCTCAATAAATCCGCATCAATGCTCACATTAGTGCGCTCTTTCGTGTGTAATGCCATGTGTATATTTTAATGCCGGACACAATATCCGTCAAGCATTCCGATCCGATGCCCGACTCGACACTGCACGGCCCCCCGCCTATACTCAGGCCCCATGGACGTCACCGGACAGGTTCTCGTGCTATTCCTGCTCATCCTTTTCGGCTACGCGGCGCGCAAAGCCAGGATCATGGACGATGCGGCACTGGGCCATTTCTCCGCCTTCGTGGCGAACATCACCCTGCCCGCCCTCATCGTCGTCTCGCTCCAGCGGCCCTTCTCCCGCGGGCTCCTCGGTTCCGCCGCGGCGACCCTCGGCCTTTCGGTCGCGGTCTACGCCTTCTCCTTCGCAGCCGCCGCCGTCTATCCCTCCCTGATCCGCGCGGGCAAGAAGGAGCGCGGCGTCCAGCGCTACGCGATCATTTTTTCGAATGTGGGTTTCATGGGGTTTCCCGTCGTGGAGGCGGTGCTGGGCGGCGACGCCCTCTTCAACCTCGCGATCTATAACATCCCTTTCTATTTCCTCGCCTTCAGCGTGGGCGCTTGGCTCATCGCGCGGGACGGGAAACGTCCCCTGCTCCTGACCTGGCGTACTTTCGTCAACCCGAGCGTCGCGGCGACCCTGGTCGGCATCGCGCTCTTCCTGCTTTCGGTCAAGCTGCCCGCGCCCCTGCACCGCGCGCTCAAGCTCACCGGGGACGCGACCTCGCCCCTGTCGATGATCGTCATCGGCGCGATCCTGGCCCGCATGGACCCGCGCGCCGTCGTCGGACGCTGGCGGAATTTCGTCACGACCGCCGTCCGCCTCGTCGTATTGCCGGCGGCCGTCTATGCGGCGCTGTACGCGCTCGGACTGCGCGGGCTCCTGCTCGCCTTGCCGGTCCTCGTGGTCGCGATGCCCGTGGCCGCGAACGCTACGCTGTTGGCGAACCTGTACGAAGGCGACACGGAAAGCGCGAGCGCGATGGTTTTCATCTCCACGCTCGCCTGCGTGGCTACGATTCCGGCGATCGCCCTCCTTTTCGCGGGCTGAGCGCCGCGCCGCTATCCTTTTTTCGCGTTCCCGAAGAATTTCACGAGGGTGACCTCGTTGCCCTTCTCGTTGAAGACGACCCGGTCGAAGGCGGCGACGGTAAGGGCCAGGCCGCGGCCGTGTTCCAGCAAGGCGCCCATGGGTACTGCCGACCGGCTCAAATGCGCGCGGTGGTCGAAGCCCGCGCCCTGGTCGGTGACGCGGAAGGTGGCCCGCTCGGAACTGATCGAATACTCCATGCTTGCCTTGCGGCCCTTGTAGGGCGCGGAAAGGCGCCTGCGCTCCAGCAGTTCGAAGTAGGCGCCTTCCCGTTGCGCGTCCGTCTTCTCCTCGAAGGTGACGCCCAGGTTCCCGTGCTCGATCGCGTTCACCACGACCTCGCGCAGGCACATCTTCAGGAACTCGGCCTCTTCCACTCCCGTGAAACGCGTCAGGTTCGCGCAGGCCCGCCGGCAGACTTCCTCGGCCGCGGTCAGCGTGCTTTCGATGTCGAAGCGCTCGCGGCCCGCGACGAAGGAAGCCGCGAGGGAGCTGTTGTCTTCGGCCTGGGCGCGCAGCAGGATTTCCCGGTTCGGGCGCGAACCGACGTATTCCATGCGGACCCGGTACGGTTTCGCTTCGCCCAGGACGGTTCTGAAGAGGAACGAGGCTTCGAAGGGTTCGCCCCTTACCGCGAGTTCGTGGAGGGCGAGGCGCAGCTGGTTTTCGGGCCCGGACCCGGCGCGGTCTTCACGGTACAGGGCTTCGGCGAGGGTCCGGGGCGCCTTGGTCCCACGGTTGAGGCCGAAGAAAGACACGGCCGCGGGATTCCCTTCGCGGAAGCGGAGATCGCCGTCCAGGAGAGCCACCGGATCGCTGGAACCGTCGAAGAGGCTACGGTATTTGCTCTCGCTCGCCGCCAGCTTGCCGGTGGTTTCGGTGAGGCTGATCGTCCGGTCTTCCAGGTTCGAATTGAGGCCGCTCAATTGGGAGTGCAGGAATTCGAAACGATTCGCCAGGATCAGAGCCGTGCCCATGGTGAACAGGAAGAAACCGTAGCGCGTCGCCACGATGTCCAGGCGGAAGTAGAGGGCGTCCAGGATATCGAAGACCGCCGTGGCGAAAAGGATGGCGCCGCCTATCAGGAGGTTGCCCGTCGGAGTGCGGACGAGATCCCGCAGGTAGCTCAGGGCCAGGTAACCCTTGCCCGAGCGCTTCCAGCGCCGGAGTCCGGAAGAGAAAAAGCGGAAGACGAGCTCGTAGCCGAAGTAGTGCAGGGCCATGCCCAAAGCCGCGTATTGCCAGGCGCGGAGCAGCAGATGTCCGAAATTGACGGGAGCGGCGATCAGGACCACCGTGAGCAGGGTGCACCAAGACGCGTAGACCGCCGTGACCTTGCCGACGCGGTTCTCGCTGAGGCTTTTCAGGAAGGCACCCGCCAGCGGCAGGAGGATGAAGAGGCTGCCGAGCTCCGCCTTGAAAACAAGCTCGCTGTCGGCGACAAAAGAATAGATGGCGCTGGACCGATTGAACAGGTAGAAGGCAAGGTCCATGGAAAAAAGGCCGTAGAACAGGTTGTACCGGTCCTTCCTGCG
>DPXI01000019.1 GCA_003527485.1 Treponema sp. | reverse complement strand
GATGCGATCCGTAGCCTGAATACGGATCATCGCATGGACTTCGACAACGCTTCCTTCATCCGCTATTTATCCGCAAAAAAAACCGTAGACGACCGATCCCTCAATCCGCGGCTCTGGTCCTCGTTCATCGGACATCTGGAAACGATGCGGAAGGAGGGAGCGGTCCGCATCCTCGAATTGGGTGCGGGCATCGGCTCGATGGCCGAAAGGATCTTCTGTTCGGCAGGTACCGAAGGCATCCTGTATGTCCTGGTGGATGAGAATTCCGAATTTCTCGGAGAAGCCGCCCAACGTCTGGGAACGAAATTCGGCATCGGACCCGCGGACGGGTCCACCGGTATCGTCCTGCAAGCCGAGGAGGCGGGGACCTGGCTCTCCCGGCCGCCGCAGGGAAGCCCTTTCCGGGTCCTGCTCGCAAACGCGTTTCTGGATCTGGTGGATATTCCGTTCATCCTGGAGCTGGCTTTCAGACGCCTGGAACCGGGAGGCCTCGCCTATTTTTCGATCAATTACGACGGGATGACCGATTTCCTCCCGGCCATGGAAAGCGATGGAGAGATCCTGGGCCATTACAACGCGAGCATGCGAGTGCTCAAGGGAAACTATTCCGGAACCGACAAGTCGTTCGGCCGCATTTTTCGTTTCCTCTCTGAGAACCGGTATCCGATCCTGGATTCGGGTTCCTCGGACTGGGTGATCGTCCCCCGCCCGGTTCAGGAAAATGGATCCAAGTATACCTCCGACGAACGTATCGTGCTTGAAACGGTGCTCTCGATGGTGGAAGCATCGGTATCCGCATCGGCTTGCGACGCGGCGCTCCTAGCTGAATGGATGGCCGAACGGAGGCGACAGATGGAGAGTGGCGGCCTGGCCTACATTGCGCATCAATTGGACGTATTGGCGCGGAAACCTCTCTGACGGACGGCTTTCAAGTTGCTTCGGTATCGTTTTCCCCGCCCCGTGGAAAGGCCGCCAGGAATTCTTCTATCCGCTCCATGCTGTCGTTCCAGGTCGGGAGGGTCGCGGCCTTTTTCCTCGCATGGTCGGCGAGTTCTCCGAGCCTTTCCGGGTGGTCCGCCAGGGCGGCGAGAAGGGCGGCGAGGGCCGGCGCGTCCTCCCAGCGGACGAGGAAACCGTCCTTCCCGGCATCGATGATTTCGGCAGCGCCGCCGAGTGTTCCCGCTATCACGGGCAGTCCGTACGACATGGCTTCGGCATAGACGATACCGAAGCCTTCGCATTGGGACGGGACGGCCAGCAGGTCGTGTTCCTGGAAGATCCGGGGCAGATCGGCATCGGCCACGGAGCCGAGCCAGTGCACCCTTTCCTCCATGCCCGCTTTCCTGATGGCCATCTTGACGCTTGCCGTGTAGTCCTCGTCTATGCCTTCGTCTCCGGCAACGGCGAGGGTACACGAACGGGAAGTCCCGGAAAGCGGGGAAAGTGCCTGGATGAGGACGTGCAGGCCTTTCCGGCGGATGACGTTGCCGAGGAACAGCAGACGCAGGCGGTTCCCGCGTCCGCGGCGTTCGGTCGTGGACTCGGGTACGGGTGCGGGTACGGGTGCGGGTGCGGGCTCGTGCACGGGGGACAAGCGGTCTTTTCCGGGCAAGGCGATCACTGAACGTTTTAGCGCGGCGGCGGCCCGTCCGTCCCCGGAATCGGCGCGGAGGGCTTCCTCCACTGACCGGCGGGTGAACGAACTATTGAAAACGAAGCCGTCCAGGCTACCGAGGAAGCGCCTCTCGATCCATCGCGCCGTCGCCCGTTCCAAAACCCCGCCTTCCTCCAGCGACTTGAGGTGATGGACGATGCCGATCAGCGGAGCGCGTGCGGCCCTCCTGAGGCGATGGTTGAGAAGGAACAGGGACGGGTGGTTCAGCTCGTCTTCCAGGATGAAATCGGGCTTCCATGCGGCAGCTTCATCCACGAGAGAAGCATCCGCGTTATCGAATATGTTCGCCGGATAAGGCGCTTTCCGGCGCTGGGAATATACCCGTACCGCATGGCCCCGAGATTCGAGATGCCTGACCAGGGTGCGGTCGTACAGGTAGCCGCCGGAAAGGGTATCGAGGCTGCCGTAGATGACGAGCAGTATCCTCATTCGCGGCTGATATCGTAGCGCGCCCAGGCCGAATCGTTTTCCCAGAGGGTCACCGAAAGGGAGGATATCCGTACCTCGGCTATCCTCTCCGAGATCGCGGAGCAGAGGATCCGGGAAAATAGCTCGATGCTGGGATTCTGCCCTTCGAATTCGGGCAGTTCGTTTAATAGCTTGTCCTTGAACCGGAGCGCAAGGGAGGTCAGGACCTCTTCCACCTCCACGATGTCAACCAAGTAGTTGTGGCGGTTCAGGGTCCGCCCTCCCAAGACCAGCTCCAGGACGTAGCGATGCGCATGCGGTCTGCTTTCGTTCCCCCAATCCCCTCCGATCAGGTAATGGGACGCGATAAAATCCTTCTTCACCATGAGCGAATGCATGGGACGCCCCCTTCGGGAATCAGTAAGTAAAAACGACCTGGAGGATATCCGGGGAATTGCGGTGTATCAGGTCGTAAGCTTCGGCGCAGTGCGAGAGGGTGAAGCGGTGGGAAACGAGGCTGCCCGGGAGCAGCCTCGTCAATTCCCGCCATGCGACGGAAGCGCGCCGTTCCTTGGTCCACCTGCCTGACAGCTCGGGCGCCAGGCTGCTCACCTGGCTGGAGAAGAGGCGGACCCTGTTCCGGTGGAAGTCCCCGCCCAGGGACACCGGGCAGGTTTTGGCTCCGTACCAGGACCCCACGCAGATCCTGGAATGGAAACCGCACATTCCGAGGGCTGTATCCAAGGCTTGCGGATTTCCGGTCAGCTCGTATACGAGATCAAGGTCCTTCGCCTCGGCAGGATCTTCCGGACAGGCTGTCGCTCCGAGCGATCCCGCGCTCCGCCGCCGCAAGGCGGAAACGTCGAAGGCCATGAGGGCTTGGAGGGGGAAGCGGGACAGGATCGAGGTCGTCAGCAGGCCGACGATGCCCAAGCCGAGAACCGCCACCCGTTCGCCGACGAGCGGGGCGCCGTCCAGGACAAGGTTGACGGCAGTCTCCATGTTCGGGAAGAAAACGGCGTCGAGCGCGTCTACGCCCTCGGGAAGCACGCAGGCGTTTCCGGTTTTGACCAAGGCATGGGAAGCATGGGGATGAAAAGCGAAAGCCAGCCTGCCCACGAGGTCCGCGTCCGCGGAAGGGCCGGTCCCGATGATTTTCCCGACCAGCGCATAGCCGTAGCTCAGCGGATATGCGGTCGAAGCTCCGAACCCGGGGAGGCTCGCGTCCAGCTTGATACCGGGGGGCTGCAGGCCCGCATAGAAAAGCGATTCGCTGCCCGCGCTGATCGCGGAGTAGAGGGTCCGGATCAGCAATTCATCATCGCGGGGCGGCGGCAGGACCTCCTCACGGACTTCGACGGCGAACGGCGCGACGAAGTACAGCTTTGCGCAGGTCATGTTTTTTTCACCTGCGCTTTTATCACGATGTCTTCACCTAAGCGGAATTGGGTTACGTCCACGAGCTCCGGGAAGCGCTCTCCAAGGTCCGGAATCCGCCTACCTCCCGTGAAGCGCGGACTTATGGTGATGATGACCCTGTCAATCAGGTCGGATCCGAGGAACCTGGCGATCACCCCGAGTCCGCCCTCCACCATGACGGAAGCGATCCCGTTCTCGGCCAGCGTCTCCAAGGTTCTCTCCAAATTTACCCGCCCGTCCGTATCCGCGGTTACGGTGAATATGCGGATCCCTCTTGCCGAGAGCTCCTGCCTCTTCCGCTCCGGCGCGGCAGCGGTCGCGAAAATCCACGGCCTGAGCGGGTGGGCGGAAGCGAGGAAGGAATCCAGGGGAATCCGGAGAAGGCTGTCCAGCACGACAGGCTGGGGATCCTTCCCCTGCGCGAACCGGACCGTAAGCTTCGGATCATCCGCCAGGACCGTGCCGATTCCGACCATGATGGCGTCGTTTTCCGCCCTTAGCCTGTGGGTCATGCTCATGGATTGCTCGCCGCTCAGTATGAGGCGGTGGCCATTTCCGCTGGCCAAGGCTCCGTCGAGCGATTGGGCGTAGCTCAGCGTGACGTACGGCCTGGCTGATTTGCCTCTGGGAGTGACTCCCGCCGCAGGGCGCGGGACTTTCGTGTCGAGAAGGTGGTTCATTTTCAGGTGCTTCGTCCGGAGGTATCCCTCGTTGAAGGGATTGGCGACACAGACTATGGGCAGCCTTCCGTATATCTCGATGCCGTATCGCCTCAGGTTGTCGATCTTGTCCGGATTGTTCGTCATGAGCCGTATCGACTTGACCCCGAAATCCCTGAGGATCAGGGCGGCCGCGCCGTAGTCCCGCAAATCGGCGGCATATCCCAGTTCCAGGTTCGCTTCCACGGTATCGAGTCCCTGATCCTGGAGGTTGTAGGCGTTCAGTTTTTCCGTGAGCCCGATGCCGCGGCCTTCCTGGGGCAGGTAGATGATCATGCCCCTGCCTTCTTCGCTTATCATCTGCAGGGCTTTTCGGAGCTGCTCGCCGCAATCGCAACGGAGGGAGGCGAGGACTTCCCCGGTGAAGCATTCCGAATGGACCCGGACCATCAGCCGTTCGGAACCCGCGACCTCGCCGCGGTAGACGACGCGGATCTCCGATCCGAACGGCGCTTCCGTATCCTCGTTTTCCGCCACGACCAAACGGTATACGCAGAGATTGAATTCTCCGAACTGGGTGGGGATGCCGGCGCAGCTCCGTTTGAGGACTTTTGTGTTCCCTAAATCCATGGGCATCAAAGAAAAGATAGTTCCGCTCCATACCGGGGTCAAGATCATCGATCGTGTATTATTAAGTTGACTAATACTGTCAACATTGGTTAGTTATTGGTGATAGACAATAAATCCGCCCGGAGGTATCCCGATGGAGGCCTATTTACCCGGAATGATCGTGGGATTCAGGGAAGGCCTTGAAGCTTTCCTGGTCATCGCTATCGCCCTGAAAGTCTTGGACAAGTCGGGCAGACAGGTCCTGAAGAAGGCGGTATGGCTCGGAACGGTCGTCGCCCTCGCGGCTTCCGCGGCAGCGGGCGCGGCGCTTTCCGCTTTGGGCGAGGTTCTGGGCGGATCGGAGGTCCCGGTCAAGCTCTGGGAAAGCGCCGCGAGCCTTATAGCGCTGGCCTTGGTCAGCACCTTTATAGTCTGGATGATACGGCATGGGTCGGACCTGGGCATTTCGGTGAAGGAAACTTTCTCCGGTCCCCGCGGCTTCGCCGGAATGGCTCTGGCCGCATTCGCGCTGGTGGCCAGGGAAGGCGGGGAAATAGCCCTGTTCGCTTTCGCCGGAACCTACCCCTTCACCTCGATCATGTTCGGGGTCGCCGCGGCCTTGATTCTGACGCTCGCCGTGTCGTTGTTGTTCGTCAAGGTCAACCTCTCGGCTATTTTCAACCTCACCCTCGCCTACCTCATTCTGCAGGCGGGTTTCCTGTTGGGCTACAGCGTTCACGAAGGCCTTTCGGCGCTGAAGGAGGCGGGTTTCCTGGCGGCTGGTAATCCCTTATTGTCGAGGGCATTCGATCTGTCGAAAACGGTATTCGAGCACAAGCAGGGCCCGGTCGGGCTGCCCCTGTTCGTCCTGGTCGGCTGGTATTCAAGGCCTGAATGGATACAGTTCATCCTTCAAATTTCGTACTCCGCCGGAATGTTCTTGCTGTGGTTCGCGACCCGGAGGGGGAAAGCGGCCATGCATGCGGACCGCACTCGCCAGGTCTGAAGCGTAATCAGGAATTCTCGCCGATCAGGGGGACGAAGGCGACCCTGCCCCAGGACTCGCGTTCAAGCAGGCTGCCCCGTTTCACGATCCGGGTAAGGCGGCCGCGCCAATCGGGATAGATGAGGATTCCGCCTTCCGAAAGCTCGGATATGAGAGGGTCCTCGCTGAAACCGCGTCCGGCGGCAGCGGATACCAGGATGCGGTCGAATGGAGCCATGACGGACAGGCCCGACGAGCCGTCGGCTTCCAAAAAAGTCACGCGTTCGCCGAAAGACGCGCAATTTGCCCTGCCGAACGCGGCAAGTTCCGGAAGTATCTCCATCGCCCATACGCGGCCGCCCGGCGCGCTGAGCACCGCGGCAAGAGCGGCGGCCCACCCCGATCCCGCCCCCACTTCAAGAATCTTGTTTCCAGGCCGCGGATCGAGCAGGTCGAGCATGAAGGCAACCATGGATGGCTGCGAGCAGGTCTGGCCGAAGCCGATTTCGATGGGTTCGTCGGCATAGGCGTACAACCTGCCTTCCGCTGTCAGAAAGGAGGCGCGATCCAGGGCGCGCATGGCGGCGATCACTCTCCTGCTTACCCCGTTACCGCCGAGGTAGTGTCCGGACCTTTCGGCGACCATCGCCACCAGCTCTTCGTTCGTTTCGCCCATACGCATATCGCTTCCCCGCAGCCACAATAAAGACTAGCGGGACAGCGCCGGGTTTTCAAATCGGCTTGTGGATTTCGGCGCCGGGCGCCGATCGGTTTCCGCTCAAACTTCCGCGACGGCCACGGCGGTCGCGTAGCGTTTTCGTTCGGGTTTCCAAGGCTCCCCGGAAAGCCCGCAGACCGCGGACAGGCGGATATCCTGCGAGGAGGCTCCGATTCGGAAGGTGATTTCTCCGGGAGAGACGACGTACTGCATGTCGCGTCCGATATGGCCGAGCTGCTCGGTCGAAAGCCGGAAGACGACGCGCTTGCGCTCGCCCGGCTTAAGGAAGACGCGGGCGAACCCGATCAGTTCGCGGTCGGGTACGGTGATGTCGTCGGAGGGGCGGCGTACGTAGAGTTGGGGCGTTTCGTCGGAAGCCGCCGACCCGAGGTTCCCGAGGACGAAGGCGATGTCGAACTCCTCGCCCATGGCGATCGCCCCGGGGGCTTCCAGGGCAGAATAGCCGAACGCCGTGTAGCTCAAGCCGTGGCCGAAAGGATACAGGGGCGTCGTCGGCCCGTCGACATAGTCGCCCTTCCAATGGCTGCGGCCGCCGGAAGGTTTGTGCGCGTAGAAGACGGGAACCTGTCCGACAGTCCGGGGAAAGCTGATCGGGGTTCGGCCGGCCGGGGAGGTTTTCCCGAAAAGAACAGCGGATGCGGCCTCCGCGCCGGATTCGCCCGGAAGCCATGCCTGCAGAATGGCGGACAGATGGGCATCTTCCCATTCGAGCGCATGGGGCCGGCCGGATATCAGGACGAGGACGATCGGCTTCCCCGAAGCGGAGAGGGCTTGGAGAAGCTCCCGTTGGACTCCGGGAAGGTCCAGGCTCGAGCGGTCGCGCGCCTCGCCGCAGGTGCAATCGCCGACGAGGCCGGACTTGTCCCCCATGACGGCCACTATGACGTCGGAGGCGTCCGCCGCCGCCAGGGCCGGGCCGAAGCCGGACCGGTCGTCGCCGGAAACCGCGCAGCCCCGGGCGTAGAGGATTTCCGTATCGCCCGCTGCTTTCCGAATTCCTTCCAACATGCTGTCCATCAGCGGCAATTCGCAACGGACGGCGTCCAGGTCGTCCGGAAGCGGACTGCCCCCGAAATTGTCCTGGGCCATGTCCAGCAACGATTCGACGTGCGCCGGGAAGGTGTAGTCGCCCAGCAGGTTCCTGACCTCGTCGGCGTTCGGACCGACGACGGCGATGCGCCTCGCCGAATTACCGAGGGGCAGGACGCCGTCGTTTTTAAGCAACACCATCGAGGCGAGCGCGGCCCGCAACGACAGCGCCTTGCCTTCAGGTTTCCGCAGACAGGTCTTCGCGGGAGCTTCGTCCACGAAGGGTTCGTCGAAGAGACCGAGTTCGAATTTTTTCTTCAATATCCTCTCCGCGGCGGCATCTATCAGGGCGATGAGCTCCGCGGAGTTTTCCGCCTCCCTCCCGAACGAAGGTCCGTAGCAGTCGGAGCTGGGAAGTTCGACGTCGATTCCCGCGCGCAGCGCCCGTCCAGCCGCTTCGTTCTTGGTCCGCGCGAGGCGGTGGTTGGTCCTGAGCATGTCGATACCGAAATAGTCGCTTACGATGATGCCGTCGAATCCCCATTTGCCGCGGAGGATGCCGGTCAGCAATCCGTCATCCGAATGGCAGGGAATGCCGTCGAGTTCGCCGTAGGAGGGCATCACCGCCTGCAATCCGGCCTCCTTGACCGCCACCTCGAAGGGGTACAGATAGGTTTCCAGGAGTTCCCTCGGCGGGATATGGGAAGGCGCCCAGTTCATTCCTCCTTCGGGACAGCCGTATCCGGCGAAGTGCTTGCCGGTCGCGAGCACCCCTTTCCGGATGTCATCGCCTTGAAGTCCGCGGATGAAGGCCGCGCCCATGCGCGACACCAGGTAAGGATCCTCGCCGAAGGTCTCCTCGACGCGCCCCCAACGCGGATCGCGCGTCACGTCGAGCAGCGGCGCCAAAGCCTGGCGCGCGCCGAGGGCCGCGAGCTGGGTACTGATGGCGCGTCCGATCTCCTCCACGATTTCCGGGTCGAAACCGGCCGCCAGTCCGATCGCCTGGGGGAAGATGTCGGCGTCCTTCGTCAGGTAGCCGGAACAGGCTTCCTCGTGGATCAGCGCAGGAATCGGCAGGCGCGTCTTGGTCATGAGGAAGCGTTGTATCCTATTTCCGAGCCGCGCCGCTTGCGCGGGAGGAAGCAGGCTCGCTCCCCCGAGCCGCGTGACTTGGCCGAGGCCGTGCGCGGCTTTCCGGAGTGCCTTCTCCTCGTCGAAGGAACCGGAGCTCGTCAGTTCGTAGACCCAAAGGCTTCCCAACTGGGCGACTTTTTCGGCCAGGGTCATCCTCGAAAGCAGATCATGTACCCTGTCCACGGTCGGCCGTGAAGCATCTCGGTAACTCATCTCGATTCCTCCTTCGTGATCGTTTGCGCGTCCCGGCCGCCGTCGGGGCCGCGCGGCCGGATCCGGTACGCGGTATTCCTTTCCGTGGCGAAACTACCGTCCGGGGCGGGAACGGGATAGCCTCCCCCGTCGCTGATCCCATAGCGGCCGGCGGCGTACAGGACGCATTCGTTGCCGCGGAGCGAGACGACGGTCGCCTCGGTGAGTCTGCCGTCCTTCCATTCCATGGATACCTCGAAGCCCCCGCGCGCGCGCAATCCGCGGACGCTGCCGTCCGGCCAAGCGGAAGGCAGGGCCGGCAGCAGGCGGAGCTTGCCGCCCTGCGACTGCAGCAACATTTCGGCTATGCCGGCGGCTGCCCCGAAATTTCCGTCGATCTGGAAAGGCGGATGCGCGTCCAAAAGGTTCGGGTATACGCCGCCCCTGAAACCGGAGTGAGAGCCGCGGCCCGGGACGGGCGTCAGGAGCCTGGCGAGCAGGGCGTAAGCTCGGTCGCCTTCGCCCAGCCGCGCCCAAAGGCAAATTTTCCACGCGAGGCTCCAGCCGGTGCCTTCGTCGCCCCTGATTTCCAGGAAACGGTGCGCGGCCTCCCGCAGTCCTTCGTCGTTCTCGATTTCCCAGCCCGGGTATACGCAGTAGAGCGGTGAAACGTGCCGGTGCCGTTGGTCCTCTTCTTCGAAATCCTCCGCCCATTCCTGGAGGCGTCCGCGCTTCCCGATCGCGGGCGGAAGGAGACGGGTGCGCGCCCGGACAATCCGGTCGAGCAGACCAGGATCCTCGCCGATTAGGCGCGCCGCCTCGGCAGCGTTCGTCAGCAGTTCGCGCATGAGGCTCAAGTCGAGGGCGCTGCCGGTGGCCACGCCGCAGAGGCCGCCGCCGGACGGGTCGCGGAACCGGAGTTCCGGCGATGTCGAAGGCGCGGTCGTGAGCCGTCCGTCCGGCGTCTCCACGAGCCAGGCGAGCGCGAACAGGACCGCTCCGCGGAGGATCGGCCAGGCTTTTCGCCTCAGGAAGTCGAGGTCGCCGGAAAAGAGCCAGTGGTCCCAAAGGTGGGCGCAGAGCCAGACGCCGCCCATAGGCCAGACCGCCCATTGGGTTTCGCCTTCTCCGAAGTCGCCGACGGGGGAGGTATGCGCCCAGATGTCGGTGTTGTGGGAAAGGCTCCATCCCGGACAGCCGAAATACGACGCGGCGGTGCGTGCGCCGCTTTCGGCCAAGTCGCCGATGAAATCGAGCAAGGGGAGATGGCATTCGGCCAGGTTGCAGCTCTCGGCGGGCCAGTAATTCATCTCCAGGTTGATATTGGTCGTGTAGTTGCAGCTCCAGGGAGGGCGCAGCCCGTCGTTCCAGATGCCCTGGAGGTTCATCGGCCGCGTGCCGGGCCTGGACGCCGAGATCATGAGGTAGCGACCGTACTTGAAGAACAGCGCGGCGAGGGAAGGATCGGCGGCGACGCCTGCATTGATCCGTTCGTCGGTCGGCAGCTGAGCCGGGAGCGGCGACAGCGTCGTCGTCCGCTCCGCCTGATCGTCACCGAGCCGCAGGTCCATCCGGTCGTAGTACCCGCGGTAGTCAGAGACGTGGTCACGCTCGACCGCGTCCCACCCTTTCGCGGTTGCCCGCCGGACGACGGTTTCCAATCCGGAAGAGAGCGCCGCGGGATCGCGGCCCGGCATCTCGTTCCAGCCCTGGAAGGTCGTTCCTGCCGCCGCGAAGAGGATGGCCTCGGAGGCGCCGCGCACCGCGAAGCCGCGGTCCGCAGATTCGGCGAAACCGCCGGACAGCACCGCCGCGACGCGGAGTTCGAACTCCATCGCCTTGGCCGATCCGGGATCGCCGTACCGGACCGGATCGTCCCGGTCCCAGTAATCCGGCACGACGTGTTCAGGGCAGGTTCCCCGAAGGACGGCGCAGCCGACTTCGCCGGAAACCCGGTGGGCGAGGCGGCTATCGAGCATGACCTGAAAATTCAGCGCGTTCGCGCGGTCCGATCGGAGGCGCAAGGCAAGAACGCGGTCAGGCGACGAAACGAAACACGTCCTGGTATACCGCGTGCCGCCGATCCGGTACGAAACGCCGGCCACCGCAGTTTCGAGGTCAAGTTCCCTCCTGTAGTCGCGGCCGACATCTCCGTGGGGAAAACGGAGTTCGATGTCTCCGAGAGGCAGGTAGGATTCGGTGAAGGCGCCCATGAGGCGACGGCTCAGCCTGTCGGCCGCGGGGAAATCGCGACCCTCGAGCGCGGCTCGGATGGCGGACAACGCCTCCGGGGCGCCCGGCCGGGCGCGGAAATTCGGGAATCCGGACCAGAGCGTCTCTTCGTTTAGCTGCAACCGTTCGCGCTCGATGCCGCCGAATACCATCGCTCCGAAAGACCCGTTCCCGATGGGGATGGCCGCGTTCCAATCGCGGGCCGGCTCGTCGTACCGCAATCGATTCTCGTCAATTCGTTCCCGGCGGGCGTTTCCTTCCATTATCTCCCTCATGAGTGAACTTTCCGGAACAGGTATAAACCATGAGCGGGAATCCGGCCATGTAGAAATATTACGTCCCGATACGGATTTCTTACCTGCCTATCCCGGGCGGAAGACCGTGGACCGAGGGATAAACGGAATTGACGCGAAAATGTAAAAATCTCCCATTTCGGAGTAAAACGGTCTCATGTACGGAGCCGGAATCGGGTGTTAAGGTTCCTGTCATCGATATCCAACCAGAATCAAGGAGGCTTAGCGGAATCATGAACAGGACGAAACGATTCGGACTCATCGCGTGCGCCGTCGCGGTGACATTCGCGGCCGGCGCGTACGCCGGCGGCCAGGGCGAAAGCAAGGCAAGCGGGCAAAAAGCGAAGATCACATTGTGGTCGCAATTCGCCGACCCGAAATCCATGGACAGCGGCGCCATCGCATTCTTCAAGGCGTTGGAGAACACGCGGACCCGATTCCCCGACGTCGAGATCGAGCATGTCGGCACGGGGGGCGAAGCCTACAAGCAGAAGATACCTGTCGCGGGGGCGGCGAACGAGCTTCCTGACATGTTCTTCTGGTGGGGCGGCGGTACGGCCGAACCCTTCATCAAAGGCAACCGCGTGCTGGCCCTCAACGATCTGGCTTCCGACGGGACTTTGAAGCGCCTCGTTCCCGGTACGACCGACAATTTCGTCTTCGGCGATAAACTGTACGGTTTGCCGATATACATCTCCACCGCCCAGCTGTACGTGAACAAGGAATTGTTCCTCAACGCCGGCCTGAAGGTGCCCGCGACCTGGGACGAGCTGACGACGGCTATCGTCGCGCTCAAGGCGAAAGGCATCATTCCGATTGCCCTCGGCGCGAAGGATCGTTGGCCTGCCATGTTCTGGAACGCGATCCTCGACATCCGGATGGGCGGCGTTTCAGCCATGAACGCCGCGCTCAAGAAGACGGGGCCCTTCAATACCCCCGAGTTCGTCGCGGCGGCCAAGAAGTTCGATGAACTCATCAAGCTCGGCGCCTTCGGCGACAACTATATGGGCACATCCTACGACGATTCGGTCAACCTTTTCTTGACCGGTAAGGCGGCGATGATCTATATGGGCGCGTGGGTGAACGGGCAGATCGAGGCCGACAACTCGCCGGTCAAGGGAAAAGTCGTGCCGATCAACGTACCCGCCGTCCCCGGCGGCAAGGGATCCTCCAACGACTGGCACGGCGGCTGCGGCGAGACGTTCTTCATGAACGCGAACCTCAAGAACAAGGAACAGGTCTGGCCGGTCTACAAGTATTTCGTCGAGACGATGGCCAAAGAAGCATTCCTCGCCGGATCGGGTTCCAGCGCCTGGCTTTCGGAATCGAGCGACGTCGCCAAGATGAATATCCTGGCACTGCAGATCGGCCTGCTCTCGGCCAAAGCGACCGGTTTCTCCTACTGGTGGGACCAGATCCTGACCGGCAACGATACCGAGTCGATGTTCGGTTCGCTCATGCAGTTCATCGCCGGGAAATCGAGCCCGGAGCAGTACGCCCAGGAACTCCAAACGAAGATCAGCGACCGGAAGTGATCGCCGAACCCTCATCGGAGGCGGGCGACACATCGTGGCCGCCCGCCTCCACCGTCAGGAGAGTCTCATGACCAGCGTATTCTGCGACAGGAAAGCGATCGCCGTTTTCGTTCTCCCCGCCTTGATCCTGTTCCTGGTCGTCGGCTTCCTCCCGATCGCCCAGTCCGCCTACTTCAGTCTCCTGGAATGGGACGGCATCGGCACCGCGAAATTCGTCGGTTTGTCGAATTACGTCGACGTGTTCATTACCGATTTCTTCGGGATCAAGTTCGACCATTCGATCGTCAACTCCGTCGTCCTGGCGATCCTGTGCGTCTTCCTCCAACTCCCCGCCGCGCTCGCGCTGGCGTTGGTCCTTGCGTCCGGGATCAAGGGAGAGCGGGCATACCGGACGATCTTTTTCATTCCCGTCGTCATCTCGTCCGCGTCGATCGGGGTCATGTTCCTGAAGATCTACAATCCCGACTTCGGCGTCCTGAACGAACTCCTCGAATCGGCGGGCCTTGGCGTCTGGAAGAACGATTGGTTCGCAAACGAGAGGACCGCCTTGATGAGCGCGCTCCTCCCCGTGGTCTGGCAATACATCGGATACCATATGCTCCTGATGTACGCCGCGATCAAGGGCATTCCCGGAGAGCTGTTCGAGGCCGCCACCATGGACGGAGCGTCGCCGATCCGTACGGCCTTTTCCATTACCCTGCCGCTCATCCGTCCCATCCTGCGCGTCTGCGTCACGTTCGCCGTCATCGGTTCGCTGAAATTCTTCGACCTGCTGTTCGTGATGACCGGCGGCTCGCCGTCCCCCGCCACCGACGTTCCCAGCACCCTGATGTACAACACCATATTCACGCGGCGCTTGTACGGGCACGGGAGCACGATGGCCGTCTTCCTTGTCGCGGAATGCATGGTTTTCTATCTGGTCCTGCAGCGGACCCTGAAGACGCGCGAAGAGCGCGGGGAGGAGCGTCGATGAGCGTACTGAAGGATCGGACCGGACAGTACCGTTACGTCGCTGCCGTTCTCCAATTTCTTCTGGCGGCCTTTGCGGCCGTCCAGATGTTTCCGCTCGTATGGCTCGTGCTGAGTTCGTTCAAAAACAACTTGGAGATCACCGGCGCCAACGTCATCGGCTTTCCGCGGCAGTGGCGATGGGACAACTATCGGTACGTGCTCGACGCCACCCGGTTGGGCTCCAATCTCCTGAACAGCCTTCTGTACTCCATCGCGACCGTGGTTCTCTCCGGAATCCTCGCGTCCATGGTATCCTATGCGGTCACCAGGATGAAATGGAAAGGCAGCGGTTTTGTCCTCGCCCTGTTCATGACAGGATTGATGATACCCGTCCACGCCACGCTGCTCCCCGTATTCATCATGATGAAGGAGGCGAGGCTCCTGAACACGCCTTTGGCCCTTGTCATCCCGTACACGGTGAACGCCCTGCCGAGCACCATATTCATCATGGCCGGCTTCTTCGCCTCCCTTCCCCGCGAGATGGAGGAATCGGGCGTGATCGACGGATGCAATATCTATGCCGTATTCTGGCATATCATCCTGCCCCTCCTTAAGCCGGCCATCGTGACCACGGCCGTGTTCACGTTCCTCGGGGCGTGGAACGAATTGATGTTCGCCAACACGCTGGTGAACAAGGAGAATCTCATGACGGTGACCGTGGCTATCAATTCATTGAGAGGTATACATTTCACTGAATACGGAGCGATATTCGCCGGTTTGGCGCTCGCCACCTTCCCTCCCGTTCTCGTCTACGCGCTGTTCAGCGACCAGGTCCAGAAAAGCATGATCGCGGGCGCGATCAAGGGGTAGCCCGAGCGGCGGCCGCGCCGCGGAGGTATACAGCGACATGCATCCGTACTACCCTGTTCCGATGTTCACCCCCAGACCGCGACCTCGGGCTTCGGCCGGCGAGCGAGGCCGGTCGTGAAGCTCCGAACCCAGGTGACCCTGTACTACGGTCTCCTGATCCTGCTTTCGATCGGGCTCAGCTCGGCTCTCTACCGGCGCATCAACCGGGAACTGGCGGACCGGAAGCTCCGGGAGCTCGCCATGCAGACGCTGTATACGATCCAATCGGGCGCCCAAGCGCTCTTCGATAATACCAACCGCTATTCCCACAGGATTATCGCCAGCTCCGCGGTCCAGGCCGCGCTGGCCGAGGATCCAAGCGATCGCGGCAGCGCGCTCAGCAACCGGGCGATCCTGAAAACCGTGAACGAGATCCTCCTGGCGGAGCAGACGGTGTCGTCGATATATATTTTCCGCAACGACGATGTGTTCTTTTCCCTGGACGACATGCGCTCGGGCATGGGCATCGACAGCGTGCGGCGGGCTTCCTGGTACGAGGAAGCGGTCGAAGGGGACGGAGGGCAGGTATGGATGGTGAACGCGGGCGGCGCGCTCAACCGTCGGACGAACGAAGAGGAATACGTTTCCCTGGTCCGGACGATAAACGATCTATACGCCTTCAGGATGAGGGGCATGCTCCTGATCAATATCCCCGTGAGCGCGATCATGTCGAGTTTTCCGCGCGCGGTCGGCGAAGATCGGGTCGAGCTTTCGATCAGGAGGAACGGCAGGACTTTGATCCCATTCCCGGAGGAAAAGTTGAGGATATACGCCGACTCCGCGGGTTTTTGGGGACGGGTACCGGGTGTATTCTCTGGAAAGCTTTCCGGCGATGAATACCTGTTCGCGTCCACCGAGTCCCGTGGCTGGGAATACTGCATTGCCTTCCGGGTGGACGATCGGGCGGATCCCTACGCGCCGGTCAGCCGGGTGCTCCTCCCCATCGCCGCCGTCAGTTTCCTGTTGATCTTCTTGGGCTCGCTTTGGATTTCCCGCTCCGTCACGAGGCCTCTGCTCGTCCTGCTCAAGGAGATGAAGCGGGTCGAGGAGGGCGAATTCCGCCAGGCCCGATTGTCCGGGCGGTCCGAGGAAATACATCAGCTCCAGGATCGCTACAACAGCATGATCGCGACGATCGAGCGATCAATTCTGCACGAGAAGGAAGAGCAGCGGACGAGGCGGAAGCTCGAACTCGATATCCTGCACGAACAGATCAAACCGCATTTCCTGTACAACTCTCTGGAATCGGCGGGGTATCTCGCCTTGACCGGCGAGCGCGAAAAATCCTACCGGCTCATCACCGCGCTGGCGAGCTACTATCGGCAAAGCCTGAGCAAAGGCGATGAGGTTATCCCCCTACGGCAGGAATTCGACGTCACCCGGCATTACCTGACGATCGAGAACATGAGGTATCCCGACCTTTTCTCCGTTTCCTACGATTTGGACCCGAGCCTTGCCGATTGCCTGATCCCGAAACTCACCCTGCAGCCGCTCGTGGAGAACGCGCTGCAACACGGCATCCGGCCCACCGGTCAACCGGGCATCGTCAAAATCGCCGCCTCTCCGGAGGAAGGCTGCGTACGCCTCACGGTGGAGGACAACGGCGCCGGAATGGTCGAAGAACGGCTGAAGACCATCATCGACGGGAAATTGGAAGCGAATCCCAAGAGTTTTGGCTTGCGGGGAACCATCGCCCGGCTGAGGCTCTTTTTCGGCGAGGACTTCACGTATTCCGTATTGAGTTGGCCGGGCGAGGGGACAGTGATTTCCGTCTCGTTCCCCATGCTCCGCTCCGGTCCGCAATCGGACTGCGGGTCCTGAGGAGGCAATAATGGATGAGGCGCCCATCAAAGCCATCGTCGTGGACGACGAACGCAATGCGAGGAAGCTGCTTCCCATCCTGATCGATTGGGCGGCGATCGGCTACGAATTCGTGGGCGAGGCCGCCGACGGCAACGAAGCACTCGACTTGATCGATTCGCTCAAACCCGATGTCGTCTTCGCGGACATCAGCATGCCTTTCATGGACGGACTGGAACTGGCGGGCCTCATACGGGAGCGGGAACCGCTGATCAAGATCGTGATGGTCACGGCGTTCGCTGATTTCGACTACGCCAAGCGAAGCGTCAAGCTCGGCGTCTGCGATTTCCTTCTCAAGCCGCTCCAGACGGAAATCCTCACGACACTCGCCGAGGACCTGAAAGGGAGGATCCGGGGCGAGGCGGCCCATTGGGGCGAATACCGGCGGATGAAAGCGCAGCTCGACGAGCATGCGGAGCTGCTCAGGGAGCGTTTCCTGAACGAGCTGGTGGGCGGTTCAGCGGACGCCGGACGGCTGCAGGACCAATACCGGTATTTCTTCGGCGAGGAGGTCGCGCCTATCCGCGGTCTGGCGGTGATCGAGGCGCTGCCCGGCTCCTCCGACGAACCCGAAGAGGACCGGCTACTCCTCGGGATGCGCTGCCAGCGCTTCGTCGAGACGTTGTTTGCCGACCGGCCCGGCATCATCGTATTCAGGGACATCGCCGGCCGCATCGTCCTGCTCGATCGGGAACCGGGGGCCGACATCTCGCACGTGGGTGACCAATGCATCAGGCTAATCCGGGAGCGGCTCGGCCTTTCGGTTTCCGTCGGCGTGGGCGGCGGCATCGCCGATATCGGCCGCGCCGGCGACAGCTACCGGGAGGCGCTGGAGGCCCTGCTCTACGGCAAGTTGATTGGCGGGGACCATGTCGTCTCTTTCGGCGAGGACCTCCGGTTGGAGCGGGCGACATGGAAACTTCCGGTTTCCGGCATCGAGGAAGCGGCGTTTTTCGTGAAAGCGGGTGCGGAGAAGCAGGCGGCCGAAGCCGTGGACCGCTTGTTCGGAGCCCTGTCGGACACGCGCGGTGCGACCATCGAACAGGCTTACTCCGTCGCGGTCCACTTCGTCTCGCTGCTCGACGGCGCCTTGACCGCGATCGGCCTGCCGCGGTCGGAACTCGAGTGGGACGTCGCGTCGGTGCTCGGCAGCGTATTCCAGGCGGGGACGATCACCGAACTGAACCGCCGGATCGTCCTGCTCGCAAAGCGGGTCTCCGAATCCATCCGGAGATCCCGCCTGGTCAAGAAGGACCGGATGATCGACAAGGTCCGCAATTACGTGACCGAGGAATTCGCCGATCCCGGGCTGACCCTATCGTCCGTTTCGGAAAAATTCGACTACAACGCGAGTTATCTGAGCCGCGCGTTCAAGCAGGCGATCGGCTCCAGCTTCACCGATTACCTGCTGCGGTTGCGGATGGCGGCGGCGGTCAAGCTGATAGACGAGACCGACCTCAAGGCGTACCAGATCGCCGAACGGGTCGGGATCAAGGATCCCTATTATTTCAGCTATTGCTTCAAGAAGGTCCTCGGCGTTTCGATCCAGGATTATAAAAAAATACCGTAGGCCGGTTGGCGGAGGAAGCCCGGCCGCGCGTTTGGAGGAGTTTCGGCATGAATTACCGTTTCGGCGTGGATTATTACCCCGAGCATTGGCCGGAGGATCGCTGGGAGACTGACGCGCGCCTCATGGCGGAGATGGGCCTCAAGGTTGTGCGTTTGGCGGAGTTCGCCTGGCGGAAGATGGAGAGCGCTCCGGGGCGCTATAATTTCGATTGGCTGGAGCGGGTGATCGACATCCTGTCACGCAACGGCCTGAAGGCGATCCTCGGTACGCCGACAGCAGCGCCGCCCGCGTGGCTCGTCGAACTTCATCCGGAAATTCTGCCGGTGGATTCGACGGGGACGCGGCGCGGATTCGGCGGACGCCACCATGATTGCCAGTCCAACCCGGACTACCGGACCGCCGCGGCCGGAATCGTCGGAGCTATGGCTGACCGCTTCGGATCGGATTCCCGCGTGGCCGGCTGGCAAGTCGACAACGAACTCGGGAACAGCCACAAGAACCTGTGCCATTGCGTGCATTGCCGGCGTGCGTTCCAGTCCTGGCTGGAAAACCGCTACGGCATCGTGGAGCGGCTCAACGCCGCATGGGGAACCGATTTCTGGAGCCAGGCCTACGATCGTTTCGGGCAGATCGACACGCCGAAACTGACTCCGAACGCGCACAGCCCCGCGCTGATTCTTGACTGGAAGAGGTTTCATTCCGATCTTATCGTCGAATTCCAGCGGAATCAGATCGCTATCCTGCGCGGGCGTGCGAAAGACCAATTCATCACGCACAACTGCATGGGCTTTTTCGACCTCGTCGACTATTTCGATCTCGCCGAGTCCCTGGATTTCGTGAGCCATGACCAATACCCGACGGGATACTGGGAAACGCCGCCCGGCCGTTGTCCGGAAGATCTCGCCGCGACGCTGGATTTGATGGCCGCTCTCAAGCGGAGGACGTTCTGGGTCATGGAACAGCAGTCCGGTCCGACGGGATGGCAGATCATGGGACGGACGCCGAAACGGGGGCAACTCGCGCTCTGGACCGCGCAATCGATAGCCCGCGGAGCCGATACCGTCGTCTTTTTCCGTTGGCGTTCGTGCACCGTCGGGACCGAGCAGTTCTGGCACGGCATATTGCCGCACGACGGAGTACCGGGAGCGCGCTACCAAGAACTCAAGGCTTTCATCGCCTCGATGGGGACCGTCATGCCGCGTTTCGAAGGGGCGCTGAACATGGCCGAGGTAGCCGTCGTCCATTCGTACGAGCAGAACTGGGCTCTGGAGATCCAGCCCCATCACCCCGACCTGGATTATGTGCGCGTCTCCCAGGACATCTACCGCGCGCTGTTCGAGAGGAATATCCCGGTAGCCTATGTTTCTCCCGAGTCCGACTTGACGCCGTACAAGCTGGTCATCGCGCCTCCTCTTTTCCTGGATATCCCCGGCGTGGCCGCGCGGCTGGAGGCCTACGTGCAAGCCGGCGGCCAGTTGGTTCTCCTGCCGAGAACAGGGGTTAAAAACTATGAGAACGCATGCCTGACCGGAGCGCCGTTGCCCGGCCCCTACGCGGAGCTTCTCGGCATCCATGTGCTCGATTACGATTGCCTGCGTGACGCCGAAACGAAGGTGGTGGCCGATGGGGCCGAGGGGCTCGGCCTGTATTGGTGGGACGTCGTCACCGTGAAGTCCGCGACTCCGCTTTTCACCGCCACCGGAGCCGAGCACTCAGGCGAACCCGCCATGACGATGAATCGCTACGGCGAAGGGATCGCCTGGTATGTGGCCACGTTTCCCGACAGGACGCTGATGCGGGCGATGGCAGCGCGGTGGATCGCCGCCGCCGGAGTCCGATCCCTTGGGGAATCGCCTCCCGGAGTGGAGCTCGTCCGGCGTAAGGGCCCGGGCGGGGAATTCCTGTTCGCCCTGAACCATACCGGCGAGAGCCTGATCCACGATCCCGGCGCGGGCTGGGAGCACCTCGTGGGGACCGCGCGCTTGGAGCCGTACGGGATCGCGGTACTGGTAAAAAAGGATTGACGGCTAAAAGAATGGGCGTCCACCCGTGCCGCGGTCTCGTTCCCGACGGCGAACTAGGGTGATTCGTCGGAAGCGAGCATCGCAGCGGTCAAAGTTCGCAATCGGAGCAAGTGTATGGTGACGCCGATGGCGACAAGACCCAGGATACACCGAACTGACCACGTATCTACGAAAAAAACGATGGTGGAACCTATGGTCACCCAAAGCAGAGAGACCGATACGAGTTTCGAGCGCAGCGAGACGGCCCGGTGGTTCAGATAGTTTTCGATGTATTTTCCCAACACCTTGTGCCCGATGAGACGCCTGTACAGACGGGCCGAACTTTTCAGGAAACAGGAAGCGGAAAGGAGCAGGAAAGGTGTCGTCGGAAGCAGGGGGATGAATACGCCTATGACGCCGAGACCGAGCGAGCAGAACCCGACGCTCAGCAAGATGGTCCGTTTCACCGACTGTCCTCCCCTTCCTGTGACGAAAATATTGAATAGATCCGCAAAATGCCTGACTTCTCGTTTTACGGCGGCTACGGCTCCTGAGGCGATTCCGCTCCTTTCGTCCTACGGAATGTCCTGCGCGTCAGCCATGCACTTTCCGCAGGTTGGACCAGCGGCGCCGCGTTCGCCTTACTCCTTCCTGACTGGTTGGCCGCTACTCCTTGACCTGGGTGGTCAGGAAGACCTGCACCGTCATTTGGTTGATTTGATCCTGCAGGCCTTCGATTGCGTCGATATGGCTATCCTCCTCGTTGAGTATCTGTTGGAGGAAATCGCGGGTGGCGTGATCCTTCACCTCGCCGGACAAGAAAATAGCCTCGTTGTAGGCCTTGATCGCGCTTTCCTCCGCGTCATGATCGTTGGCCAATTGTTTCGGGACGACGTCGCCTATATGGATTTTATTGAGAGTGGAAACGGTCGGGATCCCTTCAAGGAAAAGGATGCGGCCAATCAGTTTTTCGGCGTGTTTCATCTCGTCGATCGCGCGTTTCTCGAAATGCTTGTGCAGCTTTTCGTAGCCCCAGTTATCGCACATTTCCGAGTGCACCATGTACTGGTTGATCGCCGTCAGTTCGTCGGCCAATAGCCCGTTGAGAGCTCCAAGCAGTTTGTCATTGCCTTTCATCGATATCCTCCATGTTCCGGTAACCGTCCGCTTCCGATCTGTCGCCGGTGCTTGCGTTGAAGTCTATAGTTTTACGGCATGGATGCAAACGAAATGAGCGTAATCAAGGACGATGACGATCGGACGAATGAGGGTACTCGTACGGGAATATGCTTCCTCGCAACGGGATTGGAAGCTTTATCCCTGCGTTTCGCGCGCAGGGTAGTTGATAACCGTTCAGTCCTTCGGCAAGCAAGTCCTTTTCGACCGAATTCAGGTTTTTTTCAGTGTGGAAACCGGCCTGAAGTCCGCCGGGCGCGGCATCAGCGGATCTCGAAAATCCTCGCCGTCTTTTCCTTAAGCCGGACTTTTAGGCACCCCTCGTCGGAGTTCCATGAATGGGGCGGCGAGATGGCCGCTCTGCTGGACCCTAAGTAGCAGGGCGTTCACAATATTGAAAATGGTTTCCTCCTCATCGCCCGCGCGGAGCGGATACGACCAGATGACGGCCTGCTCGGGGGCGACGGCGGTTACGCCGTTGGCCACGATGGCCGACATCGCCAGGTAGTCGGTCTGGTCTGTCACGGACCGGATGCTGTGCCGCGCGAGCTGGGCATACTCCATGCGCATGCCTCCGCTCGAACAATTTTCGATCACCATTTCTGGATCTCGGGCGAATACACCGTCGATCCAGTCGAGGTAGGCGCGGGTATGATCGAGCAGTCCGGCCCCCGCGCTGTCGGAATCCCGTTCCGTTTAGAACCCGCCGTTGATGTTGTAGTCCAGCTGGTAACGGCCTTCGTCCACCACGTGCCTCCCCCGGCGCTGGAAGAACCAGTCGTCGCCGACGCGGGAGGCCAGCGGACACTGAATGCCCATCACCTCAAGCTCCAGCCAAAGTCCGGCGATCATGCCCCGTTCGCGGATGCGCTCCAGCGGGACGGCGATGCCTCCGGGGAAGCGGGCTCCGGACGGCAGCCATTCGCCGACGCCGTCCCACCACGTTCCGTCGGCGTACCATCCCGCGTCAATGCAGAAATACTTGCACCCGGCGGCGGCCGCGGCGTCGATGAGCGGAAGGAGTTTCTCCGTCGTCGGCTGGCCCCTGAGACAGTTCATGTAGTCGTTGAATATCGCCTTGGACGTCGCGTTGTCCGCGTTCGGCCTGCGGATGAGGCGGCGGTAGCGGGTGAGCTGCCGCATCGCGTCCTCGAATCCGCCGCGGACGAAGGCCAGGGCGCAGGGCTCCGTCACGAAGCTCTCCCCGCCCTTGAGCGCGCGCACGAACGCGTGTTCCTGGTAGCTCGGCCCCGATACCTGGAGGTACAATTCGCCCGCGACATCTGAAATTTCCCAATGCCACGATGCGTTCGTCTCGATCTGCCAGGCCACAGTCGTTCCGAGTTCCTCGTGGGTGAACGCGCCCATGGGCAGGTGCTCGGAAGCCGGCCAGGTACCCGTGGAAGAAAGCGCGATCCGTTTCTCGGAAAAGGCGTTAACGGCATCGTAGCCGAGATCGCCCGGCCGGTACGCCTTCCATTGAGCTTCCCCGTACCAGGCGTTGTGCGGGATATGGATGAACGAACCGCGGTCTCACGGCTGGGCGCTTCCGCGTGTAAGTCCGGTCAGCGCGAAGGAACTCGCGTACTCGATCGGCCGTTCCGCTTCCCCCCGGTTCTCCAGCTCGGTCCACGACCGGATGACCGGCACGCTGTCGTAGAACTGGAACCGGCTCGTCACGGAGCCCCTCGTATTCCTGCACTATCTCCAGGAGCCGGCCGTGCGCGTTCCGGATATCGCGATGGGAAAGGTACCGGAGCAGGTAGCCGGGAGCGGAGCCCGCGTGTTTGTTCCCGTGGTGGTCCGTCTGGCTCAAGCCCGATTCCTGGATTTCGACGAGCCTGAATTTCGCGGTATCTACGGGAAGGACCGGAAATTACCCCGCGCCGCAGTGGAGGAGCCGGACGTCGCCGTCTTCCGTTTTCCGGATCCAGATCCGTATGCCGTCCTCTTCCAGCTTGATATCCATCGCCTCACCCCTTGAGCGCGCCGACGGTCATGCCTTTCACAAAATACTTCTGCATCGAAACGAATAGCGCGGAGACGGGCAGCACCGAAATGAGTATGGCGGACGTCGCGGAAGTATAGTCACTCGTCTGCTCGAACGTACCGTTGTCGGCGTCGCAGGCGATATAGCCGACCTTGCGCGCGCCGGCCCCTTCGTAAATCTTGAAGACGAACCGGACCAGGGTTTTCTTCCGGCTCTCGTTATAACAGATGGAAATAAGCATGGTGCGGTCGTCCGACCGGACGGTCGTCCATGCCGTAGATATAGAACGCGCTGACGTTCTGGGACGGTTCGAAAACCATAAGTGCCATGTCGTAGGTTACCCGCTTGTGTTTTGCGGATACGATACCGCCCCATTCCCCCAAAGCCAGTTCCCGAACGAATTCCGGTCTGTTGTAGATTTTTATGAGGTCGTTTTCGTAGGTTTTCATGGACTGGTACAGTTCTTCCTGCATGCTGCGCCGGGACGCGATGCTCGCGTCCCGTTCCGCCGATTGACGATCAGGAAGGCCGAATTCATGAAGAACAAGGCCTGCACCGCAAGAGCGAGAAGGGTGCGGGTGAACGGCACATCGCCATCTTAACCCGCCCCCGCGGCGGTTGCATAGCTCGCCAGATTTATCGAGGGTTTCGCGGTTGCGGTTGCGGTCGTTGGCGTTGGCATTGGCGTCCAGCAGCGGAAGCCCCGCCGGCTATAGCCCGCTGGAGTATGCTGTTTATGGGATGGCGGATTCATTGAGCAGGTATGAATCCGGAAGTTTATAACATTCTGACTGGGACTAAAGACAAATATACCGCCTCAGGAGTTCAAGGCGTTCGCAAGCATCTGCGCGCGGAAGCCAATTATTCCTTACCAGTTCTTTCAGAATCTAAAAGATCCCGTACACGGGAATCGAACGCTTCTTGGCCGTTCGGTGAAAGAGAGCGTCGCCGGAAAGAACCGCCGCGCCGCAATCACCTGATCGAGGACGTTTTGTTGACGTGTCCGGAGTATTCCGCTTCTCACAAAGTCGGTTGTTTCCTTCACGTATAGGAGAGAAAGCGCCGTAGCGAGGTGGTCAACTATGATGAGGCCGATCAAGACGCTCGCGTCACGGATTAGGAGTCGGATCACTGAAAGCAAGTTCCTATTCGATCTCAGGTTTCGATTTCCGAACCAGATACGCGGCCTTGGCGATAGCGATTACCCCTTCCGCGAGGTAGCGGTAGGACAACTGCACAAAACGATGCGGTGCGTCCACGACCAGATACTTTTCCGGTTCCACTTTTCGCCACCCCTGGGCACCCACGGTTTTAGAAAAGCGCTCATAAACGTACTCGGTAATGATCCTGTGCGGCTTTGCCCGATACGTGATCGCTTGCATAGAAATTCCGTGCTGCCCTTTGAGCGAGCGGAGCTCATAGAGCGATATCTCGCTCCTTTTGTTCCCGAGTTCCCGGCGGAGGACTCCGGCCGGCATTATAATGCGCCCCCGAAGGTATGGCAGAGTTTTTCGACAGCGGTTTTAGAAAGCCCGTGCTTTAAGCTGACGCTTTGATGGACAAACTCATGGAGGGCGGTTAGGCGTTTACGAACGATAGGGCGATCCTTTTTTAGAACGATGAAGGGGCGTCCATCGACCTTGCCTGAAACTCCGTCGAAGCCATTACCCTCTTCTAGTTCGATCACTTTGACCGCGTGCTCCTTTAAAGATCGACGACGTGGGGAACTGCGGAGTCAGGACCGAGGAGGGTCTCCAATTGAAGATACCGATCCATGGAGTCTTTGACCCGCTCAATGAGCGATTCGACCACCTTATTACCGTGGGAAGCCTTCCGGCGGAAGTTGACTCCTGAGAGTTCCACGACCCTTTCAAAAAAGAAAAAATCCGGGGCTACTTCAAGGGCGTCGGCGAGAAGGATGAGGGTTCCGCTATCGGGTATCATAAGGCCGTTCTAGAATCTGTTTATGGCAGGCACGGAAAGACGGTTGCCCACCTTTCGACAAGACCGTCCATTGAAAGGCCAGCCATGACCCGATCGGCTATACTCAAGCGAATCACAAGAACCGGTAAATAAAGTTACGCTTTCAGTCTTTCCCGAGGAAAAACGGCGCCACTTTGGGAGCGAAGAAATGGAAACCGGACACGAAGATCTGCCGGAGATTATGCTCACCGGAAATACTGTTCGCGGGCGGGTTTCCGCAACAATAACAGTTCGAATCACTACACTACATCAACACAGATGATACAGACATCATCATCGAAATCATCACTTCCCCTGAATTCAATTAGGTCTCGGTATATCTCCTTAATAAATATTTCCACCGGCTTATTGAAGTGAGTTCGGAATGAACCGGTTAATATTTCGCTTTCGTAATCATTGCCTCTGCTCTTGTCCGGAAGATAATTTTTAACCGCCTCAGTTAGTCCATCAGTATATAAAATCAATTTACTGCCCTTTTCAAGAATGACCATTTCATTTATATATTCTTTCCCCATATCCTTGAGTTCGCAACTATCTGCAATTCCAAGCGGAATTGCTCCGCTCAAAATATTCAGATACTCAATCTTATCGGCTGTAATTATATAAGGAGGATTATGCCCTGCGTTCGAATAGATGAATTCCCTTGTTTCAGGTTTGAATATTCCATAAAATACCGTTACGAAATCATCCGCGGTATGATTGATGAGGATATTGTTCAGATTTTCAAGAATGCTGGATGGATTGCTGTTATTGGGGGTTATCTGGAATATTGAGCTTTTTATCATTGCGGTTATAAAAGCAGCCTGGACACCATGACCTGAAACGTCACTTATAAAAATCCCGATCCAGTTGTTTGAAAAATGGATAAAATCAAAAAAGTCACCTCCAACCTTATCCATCGATTTATATTGAAATGAAATGCTGGGGAGAGGGGATATTTCCGGGATCAGGCATTTCTGAATAATTCTTGCCATATCCAGATCGTTCTCCATTATCTCATTGCGTTTCTCCAACTCGTTCTTTTCATATTCCAGTTCCAATGATTTATTGAATAAGGCTTCATTCATTTCTACAATTTTTTGTTTATCTCTTTCTAAATCAGCGGCAGCTTCCATTAATTGATCGTTTAATTTATTCTGGATCATTAGGGACTTATTCAGGCTCTCGGTTCTTTCTATTACCTTCTGTTCAAGGACGGCATTTAGCTCAGCTAATTCCAGGGTTCTGCTTTCAACTTCGGACTCAAGTTCCTTACGGTAACTCTTTAGCAGATCATTATAGGCTTTTACTTTCAAAAGAGACCGGACTCTGGCGATCAGCTCAATCCTGTCGACTGGCTTTGAAATAAAATCATCACATCCGGCTTCGATCCCCGTTATCCTATCTTCTGTTTCTTTCAATGCTGTGACCAGTATTATCGGCAGAGTCTTATATTCATCCAACTCTCTGACCCTGCGAGTAACCTCAAAACCGTTCATGCCGGACATCATCACATCCAATAGAATCAGATCGATACGATAGGCGGTGAGTTTTTCCAGCGCCTCTACGCCATTTGCGGCAGCTACTATTTCATAGCCGAGAGGACTAAGATACGCATCAAGAAGCTCTATGTTCTGAGATATATCATCAACAATAAGTATTACCTGTTTATCATTCATTCAATATCTCCACCAGGTTTGCTTTAACATGGAAGAATGTATTTCTTTAAAAATTCGCTGATTTCTTTCTCCTGGGCACGAGTATTTAAGACACACCCATAAATCCGCTTTCGGTTTATCTTTTTCCTTTCCGCCCTCGCCCACAACAGATGCGGTGATGAAACAATCAGGATATCCAGTATTGGAACATCTGTACTCAGTATCCGGCCTATAACTGAACCACGATTATCCGGAATCCTGATATCCATCATTATAACATCCGGCCTATCTATATCAAATCATCCTGACATTAATTAGCCGGTTGCGAATAGCCTGCCACCAAACGTTTCCGGGAGCCGTCAGTAGCACAAAGGCTGCGGTTACAGAAGTCGTCGCGAAAATATAAAGAAAGCGCAAATCCGATGTTCGTGGCATAAACAGGAGCATCGGATTAGGATCGCTTGAAGCGAAGGTAAAAATCCGCTTTGTGTATTTGGATAGCGAAAATTTGTAAATACTGGTGCAACTGGAGATATTACGCAGTACCGTCATCTTGTTAAATCAAGTGAGCATTGCGTCCGTGGTCCTGGCGGCGATCGGTATCGATTGCAGGGAAAACAAGGATTTACTTGGGTTATCGCTGTCGCTGAGCGAGGCGGAAGTCAATTGACGGACGTTTCTTGACGACTCTCTGCACACGTTCGGCCGGGCTTTGCCCGTCACCGTGCAGGTCAATGTCCGGACCGGGGAGATAATTTACACGCCGCCGCAGAGCCGGGATGATATCCTGCGGGTCATGCCTAACCTTGAGAATGTCATCAACGACGAATCGTTCTACCCGGTCGATCCTCTCATCAAGATGGCGGTCATCCACTACCAGTTCGAGAGCATCCACCCCTTCTACGACGGCAACGGCAGAACGGTTCGGATCATCAATATCTTCCTCCTGATTTTGAACGGGTTATTGGATATTCCCGTGCTGTACCTGAGCCGGTACATAATCCGTTCTAAGGACGAATACTACCGGCTGCTCCAGGCCGTCCGCGACGAGAACGCATGGGAAGCGTGGGTTTTCTATATGCTGAAGGGGGTGGAGGTGACCGCGCTGGATACCATCGCCATCATCCAATCGATCCGTTCGTTGATGGCGCGGTACAAAACGGAGATCAGGTCGAAATTGCCAAAAATCTATTCCCAGGATCTTCTCAACAACCTTTTCACCCATCCATATACGAAGATCGAATTTGTGGAGCGCGATCTTCAAGTGACGCGGCAAACGGCTTCCAAGTACTTGGATCAACTGACCGACGCCGGCCTGGTCAAACGGGAAAAAATCGGACGACACAATTTTTACATCAACCAACCGCTGTTCTCGGTTTTCAAAGATACGCCCTGATGCACGCACGAAACGAATATGCGGAAACAAAAGGAAGTGAAGGAAACGAAAAAAACTTAACATGACAGGATAATGTGTTAACGAATGTGGATAAAATTAACACACCTGAGCCGTTCCGATATTGGCGCTGTGGACGTGAGGCTCGGGATCGCCGCCGGAATAAACCTGGTCATCCTGAAAGCAAGTTTATAAACCGGTATTGAAAAATACCGGTTTGAGGTGTATTCTAGTGAATGAAGAGCAATCAATCCGGGATTATCTCATCAAGGTCAAAAAGGCGCTCAAGAATCCGAAGAACGTGTATTTCGTTCCTCGGACAAAAAATACGCGCGAGTTGGTAGCGCTTGGATTGTCCGTGGCTGATGTTATGCGCATCATTTTGCGCTTGGAACCCCGGGACTACTATGCAGGACCGGAGAAAGTTCGGGATGGAACACCGGGAGCCGTGATGATTTTCCACCGGCCGTATGGCAGCATGATACTTTACATAAAGCTGGTGCTTTTGATCGTTGATGGGGTGGAGCGAGTGAAGATCCTTTCCTTCCACGAGGAGGGACAACATGAGTGAGATGCGGGAATGCTTCTGTCCGGTCTGCGAAGCGATCCGGACAGTCGAATTCGGATCGCGCGCGGAAACCCTCCCTGTCCGGGGCGTGGATGTCGAGATAGAAGCCGAGTTCTCCCGTTGCACCGTCTGCGGGGAGGAGTTCGCGGATGCGGAGTCCATGGATCGTACTCTCCAAGCTGCATATGCCGGATATCGACATAAGCTCGGGATTCTGAGCCCGGACGAGATCAGGGCCATCAGAGCGCGGTACGGCGTAAGCCAGAAGGCCTTCGGACTTATCCTCGGTTTCGGCGAACTCACGATCAACTCCTACGAATCCGGTTCCTTGCCGACCGAGGCAAACAATAACTTGATCAAGCTGGTACGTCATCCGGAAACGTTCAAAGAACTCTTCGGATCGAACAAGGACAAGATCGGCCCGACCCAGCGCAAACGGATCGAAACAGCATTGACTTGCGCCGAAGCGAGCGCAAAAAAGCCGGAATGCGTCGCGGAGCGTGCGCCCGGTTACGGTTGCGAGGAACCGCGGGCATCGGAGTTCACCGGTTTCATGCAACCGGATAAAAAGAAGCTCTTCAGACTTATCGTCGCGGTATTGTTCTTATCGGGGGCTAAGCTCTACAAGACACAAATCAATAAGTTGCTTTTCTACTCGGAATTCGCTCATTTCCGGGACCGTACCGTACCCATTTCGGGGTGGCCCTTCGCAGCGATCGATTACGGGCCGGTACCGGATGACTTCCAGATTTTGCTCGGAGAAGGCGAGAAGGAAGGGTTTTTCCGCTCGGAACCAGATTCAACGCAATTAGGTGAACTATTCTCCATCGCCGAAGGCGTAAATCCCGGAACGATCACAGATTCCTTCTCCGATGCCGAGCTGGCGACGATCAAGACCGTAGTTGCGAAACTCGGTCGAAAGAGCGCCTCGGAACTCACTAGGCTCAGCCATGCGGAAAGGGCCTGGAAGGAAACGCCCCGCGCGAAGCGCATCTCGTACGAATTCGCGAAGGACATAGTTGCTGTATAGAAGTGAAATGGCGCAATGAAACCAGCAGTGGGGGTAGCGTAGCGCCCGCAGCATCCATGCTGTTGTAGAATCGCTAGGCGATTCTACATAGCCTTTGCTGGGGGCGCCATCCCTGGCGCCCGCGAGGAGGCTGGAGCGAGGGGGAGCCGCGGGAGCAGGGCTCGCGCCTCTGTCGTCGTTCGTCGGGAAGCGCGCGCCATGAAATGCATGGAGAGGTCGGGTGAAACCGTGAACGAGCGAGCCGCAGCCCGCCGATCGGATTCATGGCGACGCGTAAATCCGATTCTGTTCAGTTCTCGGAAATTATACTCGGGCGAGGACCCGAGCGAGGAGCGGTTTTACCCGACCTCTCGCCTGCTTTGCTCTTGCCGCGCGCTTCCCGTGCCAGCCATGGGGGCGCTCCCCCTACTCCTACTTCTCCGGATACCTGATCGACAGGTGCAGTTCGTCCAGTTGCTTCTGGTCCACCTCGCTCGGGGCTTCGTCCATGGGGCTGACCGCAAAGGAGTTCTTGGGGAAGGCGATGACTTCCTTGATGGAGGTTTCGCCGGCCATGAGCATCACGAGGCGGTCCAGGCCGGGGGCGATGCCGCCGTGGGGCGGGGCGCCGTACTTGAAGGCGGTGGTGAGGAAGCCGAAGCGCTTCTCGGCCTCCGCGGGGTCGAAGCCGACGAGGCGGAAGACGCGGTTCTGGAGGTCCGGGTCGTGGATGCGGATGGAGCCGGAGGCGAGTTCGAAGCCGTTGAGCACGAGGTCGTACAGGTCGCCTTTCACGGAGCCGGGGTCGGTCTCCATGGTGGCCTGGTACTTTTCCTGGGGCCAGGTGAACATGTGGTGGGCGGTGTCCCACTTCTGCTCTTCCTCGTTGTATTCGAACATGGGGAAGTCCACGATCCAGGCGAATTCGAAGCGNNGAAGCGCGCGGGATCGCAGAAGCCGAGGTCCTTGCCGAGTTTGGTGCGCACCGCGCCGAGGGCGATGTTGGCGATGCGGCGCTTGGAGTCGGCCACCAGGAGGATGAGGTCCCCGACCTTGGCGCCGAGGCCGGCGATGACCTGCGCGGCGTTGTCGGCGAAGAACTTGGAAGCGCCGCCTTCGAGGGCGCCCTTGCCGTCCGCGCCGGCCGTCACCTTCATCCAGGCCATGCCCTTGGCCTTGTAGATCTTGGCGGCGGCTTCCAGTTCCTCTATCTGCTTGCGCGAATAGTCGGCCTTGCCGGGCACGACCAGGGCCTTCACTCCGCCGCCAGCGACGGTCACGCCCTTGGCGGCGTTGGCCTGGCGCTCGGCCTCCCCGTTGGCCAGGGCGTCCTTGAAGGCCTGGAAGGTGGATGCGGCCACATAGGGGCCGAAGTCCTGCATCTCCATGGCGAAGCGGAGGTCGGGCTTGTCGGAGCCGTACAGTTCCAGCGCGTCGTCGTAGGCGATGCGGCGGAAGGTGGCGGGGAGCTGGACGGAGAGGGTCTTTTTGAAAACGTGGTTGAAGAGGCGCTCCATCATCGAAAGGACGTCGTCGCGGTCGACGAAGGACATCTCGATGTCGATCTGGGTGAATTCGGGCTGGCGGTCTCCGCGGGCGTCCTCGTCGCGGTAGCAGCGTGCGATCTGGAAGTACTTGTCGAAGCCGGACACCATGAGGATCTGCTTGTACAGCTGGGGGCTCTGCGGCAGGGCGTAGAACTTGCCGGGGTACAGGCGGCTCGGGACCAGGTAGTCGCGGGCGCCTTCGGGGGTGGACTTCATGAAGGTCGGGGTTTCGATCTCGTAGAAGCCTTCGCCGATCATGTGCTCGCGGACGGCGAAGGCGACGTCGTTGCGGAGCTTCATGCGCTTCTGCATGCCGCCCGAGCGGAGGTCAAGGTAGCGGTACTTCAGGCGGAGTTCTTCCTTGGCGTCGGATTCTTCTTCGATCTGGAAGGGGAGGACTTCGCACTTGGTCAGGATCACGAGCTTTTTGGCAACGACTTCGATCCCGCCGGTGGCCATGGCGGGGTTGATCATGGTGTCCGGACGCGCGCGCACGAGGCCTTCCACCGCGATGCAGTACTCGTTCTTGAGTTCCGCGGCAAGGGCGGCGAGTTCGGCGGGGGAGTCCTCGTCGACGACGACCTGGACGGTGCCGTAGCGGTCCCGGAGGCTGATGAAGGAGATGCCGCCGTGGTTCCGGTTGTGGTGGACCCAGCCGTTCAGGGTTACGGTCTTGCCGGCGTCGGCTGCCCTGAGGGCGCCGCAGGTCGTGGTGCGCTTCATTGTTTCCATAGAAGGCGACTATAGCGTCAGCGCGCGACCGCGCGCAAGGCCCGGACAAGGCTCCGCGATAAGGCGAGGGCATTAACAAATGTTAATGAAAGGGAGCCTTCACTCGCGTATCTTCCTCCGATATCCTGAAGGAGGAAAGAATGGCCAAAAACTATCGGAGGGCGATGATGGCGATCGCGATGGCGGCGCTTGCCGAAGCGGCGTATGCCGAGGCGGCCCTTGCCGAGGCGGCTTCCGGCGGGACGGAAAGCGAAGTCAAGGGCGTCCGGACGCTGAAGCTCGGTCCGGTGAACGCTTACCTGGTGCCCGCGCGGGACGGATGGATCCTCGTCGACACGGGCATGGACGCCAAGGCCAAGGGCTTGTTCGCGGAACTGAAAGCCGCGGGATTGCGGCCGGAGGCGATTCGTCTGGTCATTGTCACCCATGCCCATCCGGATCACTCGGGCGGCCTCGCCGCGGTCGTGCAGGCATCCGGCGCGAAGGTGCTTTGCGGGGCCGAAGCGGCGCCGTACTTGGCCGCCGGAACGAGCTCGCCCATCGTGCCGCGCACGCGCAAGGGGCGCTTCATCCAGGCGATCTCGCCCGAGTGGAAGATGCGGCCCGTCATCGCCGATATCGTTTTCACGGACGAATACGACCTGTCTACGTTCGGCGTCGCCGGGAAGGTTGTCGCTACGCCGGGCCATTCGGCGGATTCCCTTTCGATCCTGCTGGACGGCGGGGAGGCGATGATCGGGGACTTGGTCCGCCCGGAAAAAGGCGCGTTATCCTTGGGGATGTTTTACGATGACGAAGCGGCCTGCATCGCGAGCTTGAGGGCCGTCATCGCCGCCCGGCCGCGGACGGTCTACCTGTCCCATGGCGGATCGACCGGCGCCGGGAACCTCGCGGATTTTATCGAAGGCCGACATTGAACGAAGCCCTCGCGCGTTCGATACGGCGATACGCGGAACTCCCCGACGCGGAGATCGAGGCTTTCGAACGCGCGCTCGTACCGCGTACGTGCTCGGCGGGCGAAAGGTTCCGGAGCGATGGCCCCAAAGGGGCGCGGATCGCGTTCGTCGAGCGGGGTCTGTTCCGGCTCTACTATGTGGACGAGGAGGGAGCCGAGGCGACGCGCGCCTTCGTGGCGGAGGGCGGCTTCCTGGCCTCGCGCGAGGCGATTTTCCGGGGAAGGCCGACGTCCTTCATCATGGAGGCTCTGGAGGATTCGCGCCTCCTCGTGCTTGAACGCGGCGGAGGCAAGCTAGCCGCCGCTCCGGTCGCGGCCTGGGCGCCCTTCTTCATTGGAATGATGGAGGAACGCCTGGACGCGAAGGACCGCCGGATCGAGGGTTTCCTCATGGGGGACGCGACGACGCGCTATCTCGAATTCCTCGAGGATTTTCCCGGTTTGGAGGGAAGGATCAAGCAACACCATATCGCTTCCTACCTCGGGGTCACTCCGGTCACGCTGAGCCGGATCAGGCGGAGCCTTCGTTCCGGAAGTTGAGGAGTATCTTCTTGAGCGTCGCCTCGAATGCGTCGATCTCCCCTTCCGCGAGACCCGCGTAGAAGAATTCGTTCATTTCATTCGAAACGAGATCGAAGGATGGCGCGCGGAGCGCCGCCGACGCGCTGACGGATACGATGACGGCCCGCCCGTCATCGTCGTCCTGTCGCCGTTCGACCAGATCCTTCCGTTCCATGCGGGCGAGGGTGAGCGCGAGGGTCGACTTGTCGATACCCGCCTTCGCGGCGAGCTCGCCCTGCCGCATCGGGCCGTCGCGCCACAGAAGGTAGACCAGGCGGCCTTCGCCGCTCCCGATGTCGCCGAGGCCGGCGTCCTTCATCAGCGCTTCGAATTTCCTGCCCATCGCGCGCGCGACGTTCGAGAGCAGGTAGCCGCCCCGGCGTCGTGAACGGGCGATACCGTTCAAGCGCGCGCCTCGAATTCAACTACCTGCAGTCCATGATAATAGCGCCCCCGATTCGGGACGAAGCGGAAGACCTGAAAGTCACCTCCGTCGATGCCGCCCGGGTAATACATTTCCCAGCCCTTTTTCCAAAGCGCCGCTTTCTCCGCGCGGTCCTCCACCGGCTCGAGCCGGCCGTAAAGCGTGAGGCCTTCGAAATCCCGCGTATCCTCGTAATACAGCGCGCAGCGGGGATCGGCGAGCGCCTGCGCGGTCTTCCGGGATGATTTGTTGGTGCCCAGATAGGTGGCGAAGCCGCCGGCCATGGCCGAAAAAGGCTTAGGGAGGGCTTTGCCGCGCGCCCGACGTTTGAGGTTGAACAGTACCCTGATGTCGGGAGTCCCGTCGCCGCCGTTGAGCGCCAGATGGACGAATTTGGTCCGCGTCGATAGTTCGCATGCCGCTATTTCCGCCTCTTGCATGAAGGCCTCCGTTTCGGATCGAATAGACGCATTATAGTTTTATATAAAACCATAAGTCAAGAAGAAAGCCCGGCGCGTACCGGGCTTGGCGGGACATGAGCATCCAGGGCACCGACTCACCGCCGAGCGCGTATCGCTTCCAGCACCTTCTCCTTCTTCATAGGCAGCGAACGGAGCCTGACGCCGACCGCGTCGTAGATGGCGTTGGAGATGGCCGGGGGAACGGGATTCAGGCCCACCTCGCCGATGCCCTTGGCGCCGAAGGGGCCGTCGGCTTCCGCCTGTTCCACGATGATCGCCTGGATGGGCGGAAGGTCGCGGATCATGGGCACTCCGAGCTTCTTCAGCGAATCGGTGATGACCGCGCGGTCGTCCTCCAGGAATTCTTCCGAGAGGGCCAGCCCGATTCCCATGGCGACGGCGCCTTCGATCTGGCCGCGGACGTTGCCGGGGTGCAGCGCCTTTCCGACGTCCTGGGCCGCGGTTACTTTCAGCACCTTCACTTCGCCCGTTTCCTCGTTCACTTCCACGGCGACGGCGGCGGATGCGTAGCAGTACGAATAGTGGATGGCGTATTCCTCGGGCTTCCGGGCGGGGTCGGGATCGGCGTTCGTCTGGTGGGGCCAGGTCCGGGGCGGCTTGTAGGTGAATTCGGCGGAAGGCGGGGTGCCGGCCGCCAGGAGTTCCTTCCGGACGGAATCCAGGACGGCGGCGTCGGGGACGCGGCCCGCGAGGCAGGCGGCGATGAGCGCGCGTAGGGCTTCCGCCGCGCCCTTTACCGCGTTGCCCGTCACGTACGATTGGCGGGAGGCTGTGGTCATGCCGCCGTCCGGGCACAGGGCGGTGTCGCAGGAAAGGACGTCCACGAGCTCGTAGGGGCAGCCGAGCACCTCGGCGGCGATCTGGGCCGCGATGGTATCGGAGCCCTGGCCCATGTCGGCGGCGCCGGTCTTCACCAGGACGCGGCCGCCCTCCGCGAGCTCCACGACGGCACCGGCATGGTCGGAGATGCCCGTCCCGATGCCGACGTTCTTGTAGGAGCTGGCGATGCCGAAGCCGCGCCTGACGCCGGCCGGAAGCGGCTGTCCCGCGAACTCTGCTTTCATGTGCTCCAAGGCCGCGGCGGCGGCTTCCAGGGTTGCCAGGTAGGCCGTGCCTTCTCCCAGGATCTGGCCGGTGCTCGTCCTGGCGCCGGGCGTAAAACCGTTGCGGCGGCGCAGCTCCACCGGGTCCATGCCGAGCTTCCGGGCGAGGACGTCCATCTGGACCTCCGCGGCGAAACAGGCCTGGGTGCTGCCGAAGCCGCGGAAGGCGCCGCTCGGATTGTGGTTGGTGCAGACGCCGACCGAATCGGCGGCGACGTTTTCCACGACGTAGGGACCCGTGGCGGTGACCGCCGAACGGAAGATCACGGGCTTGGTCTGGGAGACGTAGGCGCCAGCGTCGGCCACCACGTCCGAACGCATCGCGAGGATGCGGCCGTCCCTGCTGGCGCCGTGCTTCATGTACACCGTCATCGGATGGCGTTTGGTGCTCATCCGTATCGATTCCGCTCTAGAGAGGACCATCTTGACCGGACGGCCAGTCTTCAGGGCGGCGAGCGCCGCCTGGATCTGCACCGTGGGCTCTTCCTTGCCGCCGAAACCGCCGCCGCAGGCGACCATTACCACCCGGACCTTCTCCGGCGGCAGCGCCAGGCTCGCGGCTATCATGTCGCGGTAGGCGAAGGAGCCCTGGCTTCCTGTCCTCACGACCACCCCGCCGTTCCCGTCGCATTCGGCCAGGCAGGATTCGGGCTCCAGGTAGGCGTGCTCGACGGCGGAGGTCTCGTAGGTATCCTCCACGACGATGTCGGCTGCGGCGAATCCGGCTTCCACGTCTCCCTTGCGGACGGAGTAGCGCTGCACCACGTTGTCCCTGGTATCGGAGTGGACGAGGGGGGCGCCCGGCCGGAGGTTTTCCGAGGGCGAAAGGAGGGGCGGAAGGTCTTCGTATTCGACCCTGATCTTCGCGCGGGCCAGAACCGCCTGCTCCTCCGTTTCGGCGAAGACCGCGGCCACCACGTCGCCGAGGTACTTCACCTCGTCCAGGGCGATGACCGGCTGCTGGGGCACGAAGAGGCCGAAGCTGTTCCGGCCCGGCACGTCCTTGCCGGTGAGCACCAGGGCCACGCCCCCGGATGCCGCGGCGGCGGAGGTGTCGATCGAAAGGATGCGCGCGCGGGAGCGTTCGCTGAAAAGGAATTTTCCGTGGAGCGCGCCGGGGGCGGAAAGGTCGTCGGCGTAGGCGGCGTTGCCCGCGGCCTTGGCCGCGGCGTCGACGCGCCGGGGCGAGGCGCCGACGATGGGGAGCGCGGGGGCCGCGGGCGCCGTGCCCGAGGCCGTGCCCGCGGCGCCGCGCTTGGCGGCCGCGGCGGCTTTGACCGCGCGCCGTATAGCCGTATAGCCAGTGCAGCGGCAGAGGTTGTTCTTCAGGGCTTCGGCGATGTCCGCGTCCGAGGGATCGTCGTTCCGGTCGATGAGGGCCTTGGCGGCGAGCACCATGCCCGGCGTGCAGAAGCCGCATTGGACGGCTCCTTCGGCGAGGAAGGCGTCCTGGACGAAGTGGCTCCCGGTGGCGGAGGGACGCCCGTCGGCGCCGAGGGCGCGCGGACCGGACAGGCCCTCTATGGTGGTGACAACCGCTCCCGAAAGGCGGCCGAGCTTGAGCAGGCAGGAACGCTTGGCTTCCCCGTCCACGAGGACGGTGCAGGAGCCGCAGTGTCCGACTTCGCAGCCGTTCTTGGTGCCGACGAGTCCCAGCTCCTCGCGGAGGAAGCGCAGGAGCGTGCGGTTCTCGTCGACCTCGCGGTTGATCGCGGTGCCGTTTACGGTAAGTTCAAGGTTCATGGGAATGTTCCTCCGCCGGTTCCGGGTGAAAGCCCCGGCCGGCCTTTACAATATCACACCCGCTTTTCGCGGTTGAAGGGTTTCCCGAGTTCCGCCGGACCCCTGGAGCGCGAGGAGCGCGCGAGGGAGAGCACGATGATCACGAGGGCGTACGGGAGCATGACGGCGAATTCGTAGGGGAAGTCGATACCGGCCACCTGGACCGCCAGCTGGAAGGATTGGGCCAGGCTGAACAGGAGGCTGCCGAAGAGGATGCCGACCGGGTGCCAGCGGCCGAAGTACACGAGGGCGACGGCGATGAAGCCTCGGCCCGCGATGAGGTCGTCGGCGAACATCTTGGTCTGGCAGAGCGAGAGGTAGGCGCCCGCGAGGCCCGCGAGGGCTCCGCCGAGGGCCAAAGCCTGGAAGCGCGTCCTGATCACGTCGATGCCCATGGTGTCCGCGGCGCGCGGGTGGGTGCCGACGGCGCGGACCTTCAGGCCCCAGGGCGTCTTGAACAACAGGTACCAGGCCGCGGGCACGAAGAGGAAGGCGGCGTAGGCGACGGGAGTCAGGTCGAAGAAGACCGGACCGATGCCCGGAATCCTGGACAGCAGGGGCAGGGGTATGGTCGCGATTCCTTCCACCCCGGTCACCCCGCCGACGTAATGGCGGAACAGGGTTCCCGCGACGCCGACGCCGAGCATCTGCAGGCCGATGCCCGCTATCCCCTGGGGAGCGCGGAAGACGGTGACCACGAGGGCGAAGAGCAGGCCGAGGACGGCGCCGACAGCCACGGCCGCGCCGAGGCCAAGGAGGTTCGCGGCGTCTGCGGGCAGGACGTCCTTGAGGAAGAAGGGCGGCAGGAAGGCCGCGAAGGCTCCCATCGCCATGATGCCCTCGCAGCCCAGGTTGAAGACGCCCGACCGCTGGTTGAACATTTCTCCGGTGGCGGCGAGCAGGAGGGCCACGGAGAAGGGTACGCCGATGGCCAGGATGTTGAGGATCATCTGCGTCGTGCTCATGGCGTCTCCGGATGCCGGCGGTCGAAGATGCGCCCGTAGAGGCGATACGCCTTTTCCCGGGCGTACTGATCGGCCAGGACCGCCTTGGCCGAGACTATGGCCAGAATGATCGCCCCCTGCAATACGTAGACCATATTGGCCGGTACCGACATGGACCGCTGTGTCATGTCGGCTCCGAGGAGCAGGAGGCCGAAGAAAAAGGCGGCAGGCGGTATGAGCGCGGGGTTCAGGCCCGCGAAAAGTGCGACGACGATGCCGGAGAAGCCGTAGCCGGAAGATATCGATTCGATGGCGCGGCGGTGGACGCCGGAGAGCTCGACCGCGCCGGCGAGGCCTGCGAAGGCGCCGGAAAGCAGCATGGCCGCCACGATGCTGCGCTGGACGCGGATGCCGGCGTAGCGCGCCGCCTTGGGTTCCGCGCCCGCGGCGCGCAGGCGGAAGCCCGCGGTGGTGCGCCAGAGCAGGACGTACACGAGCACCGCGAGGACGAGGGCGATGATGAGCCCCGCATGCAGGCGCGTGCCGGGGATGAGGCGGTCCAGCCAGGCGGCGCGGGGAAGGCGGACGCTCTGCGGCGTCCCCGAACCCATAGTGAGTTCCTCCGGGTCGATCATGGGACCGCGGAGCAGGAAACCGTACAGCTGGGCTGCGATGTAGTTGAGCATGACGGTGGAAAGTATCTCGTTGACGTCCCGTTTCGCCTTCAGGGTGCCTGCGATGCCGCCCCAGACAGCGCCGCCCGCGGCGCCGGCCAGGAGGGTCAACGGCAGGAGGACGGGTTTGGGGAGGCCGGGGAAGGAGACCGCGACGGCGGTAGCCGCGGCGATGCCGATGATGATCTGTCCCTCCGCGCCGATGTTGAGCACTCCCGAGCGGAAGGCGATGGAGATGCCGAGGGCGACCAGGATGAGCGGGGTGGAGCGTACGAGGATCTCCGTGATGCCGAAGGTGTCCTTCAGGGGTTCGGTCAGGATGACCGCGAATACGGCGAACGGCTCCACTCCGATGGCCGCGAGCACGAGGGCGCTGACGAGCACCGCCGCGGCGGCCGCGGCAAGGACTACGGCCGAGGCGTAGGCGAATTTGAAGCGTGCCGTCATGCCTGGACCTCTTCGACGCCCGCCATCAGGACGCCGAGGCGGGAGAGGGTGGCTTCGCCCGATTCCAGGATTTTTACGATGGAGCCTTTGTAGATCACCGCGATGCGGTCGGAAAGATTCATGAGTTCGTCCAGCTCCTCGGAAATCAGAAGGACGCCTTTGCCCGCCCGGCGGAGTTCCAGCAGGCGGGTATGGATGAATTCGGAGGCGCCCATGTCCAGGCCCCGGGTCGGGTAGACCGCAACCAGTACCTTCGGCTTGCGGGCCAGCTCGCGGGCGAGGATCACCTTCTGTATGTTGCCGCCGGACAGCGAGCCAGCGGCGACCTGCGACGAGGACAGGCGGATGTCGTAGCGCTCGATGAGTTCCGCCGCGTTCTTTTCGATCTCCTTCCATTTGAGGAAGGAAGCGGCGCTGAAGCGGGGTTCCGCGAAGTCCTTCAGCGCGAGGTTCTCCCGCACGGTGAAGGACGGGATTATTCCTTCGTTATGGCGGTCCTCGGGTATATATCCGAAACCCGCGTCGATGATTTCCCGGGGACTTTTGCCCAGCAGCTCGACCCCCGCGAGCAGGACCGAGCCACCTTCGGCCTTCCTGAGACCGGCGAGCGTGTCGGCGAGTTCGCGCTGGCCGTTGCCGGAGACGCCGGCCAGGCCCAGGATTTCGCCGGAGCGGACCTCCAGGGACAGTTTTTCCAGTGCCGCATGGCCGCGGTCGCTGCGGACGGTCAGGTCGCGAAGGGAAAGAAGCACTTTGCCGCAATCGTCCTCGCAGTCGTTGCGCGGCAGGACCACCTCGTGTCCGGTCATGAGGGCCGCGATGTCGGCGGGGCTGTGGTCGGCGGTTTCACCGCGGAAGACGACCCGTCCCCGGCGGAGCACGACGACCTTGTGCGAAAGGGCCTTCACTTCGTTGAGCTTGTGGCTGATGAAGATGACGGAAACCTCGCCCGCCATTCGCTTGAGCAGTTCGATGAGCTCGTCGGTTTCCTGCGGGGTCAGGGCCGAGGTCGGTTCGTCCAGGATGAGGAAGCGGGCGCCGAAGCAGAGGGTCTTCACGAGCTCCGCCCTCTGCTGTTCGCCCACCGACAGCTGATCCACGTACGCGTCGGCCTGGACGCTCAGTCCGTAATGTTCTGATACTTCGGAAATGCGGCGCCTGGCCTCGGCGAGGTCCAGGCGCAGAAACTTGTGGAGGTCCTTCGAGCCGAGCGCGACGTTCTCCGCCACGGTCATCGAAGGAACGAGCATGAATCGTTGATGGACCATGCCGATGCCGAGGGCGAAGGCGTCGTTCGGGTCGCGGAAGCGGACTTCCCGGCCGTTGACCAGGATCCGTCCGCCGTCCGGCTGGTATAGCCCCATGAGTATGTTCATGAGGGTGGTCTTGCCGGCTCCGTTCTCCCCGACGAGGGCCAGGATCTCGCCGGCGGCGACTTCCATGGAAATGTCGTCGCAGGCGAGAACTCCGGGAAAGCGCTTGGTCACGCCCTCGAGCCTGAGCTCCCGTATCGGTTCAGCTGTATTCGCCATCGGCTTCGGCATCCCTTTCCGTATCAGTATTTCACGTCCCGCCAGGCGATCGCGAGCTTGCCTGCGGTGATTTCGGCCTTGGCTTTTTCGGCGGCGGCGCGGGCCGCGGCGGGAAGCGCCGCGCCGACCGAGTCGTTGAACTTGAAGACGAAGCCTCCGTTGGCGAAGTTCAGGGGGATGCTTTCCCCTCCGAGGACTCCGGCCTGGCGCTTGGCTATGAGCGCCTCGATGACGGCGGTGTAGTCGTAGCTCGCGGCCGAGAGCACCTTGTAGCTTTCGGGAATGGCCAGCTGGGCCGTATCCTGGCCGAGCCACCAGATCGGCTTGTCCTTGTACTCGGCGACTGCGCGCAGTGCGCCGAGGGCCTGCTGGGCGGATCCGGTCAGCACGTCGGCGCCGGCTTTCACGTGGGTGTGGGCCAGTTCGGCGGCCTTCACGAAGTCGTTGAAGCTGCCGGTGTGGGCGACCTTCACGACCGCCTTGGGATTGGAGGCCTTGACGCCGAGAACCACGCCGCGGTTGTAGCTGGCCGCGTCGCCGCCGTCCACGGGACCGACCACGCCGACGATGCCGGTCTTGGTCACGAGGCCCGCGATGACGCCGTTGAGGTAGCCGGTCTCTTCGCTCTGCGGCATGTACGTGAAGACGTTTTTCGGACCCTTCTCGGCGCTGGTGCCGAAGGCGAAGGAAGTCTTGGGGAAATCTTCGCACATCTCCAGGACGAGGTTCTTGAACTGGGCGCCGTGGCAGATGATGAGGTCGTAGCCGCGCGAGGCGTACTGGCGGGCCGCGGAACCGGCGTCCACCGGCTTCATCTTCTCGCTATAGTTATATTCGACCAAGGCCGCGCCGTACTTCTTCTGCGTGGCGAGGATCGCGTCGTGCATGGCCTGGGCCCAGCCCTTGTCGTCAACGGTGGACTCGACGATGAGGGCTATGCTGACTTTGGACGCGGGCGCGGCGTAAACCGCTCCGCCCAACGAGACTGCCGCGAGGATCGCGGCGAACGCTTTCTTCATGATGCCTCCCTGATTCGTAGAAATTGAAGACCAAAAGTATCATGGCCTTTTTATGCTGTGCAATCGAGTAAAAGCCGAAATTGTATAAATATACGCTTTTTATGCATCGTTCATACATTTATGTATGAAATTCGTTCGGACGTATGGGCACGTACTTCCCATCGAAGTATTATAAGGCATAAAATGAAAACTGTAGGATAGAATCGTATACTTGACCCGTAACGTCAGGAGGATCGCGCGATGAGGAGCGGCATACCCTATCCGGAACTCGCGGCGGCCGCGCTCGGCCGCGTGCCCTGCGACTTGAACATCGTCAATTGCCGTCTCGTCGACCTTTTCGCCGGGCGCATCGTTCCGGATTCGACCGTGTCCATACGGCGGGGGATCATCGTCGGCGTCAACGACGGGTTGGAAGCGTCCGAGACCTACGACGCCGCCGGCCGCTTCCTTTCGCCGGGCTTCATCGACTCCCACGTCCATATCGAATCGTCCCTGCTTTCGCCCGCCGAATACGCGCGGCTGGTGGTGCCGAGGGGAACGACGGCGGTGGTGGCCGACCCCCACGAGATAGTCAACGTGCTGGGCTACGACGGCATGACCTACATGCTGCGTTCCTCCGAGGGCCTCCCGCTGGACGTGTACCTCACCGTGCCTTCCTGCGTGCCGGCGACCGGCTTCGACACGGCGGGGGCTTCGCTGTACGCCGCCGACATGCACCCCTTCGTCCGCGACGAGCGCGTGCTCGGGCTCGGGGAAGTCATGAATTTCCCCGGCGTGCTCGCCGGCGAGGCGACTCTGCTGGACAAGATGGCTCTCTTCCGCGACGCGGGCAAACCCCTGGACGGGCACGCGCCGGGACTCCGCGGCCGGTCCCTTTCCGCCTACGCCGCTGCCGGCATCTCCAGCGACCATGAATCCACGAGCGCCGGGGAGGCGCTGGAAAAGCTATCCAAGGGCATGGTCGTCATGATCCGCGAAGGCTCCGCCGCCCGGGACCTCGATGCCCTGGCTCCCGCGATGACTCCGCGCACGGCCGCTCGCTTTCTGCTCTGTTCCGACGACCGTCACGCGACCGACCTCCTGGCAGACGGCCACATCGACCGGTCCCTGCGCCTCCTTGTTGAGCGCGGCGTGGATCCCCTGGACGCCCTCGCGGCCGCGACGCTCAATCCTTCGGTCCATTACGGACTGCGCCATTCGGGAGCCGTCGCCCCCGGCTACGCCGCCGACCTCGTGCTCCTGGATTCGATAGAAAGCTTCAAGGTATCGGCGGTCTTCAAGCGGGGGGTCCTGGCGGCCCGCGACGGAGCGCTCATCGCGCCCCTGGACGGCAGGACCGTGTCGTTGCGGGATTCCGTGAACATCAAGTGGCTTGAGGAGACGGACTTCCGCATCAGGGGAGAGGGGAAACGCGCGCGCGTGATCGAAGCGCGGGAAGGGAGCCTCCTGACCGCGGAACGGATCATGGAGCCTTTGACGGACAGCGAAGGCTTCTGCATGAGCGACACGGAACGCGACATGCTCAGGATCTTCGTGATAGAGCGGCACCGGGGCTCGGGCAACATGGGCAGGGGCTTCATCACGGGCCTCGGTCTGAAGCGGGGCGCCATAGGTTCGACCATCAGCCACGATTCGCACAACATGATCATCGTCGGCGTGGACGACAAGTCGATTTTCAAGGCCGCCCGGCACCTGAACAAGATCGGGGGAGGCCTCGTCGCCACCCTCGGCGATGAGGTGGTCGCCGACCTTCCCCTGCCCATCGCCGGCCTCATGAGCGACCGGCC
>DPXI01000017.1:142646-143419 GCA_003527485.1 Treponema sp. | reverse complement strand
AGGGCCTTCTCCAGCATTTCGGCCGGGGGCCGGGCGATGTGTCCGGCGGCCATCAGGTCGTCGGCGAGCTTCCGCGAGGCGGCGATGTCCGCCGAGGCCCGGTCGTACACCTGCTTCCAGCTCAGCGGCGTCCGCGCCACCCCTTCCTTGACCGCCTGCTCCGCCACGTCCGCCGCCTCGACGGCAAAGACTTCCGTCTCGTCCATCTTCGCGATGATGTTGTCGGGGCTTATGCCGCGTTTCTCGGAGAAGTCGGCGATGGAATGGGAACAGCGTATGGCCATCCCGTCGGTTATCTTCTTCGCGCGGACGAGCAGGGCTCCCTTCAGGATTCCGGGGAAGCATATGGAGTTGTTCACCTGGTTCGGGAAGTCCCCGCGGCCGGTGGCCACGATGAAGGCTCCCTCCTCCTTGGCGGCGTAGGGCCAGATCTCCGGCACCGGGTTGGCGCAGGTGAACACGATGGATTTGGAAGCCATGGAGCGGATCCATTCCCGCTTGACCGTGTCCGGTCCCGGGGTGGACAGCGCGATCAGCACGTCGGCGCCCTTCATTGCTTCTTCGATTGTCGCGATGCGGCCGGGATTCGTCTTCTGGCAGAGTTCCCATTTGCGGTAGTTCCGCGGGTCCTTCTTTATGTCCTCGCGCCCCGCGTGCAGGCCGCCCTTGGTGTCGAACATCACCATTTTGGCCGGGTCGCCCCCGTCGGTGATGATGAGCCGGGCGATCGTGGTGTTGGAGGCTCCCGCGCCCAGGAGCACGATCCTGACCTC
>DPXI01000017.1:76969-142582 GCA_003527485.1 Treponema sp. | reverse complement strand
CCTTCCATGACCCCCAGGCCCCCGGGCGGCGTGCAATCCCCGTCCCCGAGCACCCGCGTGGAATCGGACACGACGCCCACGAGGTTCCCGCGGTTGGACAGCGCGAAGGACGTATCGTTGTCGTCCCGGATCGTGGTCGAGACCTTGGACACGCCGGGCGTGTACCAGACGTTGAACCAGTTCAGTCCGTAGATCCCGCACTTGGGCACGGTCTGCATCTTGCCGCCGTAGAACTTGTGGGCTTCCAGGGACAGGGTCTTCAGGAACAGGGTCTTGGCCTTGGCCTTCTGCTCCTCCGTGAAACCGGCGGGGAATACCGCGTCCAGGTTCGAAAGGCTCGGATCGAGTTTCATATCATTTCCTTTTTGTCGTACGCCTTCTCCATCGCCTGGATCAGCGGGAGCTTCTTTCCGGCGAGGAAACGTACCATGGCGCCTCCCCCGGTGCATACGTAGCCGTATTTTTCCAGGTCCGTAAACCTGGCGGCGGCGCTGATCGTGTCCCCGCCGCCGACCACCGTATAGCCGGGGGCGTCCGCGATCGCGTTCCAGATTTCCCTGGTGCCCTTCTCCCAGCGCGCGTCCTCGTACATGCCCGCCGGTCCGTTGACGAAGACGGAACTGGCGGCGGCTATCCTTTCCCTGAACAGGGCGATGGTCTTCCCGCCGACATCGGGGAAAAGGACCTTGTCGAACTTTCCCGCCGCCGCGCCGGGGCCGGGGCCGCCGGCCGTGCCGGCCGCCTCCGCTCCGATCGCGGCCACGTCCACCTCGGCGCGCTGCCCGTCCGCCTCGTAGGCCAGATCCACGGGCAGCACGAATTTGTCGCTCCATCTGGCCAGCAGGTCCTTCGCTTCCGGGATGAACTCGTCCAGGGCCTTGTCCTTCAGGAATTTGGCCGTGGCCGCGCCCAGGTCCCTGCCCCGGGCGATGTGCATCACCAGTCCCGTGACGCCCGCGGTCAGGATGGCGTCGGCGGCCCCGTCCTGGAGCACCTTGCGCATCATGGAGAAGGCGTCGGAGATCTTGGCCCCGCCGAGCACGAACACGCAGGGACGGCGGGGGCTGTCCATCACCGACTTCAGCGCGGTGTATTCTTCGACCAGCTGCAATCCGCCCGCGCTCGGCAGGATTTCCTGGAAGGCCACCATGGAGGGGGCGTTCCGGTGCGCCGCCGCGAAGGCGTCGTTCACGTACAGGTCGGCCAGCGGCGCAAGGCTCCGCACGAGCCAGGTCTCCAGCATCTCCTGCGGTTTGAGCTTCACTTCCTTCTCGAAGCCGGAGATCTCCTCCGCCAGATAGCGCAGGTTGCCCAGGAGCACGCACTCCCCGTCCTTCAGCGAGCGGACCGCCGCCTGCGCGGCCGGCCCGCACACGTCGTCGATGTAGCCTATCTTCCGCCCCATGAGCTTGCCCAGGATCTCCGCGTGCTCGGCCATGGGGATCAGGTTCTGGTAGTCCAGGGTGTCGCCCTGGTGGGCGATCATCGCAACGCGGGCCCCGCCCTCCAGCAGCTTCGCCAGCGTGGGGACAGTCTTCCCGAGCCGGTTCGTGTTGACGATCTTCCTGGTCCCGGGGTCTATCGGCGAATTGATGTCCGGGCGGAAGATCACCGTCTTCCCCCGGATGTCGAAGGCGTCGATGGAGCGGATCTTGATTGCCGGTCCTTCCATCGCGCTTACGCCTTCCACTTCCCGATGCCCAGGTACCTGTTCGTGGCGTCCGTTCCTTCGATCCGGTCCTTCTGCATCCCCGTGCAGGCGCGCACCGCGTCGATGTTCTCCGGTATCACCACCGCTTCCTGCGGGATGTTGATCGCGAACATCAGGTCTTTCCCGCTCTTCACGATCGAGTCACGCCACACGGCGATCTCGTACATGTCCCCGCGGGGATTGCCCAGGTCGCGGGCGTAGCGGAACAGGCTCGCGTTTCCCAGGAAGCCCTCATCGATGGACACAGGCCTGATTCTCGGATGCTCGCTGAAGAATTCCAGCGCGTTCTCCACGGACAGCTCCTTCTTGGTGGTCATCACCACCGTGATGATGTGGCCGTGGGTCACCGGCGTATGCACCAGGATCCCCGTGGCTCCCACGTGCGGCATGATCGTCATCAGGTCCAGCGCCTGGTGGCTGGGGGCGTGGTCGATCTGCAGGGCGTTGGTCAGGCCGCGGTGGTAGTCCCCCGGATCGGCGACGCGGCGGATGATGGTGATCGCCACCCTCTCCACGCCCGCCTTCCGGTCTATGCAGTCCACCGCGCGGATGAGGCCGGTGGTGTTGCAACTGGTCAGCTTCAGGAACTGGGCTCCTATGCCCTTCTCGTAGTTCGCGTAGCCGTGGAAGAAGACGTCCGCCACGGCGTTCTTCTCGCCGCCCTGGAAGATGCCCTTCTTGCCGTGCTTGGCGTACAGCTCCTTGTTCTTGGCCCCCACGCCCGCGCTCGTCGCGTCCAGCATCACATCGCACTTCTTGACCAGATCTTCCAGGGTGCCGGACACCGGGATCTTCAGGGCGTCCAGCTCGCCGCGCTTCTCCGGCAGCGCCGTGTACAGGTCGTAGGGCATGCCCTTTTCCTTCAGCGCCCGCACCGCAAGCGTCGGGGCCACGTCCGCCACGCCCACCAGTTCCATGTCCTCTTGCAGGGCCACGCCGTCCGCCAGCCTCTGCCCGATCACCCCGTAGCCCGCGACTCCGACTCTTATCTTCGCCATGCTGTCCCCCCCCCGCGCCTGCTAGATTCCGGCTTTTTCGCGAATGTACGTACGAGCCTTGATCGCGTACTCCAACGGATTCGCCTTGGACGGATCCTGCTCGGCTTCCACTACCCACCAGCCCTCATAACCTGCTTTCTTCAGTTCATCGAATACGGGAACGAAGTCCACGCCCCCGTCGCCGGGCACGGTGAAGGTTCCCGCCTTTACGGCGGCCAGGAATGAGAGTTTCTCTTTCCGGACCCTGTCGCGCACCGCGAAACGCAGGTCCTTCAGGTGCACGTGCTTGACGCGCTTGATCCACTTCCGGAGCACCGCGAGGTGGTCCTCGCCCGAAAACACGAGGTGGCCCGTATCGTACAGCAGGCCGAGCAATTCCGGCTTGGTTCCTTCCATAAGACGGTCAATCTCGGCGGAGGTCTGGACGCCGGTCCCCATGTGGTGGTGGAAGGTGAGCTTCATGCCCTTCTCCGCCGCGCGCTCGCCCAGGCGGTTCAGTCCTTCGCAAAGCTTCTTCCATTCGTCGTCGGTGAAAACCGGCTTGTTATCGAAAATGGACAGGTCCTGGCGTCCCTGGATGGAATGTCCCTGTTCGGAAGCTCCGATGACGCGCGCTCCCGCGGCATGGAGGTAATCGCGGTGCTTGATGAAGTCCTTTTCCACTTCGGCATAACTCTTGGTGGTCAGGAAGGAGCTGAACCAGGCGTTGCAGATGGTCAGTCCGCGCAGGGACAAGGCCTTGTTGAGCACGGCCGTATCCTTCGGATACTTGTTGCCTACCTCGCTGCCTTCATAGCCGGCGAGGGCCATTTCGCTCACGCACTGTTCGAACGGAATTTCCCCGCCGAGTTCCGGCAGGTCGTCGTTGGTCCAGCCAATCGGCGCTATCGCCAAGCGCACTTTCTTGTCGCCCATGATTCCTCCCTCAGAATTTTCGCGTCTTCGCGATTTCGATCTTGTTCTCTGCCGCGGCCTTCACCACCGCGGGATTCGCGGAGACCTCCGCGGTACCGACGCGCCACCAGGATTCGTAGCCGTAGGTCATGGACTTGGGACTCACCTTGGCGTCGATCACCACCGGACCCTTTTCTTTGAGCGCCCGGCGCACCGCCCTGCGGAACTCGTCCACCGTCCTCGCCCGCAGGCCGACGGCTCCCCAGCTTTCCGCGTTCTTCGCGAAATCGACGACCACCGACGGCCCGTCGAGCCTGCCGGTCGCCCCGTCTCGCGTCCGCCACTCGTTGCCGTAATGGACGATGCCCTGGCTGCCCTGCAGGTTGTCGATGCAGTGGAAGCCCGCGTTGTCCAGGACCACCACGATGATCTTCTTGCCTTCCTGCACGGCCGTCAGCAGCTCCGTGTGGAGCATCGTATAGGCCCCGTCGCCGACGATGGCGACGACTTCCCGGTCGGGAGCGGCCAGCTTGGCGCCGAGCGCCGCGGCCACTTCGTAGCCCATGCAGGAGAACCCGTATTCCATATGGTAGGTTCCGGCCACGCGCGTCCGCCAGACCCGCTGCATGTCGCTGGGGATGGATCCCGAACCGGACACCGCTATCGCGTTCTTCGGCAGGAGCACGTCGTTGAGCTCGCCGAGGGCGCGCGCCTGCGACAGGCCGGCCGGGTCCTCGGCGGAATATAGCCGGTCCACTTCCTTTTTCCATTCTTCCCGCGCCTTGGCGATCGCGTCTCCCCAGGAAGACTTGTATCCGCGCAAGGAAGGGGCGCGCGTGACGGCCGCCAGCGTCAGCTTGGCGTCCGCGACTATGGGCTCCGCGTTCATCTTGTACGCGTCGAAGGATGCGACGTTGACGGCGACGAAGCGGCAGGAAGGATTCTGGAACAGCCACTTGGAGCAAGTGGTGAAGTCGCCCAGCCGGGTACCGACGGCGATCACGAGATCGGCCTGCTTGGCCAGCTTGTTCGCCGCAAGGCTCCCGGTGGTCCCGATGCCCGAAAGATTGTAGGGATCGTCCCAGAGGACGGTGCCCTTCCCCGCCTGGGTCTCCCCGAAGGGGATGTGGAACTTCGAACAGAAGGCCTTCAGTTCCCGACCCGCGCCCGAATAGCGCACGCCTCCGCCGAGGATCACGTAGGGCTTTTTCGCCTTGGCCAGCGCCTCGACGAGGCGCGCGGTCTGTCCGGCCGTCGGGATCCTGCGCTCGATATGGTGGACCCGCTTGGCCAGGAATTCCTCGGGGTAGTCCCAGGCTTCGCCCTGCACGTCCTGGGGCAGGGCGACCGTCACCGCGCCCGTCTCGGCCGGATCGGTCAGCACCCGGAACGCGTTGAGCATGGCCGTCATAAGCTGCTCGGGGCGATTGACGCGGTCCCAGTATTTGCTGACCGCACGGAAGGCGTCGCTGGCGGTGTTGGTGTAATCATGGGGCAATTCGATCTGCTGCAGGACGGGATCCGGCTGCCGGCACGCGTAGGCGTCGCCGGGGAGGAACAGCACGGGGATGCGGTTGGCGGTGGCTGTTCCGGCCGCGGTCACCATGTTCAGCGCGCCGGGTCCGATGGAGCTCGTGACCGCCATGATGCGCTTGCGGTCGTTCTGCTTGGCGTAGCCCATGGCCGCGTGGGCGGCGCCCTGTTCGTTCTTGCCCTGGTAGAAGGGTAGCTTGTTTCCGGCGGCCGCCAGGGCTTCCCCGAGACCTACGACGATGCCGTGGCCGAAGATGCCGAAGACGCCGGAAACGTATTTGATCTCCTCGCCGTCCACTTCAATGTATTGGTTGTCGAGGAAGCGCAGCAAGGCTTGGGACATGGTCAGCCGGATCGTAGACATATTCGATGCCTCCTGGATTATTTTATGCGTGGCGACCAGATGGGCGCATCCGGTTCGCTGACCCATTCATGGGCCTCGGTAAAGGTCGGGTTGCCGTAGCGGTCGCCGTCCAGATGACGTATGACCCAGAGGTACCACATCGCATAGCCGGGCGCGGTCACCTGCGGATGATCCTCGCCCTCCCGGATGAGGATGGTGTCGCGATTGTGGAGCATATAGGGACGGTCGCCGATGGCGGTAAGGCCGAAACCCCGCTCGGGAAGGAAACGATAATGGTAGATTTCAGGTTGAGGGTGGTGATGGGGCGGATAGCTGGACCATTTGCCGGGGATGCCGATTACCTCTCCGACCACGAGTTTGGATTGGGGCATGTTGGAATCGTTGAAGACCGTGCGAACGATTCTGGTCGAAGTTTCCTGCATGGTGCCGGCTCCGCGGAATTCGCTCCCGCATTCGGCGGGGGTAAATAGCCGCGCCTTGTAATCCGAGGCGTTTTCCGTCGCCATCCGGTAGAATTCGGCACCCGAAGGACCGGCCTTGATGACGACCTTGGCCTTCCTGGGAACCAGAAGGGTCCACGGGGACTCGTCGAAAAGGCTCCCGCGGGTCACGTCCATTGTGCCGCCGGGCCACGAAAGGCGCGCGCCGCCGCGCACCAGGAGGAAGGCGCGCTCGTCCTCTTCCGCGAAGTCGGTTATCTCTTCCCCGGGAGCGAGCAACAGGGGTCCGAAATCCATGAGCATGTCGGCCGTCCCGCCGCTCCTATTGACGAGAAGCGTGGATCCGCGCACGAAGGGCGCTCGGTGTCTTATCTGCAAGGGAAACCTCCTGGGGCCGAAGCGCGGCGGAATCGCGGCCCGCCGCGCGCAGGGATCAGCCGATCTCGTCGATGCGGACGGACCGATTTTCGGCGAGGGATTTTTTGGCCGCAAGTCCCACCAAGAGATCACGGAGTCCGTCTTCGCCTGAAACCGGAACATCCTTCCCTTCCAGCACAGCGGAGACGAACGCCTTCATCTCGTCGATGAAGGCTGTCTTGTAGCGCTCCAGGAAGAAGTACATCGGCTTGTCGCCGCTCACGCCCTCATCGTTGGAGAGCTTCACGGTACTGGGCGTGTCGTTCTCCGCCTGGGCGCAACCCTTGGAACCGAAAACCTCGACGCGCTGGTCATAGCCGTAAGCCGCCTTCCGCGAATTGTCGATGACGCCGAGGGCGCCGTTGGCGAATTTCAGGGTTACGATGGCCGTATCCACGTCTCCCGCCTTCCCGATGGCGGGATCGATGAGCACGGCGCCGGTCGCATGGACCTCGACGACCTCGCTGCCAGCCTGGAACCGGGCCATGTCGAAATCATGGATCATCATGTCAAGGAAAATGCCGCCCGAAACGGCCACATAGGTCGCGGGAGGCGGAGCCGGATCGCGGGAAGTGATCTTCACCATCTGGACGTCGCCGACCTTTCCGGCCAGGGTCATCTCCCTCACGGTCCGGAAATTATGGTCGAACCGGCGGTTGAAGCCTACCTGCATCTTCACCTTGGCGGCCTTGACCGCAGCCAGGGCGGCGTTGACCTTGGCGACCGTGAGGTCGACCGGCTTTTCGCAGAAAATGTGCTTCCCCGCCTTGGCCGCCAGCACGACCATGTCGGCGTGGGTATCCGTGGAGCTGCAGATGATCACCGCGTCGATGTCCTTGTCGGCCAGCAGCGCGCTCACGTCCTTGGTTACGATCCGGGCGCCGAGCCCCTTCGCCCAGCTTTCCATATCCGGAGTCATCATGACGTCCGCGATACCTTCCAGTTTCGCCTGGGGAATGAAGTACGCGATATTCTCCGCGTGCAATTTTCCGATTCGTCCCGCGCCGATGACGCCGATCCTCAATTTTCCGGCCATATGGATCCTCCTGATGAAAATGCGTTCAATCAATAGTAAAAATGTGCAATTTCAGAACTGCAAACGTTACCAGTCGCCATATACTAAACCCCAACATTGTATTTGTAAAGAGCGTTTCGGATGTTTCACAGACTGGGGAAAATAGTGGGGCATGGGTTCATTCCATCCGCAATATGCGACCCATCGAAAAACAACTTACGAAATATTTCGCATTTCCATAAATATTATGTTGACAAACTCCCGGACCGGATCAATTATTGCGTAAGTGCAAACGTTTGCAATGCTACCGATCCTGGACATCGGTAGGAAAGAGTAAGGAGGCAAGTATGAAAAGAGGATTAGTCATCCTGGCAGCGGCAGTACTGGTAACCGGCGGGGCATTCGCCGCCGGCCAGAAGGACGCGGGATCCGGAAAGGTCAAGGTCGGGTACGTCTGCAACAACTTCAACGACACGTTCCAGACCTACGTCATGGACGCGGCCAAGAAATTCTACGCCGACAAACCCGAGGTCGAACTCATCCTGCAGGACGCCCAAGAGGACGTGATCAAGCAGCAGGACCTGGTGAACACCCTGATAGCCCAGGGCGTGAAAGCTCTCATAGTCGTACCGGTCAACACCGGAGCCATGGAGCCCATCATCAAGGCAGCCGCGGACGCGAAGGTCGTGCTCGTGTTCGTGAATCGTAATCCCTTCGGCACCGGCGCTTTGCCCGCGAACGTGTATTATGTCGGATCCCAGGAGATCATTGCCGGACAGCTCCAGATGGAAGCCATGGGCAAAGCCCTGGGCGGAAAGGGCAACGTGGCCATCCTCATCGGAAAACTCGATAACGAAGGCGCCGTCAAACGCACCGAGGGCAACGAGGAAACCATCAAGACGATGTTCCCCAACATCAAGGTGCTCGCCAAGGAAACCGGAAACTGGCAGCGCGATCAGGGCATGAGCCTCACCGAGAATTGGCTCACCGCCTACGGCAAGAACCTGAACGGCATCCTGGCCAACAACGACGAGATGGCGTTGGGCGCGGTGGAAGCCTTGAAGGCGGCCGGACGCACCGATGTATTCGTCATGGGCGTCGACGCCATCCCCGATGCGAAAGTTGCGGTCGGAAACGGCTCTTTGGCCGCCACGGTCCTGCAGGACGCTGTCGGACAGGGCCAGGGCGCGGCGGAAGTCGCTTCGGTAGTCCTGAAGGGCGGAAAGATGCCTTCGGTGATGTGGGTTCCCTTCGTGCTGGTGAACAAAGACAACCTGGCCAAATACAAATAAGCGCTGATTCGCAATAAGACGGAAGACGCGGAGCGCAGGTCCTCGGACCGCGCTCCGCATTTTTCAAGGGGGATTTTATGGCGGAAAAAAAGTATCTGCTTGAGATGAAAAACATCGTCAAGAACTTCCCCGGCGTACAAGCATTGAGAGGGGTCGAGCTTCAAGTCCTTCCTGGCGAGATACATGCCCTGATGGGGGAGAACGGCGCCGGGAAATCCACACTGATGAAGTGCATCGCGGGAATCTACAAGCCGACCTCGGGCGAAATAATCTACGACGGCAAAGTCCGGGAGCACTATACGACGGCGGAAGCCCTCTCCATGGGCATTTCCATGATCCACCAGGAACTCAGTCCTGTGCTGAATCGGCCCATCATGGAGAATATCTGGCTGGGGAGGGAACCCCTCGGCACCTTCGGCCTGGTCGACCACAAAAAAATGTACGAGCTGAGCAAATCCGTTCTGAAAGAAATCGAACTCGACGAAGATCCCAAGACCCTCATGGCATCCCTGACCGTCGCGAAGATGCAGATGATAGAGATAGCCAAAGCGGTTTCCTACAATTCAAAATTGATCATAATGGACGAACCCACCTCGGCCCTTACGGACAAGGAAGTCAAACAGCTTTATTCCATCATGAAGAAGCTGAAAAGCCAGGGCAAGAGCATAATTTACATTTCCCATAAACTTGAAGAAATTTACGCGATAACGGACCGGGTCACGGTGTACCGGGACGGAACCTATATCGGCACCGAGAATACGAAGGACCTGAAAGTCGACCGCCTGATCAACATGATGGTCGGCCGCAACGTGAATGAGATGTTCCCCAAGGTCGTCTGCCCGATCGGCGAGGTGAAGCTGGAAGTCAGGAACCTGTCGCACAAACGCCTGTTCAAGAATGTCTCCTTCGATGTCCGAAAGGGCGAAATACTGGGTATCGCGGGCCTCGTCGGCGCCGGCAGGACGGAAGTGATAGAAACGTTGTTCGGCATCAGGGGCAAGGTCGGAGGAGAAATCTTCGTCGACGGCAAGAAAGTCGATATCCAGAGTCCGCGGGACGCGATCGAGATGGGCATGGCGTTGCTGACCGAGGACAGGAGACGTTCGGGGATTTTCCCCATGCTCAGCGTCAAGATGAATATGGCCATCGCAAATATACCGAATTTCCTGAACAAGATCGGGTTCATCAAAGAGTCCTACATGGACGGAGTCTGCGACGACTACGTGAGCAAAATCCAGGTGAAGACCCCGAGCCTTTCGCAGCGGGTCGAAAACCTGAGCGGGGGCAACCAGCAGAAGGTCCTCGTGGCCCGCTGGCTCATGACCGATCCGGATATACTGTTCCTTGACGAACCGACCCGGGGAATCGACGTGGGCACCAAGGCGGAGATTCACCGGCTCATCACCAACCTCGCCGGCGAAGGAAAATCCATCGTCATGATTTCTTCCGAACTGCCGGAGGTGATGGGAATGAGCGACCGGATCATGGTCATGCACCAAGGCAAAGTGACGGGAATACTGGAAAATTCGAAAAGCCTGACCCAGGAAGAGCTGATGGCCTATGCGACCAACACGGCTGACGAATATCTCAAGGCAAGGGGAACAAAATGACCAAGGCGAGCAAGTCGGGAAAGATGTACCTGGATCCGATGCAGATAGCCAAGAAATACGGGATAGTGATAGTCCTGATCCTTATGATACTCGGGCTGAGCATAGCGGAGCCTGCGTTCCTCAGCTCCGTGAACATCTTCAACGTGCTCACCCAGAGCTCCATTTTCGGGATTATGGCCCTCGGAATGACTTTCGTGATCATATCCAAGGGCATCGATCTGTCGGTGGGATCCATACTCGCCTTCGCGGGAGTAGTGGCGGCCAGCCTCGGCCAGCTGTCGAGCGCGACGGGGAAATATTTCCCCAATCTGGCGGAGATGCCGGTGATCGTTCCGATCGCGGCAGCCCTTGGAATCGGCGCGCTCATGGGCGCGGTGAGCGGCCTTCTGATCGCGCGCACCCGCATCCCGGCCTTCATCGCCACGCTCGGCATGATGACCGTGGCCAGAGGCCTGGCGCTGATTTATTCCAGCGGAAAGCCCGTCAGCACCCTCATCCCGTCACTGACCGCCTTGGGCGGCAAAGTTTTCAACGTGCTACCCGTACCGGTGATCATCTATTTCCTCATGATAATCATCAGCAGCATACTTCTGAATAAGACCCGTTTCGGAAAGAATATCTACGCCATTGGCGGAAACATCACAGCCGCCGAAGTCTCGGGCGTCAACGTCTCGAAAAACCTCGTCTGGATCTATACCTACTGCGGCCTGTTGGCCGGCCTGGCGGCCATCGTTTTCGCCGGCCGCGTCGGCAGCGTCCATCCGGGCGCGGCATCCGGCTACGAGCTCACCGCGATCGCGGCTACCACCATCGGCGGAACGAGCCATTCCGGCGGAATCGGCACAGTTTGGGGCGCTTTCGTCGGAGCCCTGGTCCTGGCGGTCATGCGGAACGGCCTGACCCTCCTGGGCGTCGACGCGTATTGGCAGCAGGTCGTCGAAGGCCTCATCATCGTGGTCGCCGTCATCATCGATATGCGGAAGAACGCCAAACGCGACTGACGCGAGGAGCACGAATTGCGCAAGATTAAAATCGGATCGGTAGGCCTGGGGCGCCTGGGCCTGCGCCATGCGGAAAACATCGCCACGAGGATCCAAAACGCCGAATTGACCGCGCTCTGCGACGTCGACCGGAAGAAACTGGATGCCGTTGCGGACAGGCTGGGCGTCCCCAACCGCTATTCGTCCTTTGAAGAAATGCTCGCGCAGGACGACCTGGACGCGGTGGTCCTGGTATCCCCCTCCGCATTGCACACGGGGCAGATCGCCGCCGCCCTGGCCGCGGGCAAGCACGTGTTTTCCGAAAAACCGCTCGGCGTCACCGTGGAGGATTGCAAAAAAGCCGAAAAGGCGGTGGAAGCCCATCCGGACAAAGTCTTCATGCTCGGTTTCATGCGCCGCTTTGACGAGTCCTACCAGTACGCCCACAGGAAAATCAAGGCGGGGGAAATCGGCGAGCCCGTGCTGTTCAGGTCCTATAGCCAGGATCCCGAAAAGTTCATCGACGGGGCCATCGCGTTCGCGGCCCACAGCGGAGGCCAATTCCTGGACATGGCCGTGCACGACATCGACCTGGCCCGCTGGATGACCGGCTCCGAACCCGAAACCGTGTACGCGATCGGGGGGTGTTATGCCCACCCGGAGTTCAGCAAATACGACGACGGGGACAACGTTTCCTGCCTCATGAAATTCAGGAACAAATGCATGGTGTTCCTGTTCGCCGGACGGACGGCGCCGCACGGCTATAACGTGGAAACGGAAATCATCGGCACGAAGGGTATACTCCGCATCGCGTCGGTTCCACAGAAAAACCATGTCGAGATTCTTGACGTCCACGGCGTCAGGCGCGAATGCAGCGAAAATTTCTTGGAGCGCTTCGAGACCTCTTATTTGAATGAAGTCCAGGAGTTCGTTTCCTGCATAGTTGAGAAACGGAAGCCGGAAGTGACCGTGTACGACGGCACCAGGGTTTCGGAAATCGCCTACGCATGCAAATCTTCCTTCGAAAAAGGAGAGCTTCTGAAATTCTGACAGGTTGTTAGCCGTTCCCTATTGATTCATAAAACGGCAGTCTGCGCGCGAAGGAACGGTATGGTCAACATCAAGGATATCGCAAAACAGGCGGGGATGTCGCCCTCCACCGTTTCCCGTGTCGTGAACGGGAAAAAGTACGTCAATTCGGAAAAACGCGCATTGATCCTGAAGCTGATCGAGGAAACGGATTACGTTCCGGACAAGGCCGCCAGGAGCATGGTTCTGCGCCGGACGTACACGGTGGGAATCGTGATCCCCGATACCTTCAACATGTTCCAGCGCCAGCTTTTTTCGATCATCGAACATCAACTTGAATCCTTCGGCTACCATACACTCTTCTTTTTCGTGAAGTCCGAAGGCGCCAGCGAGGATGAATGCCTGAACAGGCTCAAAGGGGAAAAGCTGGACGGGGTCATCATGATGCATGAAATCAGGAATCCCCGATTCTACGAGTATCTGATCAGGGTCGGCCTGCCTGCCGTACTGGCCACCTTCGATCACGAGGGAAGCGACATTCCTTCGATACACGTCAATGAAGAGCAGGGCGCCTTCGACGCCGTCCTCCACCTTGTGAATCTCGGCCATAAAAAAATGAACATCATCAGCGGGAGCGCCTCTTCCTTCGGCCGCCAACGCACCGAAGGATATTTCCGGGCGCTCGAAACCGCGGGAATCGAAAGGGACGAGAGCCGCCTGATCCTGACGAAGTCCTATACCGCCGAAGCGGGAATGTACGGCATGAGGGATATGCTTTTGCGGAACCCTGACTTCACGGCGGTTTTCGCCGTCACGGATGAACTGGCGATCGGGGCGATACGCGTCCTGGAAGATGAGGGGTTTCGCGTTCCGGAGGACATTTCCGTAATCGGTTTCGACGATATAGACATTTCTTCCTACATCGTGCCCAGGCTGACCACTATTCGGCAGCCCCTCGCCGATATGGGCGAGCGGACAGCCACACTCAGCCACACTCATGCACAAATGCATAATCAGGGAAAACGTTCCTAAAACCGGAATGACTCTGCCCTATGAATTGATAATCCGGGAATCGACGGCACGGACATAATCCCGCGCCTGTATCGGATCCGGCACCCTACTCCCCGATCATGAAATCAATACTCGCGTTGATTTCGGCGGACAGCCTCCTGGCGTCCATCTTCTGGATGGATTCCGAAAACGGTTCGAAGGAATAGTCGCCCATATAGCCAAGGGAATCGAGCCGCCGGATCTGGTCGCGATTCTTCATGCGATCCTTGGGACCCACCAGCACGCGGTGCGCGTCGCGGTAGGCATCCGGCGCGATATCGGCTTCGACACCGGATATGTGCACCAGACCGGTGTACGCGACTTCGTAGGGAGCGCCCAAACCGTTCGCGCCGTAGATGGACGCATCGTCGGGTCCGATATAATGGTGGAAAGTATCGTGCACAAGCCTGAAACAGCCGTAACCGGATTCCTTCACCGCGTTCATCGCGACGGTCAGGGAAGCGAGGGAAGAAATCCCGAAACCGAGCGGCTCGACGTATCCCAGGATCCCGAACTTGACGAAGGCCGGTCCGAACTGCCTCAGCGCGTCCACGGTTTCCGCATACCTGACGTCGGGACTGCGCGCATCGGCCTCGTCGTTGTTCGGGCACAGGATGATCGCCTTGCAGCCGATTTCCGCGGAAAGCGACAACAACGAGTTCAATTCCTTAAGCGCGCTTTTACGGACGGAAGCGAGATTGAACTTCTGCAGGGCGTTTATGGCGATGATGCTTACGCCGTTGTCCTTGGCCATTTTGGCCGCTTCCGAAGGCTTGAGCCCATCGATGATGCCCGCGGCGCCCAGCTTCCCCGGCAGGTCGTTGCGCAATTCGACCTTGCTTAGATCAAGATCCACGGCGAGCTTGAAAAACGCCGGGAGGTCAAGCGAAGGGCACGCGATCCTATTGAGTGCGAAACGTCGCCGATTCAGCATGTGGTCCCCCTGTCGGCAGCCGATTCCGGCCTTCCTGTCCATTCTACGATATTTCGGGTACGATTGCCCGAGGCGTACCGTTTTCGGCGAGCTCAGACGCCCGGTTCGCCCGCGACGTAGGCGTACAGCTCGCTGAGAAAAACGAGGGCCAAACCCTGGCCCCAGCCCTGGATCCGCTTGTGCGGCACTTTTTTATAGTCTTCGCGTGTACGCATCACCGCTGTACCCGCGGAAACATCCAGGACAGAGCCGTCGGCGGAAATTTTTCCGAGAAGTCCGTTGCAGGCGCCCAGCACCGCTTTCCTGTGCAGGGGATTTCCGTATGAAAGCAGGGCCGCTCCGAAGCCCGCGCTGGCGGACGTTTCCGGATAGGAATCGGGATCGTCCAGCAGGGTATGCCACAAGCCGCCTTGGTCCTGCAGCCGGACGAGTGCTGCCAGCTGGTCGCGCAGCGACCCGTCGATCTGCATGAACATCGGATAAGTAAAATCGATCAGCTTGAGGGCACGAGCCATCGTATAGGCGGCCCAGGCGTTTCCCCGGGCCCAGAACATGCCGGACATGTGGCTTCGCGTGGAATCATCGTAACCATGGTAAAAAAGATCGTTCTGCTGACTCTGCAACAGCTCTTCGTGCCAGTAGTACTGATTCAGCGCGTCATCGGTATATGCCGCTTCGTTCAGGAATTTTCCCATACGCAACAGGAAATATGCCGCCATGAACAGGGTGTCGGCCCAGGCCTGGCCCGGGAAGTCGTTCTTGGGCGACACGGTGTGCTGGAATACGTTCTGCCCGAAGCGGGTGGCTTTGGTCCGCAGGTATTCGGCCTTCTCCAAGGCGATATCCAGGTATTTTTTGTCGCCCGTCGCCTGATGCAGCGTCAGCAGGCAATGCCCCATCGCGACGGCGTTGACCATGAAGGGCGGCAATCCGATGGTGATGTACTCATCCACCCAGCGGGATAGATAGTCGATGTAGCGTTGGTCTCCGGTTGCCTCCCAGGCATGGGAGATGCCGTAGAATGCCACCCCGCACGGCCAATCCCAGGTCATATCCATCTGCATGGTCCTGGAAACCACCGCGTCGATCCGTTCCCGCAGCAAGCCGGCATCAAGTTGCTCCAAAATATCAGGCACACAGGACCTCCATGGCATTTGCTCTCGGGCGCCTAATGATACGCGCTTCCCAAGGTTAGTGTCAAATTTTTTGAAACAAAATCTCAATATTATTGACATACGCTAGGTTCAGTGAGACAATTCGACCGAGAGAGGAAAAAAAGTGACGCAGGCCGACGATCTGGTGCGCCTTTCGGGCGTTTCCAGAAGCACCGTCTTCAGATTCCTCAAGGGCGATTCCGTCCGCCCGCAGGCGCGGGAAGCCATCCTCGCCGCGATGCAGCACCTCAACATCTCCCACGACGACCATGCCGTACATAAGGGCAAGACCCTCCAAATCCGCATCCGCAAGGATTTCAAGGCCTTCAAAGGCTACAACTTGGCAATGGCCGGTTTCGTCAGCCGGGCCGAGAAGCACGGCTTCGCCATCACCATCCAAACCGGCACCATCCGGGACTCGGCGGATCCGTCCGAAAGGAAACCGCCGACCCGACCGGCCGGCGTGCTGATCCTGGGCATGTCCATCGAAGAAGAGGAAGTGGAATCCGGATACTTCCGGGAAGCCGGCATACCCCACGTTTTCGTGAACCGGGTATTCGAAGATCCGAAAAAAAGCTGGGTTTCCTGCCTTCTCCGTCAAGCCGCCTGCGAGGCGACCGGCTACCTGCTGGATCTCGGGCACCGCGACATCGGCACCTGGGGCGTCGTCTCTTCCTCGCGCATCGACCGTGAAAAGCGGCTGGGCTACTTCGACGCTTTCCGGCTGCGGGGGTTGGAACCGTCCGGGCCATGCCTGGAAATGGATACGCACGGAACCTTGCCTGAAGCGGCGGAACGCCTCATCGCCGCCGGTGACCTCCCCTCCGCCTGGTTCTGCCCATCGGACGAACACGCGCTCCAGTTGTACAGAACCGCCCGCGAAAAAGGAGTCCGCATCCCGGAGGACCTGTCCGTCGTCAGCATGGACGACGTCGAATCGGCCGAATACCTGATGCCGCCGTTGACCACCGTCCGGATGCCCTTCCAGGCGGAAGGGGCCGTCGCCTTCGACGTGCTCAAGCACCTCATGGAAAATCCGGCCGTGGAATCCCATCATGTGGTGCTCAAGCACGAGCTGATCATCCGGGATTCCTGCGCGCCGCACGGGGACCGCAGCGGCGACCGCAGCGGCGACGATTGAGTGGATCATCCTGTTCTTGATGGTTCAGTTCATCCGCGGCATGCCGATCGTACTGGACGAGTCTGCCTGGATCGACGGCTGCGGCCGGTTCCGGATATTCACCGCCATCATCTTCCGGAAGCACTTGGTGCAGGGCATCAGCACGACGGGCTTGAAGACCTAGGAGTCTGCCCTCGACCCAGCGCCCTCAAGCCTGACAATAGTATTTACAGCCTCACCCGAACACCTTAACCTATATCCATGACCGATATTGGCTGCGAATTGGATAGATTCAGCCCCCAAAACAAACCCAGAAGGCCATTCCATCATCTTTCTCTGCTGTCTATCCTGATGGCAACCTTGGCCTCCTGCGGATCGACCGTTCAGAACCCCACGCCCTGGGTGGAAGCCAGTGATTACCAAAACTTCGCCGACTGCATTACATCCGAAGAGACAGAAGGCAGAACGATTTTGGTGGATGCAGCGATGTATATCGAAACGGATATCACGGTTCCGAGAAACCGGGACTTGTTCTTCGTGAATGGCGGGATGCTATCCATAGCCGAAGGCAAAGTCCTCAGAATAGAAGGAACCGTTACCGCAGCGCTATTTCAAATATTCAGCGGAAATGGCGCCGTCCGGTTTGGCGGCGGGAATGTCGCGAATTTATACCCCCAATGGTGGGGAGCGACAGGAGACGGCCTTCATGACGATACCGCCGCCATCCAGAATGCCATCGATGCGAGATACTCGACCGATGTGGATCAGCAGGGTTTCACTACTGTGGCCTTCCCTTCAGGCGCTTACTATTGTTCGTCAACAATTTTGGTCAGCAAGGACAGGACGCATCTTGTCGGAAACGGCAATTTTTCTACGCGGATATATTTCGCTCCTTCAGCGGAAGATGTTTTATTTGAATTCGCAAAACCTATTCCCGAGCCCGAAAATTTCACTTCGCTCTATTCTTGCTCGATCTCGGATATGGCGATTATCGGAATCGGCGAGTACAGCAAGACCGCGATCCGTCTGGTTAATACCAGCGACACGAGGATTGAGAATATTTCGATATCCAGCTGGACAGGTTCCGGAAGCATCGGCATCCTGATGCATGGCCGCGAGTTAACCTTTATCGACGGGGCTACGATCTTTGCCGATCGCCCTATCCAGATAGATAAAAACCTTTCGAACGGTCCCGAGGGCTTCATCGATAGTGACCATCTTCATATGGAAGACCTTTATCTGGGAGCGACGCCAACCCTATCGGATGGAAAATGCATCGAAATCATGCCCGGCGTGGACCTTACCAATTTCGTTCTCGACGGGACCAATTCTTTCGTGATGGCCAAATACGGCCTATACTGGGATGACACGGAAACGGTAGGCAGCAGCAACAACATGTCGATCAGCAACGTCCGCATGGAGCAATCCACCAGCGCCTACGGCTATGTGTTTTATCTTTCGCATAATTACGTAATGCAGAATATTTATTTGGAAAATGTATTTACCGATATGAACGGATTCTATTTCCGTAAATGCAATCATGTAACCCTACAGAATTGCGTAGTGGCTACAGCCCCGCCCGCGGATGGTTACTTCTCCGTCAATGCGGACGATAGCTGCCGGAATATAGAAGTGCGTAATTCCCTTTTTGTGGATGGCTTGACACAAGTGCCTGAACCGCTTCCGTGAAATTGCGGACCGGGTTTCTCCCGCCGGATCGGAATGGCGATGAAGGTCGGCATTCAAGTCATCTGACCGATCGGGGCTGGATGCTTCTCATGTTATCAGCTTAGTCAGGGGAAGCTCATTTTTATCGCCAACGTCTCCGTCGCGGTTTTTCCGTACTACGGTTCATCGGGCGGTGCTAACAATTCCGGGGCGACGGACGGATGGCGGCTATTACCTATCCGCCCGCGCGCCTAAACGTGTTGATCGACCAGGATCGCGTTTCCGTCCGGATCGGCGACCATGAAACTTGCCGGACCGGTCGAGGATTCATCTGCTTCCGAGACCATGGCGATTCCACTATTCTTAAGCTCGCGTTGGAGCGCGCGGATGTCCGTGAATTCTTCAAGCTTTCTGGCTTCGTTGTCCCATCCGGGATTGAAAGTGAGAATGTTTCTTTCGAACATTCCCTGAAACAAGCCGATGACGTGAGCCCCGTTTTTCATAATCAGCCAATTTTGCGATTGGTCGCCCATAAAAACCGCAAAGCCCAGCTTCTCATAAAATCGCCTCGACGCCTCGATATCCTTCACCGCCAAACTCATTGAAAACGCGCCCATATCGAAGTATTGTCCGTCCGGCTTCCGTTGCCGCCTCGGGACGGCCGGCCGGAATTCCCTTCTACTCCCCGTTCCGTCACTTGCGCGCCCGGCTTCCATCCGGTACATTTCCACGGAAGGTCGTTCCAATGGTCAGCATAAAAGACATCGCGAAACTCGCGGGGATGTCCACCTCGACGGTTTCGCGGGTAATCAACCAGAAGAAATACGTGAAGCCCGAAATCAGGAAGATCATCCTCGACCTGGTGGAAGAGACGGGCTATGTTCCGAACCGCGCGGCCAGGAGCATGGTCCTCCAGCGGACCTTCACCGTCGGGATCATCGCGCCGGACACCTTCAACATGTTCCAGCGGCAGCTTTTCTCCCTGATCGAGCACCGGCTGGAAACCTTCGGTTATCGTACCCACTTCTTCTTCGTCAAATTCGAGCCGGGGAGCGAAGAACGCTGCCTGAACCGGCTGAAGTCCGAGACGGTCGACGGCGTGATCATGCTGCACGAGATCGCCGACGAGCGCTTTTATGCCTATCTTGAAGCGTCGGGGCTCCCCGCCGTCCTGGCGACCTTCGAGCGCGAAGGTTCAGGTTTCTGCGCCATCCACGTGGACGAAGAAAAGGCGGCACGCGATGCCGTCGACCACCTGATCTCCCTCGGGCACCGCAGGATTGACCTGATCAGCGCCGGCGGGTTCAGCTTCGGCGGCAAGAGGGCGGCCGGGTACCGCCAGGCGCTCGCCGCGGCAGGAATCGCGCCGGAGGAGGCGCGGGAGATCTTCGCGCCCTCGTTCTCACTGGAAGCCGGCAAGACCTGCATGAAGACCCTCCTTGACCGCGGGCACGGAATCACGGCCGTCTTCGCCGCTACGGACGAAATCGCCATAGGGGCGATCCGGATGCTGTGGGAAGCCGGTTTGCGGGTCCCCGCGGACGTTTCGGTCATGGGTTTCGACGATATCGACATTTCGGCCTACCTCGCGCCGGGGCTTTCGACCGTACGCCAGCCCATCGCGGAACTGGGCGAGTACGCCGCCAACCTGGTACATGCCCTCATCTGCGACGGAAAGGCCGAACGCGCGCGCATCGTGCTCCCCCACTCCCTGGTCCTCCGCGAGTCCTGCGCCCCGCCGCGCTGACCCGACCGCGCTGATCCCGCCAAGCTGACCCGACCGCGCCGATCCGACCGCGCGCAGCCGCTGATTTGGCCGCGCGCGGCGGGATTCCCTGTCCGCTGATATATCTTGCAAACGTTTGCATATCGTGCGATAATGCCTACACGAAAGATAATGGCGAGGAGGATCAGGATGGACGCGGAGAAACAACGCGAGCTGGAAGCGCGCGCGAAAGAGATACGGAAGCTGACGATCGAAGAGATCGGGACCCTCGGGGTCGGCCACATCGGCGGAGCGATGTCCGTCGTGGAACTCCTTGCCCTCCTATACTTCCACAAGATGCGGATCGATCCGGGCAACGCGCGCATGGAAGACCGCGATTGGCTGGTGATGTCCAAGGGCCATGCGGGTCCTGCACTGTACGCGGCTTTGGCGCTCCGCGGCTATTTCCCCATGGATTGGCTTTCCACCCTGAACAGGGGCGGGACGCGGCTCCCCAGCCACTGCGACCGCAACCGGACTCCCGGCATCGACATGACGACCGGATCCCTGGGACAGGGCTTTTCGGCCGCGGTCGGCATCGCGCTCTCCCATTCGATCGACAAGAAGGAAGCCCGCACCTTCGCCGTCATCGGCGACGGCGAGAGCGACGAAGGCCAGGTCTGGGAAGCGGCCATGTTCGCGGGGAACCGCAAGCTCTCCCGACTGGTGGCCTTCACCGACTACAACAAGCAGCAGTTGGACGGTTTCACCAAGGATATCGCCGATCTGAGCGACATCGAAGGCAAATGGCGCTCCTTCGGCTGGAACGTGCTGCGCTGCGACGGCCATGACATCGCGGCCTTGGACACGGCTATCGACGCCGCCTGCGCCCAGCGCGAAAAACCTTCCATGATAATCATGGATACGATCAAGGGCAAAGGTTGTTTCTTCGCCGAAGGGCTCCCATCCAACCACAACATGAACTACACGCTCGAGCAGGCCCGCGAAGCCATCGAAAAGCTCGGAGCCTAGGAGGACCGCCATGGAAAACAAGGAAATGCGCGCGGCGTACGCCGAGACCCTGGTGGAGCTCGCCGCGAAAAACCCGAACATCGTGGTGCTGGAAGCTGACCTCATGCGCGCGACCGGCACGGGAATCTTCCAGAAAGCCTTCCCCGACCGCTTCTTCAACGTCGGCGTCGCGGAGTCCAACATGGTAGGCGTGGCCGCCGGACTCTCCGCCGCCGGCAGGACGCCCTTCGCGGCCACCTTCGGCTGCTTCGCTTCCCGCCGCGCCTTCGACCAGTTCTTCCTGTCGGCGAATTACGCCAGGCTGAACGTCAAGCTCGTGGGTACCGATCCCGGTATCACCGCGGCCTACAACGGAGGCACCCACATGCCTTTCGAGGACCTCGCCCTCATGCGCGTGGTACCCGGCCTGACCATCGTGGAGCCTTCCGACGCCGTCTCCTGCGCGGCCTTCGTGCGACTGGCCGCCGAGCTGTACGGTTGCGTCTACCTGCGCATCCCGCGCAAGGCGGTGCCCGCGATCTACGGCGAAGGGGAAAAGTTCGAATTCGGCAAAGCCAAACTCCTTCGGGAGGGGACGGACCTCTGCTTCGTCGCCCTCGGAAGCTTCATGGTCAACGAGTCGCTGAAGGCCGCCGAGGCGCTTGCCGCCGATGGCGTGAAAGCTTCGGTGCTGGATGTCCTCAGTCTGAAGCCCTTGGACGGCCAGGCCATACTGGCGCAGGCCAAGATTACGGGTGCGGTGATCAGCGCGGAGAACCACCAGATCGCAGGCGGCCTCGGCAGCGCCGTCGCGGAACTCCTCGCCGAATCCGCATTCGGCGGGAAGTTCGCGCGCGTCGGCATCCGCGACGAGTTCGGCGAGGTCGGCACCCAGGATTACCTGGCCAAGCGCTACGGCCTGACCGCGGAGGACCTGGCGGAGACGGCGAGGAAGCTGATCGGAGCGTAAAGAATCAGAACGACGCGGCCTGGCCCGGTGCCATTACAGGCGAGGTTCCCCCGACTTCGCGACAACGGAGCTCATCCATGCGGCGCAGACGGCGGGACAGGTCACGGGCCAGATTCATCATGATCAGGGCGAAGGCTTGGGTATCAAGCTTGTAGAGCTGGCGGATCGTCCGGTTGGAAATGACGGCGACGGCGACGGGTACTTCAGCGCGGACGGTGGCGGCCGAAGGCATGACATCCAGGATCTCCATCTCGCCGAAGGTGTCGCCTTCCCCGAGTTCGATCAGGAGAAGGGAAGCCTTGGTGACGGAAACCCGGCCTTCAAGGATGAAGCGGATCTTGTCGTTCGGATCGCCTTCCTTCTGGATTATTTCGCCGGCGGCGTAGCTTTCCTGGCCAAGGAGTGAACTTATCGCCTGGATCTGCTCCGGAAGAAGTCCTCCGAATAGGGAATACCGCTGCAGCGCGGCGTTTTCGATCATAAGAATCTCCAAAACGAATAATGCCCCGCACGGATCGGATCGTCAAGCGCTTTTCCGTTAACGATAACGCAGGGTCCGCTAAGCTCCGCGATGCTTCCGCAAGGCCGGCGGCCAGGTCTATTGACAGAGCCGCCGCGGCGAGCCGATAATCGTTCCTACAGGCAGAGACGGAGACGAGTACTCCGGAAACCCCGTCACGAGAGAGGCAGCGCCCTGGGCTGGAAGCGCCGCCGACGGAATCCGGAAGAAAACCCCTCCCGAGCCGCCCGGCCAACGGAAAGACGCGAAGCGTCTTTCGCAAGTAACCGGAGCCGGACGCCCCCGTCAGAGGCGATAAGAGCGCCCCCCGTCATGGGGATGCGAAGCAGGGTGGTACCGCGGGACGCGAGTCCCCTCCGTCGGAGGGCTTTCGCGCTTCCCGTCCCCGCGCAGAGCTACGGAATGTGACTTTCAATGGTCCGCAGGACTATTGAAACCTTACCGTGCCCGCGCCTGGAGGACGGCGAGCGCGACGGCCCCTTTTTTTTGCCTTTGCGGGAAACGCAACAAACTATGTTACTCAGGAGGACGATATGGCGAACGAGAAGGACGAGGCGAGGGCGGCGAAGCTCGCGACGATACGGCATTCGGTGAGCCACGTGATGGCGGAGGCGGTCACCCGCCTGTTCCCGGGCACCAAGGTAGCCATCGGGCCGTCCATCGAAAACGGCTTCTACTACGATTTCCAGCTCCCCCGGGCCATCGCGAACGAAGACCTCGCGGCGATAGAGGCGGAGATGAAGAAGATCGTCGACGAACGGCGCGACTTCACGCGGACCGTCGTGAGCCGGGAGGAAGCGAAGAAGCGCTTCTCCGGCGAGCCGTTCAAACTGGAGCTCATCGACGAGCTTCCCTCCGACGCGGAAATTTCGATCTACTCCCAGGCGGGAGCGGACGGGCGCGGATTCTCGGACCTCTGCCGCGGCCCCCATGTAGGCAACACCCGGGAGATCAACTCGGCGGCCTTCAAGCTCCAGACCATCGCAGGCGCCTACTGGAAGGGCGACGAGAAGCGGCCGATGCTTACCCGCATCTACGGCACCGCCTGGGAGAATCCGAAGGACCTGAAAGCCCATCTGGCCTTCCTGGAAGAAGTGGAGAAGCGCGACCACCGCCGCGTCGGCAAGGAAATGGACCTCTTCTCCATCCACGAGGAAGCGGGAGCTGGGCTCATCTACTGGCATCCGATGGGCGGACGCATGCGCGTGGCCATCGAGAATTATTGGCGCCAGGTCCACTACCGCAACGGCTACGAGATCCTGTACACGCCCCACATCGGAAAGGCCTGGCTCTGGGAAACTTCGGGACACCTGGGGTTCTACAAGGAAAACATGTACGCGCCGATGAAGATCGACGAGCAGGACTACTACGCAAAGCCGATGAACTGCCCCTTCCATCTCATGATCTACAAGTCGAACGGGCACAGCTACCGCGACCTGCCGCTGCGCTGGGCCGAGCTCGGCACCGTCTACCGCTACGAGCGTTCCGGGGTGCTGCACGGGCTCCTGCGCGTACGCGGCTTCACCCAGGACGACGCCCACATCATCTGCACCCCTGAACAGATCGAATCGGAGATCCTGGAAGTGCTCCGTTTCAGCCTCAGGATGTGGAAGGTCTTCGGATTCAAGGACATCAAGGCGTACCTGGCCACCAAGCCGAAGGGGTCCGTCGGAGAGCAGAGCCGCTGGGACCAGGCTCTGGAATCCCTGCGCAAGGCGGTCATCGCCGAAGGTCTGGAATACGAGATGGACGAAGGCGGCGGCGCCTTCTACGGCCCCAAGATCGACCTCAAGATCAAGGACGCCCTCGGACGCGAATGGCAGATGACGACCATTCAGTTCGACTTCAACATGTCGGAGCGCTTCGACATCACCTACGTCGACGCGGACGGCAAGCAGAAGCGCCCCTACATGGTGCACCGCGCCCTGCTCGGATCCCTGGAACGCTTCTTCGGCGTGCTGATCGAGCACTTCGGCGGCGCCTTCCCCGTCTGGATCGCCCCGGAACAGGTGGCCGTGATTCCCGTGGCCGAGCCCTTCGACGAATACGCGAAGAAGGTGAACCTGGAGCTCAAGGCGCGCGACCTCCGCTCGAGCGCCGAACTCGGCGACTCGCGCATGAACGCGAAGATCCGCGACTGCCAAAACCGGAAAATTCCCTATATGCTGGTGGTGGGCCAGAAGGAGGCGGACGAGGGCACCGTATCCATCCGCCTGCGCGACGGCAGGCAACTGCCGCCGATGAAGATCGCGGACTTCGTCGACTACGCGGCCAAGAAGGTCGAAACCATGGACCTGGAACTGTAGGGACCTATGGACGAAGTCGGCGCGCAGGAGCGCGCGCTCGGCGACTCCGTCAGGGCCGCCGCGGCTAAAACGGTCGCGGCGGCTTCGGCGGAACGGCGGGATAAGGGGCTGCCGCCGCTGTGGCGGGCGCCCCTCGTCGGCTTCGCCGGAGCCGACGATCCGCGGTTTCCTGGACTGAGGAGAGTCGCCGTGGAGGATCATCTCCTGCCCCGCGACCTGCTCCCGCTCGCGCGCAGCGTGGTCGCCTTCTTCGTCCCCTTCGTCCGGGAAACGGGCGAAGGGAATGCGGGGAGTAGATTCGCGTCCGAAACCTGGGCGCGCGCCTACATCGAAACGAACCTGCTCATCGGCAAGATCTCCGCCGCGATCGCGGCCGTCCTGCGGCATGCGGGTTATCGGGCGGAAGCCGTCCGGGCCACCCACAATTTCGACCCGGTGCTGCTCGTGAGCCGCTGGTCCCACCGCCATGCCGCGCGCATCGCGGGACTGGGGGAGTTCGGCCTGAACAACATGCTGATCACCGCCGCGGGAGCCGCGGGCCGATTCGGGAGCCTGGCGACCGACGCTGTCCTGCCGCCGACGCCGACTTCGGTCGCCGAGCGCCCCGACGCGCCGCGCGACGACCACCCCTGCCTTTTCCGGCGGAACGGCTCCTGCGGCCTTTGCGTCGGACGTTGCCCGACGGGAGCGCTGAAGGCGGACGGCTTCGACCGGAAATCCTGCTATGGGCTCTGCCTTGAAAACGCGGAGCTCCACCGTGCGCTCGGACTGGCGGACGTCTGCGGAAAATGCGTCTCCCGCCTGCCCTGTTCCTTTCTGGAGTGATATGGAAATCCTGGTCGTGATCCTGGTCGCCTTCGCGTTCCTGATCCTGGTGGCGGTAGTCGTCGCCGTGCTCAGGCCCCGCCCCGCCGCTTCGGGCGACCGCCTGCTCGCGATCGCGGAAAGCCAGGAACGGGCGGAACGGAGCCTGCGCGAGGAATTCGCCCATAGCCGGGAAGAGGCCTCGCTTTCCCTCGCCCGCGCCGCGGAGGCGCAGGGCCAGCAGCTGACCCAGCTGCGCGCCGAAATCGCGCGCTTCGGCAGCGGCAACGACGCCCGGCTGGAGGCCGTCCGGGAGACGGTGGACCGCAAGCTCCGCGAGATCCAGGCGGACAACGCGACCCGGCTGGAGCAGATGCGCAGGACGGTGGACGAAAAGCTGCACGAAACCCTGGAGCGGCGTCTGGGGGAAAGCTTCAAGCTCGTCGGGGATCGTCTGGAGCAGGTGCAGGCCGGGCTCGGCGAGATGAGGAGCCTGGCGGCGGGGGTCGGCGACCTGAAACGCGTCCTCGTCAACGTTAAAAACCGCGGCACCTGGGGCGAGGTCCAGCTCATTTCGATCGTGGAGGACATCCTGGCGCCCGGCCAATACGAACTGAACGCGGCGACCAAGCCGCTTTCCGCCGACCGGGTGGAACTGGCCGTACGCCTGCCCGGCCGCCAGGCCGACGGCAGCGCCCCCGTGCTCCTTCCCGTGGACGCCAAATTTCCCAAAGAGGACTTTGAACGGCTGCAGGAAGCGCGCGAGCGCGGCGACGCCGTCGCGGTGGAAGAGGCGGGCAAGGCGCTGGAGAGGCGGGTCCGGCTCTCCGCCAAGGAAATCCGCGACAAGTACGTCGCCCCGCCTGCCACCACCGACTTCGCGGTACTTTTCCTCGCTTCGGAGAGCCTTTTCGCCGAGTGCCTCGGCCGCCGGGGCCTGGCGGAGGGACTTCAGCGGGACTTCCGCGTGGTCGTCGCCGGGCCGACCACCTTCGCGGCGATGCTGAACAGCCTGCAGATGGGCTTCCGCACCCTGGCCGTGGAACAGCGGACGAGCGAAGTCTGGCGGACCCTCGGCCTCGTGAAGGCCGAGTTCGGCAAGTTCGGGGAACTCCTGGACAAGACGCGGAAGAAGCTGCAGGAGGCCACCGACGCCGTGGACGACGCCAGCCGCAAGACGCGGACCATCAGGGGAAAACTGGCGAAGGTGGAAGAGACGGAGGAATTGCCGTGAACATGCTGTACTGGATATTGCTCTCGCTCCTGACGCTTTCGTTCGTCGCCGACGAGGTCCTGAGCCTGCTCAACGCCTCGGTGCGCCGAACCGATATCGATCCGCGGGTGGCCGATTTCTACGATCAGGAAAAATACCGCCGCTCGTTGGCCTACCAAAAAGACAAAGCCCGTTTTTCCCGTGCCGCGTCTGCCTTCGGCTTTCTGCTCACGGCGGCCTTCCTGGCCACCGGCGCCTTCGGCCGGCTGGATAACCTGCTCGGAACCTTGATCCGGGATCCGCGCCTGCGCGCCCTGGCCTTCTTCGGCCTCGTCTACCTGGGTTCGGACCTGGCGTCCCTACCGTTCAACCTGTACGACACTTTCAGGCTTGAGGCGCGCTACGGATTCAACCGCACCACCCCGGCGACCTTCGTTACGGACAGGCTCAAGGGCTACGCGCTGGCCGCGGTCCTGGGCGGCGGCATCCTGTACCTGCTTATGATCCTGATCGAAGCGCTGGGATCCTGGTTCTGGATCGCCTTCGCGGCGGCGGCCGTCGGCATCGTCATCCTGGTCAACATGTTCTATACCAGCCTCATCCTGCCTCTTTTCAACAAGCTCAAGCCCTTGGGCGAAGGCGAATTGAAAGATGCGGTGGAAGCCTACGCGGAGCGGCAAGGCATCGCGCTGCAGGGCGTCTACGTGATGGACGGCTCCAAGCGTTCCACCAAAGCCAACGCTTTCTTTTCGGGACTCGGCCCCAGGAAAAAGATCGTCCTCTTCGATACCCTCATAGAAAAACACCCCGTGAACGAGCTGATCGCCGTCCTGGCCCACGAAACCGGCCACCTCAAGTTGCGCCATATTCCGCAGGGGCTCCTGTTATCGGCGTTCCAGATAGCGGTAACCCTGTGGGCGTTTTCCCTCTTCGTCCTGAATCCCGATTTGTCGCTCGCCATGGGAGGCAGCGCCTACGCCCTCGAACTCAACCTCGTAGCCTTCGGCATCCTCTTCACGCCCATAGCCTCGGTCGCAGGACTCACCGCCCTGATCTTCAGCCGCCGCCACGAATTCCAGGCCGATTCCTTCGCCGCCAGGACCGCTTCCGCCGAGGATTTGGGCACGGCCCTGAAACGCCTCTCCGTCGACAACCTATCCAACCTGTATCCCCACCCCGCTTTCGTTTTTTTCAATTATTCCCATCCGCCCCTGTTGCGGCGCCTGGACGGTCTGGGCGAACGGGGATAGCCGGAGAAGGGGAGGCTTCCCCTGAAGTCTTTCTGCTGATCCTACTTCTTCCCCGTTTTTACGAAGGTTCCCCGCTCGTATTCACGGAAAGCCGTCTCCAGCTCCTCGTTCGTGTTCATGACGATGGGGCCGCCCCAGGCGATGGGTTCATGCAGGGGCTCCGCGCGGGCGAAGACCAATGAGCAGCCCGCGCTGCCCGCCTGCAGACGCGCGAGGTCGCCGGGACCGAACAGGACGCAGGAGTTCGCGGCAGCGGTGCCGCCCGAGGGGATTGAGCCGCCCGCGGCGGCTGCACCGGCGGTGGCCGTACCCGCGGCCGCGCCGGCGTCCGCGCCGGAAGGGACGCCCTGCAGGACGAGGAAGCCCGCGTAAACGTACGCGAAGCAGGTTTGCGAGCGGGGAGTTTCAAGGTCGAGTACAGCGTCGGGTTCCAGGTTGATGTCGAAGTAGGCCGGATCGCGGACGATGCCGGTGACGGGACCGGCGATCCCGCGGAAACCGCCGGCCAACGGCTTGACCGTACCGCCGGGGAAAGCCACCGACGGAACGGAGGCCGCGGGCGCGTCCCGGTATTCAGGATCCTTCATCTTCTCGGCGCGCGGCAGGTTGACCCAGAGCTGGAACCCTATCACGCCCCGCGGGGAGAATTGGGGCATTTCCTCGTGGATGATGCCGGAGCCGGCGCTCATCCACTGCAGGTCGCCCTTGCCGATGGTGCCGGAATTGCCGAGGGAGTCGCCGTGCCGCACGGTCCCCTCCAGCATGTAGGTGACGGTTTCCATGCCGCGGTGAGGATGCCGGGGAAAGCCGGGAAGGTATTCCGAGGGTTCCTCGCTGCCGAAGGCGTCGAAGAGCAGGAAGGGATCCAGGTCCTTGGCCTCGGGGCTGGAGAAGACGCGCAGCAGGGATACGCCCGCACCGTCCTTGGTCCTGGTGCCTTTCAGGATGCGCCCGACTTGCCTGATCGCCGGTTTTCCGTTCATTCGTTCCTCCGTACCGGAAGGGTCACGGTGAATTCCGTCCTCCCGACTTCGCTTTCCAACGCGATCGTGCCGCCGTGGTCCTCCACGATCCTGCGGGCGATGTCGAGCCCGAGACCTGTCCCCTCCCCCGCCTTCTTCGTGGTAAAGAAGGGATCGAAAACGCGTTCGCGGATATCTGCCGGAATCCCCGGCCCGTTGTCGACGATGGAGACGAGCGCATGGCCTTCATGCAGGCGCGTCGATATCCGTAGTTCGCCGGCGGAGCCCATGGCCTGGAGCGCGTTCTGGATCAGGTTGAGCCAGACGTGCTGCAGGCGTTCTTCGTCCGCGTGGACGGTGCCGTCGTATTCGTACCGGCGCACGAGGGTGAATTGGGTCTTGAACGGTGCGGCGAAAAGCCTGAGCACCGTCTCCAGCGTTTCGACGAGCGGGATGTCCCTGGGTTCCCCGCCCGCCGAACGCACGTAGCGCCGGAGGGCGGAAACGGTGGCGCTCGCCTTGGAAGCCGCAAGGTCCACGATCATGATGCCGCGGCGCACCGAAGCCGCGGCGGAGGCGAAGGAAACTGCGCGGGAAGCGGAGGGCGCGGCGCGGTACGCCGCGATGAAGTCTTCCACCGAGGCGGGCGAATCGGCGAGGAGATCGGCCGCTATGGAAGCTTCTCCGATTCCTTCGGCCGCAAGGCGCGCGCGGATCGAGCGTTCCGCCTTCCTCCTCCCGGCGTTCTCGGCGGTGATATCGGCCGGGAAGGTCGAAGGAAGACAAAGATCGACGAGGCGCCGGTCGGCGCCCGCGAGGGAGGGAGAGCGCATCTCGTCCAGCAGGATCGCCAAGGCGTCCTCGACGGAGGCCGCCGAAGATTTCACCGCACCGAGGGGCGTGTTCAATTCGTGGGCGATGGTGGCCACCAACTGGCCCAGGGACGCCATCTTTTCCGCGGCGATCAGGGAATTCTGCGCGGCCTTGAGTTCGCCGAGGGCCGAGGACAGGAACTGGTTCGATTGTTCCAGCCGGGACCGGTATATGGCAAGCTCGCGTTCCCGCATCGTGCGTTTGGTCGCGTCCCGGAAGGTCGCAAGCCCTCCGATGGGTCGGCCCCCGCGGTCGAGTAGTGAAGAGGATTCGACTTCCAGCATCTTTCCGTCCGTCGTACCGTCGGCGACCGAAACGGTGAAGCGGACCGGCCGCTCCGGCATGGAACCGAGGGCCGACGCGACCGGACCCAGGAAGGCAAGCGCCCGCGCGGCGTTCAGGCCGATCATGGACGAGGACTTGACCGAAAGGAGCTGCTCCAGGCGCACCGAGAATTCGACTATCGTCCCGCGCCGGTCCACGACGAGGACTCCGTCCCTCAGGTTTTCGACGATGGAAGCATGGGCGACGGGAACCGCGTTGAGCAGGCGGTACCTGAAAAGGCCGAAGGCGACCAGGATGTTGCCGATCGGAAACACCAGCGGGCTCGAATCCCGGTAGGGGCCGAAGCGGATGCCGGAAACCGTGGTGATCAGGAGGACGCAGAGGGGAAGGGAAAAGCCCGCCGCGATGTAAATCGCCTGGGTCCTGTACCTTCCGGTCGAAACGAGCGCGCTCCGGGCCACCAAGAGCACCGCAAGCATGATATAGGCGACCATGATGGAGAAAGCCGCGTAGGAGGCCGGATTGTATACGTAAAGCAGTTCCGGAAATCCGGACGAGGCCGAGAGGGAAACGGTCGAACGGAAAAGCCCGTGCAAACGGTCGGTAAACTGAAGGAAGACGATCGCGATCGGCGGGAGGGCCAGGAAGGCCGAAGCGGCTCCCGTGCGCGAATGGCCGCCGTCCCGATATCGGAGCGCGAACAGGAGGGTAAAATAGGCCAAAAGCACCATGCTTGCCATTTCGACATCGTCCCAGAAAATCTTTCCTTCGATGGTCCGATCGAAAAGCTCGAAGAGGAATCCGATTCCCCAGGACGCCTGGCAGAGGGGGATGGAAGCCCAGTCGCGAGCTGTACGGCCGTTCGCACGCAAGAGCGCATACAGCCCGAGCGCCAAGGATGCCGATGCGGAGAGAAGATACGCGGGAAAGTACGCGGGGTTCATGCGTTATCGCGGAACTCGGCGTATGCGCTCCGCATGTTGCCGGCGGCGACTTGCCGGAACGAATCGATATTCGCCTCGAACGCTTTCACGATCGCGGGATCGAAACGGCTGCCCGCCATGGACAAGATTTCTTCGCTCACTTGGTCGAAGGGGATCGGCCGTTTGTACGGCCGCTCGCAAAGCATCGCGTCCAGCACGTCGGCGAGCGATACGATACGCGCCGAAAGGGGAATCGCCTCGCCCGAAAGTTCCGCCATATACCCTTTTCCGTCCCAGCGTTCATGGTGGTACAGGATGAGGTCTTTCGCCATGGTGTCCACTTCCATGGACTTCAGCAGGCGCGCGCCGATGGACACGTGCCTCTTCACTATATCGAATTCCTCGACGCTGAGGCTTCCCGGCTTGGAGAGTATCATGTGGGGGATGCCCGACTTGCCGATGTCGTGCAGGGGGGCGTACAGGAAGAGGCGGCGGCAATCCGACTCCGATTGACCGAGACCGCGGGCGAGCAGGCCCGAATAGCAGGCGACGCGCTGGACATGCCCGTAGGTATCCGGGTCGTCCTCGTGGGCGCTGTTTTCCAGCGCGGATACGATGGCCAGATTCAGCTGCTCCACGCGGAGGTGGAGATCGGCGACTTCGCGTTCGCGGTCGTACAGGTCCAATGCGCGGCCGACCGCCATCGCGAGGTCCGTCCGGTCCCAAGGCTTATGGATGTAACGGAAAAGGCCCGCTTCGTTGACGGCCTCGGCCAAGGCCTCCACGTCGGTATAACCGGTGAGCAGGATGCCGTAAACGCCGGGAACGCGTTTCCTCGCCTCGCGCAACAGAATATGCCCCGCCATTCCGGGCATGCGTTCGTCGGTCACGAGCACGGCCACGGCCCCCCCGGCCGCGATGATATCGTCCATTACTTCCAGGGCTTCCGGTCCGGATATGGCGGATTCCACGCGTATGGCGGGGAATCCCATTTGAAGCTCGCGCTTCAGGCTCATGGTGATGATAGCTTCGTCGTCCACGCACACAATGCATCGATCACCCATGGAATAATAATAGTCGAGAATGATTCGCGGCGCAACGCAGGCTCGGGGTGCCCGCTTTCAGTCGGCTCCCGCCCAAAGCCCCTTCCCGCCGGCTCGCGCGCCGGCCTGGAGCGCTCCAAATTCGTCCTTGAACGCGAAAGGATATTTCAGGTAGGCATGCGCATAACCCTGTTCGACAAGCTCGGCGTTGAAGCATCGGCCGTCGGAAAGGTAAATATAGGCGAGCAACCTCCCGAAGCCATCCCGGAGGTCCCAGTCGAAGGCGAGCAGTACTTCCCGCCCCAGCAGGCGTTCCCGCGTATAAGCGGAAGACTCTTTGCCGAAACGCTCGACTCCCTTGTTCGGATGCACGGTCTCGGGAGTGTCGACGCCGAGCAGCCGTACCTTCTCACGGAGCTTGAGGCCGGACGGAGGGGTTCCGAGGATATCGACCTTGACGGTGTCACCGTCGACGACCGCGGACACGCGCGCGGCCGTCATCAGGGAGAGGTCCGCCTCGGCAGAACTCGTCAGGGAAGCCTGGTCGATGCGATAGCGTCCGGCCGGTCCCGGCAGCCTCCCGGGAGGATCGCAGACGGAACAAGGCTCCAGACCCCGATCGAGCGCCTCGGAAAGGCTCAAGGCCACGCGCGACTTGGACAGTGAAGGGCAACCGTCGCGATGGTACTTGGTGCCCGTCTTCGTCGCGAAGACGGGAGCTAAGGCTCCTCCGGGAGCCGAAGCCCCGTCAGGAGCCGCCCGCGCGCAGGATAGCGGGAAAAGCATAAACACCGCGAGCAGGATCGGAAATGCGAGTCTAGTCATCATGTGTAGCCGATTCCCCCTGTATTCCTGCCGGTTGCTGGATGCCGGCTGTGGATGCCGGCTGCCGCCTTCATCCGGAAAAAACATATTCCATCCCCCGCGTCCCCTCGGAAAAGCCGGCGGCCCTAAGGACTCCCTCCCATGCGGATGTCCGGACGGGAGAGCCTCCGACGGTTTCCACCATCAGAATGGACAGGGGATCGACCGCCCGTCCGCAGAGCCGACGCGCCAGGAGGGTGACGGCGAGTACGGCATCCGGACTTTCGGGCGGCACGCGGAAATCGAGTTCACGGCCGCCGCGGCGGGCGACGAGCAGAGGGGTGCCGCCGCGCCAAACCACGTAGTTGGAGGGAAGACGGGCGGGCAGGTCAAGGCGACGGGAAAGCGGCGCGAAGGAGCACAGGCTCGCCGGATCGCAGGCGTTCAGGCAGTAGGCGGCCGCTCCGGACACAGCTCCGTCGTCGGGGGCAGCGCCCGCCGCGTCCGCGGCGCCCATGAACTGCAATTCGTCCAAACCTTCGAAAAAGCGCCCGCCGACGACTTCTCCCGAGAATTCCATGAGGCGCAACGCCCGGAAGAGCTCGTTCCAGGCTGGCCCGCCGGCGGCCAGGACCGCGACGGAACGGGACAGGACGCCGAAGCGCGACAGGAGCCTCCGTGCCTTCTCGCGAAGCAGGGCGGACTCATCGACCGCGTCGCCCTCCGCTTCATCGAACGCGGTCCAGAGCGAGGAAGTCCCCTTCGCCCGCTGCCAGCGCGAGCGAAGGACCGGACGGGCCGTCGCCTGGGGCCTGCGCCGGGGGATGAGGAAATCCGCCGCGTCGGTGAAGCGGTCCGTATGCGCATAACCCCCACGCGCTAGTTCTCGCAGGGACGTTCCGGCCTCCCCTTCCGAAAGCCCCGAGCCGCGCGCCGCTTCCGCGATCGTCTTCGGTCCCGCGCGGAGCAGTTCGAGGATGGTACGCGCGCCGGAAGAAAGTTCCGGCTCTCCGGAAGGGCTCGCCGTTCCGCTGCCGTCGGCAAGAGCCGCCTCGCCGTCAAGCACGAAGGCGGACCGGCCTTCCCCGGCCCCGCGCCATGAAAGGGGACTCCTGCGCATGAGAAGTTCCAGGTGCCAGGGGCGGTAGGGACAGCGCGCCGGCAGGATCTCCCTTTCCCAGGCTTCCACCGGAGCGCCCGCGCCCAGCAGCGGCTCCAGGGCCGCTCGCAACAACTCGGTGCCCCGTTCCGCGTCCACATCGGGGCCTTCCGTACCGACGATCCCCTGGCGGGCGGCGACGAGCGACTGGAGGCTTTCAAGCCTGCGTTCCGCGCCGGCCGAGGCGCGGCGCCCCGCCCTGGCGGCGCGCAGGATACGGGAGGCGAATTCGGCATCGCAAACCAGCGGCGGACCGTCGCCCACCGACAGGCGGACAAGGGCTCCGTCGTCAAGTATGGCCGCGGCCGTTTCCGGTCCCGCGGAACCGAACAGGGCTTCCAGCCGCTCCTCGCCGACCGGCCCCTCGTAGCGCAGCCAAGCGGCGACGAGGGCGGCGGGATCGAATGCGGGCGAGGAGGCGTCGACGTCGGGCGAAAGAACGAGGCCTTCGGAGGCCCCGTCCAGGATCAGCCGCCGGACGACTATCCGGCCTACGGCATCCGGATCCGCATCGGCGCCCGCTGTAGCGGCAACGTCGTCGCCCGCTGAGGCGTCCGCTGAGGCGGCCGATTCGGCGACCGCCGTGGCGACCGCCGCTGCAAGCGAATCCCAGTCGGCGGCGGCCAGCACGCGCCGCTCGTCCAACCAGTCGGCGAGCTCGGAGGCGCCGCGGGGTCGGTAATCGGGATCGACGCGGGTGGACCTCCGGACCAGGAAGGCGACGACCGCCGCCTCCGCGCGGGGCGCCTCCGCGTCCCGGGAGAACAGCTCGGCCAGGAGCTCGTCGGAAAGGGCGGAAGGCTCCGAGGCGTCGTCGCGCCGGTACATGAAGCTGTCGCCGGAGATCCATACCGAACCCCGGGCGAAGGGGGACGGGGCGGCGGATTCTTTCGTCACAAGTTGGATGTTGCCGGAACGGAGCCCGGCGACGAGGGCTTCGGCGCTTTCGACCTCCAGTATGTCCTCGATGCAGCTCCGCCACGCTTCCTTGATCAAGGGAAAGTCGCTGGAGGAGCGCACGGCGTCGTACAACTGGCGGGAACGCAGGCGCGTGATCCACAGCGGAGTCCGCTTGCCGAAAGGCGCCTTGGGCAGCAACAGGGACCTGCCGGCCGCCTCGCGGAAGGCGGCGCCGAAGAGTCCGGTCGATTCCAGCCCCGCGCGCAGCCGTCCGCTGAGCCCGCTCCCGCCGAGTTCCGCCAGCAGCCCGGCGAAGGCCTCCGGCCCCGGACCGGAAGCCGACAGCGGATTTCCGTCTTCCTCCATCGCAGGGAAGGAGGCAAGCACTCCGGCGTCGTCCCAGAAGAATTCGATCGTACCCGCGCCGAAACGGGCGTCGGCGGCGGCCCGCAGCGCGATGCCGAGGGCCGCGTTGGTTTTTCCGCCCCTGAGCGTGTGCAGGAACGCATAGGAGCCCGTGCCGTTGGGACCCTTGAAGGCTTCCAGCACGACTCGGCGCTTTCCGGGAAGGCCGGCGGCCGCGGCCTGAAGGGCGAGGAAGCGCGCGAGGGCTTCGGCGGCTTCCGCGTCCAGGCGCCACCCCAGGCGCAGGAAGGCGGCGTTCGCTTCGATCCCTTCGCCCGACGGAAGCGAATCCAGGAGCTCCAGCACCGAATCCATCGCCTCCGCGCTCCGCCACTGGTTTTCCGCCCTCCAGAACGGGACGATGTTGATGCTCCGTGCCCCGGGCACGACGGTGACCGCGCGGTCGTCGATGCCGATGATGCGCCAGGAGCGGGAGCCGAGGGCGAAACTGTCCCCCAGACGGCGCTCCCAGACGAATTCCTCGTCCAGTTCGCCCAGCGGAGCCCCGCTCCCGGCCAGCTTCAGCACATAGGAACCCCGGTCGGGGATTACCCCGCCTCCGCGGTACAGCAGGGGGAGGACGCCTGCTTTCGCCTTCAGCCTGCCGCCCGCGAACTCCTCCCGTTCCAGCCTCGGGGCGAGCGAGGGCAGACGGCTGTTTTCGTATCGGCCCCGCAGCATCGCGACCACCAGGTCGAAGTCGGTCCGTGTCAGGGTCGCGTACGGCTCGATGGTCTTGAGGAAGCGGAACAACGAGTCCGCGTCCCAGGCGTCCAGGGCGGTCAAGGAGAGAATGAGCTGGGCCAGGACGTCCAGGCAAGCGTGCGGCCTCCGTTCCCGTTCCAGCCTCCCCTCCTGCGCGTCGCGGCTGGTGGCCGCCGCCAGGAGCAGGTCGAAGCCGTGGGTCGGGTACATGAGAGCCCGGCTCTCCGCGCCGAGCTTGTGCCCCGCCCGCCCCGTACGCTGCAGGGTCGCCGCGGCCCCCGGCGGAGTTCCGACCAGCAGGACCTCGTCAATGGAACCGATGTCGATGCCGAGTTCCAGGGAACTCGTCGCGACCACCGCCGGCAATTCCCCCGCCTTCAACCTTTCCTCGACCGCGCTCCGGACTTCCCGGGACAATGAGCCGTGGTGCGCCCAGGCCACCATGCGCTCGGCGCGTTCGTTCATCAGGAAGGCGATCTTTTCGGCGTGGCGACGCGAATTGGTGAAGATGAGCGTCGTCCGGTTGCGCCCAACCGCCCGGACGAAGGAATCGGCCAGCAGCGGCCATCGGGAGGGAGAATCGGCCTGGATAGCGCCGGCATCCACGGCGGGGCCTGAGGATAGGGTCGGATACACCACGGTGACCGAGCGCCTCTTCTCAAGTTCCGACCGGACGATGCGCATGGGCCGCGCGACGAATTCCCCGCCCGGCGTTTCTTCCTGGCCGGCAGCGAATCGGGCGCAGTCGGCCGGATCGGCGACGGTCGCCGAAAGGACGATGCGCCTGAAGCCCCCCGAAAGGAGCCGCAGCCGTTCGACCTGGGCCATCAGGAAGACGCCCCGCTTTGAGGAGGCCAGAGCGTGGATCTCGTCGATCACGAGGTAACGGACGGAGGCCAGGTTTTCACGCGCGCGCGGAGAGTTCAGCAGAAGGGCGAGGCTCTCGGGCGTGGTGGAAAGGATCGAAGGTGGCCGCTTCAGGAAGGCGCGGCGCTCCGCCGCATCCGTGTCGCCCGAACGCGTCGCCACGGTGACCGGCGGGAAGGCCGAACCGCTTTCCGCCCAGGCGGCGCGCAGGCCCGCGAGAGGAAGGAGCAGGTTCCGCCTGATGTCCGTGTTCAGCGCCTTCAGGGGCGAAACGTACAGCACCGAAAGCCGGTCGGCGGCCAGTTCGCCGCGCGCCAGGGCATCCAGGGACACGAGGAAGGCGGCAAGGGTCTTTCCGCTGCCTGTGGGAGCCGTGACCAGGACGTCCTGGTGGTCCGCGACCGCGCGCCAGGTCCGTTCCTGCACGTCCGTGGGTTCCCCCACCTCCGAGCGGAACCAAGCCAGGGTCCGAGTATCGAAATACGGGAAAGTCCCGGTCGAAGAGTTCACTTTGGCCTGAAACGCCAGCGGAGGCCCAGGCCCGCACCCGGTTCCCATTTCACCCCGGGGTAAAGCAACAGGCCCGGCACGAACTCGGCGAAGGCTTCCAGGGGCGGATCGCCGAAGTACCAGCGAAGCCCCAGTGGCAGGCGGACCGACAGCCCGAAATCGGCGTCCGAAGTCCCGTAGCGTCCCGAACCCGCCAGCAAGGTCGCCTGGCCCCCTATACCCACGTACAGCGGAACGGGGCTGTCACCGATACGGAAATACCGGTCGAAGATGAACAGCCAATCGCCCGTAGCGACGATGCCGCCGGGTGACGTGAGGTCCCAGGCGAGCGATCCCTGCAGGGCGGCAGCCGGTCCGGCGGCGGCTTTTCCGACGGTATCTTCTCCGTTAGGCGGCCGCCAGAAATCGTACGCCGCGGTGATACCCGCCGGATTGCCGGCGATGAGGCCGAGGGCGAAGCCGCCTTCGGCGAAACCGCCTTCGGCTCGGGCAGGCCCAGCTTGGGTAGGACCGGCCAAGGCGGGGTCGGTCCCCAGCGCCGCGAAAACGAGAACCATCACGAACGCGCGACGCATTTCGATCTGTCTCCTACCGGATCTCGAAGTAATACCGTTCAAGGTAGGCAATGCGCTTGCGCGCCTCGTCGTAACGGCTGCTCTGCGGATATTCCGCGACCAGGCGGCGGTAATAATCGAGGGATGCCTTCACGTCCTTGTTCGGGCCGTTGGCCTCCAGGAGGCGGCCGTACAGCCACCAGGCCTCGTCGCTGCCGGAGGGAAAGGCTTGGCTGAAAGAATCGAGGGCCAGCAGCGCGTTGGCCGTCCGCCCCGCCTCCGATTCAGTCCGCGCCAGGGCGAGGAAAGCGGCGGGATCCGCGGCGCCGGTGCCCAGCGACTTCAACGTTTCGGAAAAAGCGGCGGCAGCGGCGGCAGCCGCGGGAGTGGCGGCTACCGGTGCCGCGGCCGCGGCTGCGGCCGCGGCCGGAATAGCCTCCCGGGCGATGCCCGTATCGGCGGGCCGCGTCGCTGTGGACATCGCGGTGGGAGCCATCGCGGCGGGAGTCACGGCGGAAGCCGTAGCGGCAGGAACCGACGCCGCCGCGGACGTGGCCGGTGACGCGGCTGCGATAGCCGCCGGGACGGAAGCGGGTGCGGAGGCGGCCGCGGCCGAAGCGGCTGCGATCAGCGCGGCGGCTTTCGGAACGGTCGACGTTGTAGCGGTCGAAAGCGCCGTAGCGCCAGTTTTCGCAACTGGAAGCAACGGCCAGCGGGGCTCGGCGACGACGCGGCTACGGTCCAGGGGAAGCGAGAACCCGCCGACCGCGCTTCCGGCGTCCGGCTCTACGACCGTCACGCGTACGCGGTCGTTGATCACGTAATCCTCCACAAAATCCTGCCGGTAGAATTTCAGGTCGAAGGTTCCGGCGGCTTCGGCGCGGAACATGAAGGATTGGCCTTCGGCATCCAGCCGGCGCGAATCATAGGGCAGGCCTTTCCTCGCCCCCTGCTCGCCGAGGAAAATCCAGCCGGCGCCTCGGAAGGGGATTTCCACGAGCTGGCCTACCGTCGCGCGGACGGTGCGGGAAAACGCGGCGGGCTCCTCGACCGCGACGGGCGCCGAACGCGCGGGCAGTTCGGGCAGGGCGGCGGCGGGCACAGGTACGGCTTCCCGTACGATGGCGGGAGGAGGAACGGTCTCTACGGGCGGCGGATTGGTGACGGGCGCCTTCTTTTCGACGGCCTTCTGGACGACCGGAGCGGGTTTCGCTGCAGGAGCCGGAGTCGCGGCAGTCTTGGGCGCGGCGGCGGTGACGGTGGCGGGCAACGGCGCGGAAACCGGAGGAGACGCCGGAGACGGTATGGACTCAGGCGCCGCGGGAGGCGGGAGAGCGGGAGGCATCGGCTCGCTCAGGACAATGCCGTCCTGCTCCGCTTGAGGGGACTGAGGCGGCGCGAAGGATTCGGGAATCGGCGACTCGGGTTCGATCAGCGGAATTTCCGCGACAGGCGGGACGACGACGGAAGCCGGATGGTCAGCCTCCGGCTTTTCCGGCGCGGCGGAATCAGCGCCCGCCGCGGGCTCGGGTACGCCCGAAGCGGGTTCGGACTCCTGCGCTTCGCCTCCGACCGGATTCTCCTCGGCAGGCGCGGGAAGCGCGGGCGGCGCGGCCGCCGGAACGGACGACGGGGAAGCCGCCGGAGCGGTAGCGCAGGACAGGATGAGGGCTGCCAGGACAGCAGTCGGCGCGGCGCCGAGAAAGGCGCGGAACGCCGTCACGGAGTTCTCTCCATGATCGCGTCGACGAGCGCGGATGCGTCGGCGGCCAGACGGGTAAGGTCAAGCGTCGCGGGATCGGTCCAGAAAGGCGCCGCGTCCTCCGCGGTCCAGACGGACCGCCGTTCGCGCGAAAGGACGACAGGAGGCAGGAAATCCGGTTCGGGGGGGAGGAAGAACTCATCGTCGGGAACGGGAAGGGAAGCGAACTCGGCGCTCAGGTCACGGGCGCTCAGTGCGCGGGCAGTCCCGGCGCCGAATCCGACGGCGCCGTCGGCCATGGCGCCGTCGGCTTCCCCGGACCGGCCGCGGAGGAGGACGAAAGCCAACGCGGCGAGGCAGATGATTATGAGCGCTGCCAAGGCGCCGATCAGGGGCGCGGTATGCTTCACGACCGGCATGGACCTATTGTAACAGATGCGCGCCGATTTGCCAGCATGCGATCGACCTCGATCGATCCACTGGGACCATTTGACGAAACGAACCGCTCCACGGATAATTGCCTCACCATGAAAACCCGCCCGGCATCCCCGAAGACCGTCCCGAAAGCCGTCCCGAAAAGCGCCACGAAAACCGCAAAGAAACCGGAAACCGTCCCCTACCACCGCAAGCCGGAGGGACTGAGCCATGAAGCATGGCAGAAGGCGCTCAGACAGCAGTTCGTACCGGAACAGGCCTTTGAGATCGTGCGGCTCGCCGGCACGCATCCCATCTTCGGCGATTATTCGGTCCACAATCCCGTTTCAGGCAGAAGCTACAAGGTGGCGTTCCGCGACGGCGGAAACGGGTTGAATTACTGCGAATGCCTGGATTTCAGGACCAACAGGCTCGGGACCTGCAAACACATAGAAGCCGTCCTCAAGACCGTCTCCGGAAAACGGGGGGCCAAGAAGGCGCTCAGGGAAGGCTACGTGCCGCCCTATACTTCGGTCTATCTCCATTACGGCGATACGCGGCGGGTCCGCATCCGGATAGGTATGGAAAACGCCCACGAATTCGCCCGGTTGGCGCACGAATACTTCGATGCGGATCTTGTACTGAAAGAGGAAGCGGGGAATCGCTTCGAGACCTTCCTGGGCAGCGCCGCCGCGATCGACGAAGGTTTCCGTTGCTACGACGATGCCCTCGCCTTCATTCTCGCCAAGCGCGAAACGGACCGGCGGCGCGAACTCATCAGGTCAAAATACGCGGAACTTGACTCTACGGCGGGACTCCTGAAAACCCGCCTCTATCCATACCAGCGAAACGGCATACTCTTCGCCGCCGCGGCGGGCCGTTCCCTGATCGCCGACGAAATGGGATTGGGCAAAACCATACAGGCGATCGGCGCCGCGGAACTTCTGAAGCGGGAGGCGGGAATCGAACGCGTACTCGTCGTCTGTCCTACTTCGCTCAAATACCAGTGGCGCTCGGAGATCATGAAATTCACCGATTCGGCCATCCGCGTCATCGAAGGCCAGGCCCAGGCGCGGGGGAAACAGTACCGGGAGGACGCGTTCTTCAAGATAGTCTCGTACCACACCGTGGCCCACGACCTGGACGCCATCGCGCGGATGGCGCCCGATCTCGTCATCCTGGATGAAGCCCAGCGTATCAAGAACTGGAAAACGCGGATCGCCCGCACCGTCAAGCGGATCGAATCCCCCTTCGCCCTCGTGCTCACCGGCACGCCCCTTGAGAATAACCTGGAAGAACTCTATTCGATCGTTTCCTTCATAAACCCCTGGAAACTCGGTCCCTTCTGGAAATTCCTTTCCGAGCATCAGGTCAAGGATGGGACCGGGAAAGTGACGGGCTACCAGGGTTTGCGGGAAATCGGAGAACGGCTCTCGGACATCACGCTCCGGCGCAGGAAAAAGGAAGTCCTGGCCGACCTTCCCGAGCGCATCGACAAGCGCATTTTCGTTCCCATGACCGCGCAGCAGCGCAGCATGCATGACGAATTCAGCGACAACGCCGCGCGCCTCATCAAGAAATGGAAGCACAAGGGCTTCCTCACCGAACAGGAACGCCAGCGCCTCCTCATCCTCCTGAACGAGATGCGCATGGTCTGCGACAGCACCTACATCCTTGACCAGGACGCCGAACACCGCCACGACGTCAAGATCGGCGAGCTCATGAGCATCCTGGAGGAAAGCCTGGCGGACCCGGAACAGAAAGTGGTCGTCTTCAGCCAATGGGAGCGGATGACGCGCCTCGTGGCGAAGGAGCTGGACGAACGCGGCATCGGGTACCGCAATCTCCACGGCGGCGTGCCGAGCGTCCAGCGGCAGGAACTATTCGACTCTTTCAATACTCTCCCGGAATGCCGGGTTTTCATTTCGACCGACGCGGGGAGCACGGGACTCAACCTCCAGTCGGCGTCCATCCTGGTCAACCTGGACCTGCCCTGGAATCCCGCGGTGCTGGAACAGAGGATAGGGCGCATACACCGCATCGGCCAGAAAAAAAACGTGACCATCCTCAATTTCGTTTCGATCGATACGATAGAAAGCCGCATGCTTGACCTAATCGGCTTCAAATCCGGCCTCGCGCGCGGCATCCTGGACTCGGGCGAAGATTCCATCTTCATGGGAGACGACAAGCACCGCCGCTTCATGAACGCGGTCCAGGAGATCGTCGTCGAAAGCGAAACGGAAAGAGCCCCCTCAACCGCGGTGGAAAGCGCGGACGAACAGCGAGAAGCGGAGGAGCTCGCCGGGCGGATCGGCGCGGCGGGGGATGAGGATATCGCGGTCGAAGCGAAGGGCGCGGGTACAGCCGCCGCGACGGCCGCCGCTGAACCCGGCGAGCTCGTCGCGCGCGGCGTCTCCTTCCTCTCCGATCTCTCGCGGAGCCTTTCCGCTCCTGGCGGCGCGGAAGCCTTCGTGGCCGCGCTTTCCGAAACCGATCCCGCGACAGGGAAGACCTATCTGAAGATTCCGGTCGAAAGCACGGCCGCCGCCGCCGGAGCGATCTCTATGCTGGCGGGGCTGTTTTCCACGTTGGGCGCGGGCGGGCGGCCGGAGAAAGGGGATAAATCGCAGTGACCAAATGACCGGCTATGCGATATGACGGCTCCAGCGCGCTGCTCGCGGCGCAGAAGACTCGTACAGGCGGGCATAAGCCTCGCGAGCGCGGGCACGGCAAGCGGATGGTCATACGTTACGCTCATCATGGGTTGAGCGATATCCTTTTGGGTAAAGCCTCGCCGGAGGCTTTGTCCGGATCGTGGTTGTCGGGAAACAGTATGAGAACCGGCACTGTCAATTATTAAAGTGTTTTCACCATCGGTTCATTTTTCTACTGTCTTTCCTTTCGCCCGAAGACGCCAAGCTTAACCCGCCAGGAACTCGCGAAGCCCCCTATGCCGTACGCCCTTGTGGTCCGCGCGAAGGGGATCCATTGAAACGACCGTTTTGGGCCAGGCGTCGCGCAGGGCGAGCAGGGAGCCGAACTCCCGCTCCCGCGTCGGACCGTCCGGCACGAGGTACGCGGCTTGGACGTACTGACGTTCCCCGTTCCGCTCGCAAACGAAATCGATCTCCCGGTCGCCGATCCTCCCCGACCGCAGGTCCCAGCCATCGCCGGCGAGCTTGAGGAAGACGGCGTTCTCCACCACCTTGCCGATGTCGTTTTGGTCGTAGCCGCGCGCGGCGCTCCGCATGCCCAGATCGTCGAAGTAGTATTTGTCCCCCGATTCCAGAAGCCGCTTGCCGGCCACGTCCTCCGCGCGGACCCTGTTCGCGCAGTACGATTCCGCGAGATAGCCGAAATAGTCCAAGACAGTCTGCGGCGAGCATTCAAAGCCTTTCGACTTCAGGTAGTTGGCCACGTTGCGCGCCGAGACGGGACTGCCTATGCTGTCCGCGAGGAATTCCACGATCCGCGCCAAAATAGCCGGATTGCGCACGCCGTGACGCTGGACTATGTCCTTCAGGACGATGGCGTCGAACACGCCCCCCAGGTATTCGAAGGCCGTCGCATCGGCGAGCTCAAGGTTCCGGAGGAAAGGAAGCCCGCCAAAGCGCAGATAGAGGGCAAGCGAAGGATCCGAGTCCTCCAAGCCATGGAAGCGGAGGAATTCGCCGTAGTCGAGCGCGCGGATTCGTATGGATGCGGAACGGCCTGCGAAAAGACTTGCGATTTCGCCGGAGAGGAGCCGCGCGTTCGATCCGGTCACCCAGATGTCGTGTTTGCCGCCCGCGGCGAGGCTCCGGAGGGCTTTCTCGAAACCCGGAATCTCGTGAGCCTCGTCGATGAACAGGGCGACGCGCTCGTCCCCGTCCGCCGCGGCCGCGGCTTCCAGGCTCGCGGTATCCCGGACCTGATCCCAAGCAGACAATTCCTTATCGATGTAGACGACCCGCCATTCGGCGCGTTCCCGCCGGTACAGCTCGGCGAGGCTCTTGAGCATGCAACTTTTCCCCACGCGGCGTTGCCCCGTCAGGATTTTAATGAGGGGATTGCCGAAGTAGGGACGCGCGAGCTGCGTGTACCGCGGTCTATCCAGAATCAACTGACTCATCTGTCACAAAGTATGTTGGACATTGAAGGGATTGTCAATAAAAACGTCCATCATAATGGACAATATTGCTAGTCATCACTCAAGCCACACGGTATATGGCGGGTTCCAGATCGCCGATCGCCTTCATCTCCTCAACCCCGCCCGCCGCGTAACGATCCAGGGAGGCCGAACGTATCACCCGCTTTCAAAATGGCAGGGATGATATACTTGGTGCAAACCCCCGCTCGGTTGGGAGTCAGGCATGCCGAATATTGAGCTCGACCGCCTCAGGTCGGAGAACGAACGCCTCAGGGCCCTCCTCGAAACCCACGGTATTCCTTGGGCTCCCGATCTTTCGGACCGCGTTCTTGAACTTCAAGCATCGATGCCGATTGCGGAAAAGGTCGCGCTCTTCCGCCGGTTATTCTCCGGCAGGGAAGATCTCTTCGCCCTCCGCTGGGAATCGGCGAAAGGCGGGGCCGGGTACACGCCCGCCTGCGCTCATGAGTGGGAACGCGGCGTCTGCGAGAAGCCCCGGATAAAATGCGGCGCTTGTCCGAAACGGGAATTGTTGCCGATCACCGACCAAGTCATCTATAATCATCTTGCGGGGAAACATACGGTTGGCGTCTATCCGCTCCTTGTAGATGATACCTGCCGTTTCTTGGCAGCGGATTTTGACGAGGCTGATTGGAAAGGGGACTCACTCGCCTTCATTAAATCATGCCGGGAATTCGGCTTGCCCGCAGGCCTTGAAATCTCGCGATCTGGCTCGGGAGCCCATGTCTGGATCTTCTTCTCCGGCCCTGTCCCCGCCCGCAATGCGCGAAGGCTCGGCGCTGCTCTCGTCAGCCATACCTGCGAGCGAACCCGACAGCTCTCACTCGCGAGTTACGACCGCTTTTTCCCGAATCAGGATAATCTTCCCGCCGGAGGTTTCGGCAACCTGATCGCCTTGCCTCTGCAAAGAAAACCGAGGGAGCGCGGTACAAGCGTTTTCGTCGACGATGATTTCCAGCCTTGGCTGGATCAGTGGACTTTTCTCTCAGGAATCGTTCCGCTCGAAAACGTTACGCTCGAACCCCTCATAATGAAAATAACGGGAGGGCGCCACCCCCTCGATGTCGCCTTCATCGGAGAGGATGAAGCGGAGATTCCATGGAAAGCCAGGAAACCACGAAGCGACAAACTCGATATGCCCTTGCCGAAATCCATCAATCTCATACTCGCCGATCGAATCTATATCGAAAAAGATAGGCTGCCGCAGGCCCTGGCGAATCGGATCATCAGACTCGCCGCATTCCAGAATCCTGAATACTACAAAGCCCAAGCCATGAGGTTCTCGGTTTGGGACAAACCGCGCATCATCGGTTGCGCCGAAAACCACCCCAAACACATCGCGATTCCGCGCGGCTGCCGTGAAGCGCTAGCCGACCTGCTCGCATTGAACGGTATCGAAGCGTCCATCGCGGATGAACGTTTCCCCGGGTCTCCGATCAGCGCCGCTCTCGCGGGAACGTTGCGGGAAGATCAGCAAGCCGCGCTTGAAGGCTTGCTCGCCCACGAAACAGGCGTGTTGAGCGCCCCGACGGCCTTCGGCAAGACTGTCATCGCCGCGGCTCTCATCGCCCGACGGAAAACCAACACCCTCATCATCGTTCACCGCACCGACCTCGCCCGGCAATGGGCGGAACGACTCGGGACTTTCTTGACGCTTGAAAAGGATTCGCTCGGTCTCATCGGCGGGGGAAAGAAAAAGCCGTCCGGCAAAATCGATATCGCAGTCATGCAGACGCTGGCGCGCCTCGCTGAATCCGACGATTTATTCGAGCATTACGGGCAAGTCATCGTCGACGAATGCCACCATCTTTCAGCGATCTCCTTCGAGTCTGTCCTGAAGCGATTCAAGGCCCGGTATGTCATCGGAATCACCGCAACGCCGATCCGCCGCGACGGGCATCATCCGATAATTTTCATGCAATGCGGACCCATCCGATATAAAGCCAAACGAAGCCAAAGCGATATCACGAGCATGAAGGTAATCGCAAAGCGCCTCCCCGCTCCCGCCATTCCGGAAGGCGCGGGAATCCAGGATGTATTCAAACTGATATCACTCGATGCAGCACGGAACCTGAGAATCGTTGACGATATTTCGGAAGCCTATTGGAGACGCCGAAAAGTCCTCGTTCTTACGGAACGGACGGAACATCTTGAACTTCTATCCGGATTGATCGGATCCGACAAATCCCTGTTCATCCTTCACGGCCGGATGAAGAAGAAGGCCAGGGACCAGACGATCGCGAGCTTGGCCGCGCTGAATGACGACGATCCGCGCATCATCCTGGCAACCGGAAAACTCGTGGGAGAAGGTTTCGACCACCCGGCGCTGGATACGCTCGTCCTTGCCATGCCGATCTCCTGGAAAGGCACGCTCCAGCAATACGCCGGACGTCTGCACCGCGAAAAGGCCGGCAAGACAGCCATCGAGATTTACGACTATGTCGAGTCGGACAATTCCTTCCTCGCGCGCATTTGGGAAAAACGCAAGAAGGGATACCTGGCTATGGGCTACACCATCTAAGATTGCTGAAAAGGAGTCGGATGGACTTTCTGCATTCCGGCAGGATTATTTCCTTTCCTCCCGCGGGCCTTTACGCTCCCTCCGATCCGGGCGTACGATGTCCGCCTATGCCCCAGATCCGCGCCGCCCTCGCCCTCATCCTTACGCTCTTCCTCGTTTTCCCGCCGACCGCGTTCTGCGAGGATGCGGATACGGAGGACGCCTTCGTCGCCGGCGCGGAAACGCGGACCGCGGTCCTGGAATTGCCCGCCTTCAGGAAACACCGGCGCGCGGCCCTCGTCCTGGCCGGAACGACGGTCGCCGTTTCCTTCGCCTGGGCGACATGGTCCATCGCAACCCTCGTTTCCGTCCTTATCGAGAAGCCCGCATCGTCCGGAGTCGGGGAAGGCTTGCTGTCATTCTCCGCATCGGTCGCGCTGCTATCAGTCTCGTCGTCGGTATTCGAAGGGCTCCGCGCTATTTCGCCAGAATGAGTTCCACGCGGCGGTTTTTCCACCGCTCCGTTTCGTCGCCGAAGGGGACGAGGGGAGCCGAGGCTCCGCGTCCGACCGTACCCATACGCTCCGCCGCGATTCCTGCGGCGACCAGGGCGTCCTTGACTGCTACGGCCCTGCCCAGCGACAGCGGAACGAGTTCGTCGCGCTGCTCGGCCATGAAGGCTTCGGGATCGGCCCAGGACACCGCGTTGGCGTGCCCTTCGATCACTATCCTGTACTCCGGAAAGCGGCCCAGGATGGCGGCGAGCCGCCCGATCACGAAGCTGTTCCCCTCCGCGGCCTCCCCGCCTTCGGTCCAATCGAGCGCGCCCGAATTGGGCAGGAAGGCGATCGGGGGCAAGCGGATCCGGTACGTATCCCCGACCCTGGTCACGAGGACGTCCACCACGGTTTCGGCCCGCAGGATCTCCTCGCGGCCGATCCGGTCGCGAAGAGAGAGGGTGAGCGAATAGGAACCGGCCGACAACGCCAGTTCGCCGTCGTCGGAAAAGCCGTCCCAGGAAAGCCTGCCGGGCGGCGCGCCTTCGCCCCGGAACGTCCGGAAAATCCCGCCGGCCTCGTCGCGCACCTCCAGAGACCAGGCCGCCACCGATCCGGGAGCCGCCGTCGCCAGTTCCGCCTCGACGCTGTCCGCCTCCCCGTCGCCGTCGGGCGAAAAGCGCGCGGGGGAGACCGTCCAGCGCGCGTCCATCCGGGGATAGGGCAGCAGGCGGCGCACGACGCGGGCGATGCCGACGCCCAGGGAAAAGCGGATGGACTCCGCGCCCCCGACCGGGCGGAGCGGATCGATGCCGAGGGCGGCGGACAGGAACAGGGAATCCGAGGCGGCAAGGCGGAGGGAGGCGCGCAGGGCGAGCGCCGCGTCCGCGGAGACCGCGAATCCGTCCGTTCCGAAAGTCCACGCCGCGCCCGCTTCGAAGGACGGTTCCAAGCCGAAGGGCCCCCCGACCGGGAAGTCCCAGCCCGCCGAGGCGACCGCGCGGGCGGTTCCCGAGGGACCGCCGTCCCCTTCCGCGCGGAAACCCGCGCCGATGCGGCCCCCGACCCGCAAGGGTTCCGGTCCGATGCCGAGCGCCGATAACCCGAACGAGAACCCCGCCGCCGCGTCCGAAAGCGGAAGGGAGGTCTCCCAGTCGGCCTGGATGCCCCGGACTTCGCCCGGATACGGACGCGGCGAGGCGGAAACGGCAAGGACGGATAGGGTGCCGAGGACGAGGAGAGCGGCGGAGCGGGAAAGGGTCATCGGAACGCCGCGCCGACGCTGAAACCGACGCAGAGGCCCCAGCCGTCCGTGCCTGGCCGCGCGACCACGGGCAGGGAAAAGCGGAAGGCGGCGGCCTCCAGGGAAAGGCACGCGAAGGCGAAAGGACGCAGGGTCGGCGGTTCCTCGCGGACGAGGGAGCCGGAGACGATGAAGCGGGCATCCTCCTCAACGACGCCGGAGGGGAGCGCCGCGCTCTGCGCGACGATGGCGGAGCCTCCTTCCGCGCCGAGTTCCGAAGCGGCGAAGGCGACCGAGACGCCGCCGCCCGCCGAGAACGAGACCGAGTCGAAAAACCGGACGCCCGAGCGGAGCGCGAACGACGCGTCGAGCGACCGCGCCGCGAAGGAAAGCTCCAGCTCGGGATCGATCGTCGCGCTCGCGTCCAGGGGAGGAAGCGGTCCGCGTCCGTCGGCATCCAATTCGAACTCCCGTTCGATCGAACCGACGGAGACGTTCGTCGACGCGCGCGTTTCCGCGAAGGAGGCGCCGAGACGGAGAGCGGCGCCGGTCCACGCGACAACCCGCGACGCCGGGAATCGCGGAAAGAACCCGAAGTCCACGATCGCCCCGGCCGCGACGGCGCGCACGCCCACCCCGTTCGATTCCGCCTCCGTCACGCCTCCCGATAGTTCCAGGGAAAGCCCCCGCAGGAGTGGGGAGAGGTCCAAGGCCACCGCCACGACCAGGGGCGCGGCCGCGGCTCCCATGGGGTAATCGTCCGCCGAACCGACGTTTTCCACGCGGGCCATAAGCGCGTCGTAATCGGCGAGGTCCGACTCCAATGACGCCAGGAAGCCGACGGAGGCGGACGACCCGCTTCCCGCGCGCGAGGGAACGGCGAGGCCCAAGGCGAGCGCCGAGGCGGCCTCGGCGAAGCCGGTCATCAGGGCCGGCTTGGAAACGCTTTCGGCGACGAGGGCGGAGGCCTCGGCCCCGTAGCCGGCCAAATATTCCGCCAGGGACGCCTCCAGGCGCGCGAAGCCCGGGCTCAGCCGGGGCGCCGTCACATCTATCCGCACCTGCGCGACTGCCCGGACCGATACCGACGATCCGAGAGCAGCGAACAGGAAGAGAAGGGTTCCGTTTTTGCCGAGAAGCGAAGACTTCCGCATATTCCGCGTTATACTATCATGGCGGATGGCCGAGGCCGTCAACCTGGGGGAAAAACATGCTGGATCGATCACGAAATATCAATGCCGTCCTGGCGCTACCTGTCCTCGTACTCGCCCTGTTCGCCTCCTGCTCCTTCGATTTCCTCGATACCGGTAACAATGACAACGATACTTCCGGGCCGGTCATCACCGAAACCTGGAACGCCGACCAGACCGTGCTCACGCGCACCGTCGACGGCCAAGTCATTTGGGTCGAAACCTATACGCGGGACAGCGCGGAATTCAGCCGACGCGTCCTCTCCGTCGCGCGCGCCTCGGGGACCGGTTCGCCTATCTCATTCAGGCGCTACGCCTACGATGGCGCCTCCGCCGCGCCCCTCATCGAAGCCTTCTACGATTCGGCCGACGCTCTCGTTTCCTTCGACGCCTATGCGCGCGACGCCGACGGCGATCCCCTCGGCATCTACACCTATGACGAAAACTCCATCCTCCAGGGCTTTGAAATCTATAGTTATACCCTCGCGGGGAACTTCAGCTTCCAAGCCGGATACCGCGCGACCGCGATCCTGGACTGGGCCCGGACCTGTGATTATGATACCATCGGTTCCGAGGAATTCGTCGTCGATGCCCGCGCCTATGACGAGGAGACTGCGGAAGGCGCGAGCCTGATGGAAAAAACCGTCACTTTGCGGAATTCCGCGGGCGATCCGGTCGTCCAGACGCGCTACGTGTTCGAGGCGCCTTCCGCTTCGGCCCGCGGACCCACCGCCCGCCTGGCCGCCGCAGGCGATCGAGCAGCCGGACAGCCTCGGGCGACGGGAGATCCCGCCGACCTCCTTCCCGGTATCCCGACCCTTCCCGCCTTCCCCGATACGCCGGTTTTCAGCCCGAACGACCGCATACTCCCGGTCGCGTCTTACGATCTGTGGAGCTACGATGAATTCGGCACCCTCCGCATGAGCGCCGGGGCCGATTTCAAGCCGACCCGGATCGAAAGGACGGACACCCGTATCCTCGGCGCCGACGAGACCCCGGTCCCCGTGGTCGTCTCCATAGAATACGATGCCGCGACGGGGCTTCCGACGCGGAAGACCACGAGCTACGGCGACGTCGACGCCCTGATCCTCGATGTCGCGTACGACGATGCGGCCAGCCCCCGCATCGCGAGCCTCACGGCCTCCGGCGCCTCCATGTTCGTCGCCGTCGGCCTCGGCTTCTCCTACGATGAAGCGACCGGCTACCCCGACGCGATCGACGTCGGGCTCGGAGGACTTCCGGCCTACCGTTTCGATTACGAATTCACCGATGCCGATACGTACGCGATCGCATTGCAGTCCTACCAAGGTCTGGAAGCCGGGACCGGAATCGCGCAGTACGATCCCTTCATGTCCTTCGACTTCGCTTTCGCCTTCCCGGAATTGACGATCACGGGCCGGGACGCAGGCGATGAGGTGAGCGGGTACTGGAAGGCAGGTTACGACGCCGAGGATAGGGACCTCTACTTCAAAAGCTACGATGCAACCAATGCCCTGCAATCCCACCTTGAATACGGCTATGCGGATTTCATGCCGGAGCTGACGGAAACCGCCGGGGCCGGAACCGGGGCCGTAGAGGCGCTTGCAGCCGAAGCGGACCTGACGGTGGCGGACCTGGAGGACGCCGCGGACTATGCGGTCGCCGGGTACGACGTCGCAAACCTGCAGGACCTGGACGCGGACGACGCCGCGGCGATCCTGTCCAAGTTCCAATTCGACTACTACTCCTTGCTCAAGGTCCGTTCCGCGGACGATATCCTGGATCTGATACTGTAAGTCGGAACGGTTGCGCCGATTCACCCGTTCGCTGTTGACGTCACCATTTCAGGGGTTATAATTATAGGATAACGAGTGACTCGCAAATGACCCTAAGTTGCGCAGCAGCGCCGGTCGGCCAGAAACTTCCTTCATAAAACGTACAACTTGGTCGCGGATTGCGGGCAAAGGGTACCCTATGAAAAAGTTGTGGCTGTTGCCGGTCGTCATCGCGGCGGCCGGCTCCATCGCCTGTTCGTTCCTGGAACCGCCCGACGACGGCCAGGACGGAATGGACGGAAAGGACGGAATGGACGGGGCTTTCTGGTTCGCGGGAACCGGCGCCCCGGCTGACACGCTCGGCGAGGACGGCGACTTATACCTGGATACGGAAGCAGGCGATCTCTTCCTTAAAACGGCAGGCACATGGTCCGCGGATCCGATCCTGAACCTCACGGGGGAACCGGGCCTCGACGGGAGCGCGGGAGCGGTCTGGCTATTCGGGGACGGCCTGCCCGGCGCGGAAGGGGCGGACGGCGACTTTTATCTTGATTCGTCGACGGGCGATGTATACCTCAAAACCGCCGGCATATGGTCCGCGGTTCCGATCCTGAACCTCAGGGGGTCCGACGGCGCAACCTGGATCGTACAGGCCGGAACTCCGTCCGGCGCGGAAGGCGCGCTCGGCGACCTGTACCTGGATACCGCCAGCTCCAGGATCTATCGAAAGGACGGGGCCAGCGCCTGGACCTATATCGCCGACCTCGTCGCTCCCGCCTCCGGCGCTGACGGCACCACGGGAACCATCCTCAAACCGGCGACTTTGGCCAATCCGGCGGTCAGCTACCGCCTCAACGGCGTCGACTATACAGGCGGGGGCACCTATCCCTCCGACCAGATTCTGGATGTTACGGCCGCCTTCGCCCTCGCGCTGGCGGCAGGCGATACGGTCCGATGGTACCTGGACGGGGATCTCTACCAGTCCGGGACGGGAGCCATCCCGCCGCTCTCCCTCTCCGACCTGGAGATGGGCAGACACTTCCTGTTCCTGACCATCACGAGCACGGGAAGCACCTATTCCGGCACGACGACGAACTTCGTCATCGAATCCGCGTCGGGAGGCTTATGATGAAAACGATAGTCAGGACTTCGGTCCTTTTCGCGTGCCTCGCCTTGGCGCTGGCTTCCTGTTCGAACCCGTTCGCGGGCGAAAGGGCGAACATCCTGCTGGTCCTCCGCTCCCCTGCGCCCCGCCAGATCCTGCCCGCCCAGACGGACCTGGATGCGGCCATCAGCCTGTACTCGATCCGCCTGTCGCGCACCGGCTATCCGGACCTCGTGAAAACCACCGCAACCTCCACGGTGACTATCGAGGATCTCGTCCCCGGAATCTGGTCGATCTCGGTAGCCGCCTTCGACGGAGCCGGGAACCAGGTCGCGGCGGGTTCCTCCTCCATAAACGCCTTGGCGGGCTCGGCGGTCACGAGCGCTTCCATCCAGCTTTCCTGGGACCGGCTGCACGGCACGGGATCCATCGAGATTACCATCAAATTCCCCAAGACGGAGGGCATAGCTGATGTCGAAGCCATCCTCGCGGGGAGCTTCACCAAGACCATTCCGGTCACCGTCGAGAGCGTCGACCTGACCTACGACCGGGTCGTGGTCTATGATCCGGCCATCCCGGCCGGCACGCCGCTCCTGACCGTCAAGTTCTATTCCGCCGGCATGGACCTGCCCAAAGCCATCATGCAGGAGGCCGTCTGGGTCTACCGCAATCTGCCCACGCGCGCCAGCCGCACCCTCGCGACGACCGATTTCGGCGCCGCGCCTTCAGCCCCCGCATACGTACTGGTTTCCTCGACCGGCGACGGCTCCATGACCGTCTCATGGACGGCGACTTCCCTGGTCGCGGACGACTACATCGTGGAAAGGTCCGGTTCCGCGGAAGGCCCCTGGACCAGGCTGGACGATCCGGAGGCTCCCGATCCCACCGAAAGGAGCTACGCGGATACGGCAGTGCTCGCTTCCGCCTCCTGGCATTACCGCGTCGCCGCCGGAAACCGCTTCGGCCAGTCCGGCTGGGCCACCGGGGTCCCCGCATTGACGCCGCGGCTCGCGGTGCTCGGTGCCAAAACGGCCCTTGCGGCGGGGAGCTTGGTAATCGATCCGGCGTATTGGGTTAACGAAATAAGCAACCCGCTCACCCTATACACCTACTACATTGACTTCCAGACTGATATCGCTCACCTCGGCGACGATATCATCGTTTCCGGTTCCGCCGATGTCATTCTGAACGAAACCGCCTATCCCGTCTTCTGGAGGAACGGTACACCCTTCACTCTCGGGATAGCCTCGACTTTGACGGCGGGAGCCGCGCTCGCGGTCCTGGCCGACGGAAGCGACCTGTACTTCGCCGGTGTCAGCGGGGGCGATGTCGTCAACCTGAACAACGTCCTGCCGGTTTATTGGGAGAACGGCGTCGGGCGCTACCTGGACACGGATGGCTGGAGTTGGGGCGTTGCCGCTTCGATCTTCAAGGACGGGACTGATATCTACATCGCAGGTGGCCTGTACGACGGTGTGGCGGCAAGGAACCCCGTATACTGGTTGAACGGAGAGCTGGTCTACCTTGGTTACGGCGTAGCCGATTCGGGAAAAGCGACCGGGATCGCGACGGCGAATGGTGACGTTTATGCCATCGGCTCTGTGGTCTACTCCGGAATCGAACAGGGCGCCTACTGGGTAAATGGCCTGCTTCAACTTCCGGACCTCGGATCTGCTCAATATTGTGCCATCCGGGACATCAGCGTATCGGACGGCGACGTCTACATGGCCGGGAGCGTTTGGACTACCGCCAACCCCGTGCCCGCATATTGGAAAAACGGTGCGCTCACTATCCTTGACCGTGCGGATTTCCATACGGGAGTCGCCACCGGCATCGCGCACGCCCAAGGAGTCCTGTACCTCAGCGGCACTCTGACGCCGCCTTCCGAAAGCGATCCGGATCCCGACGGCTATGCGGTGCTCTGGGCAGACGGCGTCGTCCGATTCCTGGACGGCATCGCCGCCGACGCGCTCGCCCCGATCACTGGCTATGAACTTTCCTCCGGTTCGGACGGGACGCAACAACTCCTCATCGAGGTCCAGGACCGGACCCAGGTCGATTTCTCCGACGCGCCGATCCTGGTCCTGGATTCCGAAGGCCTTTCATTGGAGACGACTTTCATCGGCGACTCCTATGACTGGTACCTCGACGGAACGCTTGAATTGTCGGGACCCGCTGCGGCTATATCTTTCGATCCGCAATACCTGCCGCTCGGCAGGCGCAGGGTGACGGTTTACGTGACGAAGGGCGGCATCGAATATTCGGGCACGATCGACTTCGAGGTCGTGTATTCCGGCGTTTTTTAGCCGTGGGAGGTGCGAAATGAAAAGGACGAATGCAGCCGCCTGCGCGGCTTCCTTCCTGTTGTTCCTCGGCGCGCTTTCCTGCGCCTTTTCTCCCGCTACGGGTTCTCTGAGCATCACGGTTCGCGACAGCGCGGCCAAGTCCGCGGCCGGCGCCAGAACGTTGCTGCCTTCGGTTGAGCTTCACCGCGCGACGCTCAGCCCGGTTGCGGGCGACGACATCGTCGTGGATTTCCGCGGCGGAACGGCGGTCCTTGCGGACATTCCGGTCGGCGGCTGGGACCTTTCGGTGCAGGGCCTTGACGAGGCAGGACTGGTCGTCACCCGCGGAATGACCGCCATCGTGATCACCGCGGGAACCCAGAATTCCGTCGTTGTCGCCCTGTACGCGACGAACCCCGGCCTGCTCGGCCAAAACGAGGCCTTCACCGTCATCTGGCAGGGAAGCCTGGGCGCCGCGCCCGTCTCGCCGGAGTTGGACTGGGCGTATTACGATACCGGGTCGCTGGTTTCACTCATCTGGGACGGCGCCGCCTGGCGTACGCTCGACATCGGCTGGGAACCGGACCTCGTCTGGAAAGGCGCGCTCGGGAGCGTCCCCGCGCCCGAATTCGTCGAAGCCTACTGGGACAGCGCCCTGGGCAGCGCCTTCATCTGGGACGCCACAGCCTGGAGCCCTCTGACCGTCGATCTGCCGCCCGTGATAGCGTGGCAGGGAAGCCTCCCGGCCGCGCCGGCTACTCCGGTCCTTGACTGGGCGTATTACGACAGTGATCTTTTCCAATCCTTTATCTGGGACGGCGAAGCCTGGCAGACATTCGATGTCCCGGATAGCTTTTATTGGTTCGGCATATTCTCCGGCCCGCCCACAACGCCTTTGCCTGGCTATGCGTATTATGACACCACCCTGAATGTTACCCGCATAAGCTACGACGGCATCTCCTGGACCCCGCTCACCGTGGATTGGCCTCCCGCCATCTCCTGGCAGGGCTCCCTCGCGGCCGCTCCTGCTTCGCCGAGTCTGGATTGGGCATATTACGACAGCGTGCTGTTGCAATCCTTCATCTGGGACGGAGCCGCCTGGCAGTCGTTCGACGTCCCGGCCAACTTTTCCTGGTTGGGGATGCTTGCAGCCGAGCCGCCCTCGCCCATCCTGGATTGGGCCTACTACGACAGCGCGAAAAGTCAGGCCTTCATTTTCGATGACGACGGCGCCGCCTGGATACCGCTGACCGCCGAAGACGCGCCGGGCAACGTCTCGGTCGCTTTGACCTTCCCAGGGAATCTCGGAATCACCGGCGTCGACGCCTACTGGGACTCGGTGCTCGTGGATCCCGCGCTCCCGATCGCCGACACGCTGGACGCCACTGTCGGTTTCTCCTGGATGGGAACGTACGGCGCCGCGCCGGTTCCGCCCGGCGTGGATTGGGCTTACTACGATTCCTTTGCCGACGACGCCTTCATCTGGAACGGATCCGTGTGGACCTCGCTCACGCTTGTCCCGTTGACCAGCCCGTTCTGGCATGCGACGTCCGCAACCGCGCCGCCCGGTCCGGATACCGGCTGGGCTTACTATGACAGCGCGCTTCTGGGCTCCTACATATGGGACGGAGCCGCCTGGATACCCATGGACGGGGCGGATTGGAGGATCGTCTTTGAAACCGCAGCCATCCCGGCTTCCTACCGCTTCCAGGTCGATTTCCTGAAAGGCGGCAACACCCTGAACACCTTCATGGAAAGCGTGATCGTGCTTCCCGAGGCTACGACCGCGGCGGTGATCGCGCTGGGCGAAGAAAAATTCGGGATTCCGCCTGCGGCGCCCGAAATTTTGTCCGGAACCTATGATACTGGAATCGATTTGCTCGACCTTTCATGGAACTTCGACGGCATTACCGAAGGGGTTGATATCTACTACCAGGATCTTTCCATCAACACCGATTTCATCTACATCGCGACCGTGAGCAATACGGCGACTACTTATTCCGCGACCTTGACATTCATCGGTTGGAGGCGTTTCTGGGTCGTGGCGTTCAACGCTTACGGACAATCGGAGTATTCCGGAAACTGGGTGGATCTGGACGGCGGATTGTAGAGGGGCTTGCCGCCGGGCTCTTCAATCTTGCTGACGGGCTTTCGGCGCTTCCGCCCCGCCGCCTTGCCCATTACCTCTCCCTCTGCGATACCTTCGCACCGATGCAGGCGCATGTCCGCCGTATCGCCGAATTGACGGACATGGCGCCTGAGGATGGCGGCAGGTCGAAAATCAGCACAGTGGGAACCGCACCGGCAACCCAGAAGCGTCACGTCCGGGTCGAGGCGCTTGGCGTAACAATAGTTGAATGTGTCAGAACCGAAGCGGTGCAAGGAATCGATCCCGGAACCTTGGGCGAATGTCGTTTTATAATTCGTCACCGCCAGATCGCATTTATGCCGATGGGGGCGCTCCCCCTCCCTCAGAACGCGTAGCCCACTGAAGCCTCCAGCATGCCGTACGCTGTCGTCGTGGTCGTACCGTCCCGTTTCTCCGTGCTGCCGTAGCTCTCGTTCAAGTACCACCATTTTTCGCTTAGCCCGAAATAGCCGCCCAATAGCAAGCCGAGGGAGTACGTGATGCGATCCGTCCGCCATCGATAGCCTACGTTAGTCATGATCACCAGTCCGAGGGTTTCGGTTCGCCACTCCCAGCTTTTACCTTTGTCCTTGATCGCGGTAATCCAGCCGTATTCGCCGATCACGCTCGAATACACGCCGTTGGCCGTCCCCGCCGTGGGGAAAAATCGCATGATGCCGATCCCGATCCCCAGGCTCGTCGGATCGATGCCGATGGTATCCGCATCTCCCATAGAAACCGCCTGGGAGGCGATGCCGAACGCGTGCAAGCGTACGTGGGGAGTGAAGAAAACAGAAGGAGCTATTTTGATTTCTGCCTTCAGAAAGGGTCCGAATTGAAGGAATCCGAGAGCGTTGACCTGCAACGTGAAATCCGGAACCGGCTCGGTCGGTCCGATGGCGACTGACACGGTTTTTGCGACCAAGGGTTTTTCCCTGGCCAACTTCTCTACCTCCTCCATCTTGAAGACGAACACAGAACCGTCCCCCGTCCCGATCTTCACGGAGATTTCCGGCGCGAGCTCAAGAATCGTGCCCCTGATGATAGAACCGTTCTTCAGGTAGACGACGTCCGTCATTTCCTGGGCGAAGGCGGCTGCGGCGAGCAGCGCCGTCAAGACGATCGCGATCGATAAGTTTTTTTTCACACTGAAACCTCCCAAGCCGATCACTTCGGATGGCTCACGAAATTACCCGTGTTGCTTTTCGATGGTAGCTGAATATCAGTATTGATCCAAAAACCCGAACGCGCAAGCGCATTAATCCCGGACGAGGGGGTGCCGGAGAAGCCCGGAGCCGCCGGCCTACCGGGCGACGGCGAGGACTTCGCAGGCAGGGGGAGCCGTCGCGAAAGGGGTCGCGTCCCCATCGTCGGATGCGCGGATCGCTCGATCCGCATTCATGCCGATGGAGGCGTTCCCCCTTCCGCGGCGGATTTTACGCCAGCTCCGTCGCCGCGTCCGTCTGTTTGACGGGCAGGATTATCTCGAATGCGGCCCCGCCGCTCACGGGATTGAAGGCCCTGATTTTTCCTTTATGCATTTCGATGATCCTGCGGCAGATGCTGAGGCCCAAGCCGAATCCCCGCGCGCCTTCCTCCGTTCCGTCCAGCGGTCGCACGCCTTGGTAGAAAGGCGTGAACAACTGGGGCAAGTCCGCCGCGGGGATGGGAATGCCGCTGTTCGCTATCACGAAGCGGAAGAATCGGGCCTCGCCGGTGACTTCGCGATACAGCTCGATGCTGATCAGGCCTTCCCGCGGTGTGTGCTTGTACGCATTGTCCAGGAGGTTGATGATCGCCTGTTTGAAACGGAGGGTATCCACCTCGATGATGAATAAATCGGTTACGAATGAGGGGACGACGGGCGCGATGGTGTTTTCCGCTTCGAATTCCTCGATGCGGTGGTTGCGGTAAAAGCGGTAGCGGTATTTGAACCCGATGGCTTTCTCTTCCCAGAGCGGCGCCAGCTCTCCTATCGTTTCTTCCAGCAATTTCACCAGATCGCAGCTTTCGTAACGCAGGCTTTCTATATGTCCGTCGAGTTTGGCCAGGGTCAGCATGGTATTCACCAAACCGGTTATGCGGTCTATCCCGACCAGGTTGTCTTCGAGTATCGCCTGGTAGTCTTCCACCGAACGGGCCTTCTGCATGCCCAGTTCGACGGCGCCCCGCATCGACGTGAGGGGGGTGCGCAATTGGTGGGACAGGTCGCTCACCAGTTGTTCCTGGGACCGGTACGCCTTCTCTATCCGGTCGAGGGTATGGTTGAAGGTCCCGGCGAGCGTGCTCACCTCGTCGTTTCCCGGAAGCAATTCAAGGCGGGAATTGAGGTTCTTCTCGGTGATGGAATTCATGACGGTATTCATGTCCCGTATCGGGCTCAGGATCCGGGTCACCAGGAAGATGCCGCTGGCGGTGTTGATGATCAGGGAGAAGAGGATGAAGAGGCAGGTCAGCAACATGAATTCCACCGAAGACTTGATGAGCGGATCCAGAAGGCAGGCGAGGCGAACCGATGCGATGACGCGGCCTTCGAGCTTCAGGGAGGTTTGCAGGACGCGGTAATCCAGCCGATCGTACTCCACCGAAAACAGTTCGGCTCCGTTTTCCAGCCTCTTCCGGTCATGGATCCGCGCGCGGTTGTCGGTCAGGGACCGGGGATCAAGGTTGAGCGCCCGGTTGGAGACGGATATCAGCCGGTCGTTCGCATCCGCGATCATGAGGGTCGTATTGTACATCGCCGGGCTGTTGAGCCTCTGGCTCAGGAACGCGGCCAGATACCGGGAAAAATCGGGGTCCTGGAACGGATCGGCGAGCCCCGACGCCCCGATATATTCATGGCCCATGAATGTGGAGATCGCCGAAACGATGCCGCTCGTTTCCGTGTGGAGGAAAGCATCCATCTGACCGCGCTGATTTTCGTTGTACCAGTTGGCGCCGACAAGATAGAGAAGCAGGAGGAGTCCCGTATTGAAGGCCGTGAAGAACACGATCAGATTGGTCTTGATGGATAGGCGGAGGGGTTTCCTTCTCATGGCTTGGAGGCGGGCGCCGTTTCGCTGAGCACGAACCCCTTTCCCCGTACGGTATGGATGAGTTTCTTATCCGACCCCGTATCGATCTTCTTCCTTAAAAAATTGATGAACACATCGATGATGTTCGTGTAGGTGTTGGTATCGCACTCCCATACCGATTTGGAAATCATTTCCCGGGTCACGAGCCGGTCGTGATGGCGAGCCAGGTACTCGATGAGCTGGTATTCCTTTTTGGACAATTCGATCGCCGCGTCGCCCCTCATGACCGTTTTCGTGTTGGGATCGACGGTCAAATCCGCGATGCGGATAGTCGAACGTGGATAGCCCTGGGTTTTCCGGATCAAGGCGCGAAGGCGCGCGAGCAATTCCTCGTATTCGAAGGGCTTGGTCAGATAATCGTCGGCTCCGGCCGAAAGCGCGTCGACCTTGTCCGTCAGGGCCGCCTTGGCGGTCAGCATCAGGATGGGAGCGGTGATCCCGTCGTCCCGGAATTGCCGGCACAAGTCGATGCCGTCCATATCCGGCAACATGATGTCGAGGATATAGGCGGCGAAGGGTTCGGTTTGGGCGAGGGAGACGGCCAGGGTTCCATTCGGGGCGACCGTCGCCTCAAACCCGGCTTCCGTCAAACCGGCCCGGATGAAATCGGAAATACCGGATTCGTCCTCTACGATCAGTACGTTCATTGTGGTTCCTCTTCTATAGTATGCATGAATATCTTAAATATTGCAATATTAATTCATTATACGATTAATTAATCTTACTATTGCTTTTTAATTAATTATGATATATATTATTTAACAAGAGGTACAGAATGAACAAGTTCACGAAAAGCGTTTTAGGCGGATTCGGGGTGCTGATGGCATCTTCCTTCATAATGGCTTGCAGCAACCCGATGGCGGACAGCGCCGGGGCGGAAAGCCTTTCTTCACGGGGTGCGGCCCGGTCACTCACGTTGCTCGACGGATCTCCGATCCTGGGCATGGCGGAATCCTTCGCCGTATTCGGCGGCGGGGCCGGCATCACCAACCAGGGCACCCTGACCGCGATCAAGGGAGACATCGGCACCACCGGCGCTTCCACCATGATCACCGGTTTCCACAGCTCCAGCTTCAGCTACGCCGAGACTCCCCTCAATGTCGGCGCGGTGGACGGGCTGGTATACACCGACGCCCCCCAGGGTTCGGTCGAGGACTTCGAGATCGCAAAAGCGGTCGCCTCCGATGCCCTGACCGCCTTCAACTATCTGGCTTCCCTGCCCGACGGCATCGATCCCGGCGCCGGCCAGCTCGGCGGGCTCACCCTGATCCCTGGCGTCTACAAGTCGGCTTCAGGCGCGTTCCTGCTCACCGGTTCGGACCTTACCCTCGATGCGCAGGGCGATGCCGACGCGGTCTGGGTCTTCCAGATGGCCAGCTCGCTGACGGTCGGAACTCCCCTTGAAGCCCGCAGCGTCATCCTCGTCAACGGCGCCCAGGCCTCCAACGTGTACTGGCAGGTAGGCAGCGCGGCGACCGTCAACGGCTCGGGCGGCGGCATCATGGCGGGAACCATCATCGCCAGCGCCGGAATGACCTTCTCCACCGCCGGCAACGCGTCGGCGACCCTGCTCAACGGCCGTGCCCTGTCCCTGTTCGCGGCGGTCACCATGGTGAACACCGTCATCGCGGCCGACGGCGTCAGCGCGGTGGTCCCGGTCGAGATTCCGGTGGAACCCCCTGTTGAACCGGCCTCCCCGATCACCATNNATGACGATCAACAGCAACGCCACGGGCGCCGTGACCGTCACGAACACCGGAAACGGCCGTGTCACGATCAACGCCACCGGCGCCGAAGTGATCACCATCACCCATACCGGCGACGAGGACTTCACCTACCCCGCATTGTAAGATCCGGGATCTATCGAAACAAAGGCCGCCGCAAGGCGGCCTTTGTTTTTCCCGTCATTGATAGTATAATTTTGGTAGCTCCTGTCGGTTTTTTCGATTTTCAGCCGCGCCGGGATCCTGCCTTCGCCCGTATTCACCAAGATGAAAAAACCGGAGCCCCATCGTTGAAGCACCGAAGACCGGAAATTTTCCTGTCCGCCCGGTGAATCGAAGTATCGCCGATCGCAAGGAGGCGCCTGATTGTTATCGGAAAAACCGGCCACGAAATCCCAAGAGTACGCCGAGAGCATCATAAATACCATCAGGGAACCCTTGATCGCCCTTGATCAGGATCTACGGGTCGTCTCCGTCAGCCGTTCCTTCTATGAAGTGTTCAAGGTAAAGCCCGAAGAAACCGTGGGCCAACTCATCTACGACCTGGGGAACAAACAGTGGGACATACCCAAGCTCCGGGAATTGCTTGAAACCATCCTGCCGCAGGAAACGAGTTTCGACGACTACGAGGTCGAGCACGATTTCACCACCATAGGCAAACGCATCATGCTTCTCAATGCGCGGCAGATCCAGCAGGTCCTGGGAAAGGAACGGATCATCCTCCTGGCCATCGAGGATATCACCGCGCGGCGGGAGATCGAAGCCGGCCTTGAGAAGACCAGGAAAGAACTGGAAGTCATCAAAAAGTCCGCGGATGAGGCCAGCGAATACGCCGAAGGTATCGTCAACACGGTCCGCGAACCCCTGATAGTGCTTGACCAGGATCTCAGGGTGGTTTCCGTCAGCCGCTCCTTCTATGAAGTATTCAAGGTAAAACCCGAAGAAACCTTGGGCCAATTGATCTACGACCTCGGGAACAAGCAATGGAACATACCCAAGTTGCGGGATCTGTTGGAAACCATCCTCCCCCAGAAGGCGACCTTCGACAACTACGAGGTCGAACATGATTTCACGACCATCGGCAGGCGCATCATGCTTTTGGATGCCCGGCAGATCGAACGGGTATCCGGAAAGGCGCGTATCATCCTGTTGGCCATCGAGGATATCACCGAGCGCAGGGAAATCGAGAACGGTCTGGAAAAAGCCCGAAAGGAACTGGCGTCAACCAAGATCGCGGAGGATGAAGCCCGCGAATACGCCGAGAGCATGATCAATACCGTCCGCGAGCCCCTCATCGTACTGGATCAGGATTTGCGGGTAGTCACCGCAAGCCGCTCCTTCTACTCCGTTTTCAAGGTGAATCCAGAAGAGACCATGGGGCAGCTCATTTACGACCTCGGCAACAAACAGTGGGACATCCCGAAACTCCGGGATCTTCTGGAAACCATCCTTCCCCAGAAGGCGACCTTCGACAACTACGAGGTCGAACACGATTTCACCACCATCGGCAGGCGCATCATGCTCCTGAACGCGCGGCAAATCGAGCGGGTTTCTGGAAAAGAGCGCATCATCCTCCTCGCCATCGAGGACATAACCGAGCGCAGGGAGATAGAAACCGGCCTGGAGAAGGCTCATGAGGAACTGACCGAGCTGGCTACCGAGCTGAAGCGCTCGGCCCGGGTCAAGTCGGAATTCCTCGCCAACATGTCCCACGAGCTCAGGACCCCGCTCAATTCGATCAACGGCTTTTCCGAAGTCTTGTACGACGAGATTTTCGGTCCGCTTAACGAAAAACAGAAAAAATACGTAAACAACGTCCTGACCAGCGGGAAGCATCTGCTGCTCCTGATCAACCAAATCCTCGACATGGCCAAGGTGGAAGCCGGAAAGATGAAGCTGACCTTGTCGCATATACCCCTCAAGAGCCTGATATCCGAAATCGCGCTGTTGGTCGAAGACATGGCGAGCAAAAGGCACCTTCAGATGGCGCTTGAGGTAGCCGAGGATTTGCCGGATATCGAGGCGGACGAACTCAAGGTGAAGGAAATACTCTACAACCTGCTTTCGAACGCCGTCAAATTCAGCCCGGAATACAGTAAGATTGGTTTGCGGGCGTGTCGGAAGGGTACCGAGATAGAAGTCATAGTGTGGGATACGGGAATCGGGATCGCTACGGAGAACATGGGGAAAATATTCGAAGGTTTCTTCCGGGTGGATACCCCCTATTCCCGCCTGAGCGAGGGAACCGGGCTCGGATTGCCCCTGTCCAAGAATATGGTCGAGCTGCACGGCGGTGAATTTTCCGTGGAATCGGAGGGATTGGACATGGGCACGACTGTCCGGTTCACCCTGCCCATCGTTTCCGAGAAGGCGGTTTAGTATGGGAAAGAAAGCATTGGTCGTAGACGACAATCAGAAGAATCTGCTGCTTGAGACGGATCTTCTGGAGGTGGCGGGCTTCGAGGTATTCGAAGCGGAGAACGCCTTCAATGGCATCGCCATGGCCAGAAAGGAAAAACCGGACATCATCATCATGGATGTGCGGCTTCCGGACATGCGGGGGTCCGAAGCAGCGAAAATCTTGCGCCAGGACAAGGACACTTGCGATATACCCATCATCTTCGTGACCGCCTCCGTAATGGAAGAAGGCAGGGAAGAGATTAAGGACATCAGCAATACCGGTTTCATCGGAAAGCCGATAAATACGAGGACCTTCGCGACCAAGGTGACCCAGTTCATCAAAGGCGCCTGAGAATCCCCGCTGTACGGCGGGGTGGCCGGGCGGGTTTGCAGGGAAGAGTTGCAGGGCGGGGTGGCCCGACCGGTATCATGAATAGTAGCGTGGTTTATTAATTATACGATTAATTAATTTTTCTATTGTTATTTAATTAATAATGATGTATATTATTTAACAAGAGGTACAGAATGAACAAGTTCACGAAAAGCGTTTTAGGCGGATTCGGGGTGCTGTTGGCATCTTCCTTCATAATGGCTTGCAGCAACCCGATGGCGGACAGCGCCGGGGCGGAAAGCCTTTCTTCACGGGGTGCGGCCCGGTCACTCACGTTGCTCGACGGATCTCCGATCCTGGGCATGGCGGAATCCTTCGCCGTATTCGGCGGCGGAGCCGGCATCACCAACCAGGGCACCTTGACCGCGATCAAGGGAGACATCGGCACCACCGGCGCTTCCACCATGATCACCGGTTTCCACAGCTCCAGCTTCAGCTACTCCGAGACTCCCCTCAATGTCGGCGCGGTGGACGGTCTGGTTTATACCGACGCCCCCCAGGGTTCGGTCGAGGACTTCGAGATCGCCAAAGCGGTCGCCGCCGATGCCCTGACCGCCTTCAACTATCTGGCTTCCCTACCCGACGGCATCGATCCCGGCGCCGGCCAGCTCGGCGGGCTCACCCTGATTCCTGGCGTCTACAAGTCGGCTTCCGGCGCGTTCCTGCTCACCGGTTCGGACCTTACCCTCGATGCGCAGGGCGATGCCGACGCGGTCTGGGTCTTCCAGATGGCCAGCTCGCTGACGGTCGGAACTCCCCTTGAAGCCCGCAGCGTCATCCTCGTCAACGGCGCCCAGGCCTCCAACGTGTACTGGCAGGTAGGCAGCGCGGCGACCGTCAACGGCTCGGGCGGCGGAATCATGGCGGGAACCATCATCGCCAGCGCCGGTATGACCTTCTCCACCGCCGGCAACGCTTCGGCGACCCTGCTCAACGGCCGTGCGCTGTCCCTGTTCGCGGCTATCACCATGGTGAACACCGTCATCGCGGCCGACGGCGTCAGCGCGGAAGTATCCGTTGTAGTCCCGGTCGTGATTCCTGAGGAGCTTCCCGCGGAACCGGCCTCCCCGATCACCAT
>DPXI01000017.1:0-76939 GCA_003527485.1 Treponema sp. | reverse complement strand
GGATCTATCGAACCCGAGGCCGCCATCTGGCGGCCTTTTTCAGTTGGTGCGCATCGGCATCGAGTGCAGGGGTCCGCCGTTCAGCACATCGGTGAAGCCGGCGGCTTTCAGGATTTTGGCCGCCTGCGCGCTCCGCGAACCGGAAGCGCAATACACGACGAGGGGATCGTCCTTGGCGCCGAGCGACTTCAGCTTGGAGTTCAGCTTGTCCAGGGGGATGTTCTTGGCTCCCGGATAGGATCCCGAACAGAATTCGGATGGGGTCCGCACGTCAATGACGGAAGCGCCCGCCTCCAACTTGGCGGCGACGAGCTTGGAAGATGCCTTCCGCCCCGGACCGAAGAGGCGCCAGGCATAGAAAAGGGCGACGGCCGCGGCAAGGACGACGAGGGTCTGGTTGTCCATCAATTTTCCTCCGGCAATATTATGAAATATATATTAACTATAATATATTCAAATAATCAATATCCTAATCTTCGTGACACTCATGGGCGTTCCCAATAGCGAAGGAAGATCCTGAGCACGCGGGGAATCGCCGCCAGCCGCCGCGTAATCCCGGGGGCGTACAGTACATCCAGCAGGGCGCGCAGCCCATCGTAAAGCTTGCGTGAATACGGGTGCCACCAGATGGATTTGGCGGCGAAGGGCAGGATGTCGTCCACGATCACCTGGGTCCGGAACATCTCCCGGAATCCGGCTTCGCCGTGGGTGCGCCCGAAGCCGGAATCGCCGAAACCGCCCCAGGGCGTTTCCGCCAGGCCGTGCGATATCAGGTGGTCGTTGATCGTGACGGCGCCGGCGTTCATGCGCGCGGCGAGGGCGCGGGCGGCGCTTCGGTCGCGCGACCAGACGGATCCGGTCAGGCCGTAGGGCGTTCCGGCGGCGATGCGGAGAGCCTGCTCGTCGTCGTCGACCGCCTGGACGGCCAGCACGGGACCGAACACTTCCTCGCGCAGGATGGGCGCGTCGGGACCCGCATCTGCCAGGACGATAGCCGGCAGGAAGGCGTCATCCGAGTCCAGGTCCCCGGAGGCGCTCCGAGCGACGATACGCGCGCCGGAAGCCAGGCAGGCTTCTATCTGGTCACGCACCGCCCGCTTCTGCTTGACGGAAGTCATGCAGCCGACGTCGCTGTCCCAATCCAGCGGCGGGCCGACGCGCAGGGCTCGGACGCGTGCGGACAGCTTTTCCAGGAAGGCATCGTAAACGGAGCGGTGAACCAACACGCGCTGGACGCCGCCGCAGGACTGGCCCGCGTTGCCCAACCCGGCCCAGACCACCCCCGACGCCGCCCGGTCCAGATCGGCGTCGGCCCGGACGATGGCGGCGTCGGCGCCGCCGAGTTCCAGCACGAGCGGCAGGAGGCGGGGGGCGGCCAGGGCGGCGAGTTCCCTGCCGACCGCCGTGGACCCCGTGAAGAAGAGCTTGTCCACTCCGCCTTCGATAAAAGCTTTCCCCGCCTGCTTGCCTGGGATGTTCAGGTACGAAAAAAGGCCCGAAGGCAGTTCCGCGGCGGCGAAAGCCTCTTCCAGCGCGGCGCCCACGGCGAGGGTATCGGTGGCCACCTTCAGGACGACCGCATTCCCCGCCAGCAAGGCCATGACGACCTCGGAGAATGGGATGGAGAAGGGGTAGTTCCAGGGGGTTATAATCCCGATGACGCCGTAGGGAACGGCGCGAAGACGGCTCACCTTGTTGAACATGAGGATATTCCCGCCGCGGATGCGGGAAGACCGCAGAAGCCGCTTCCCGTGCCTCCGGTAGTAGCGTAGAGCCATCGCGGCGGGGAGGACTTCAGCCGCGAGAGCGTCGATCCGCGTCTTGCCGTTGTCCCTGCCGATGAGTTCCGCGAGGGAGTCGGCATGGCCGGCCAGCCACTTCTCAATCTTGCCGAGCCATTCCGAACGTTCGCGCCAAGCGAGCGCCGCCCAGTCTTTCTGGACCGCACGGGCGGCGGCGATGCGGTCGGCGGCCTCCGCCGCGGTGGAAAGCGGAAAGTTGCCGATAAGCGCCCCGGTCGCCGGCTCGCGGGACTCCGAGGTCGCCGGACTCAAGGCTTGCGGCCCCTGAAGGCGTCCATCGAACGGCTGATGCCGAAGAAGTCGGCGGCCGCGTCCATCAGGCCGACCGGGAGCAGGCGGAGCAGGTACACGCTGTAAACGAAGGGGGGCATGACCAGCCGTTTCCGGTTGCGGAGCACGGCGCCTACGATACGGGCGGCGGCGCGCTCGCTTTTCAGGATCGGAAGCAGGAAGGGGAAGCGTGTGCTCACGCCTTCGAACATGCCGGTGTCGATGAAGAAGGGACAGACCACGGTCGTCCTGACTTCGCTCTTCAGCCGCCTGAGCTCCATGCGTATGGCCTCATGAAAACCGAAGGCCGCGAACTTGCTGGCCGAATAGTCGGCGAGGCCCGTGACGCCGACGATGCCCGCGGCCGAGGAGATCGTGACCAGGTGGCCGCGGTTCCGTTCGATCATCGAAGGGAGGAAGGCCTTGGCGGTCCAGAATGCGGACATGACGTTCACGTCGATCGTCCGCCGGAGCTTCTCGTCGCTCGTATCGAGGAAGGTCGAACCCGATACCACGCCCGCGTTGTTCACGAGGATGTCGACCGGACCGGCCGCGGCGACGGTCTCGGCTGCCCGACGGTAAACATCCTCTTTGTCGCTGACGTCGCACTTGATGCCGAGGACGGAGAGGCCGCGTCCTTTGGCTTCCGCTTCCAACCTGCCGAGGGCCGCTTCGTCGATATCCCAGGCCACGACCTTCGCTCCGAGCTCGGCGAAGGAGAGGGCCATCAACCGTCCGATTCCGCTCGCGCCGCCGGTCACTACCGCAACTTGATCACGTATGGATTTCATGGAAGGATTGTATCACGGCAAAACCGATCACCGGTTTTCAGCCCAGTGAATCCTGCCAAAGCATTTCGAGAAAATCCCTCCAAGGGAGAATTTCAACGCCATCGACCAAACGCGGCCTGGTTTCCCGACAGACGAGGATGAAACGCCGGCAGATATTCTCCTCCCGCAGGGCACGGAGGCCCGCCAAATGCTTCGTCTGGGCGATTTCGGCGGACTTGACTTCCACGGCGACCAGGCCGTCGATGATGAAATCGACCTCGGCACCGGATTGTGAGCGCCAATACGAGAGGGTGGAGCGGGGACGACGGTAGTCAATCCAGGCACGCAATTCCAGGAATATGAAATGTTCGAAAAATTCCCCGAAATCGGCGCTTTCAGGAATGATGGGCGGGAGCCGCCTCAAGGTGCGGACTACTCCCAAATCAAAAAAATAGAACTTCGCTGTTTCGATGGCTTTCCGCTTGACCGTTGCCGTAAACGCCTCGAGTTCAAAACCGAGCAGCGTATCTTTCAGTATGTCGAACCAAAGCCTGACTGTTTGTCGGGCGACCTGCGCGTCGTTCGCGATGTTCGTGTAGTTGATCATCCGTGCGTTGCTCGCTGCGGCGGTCTGCAGGAACCGGGCGAACGCCGGCAGGTTGCGAGTCAATCCTTCGGCGGCGATTTCCTCGGAAAGATACGTATTCACATAGGCGGCCAAATCCTCGTCCGGGGATGATGAAAGGTAATGCGGCGGCAGCATGCCGCTGTCCATTGCGCGATCCAGCGTGAAACCCTTATCCGCAACTTCAGAATACGTGAACGGATGGAGGCTCCGCGTGCGGGCCCGCCCGCCAAGAAGGTTCGTTCCAGCGGCTTTGAGTTTCCGGGCGCTGGACCCCGTCAGGAGGAAGCGGATTCCGCGTTCCTCGATCATCAACTGGACTTCGTCCAGGAGGGCCGGACATTTCTGGATTTCGTCGATGCACACTACGCAATCACGCAAATTACGGAATTCGATTTCTTCGCGGATCAGGCTCGGATTGGACAGCACGCGCAACAGCAGGCTCCGGTCCAGCAGGCTGTAAATCAGCGCGGGAATATCTTTCATTTCTTCACGTATATACGACGATTTTCCCGTCTGGCGGGGGCCGAACAGAAAGAGCGAGCGTTCACCGATCAGGCTTGCCAGATCCAAGGCTCTGGCGATATATAATTTCGCCATCTTTCCCTCAAGCATTCTATGATAAACGCCAATTGAATTGGCGTTTATCATAATATACGCCAACTTGGTTGGCGGCAAGCCCGCGCGCGCTTTTCGGTCCCTATTCCTCTGCCCCTTCGCTCGCGATCCTCGCCGCAAGCGCGGCCGCGCCGCGGCGGGCGGAGCGGATGGGATGGAGTGTCTCCTCGGAAACCTTGCGGGGATCGTCGATGCCGATGGGGAGTTCCATGCCCTGCTCCTCTTCGACCTCCTCATCCTCGTAGGACTCGGCTTCCGGAACGGTTTCCGGAACCGAGCCGTCCTCGGCCTCCAGGCGGACGGATATGACCTTGGTCACCCCGGACTCTTCCATGGTCACGCCGAGCAGGGTACGTGCCCCGGTGACCGTCTTCTTGTTGTGGGTGATGACGATGAACTGGCTCGCGCTCCCGAATTCGCGCAGAAGCTGAACGAAACGGAGGACGTTGGCCTCGTCCAGGGCGGCGTCGATCTCGTCCAGCAGGCAGAAGGGGGAAGGCTTGACCATGTAGGTGGCGAACAGGAGGCCGACGGCCGTCATGGATTTTTCGCCGCCGGAAAGCAGGGTGATGTTCTCCAGCTTCTTGCCCGGCGGCTGGGCGTAGATCTCGATGCCCGACTCCAGCACGTGGTTGGGATCGGTGAGGCGCAGTTCGGCGCGGCCGCCGCCGAAGAGGCGACGGAACATGTTGTGGAAGTTCTTCTTGATCTTGTTGTACGTGGCGATGAAGAGTTCGGAGGATTCCGCGCGGATCTCCGCGGTTATGCGCTCAAGGTCGTCCCTGGCTTTTTTCAGGTCCTGCAGCTGGCCGTTCAGGAAGTCGTAGCGCTCCTTGGCCTCCACGAATTCCTCGGGGGCCATGAGATTGACCGAACCGAGTTCCTTCAGGGAGGCGCGGGCGGCGGCGAGCTTGTCGCGCAGTTCGGCGGTCGGCGTGACGATCGTGAACATCCGCTCCTCGAACTCCATGAGGTCGCGCGAATGGGTCTCCCGGAAGTTGTCCTGGATGTTGCGGATCTCGGTTTCGGTGGTCACGAGGTCCAGGTGCAGCTTCTCAAGGATTTGCTGGACCCTGCCCAGTTCGGCCATCCGCTTCTTGATGGTCTCCTGCTTGCCCGCGACGTCGCCGTTCCGCGCGTTGATGTCCTTTTCAAGCTTTTCCAGTTCGGCGCTGAGCTTGCGCCCGCGCGCTTCGATCTCCGCGATGTCGGATTCGGCTTCCTCGATGCGCTCGACGATGTCGTCCAGGCGCTTGCGCTCAAGGAAGAGCTCGTCCTGCACGGTCTTCAGCATGCCTTCCTGGCCGGCCAGCTCGCGCCGGATGAGGCGGGCCTGCTCTTCGGCCGCCTGGGCCTGGGTGGCCATGCGCACGCGGTTGACGCGGAGTTCCTCCAGGGTCTTGCGGTACTCGTCGATCTTTACGCCGAGTCCGTCGTTCTCCGCCCGCAGGGCGGAGATGCGTTCGCGCCGCTCGGCGACCGCGTCCTTGGAGGCGCGGACCTTTGCGTCCAAGGTCCTCTTGCGGGTGATGATGCCTTCGGGCGCCAGGAAATCGTCCAGGAAGGACGGGCTCGCCTTCCGGTAGGAGTCGAAGAGGACGCGCGCCTCGTCGGCGTAGCGGGCGCCCTCGCCGAGTGCGGCTACGGCGCCGTCCGCTATCTTGCGCAGCTCGGCGGCGGACGGCAGGGCGCCGCCGGCCTGGGCGCGGGCGACGGCGTCGGCGAAGTCGCGGAACAGGGATTCGCGGCCGGAAAGCAGGGTCCGCAGCCGGGAGAGGACCGTATCCAGATCCTCCTCGGCGCGGCGGCGGTCCTGGGCGGAATAGCCGGCTTCCTTGAGCCCCGCGTCCAGCTCGGCGACGATGTCGTCGGTGATCGATTCCAGTTCCGTTTCCAGCAGGGCCCGATCGGCTTCCAGGCGTACTATGTCGTCCTGGGCCCTGCGCGAGGCTGCGTCGTTGTCCCCGATGCGCGCGGAGGCCAGGGCGACGTTCTCTTCGAAGGAAGAAATATTCTTCTCTATGTCCTCAAGGCGCTTTTTCAGGTCCCGGACCACGCCCTCCTGTTCCTCGGCGTCTTCCAGGAGTTCTTCGATCTTTATCTTTACGGCCTTCTCGCGGCCTTCGTTCTGTCCGATCTTCGCCTTGGTCTCGGCGCGCTGTTCCACAAGGAGCTTGGCTTCCTTCTCCTTGGCGTTCTTCTCCACGGCCAGGCCGTAAATCAGCTTCTGCCGCTCGACCAGCTGCTCTTCCATGGAGTTCACGACATCCATGTTCTCTTCCAGCGAATGGTTGATCGAATCGATCTCGCCGCGGATCTTGTCGCGCTCCACCGTACGGGACGTAAGCTCCTCGGCCCGCCTGTCGCGTTCGCTGTTGAACTGCTTGAGCCTGAGCAGCTGGATGTCCAGTTCGCTCTGGAAGATGTCCTCGCGCAGCGCGCGGTATTTCAGGGTCTTGTCGGCCTGAACCTTGAGCGAATCGTAGGAGCGCTTGACCTCGCCGAGGATGCCCTCCACCTGTTTCATGTTCTCTTCGGTCCGCTCCAGCTTGCGCTCGGCCTCGGCGCCGCGCACCTTGAAGCGCGTGATGCCGGCGGCTTCCTCGAAGAGGTAACGCCGTTCGTCCGGTTTGGAGGACAGCACCTGGTCGATCTTGCCCTGCTCCATCACCGAATAGGCGGCTTTGCCGACGCCCGTGTCCCAGAAGAGCTCCCGCACGTCCTTGAGCTTGACGGGGGTCGAATTGATGAGGTATTCGCTCTCACCGGAGCGGTAAAGGCGGCGCTTGATCTGGATTTCGGGCATGTCGATGGGCAGGAGGCCCGTCTCGTTCGCCAGCGTGAGGGTCACTTCCGCGACGTTGAGCGCCTTCCGCGTCTCCGTACCGTTGAAGATGACGTCCTCCATCTTCTCTGCCCGCAAGGACTTGGATGCCTGCTCGCCGAGCACCCATTTGATGGCGTCCACGACGTTCGACTTCCCGCAGCCGTTCGGCCCGAGCAGGGCGGTGATGCCGTCGGCGAATTCCACGCGGGTGCGGTCTGCGAAGGATTTGAAACCCAGAATATCAAGGCTCTTGAGGAACAATGCACGCTCCAGGGTCGAATGTTTCGGGATTCCGATTTCGGGGACCGGCGGAGAGGGCGGACGGCTCCGCCTTCCGCCGGCTTATGGACTCAGTCTAGCACCCCGCCCGGCGTGCGGTCAAGGAAGAGGGTTCCGCGTTTCCACAAGCTTCGTGACACTAATCCCGTAGCGCTACGGAAGCCAGATAGATCGAAGCCTTCCCTTCGTGGGACGAATAGTAGCTCACCCAAAGCGTGTCTTGGAACCAGACCAGTCCCGGATACGAGCAGTCGCCGTCGGACGGGAGTTCCAGGTTGATGGAGAGCCCGCCGCCGCGCCCACCGTCTCCGCCGACACGGCTGCCTTCGCCGCGGCCGCCTTCGCCACGGCGGCCTTCGCCACGGCCGCGGCCGCCGCGCCCGGGAGCCTCGGGGGCGCCGGACTCAAGGAAGCCAAGCCCCATCCGGGCCACGAGTCCGCCTTTCCCGTTCTTCCGGATGATGCGGGTTCCGGCAGCCATGCTCCCGTCCGGCAGGATGATGAAGTTCGGCCCCCCCAGGCGCTTTCCGGCGGAACGGAAGGCCCAATCCGTGTAGGGTTCCCGGCTCGTGCCGATGAGCCCCATTTTGTCGCCGCCTTCCCGGCGGATCAAGGCCGTCATGCGTCCGTCCGCGTCCCGCCTCACGGTGGTTTCGTTCGGTTTTCCCCGGACCGGGATCACGCAGACCTTCCGGTAGTTCAGGCCGTCCCCGGTTTCGAACAGATCCAGTTCCCAGGTGCGCTTGCTTTTCAGCCGGTACGAGACGCCGAAGGCGCGGCCGTCGCGCCAGTCCGCGCGCCAGAGCCAGTCGCCTTCGGACAGGATGGGCTCCGGCGCGGACCAGATACGGCCGTCGGTCGAAAAGGCGGCCAGGGGACGGCGGCCGACCGGCTCCCCGTTACTGATCCGCGTCCCGCCCATAAGGAGCATGAGCCGATCGTCGCCCGTGACGGACAGCTTCGGATCCCTCAGGTCCGTCCCGCGGACGGCGGCAAGGTGGACGCTTTCCCAGATACGCGCATCGTCCGAGGCGATGACGCGCACCTTCCCAGCCTGTCCGGCGTGGGCCCGCCCTTCGCGGAAGGCGCAGTACCAGCGGTCCCCGAAGCGCGCCAGATCGGTGAAGGCGCTGTGGGGCGCCCGGTTCCAGATCCGCTGCACCGAAAGGATCCTCATGGCCCGTTCCCCGGATCAGCCTTCATGGTCCGTCCTTCATGGATCCGTCCTTCCCGGAGGGAAACGAAGGCCGGCACCGCGATGCCGGAAAAGGCGAGCACGACGCCCGTGGCGATGAATACCGCGGGATAGCCGAAGCTCAGCGCGACGAGCGTCCCGATGACAGGACCCACGCCCGCGCCTATGGATGCGATGGAACTGCGCAGGCCGTAGATGCTCCCCTGCTTGCCCTGCGGCGTCCTCATCGCGATGAGGGCGTTCACCGAGGGCATGTTGCCTCCGATGAAGAAATTGCTGATGATCCGCAGCACGATCAATTGAGTGGTTGTGCGGACGAAGGCCTGGGGAAAAGTAAAGAGGGCCGCCCCTCCCATGCAGAAGATCAGGGTCCGCCGGTACCCCAGGCGGAAACTGATCTTTCCGATGAGCACCGCCGCCACGGAAGCCGCGACGGCTCCGAGGGCCAGCACCAGACCGGTGTCCGAGGCGACATGGGCGGATGTGGTCGAGAGGCTCTTGATGAACAGGGGCAGGAACGGAGAGAGGATGCTTCCGGCGATCTGGTCCGCCGCGACGACGGCCAGGAGCGTCCAGAGGGCCAGCGACCCGCTGCCCGCAAGGGGGCTGAAATCGGGAACGAGGCTGCGAAAAACCGATTTCCGGTTCACAGGAGGCACGAAGTCGTCAACGGCAAACAGGGAGACGACCACCCCCGCCAGGAAAAGGAGCCCGGCGGTGGCGAAGAAATTCATGCGGTGCCCGAAGGCGTCCGACAGGTAGCCGCCGAACAGCGGTCCCAGGGAACTTCCCAGAAAAATGGCCATCTGCAACAGGCCCATGGAATAGCCCCGCTCCTCCTCGGGGGAGGCGGAAGCGACGAACACCATGGCGGCGGCGACGGTTCCGGTTATCGCACCCTGGAGGGTCCTGAGCGCCAGCAGTTGCCAGGGAGAAACGGACAGGCCCTGGAGCACCATGATGATGGCGCCGCCGAACATGGCGCGCAGGAGCATGGGCTTCCGGCCGTAGTTGTCCGCCAGGCTGCCCCAGATGGGAGCCATGACGGCAAGGCTGATCGCGGGAATCGCCTGGACAAGTCCGACGAATAATTTGAGCTGCCCCGGATCGCGGATCCCCAGGTCCTCCAGAAAAAAGGGAATGATCGGCGTTGATGTAGAAAATCCGGCGATGGAGAGCACTTCGCCCAACCAGACGGCATATAGGGTTTTTTTCCAGGTTTTCGTGATGGGCTCCTGCTCGGAGCAGTCTTGCCCCAACGCATGCTCCTGTCAAGCCGAGCCGGCCGTACCGTGCGGGCAACAAGGGGCAGGCAACGCGGTGCTGGCAAAGACGGTATCCGGCCCGCTTTACGGTCATGGCCGGATGCCGCATAATCCTACCAAAGGCGGAATCAAATGAAGAATACCTATAATACGCTGACGCTGGTCCTGTTCGCGCTGGCCGTGGCCACGCCTTCCTTCGCCGCGCCCTCGGCGGAAAGCGCCCGTCCCCGTACCATAACGGTGAGCGCCGAGGGCGTCTCCGTCGTGCGGCCAGACTTGGCCCTTGTGCGGCTAGGTGCGGAGACCCGCGCTCCCTCGGTGAAGGACGCCTTCTCTGAGAACCGCGACCTGATGGCCGCGATCCGCTCCGCCCTGCGGGACGCCGGAGTAGCGGAAAAGGACGAGACGACCATCAATTTCTCGGTCCAGTTCGAACAGCCCTACCAGCCGGATATCGAAGAATCGGAAAAACAGGGCTACTACCGGGTGACGAACGGCTTGGCCGTCGCCGTACGCGACATGGATACGCTCGGCCCCGTCATCGACGCCGCCGTGGAGGCGGGAGCCAACCAACTCTGGGGAGTCGAATTCGTGCTGGAGGACCGCGCCGCGGCCGAGGAAGCCGCGCGCCAGGCCGCGGTAAAGTCGGTGATCGCGAAGGCGCGCATCCTCGCGGAGGCGACGGGCGTCACGCTCGGCGAACTGGAATCACTTATCGATATCGGGATAGCCTTTCCCGGTCCCCTCCCCTCGATCCAGCTGAAAGCCATGGTGCGGAGCGCGGACGCGTCCAGCGCGGTTTCCCCCGGAGAGACCGAACTCCGCGTCGGCGTGCAGGCGGTTTTCCGGATACGCTAGGCGGACGGAGGCGAGGCGCGGACGGCGCGAAGGCGGCGCCGGCACGGAGGACGGTGGCGAGCGGGGGTCGGCCTACACCTCCAGATATTCTCCCGCCTTGCGGACGAGAAGTCCGGTGAGCTCATCGAGGGAAGCGGAGACGAGGGACCAGCGGTGCCAGAAGAGGTCGACGCGGGTGCGGGCGGCGGAAGAGAGCTCGACGAGGTCGCCGACGCGCAGCGCGCCTTCGGCCTGCACGCGCGGGATCATGCAGTAGCCGATCCCCGCCTTCACGGTATCGAAAATGCGTTCGGTCGAAGGCAGGTAGTACGCGGGGGGCTCGGGGGCGGCGGCTCCGAAGCAGGCGCGGAGGGCCATGCGCTGCAGGCCGTCATCGCGGTTGTAGTGGATCACGGGAGCGGAAGCCGCGGACCCGGCGGTGAAGCCGTCCGGAAAAAACCGCGCGGCGTATGCTGGGGCGGCGCAGAGCCGGTACTCCATGGCCCCAAGGCGCGTGGAAATGCAGCCTACGACGCTTTCCCCACGGGCGCTCAGGCACGCGCAGGCCTCGCCCGACTTCAGGAAGCGCAGCGTCCGCTCCTGGTCGTCCACGCGCAGGTCGAACAGCGCCGGCCGCGAAAGCCAGAAGGGAAGCGTCGCCTCCAGGAACCAGACCGCGAGGGAGTCGGCGTTCACCGCTATCGTCATCTGCTCGAAGCCTGTCGCAGGCGCTCCCCTGGCCCCGGCGAGAGCCTCGGTTTCCAGGGAACGGGTCTGGGCGTACAGGCGCAGGAGATGCTCGCCGCTCGCGCTCGCGCGCGGCGGATTTTCCCGGACGACAAGGACCGCGCCCGCGAACTGCTCAAGCTGCCTCACCCGCTGGGAAACTGCCGATTGCGTAAGGCCGAGCGCGGTCCCCGCCTTTTCGAAACCGCCTTCGGAGATCACCGCCGCGAAGGCTTCCAGCGAACGAAAATCGAGCATGCAATACATTAGCACATCTTATGAGTACTTAAAATTATTAATTTTACAAATGAGACCCGATCGGCTACTTTCCTGTGATGATGATGATCTGGTTGACGGGATTCGGTACGGGCCTTGGACTCATAGTCGCGATCGGGGCGCAGAACGTCTTCGTGCTGACCCGGGGGATGCGGGGCGATCACCCGGTCGCCATCCCCCTCGCCTGCTTCCTCAGCGACGTCGTACTCATGACGCTCGGGGTCGGCGGACTCGGCGCGGCCTTCGCCTCCGACCGCACCGCGCTCGCGCTGGCGTCGGCCGCCGGCGCCCTGTTCCTGGCTTGGTACGGCCTGCGCTCGCTGCGCGCCGCCTTCGGAAACGGAGCCCTGGTCGCGGACGCCGATAGCTCCGGGAAGGAAGGGCTCGGGAAGGCCCTGGCAGCGACCATGGCCGTCACGCTGCTCAATCCCCACGTGTACCTGGACGGCGTCGTGCTGATGGGCAGCCTCGGCAGCCGCTTCCCCGGCAACGAGCGCTGGTCCTTCCTCGGCGGCGCGCTCTGCGCCTCCCTTCTGTGGTTCTTCGGCCTGAGCCTCTTCGGGCGCATCCTCGCGCCCGTCCTGAGCCGGCCGCGGACCTGGCGGATCATGCAGGCAGGAATCTGCGCGCTGCTCTGGTTCCAGGCCGCGGGACTCGGCCGCTTCGCGGTGAGCCGCTTCGCCGCGAGCCGCTTCTTCTAGAGCGTGAGGTCGAAGGCAACCCGCCAGGCGGCTTCCTTGTCCGCAAGGCGACGAAAGGCGCGGCTGGGCACCGGGCTGGAGGATGGCACGCGGACCAGTTGCACGGTCCGCCGGATGCCTCCGTCCGCGGCCGGTTTCCATTCAAGGATGCCTTCCCCCGCGAGCGGGATGGGCGCACCGGTCCGGAAGAAACGGACGAAGTACGCGGCCGCGGCCGAACCGTTGACCACGATCCGGCGCAGGCGCGGGAAGGATAGCGCGAAACCGGGTATCGGATTGGGCCGCGCGTTCCGTATCGCCTGGTCCAGGCTCCCCGCCCGTACGCACTCCCCGATAACGTCCCATACCGCGATACCGGAATCGGCCAGAAGCTTCAGTTTTTCAGGATACCCTTGCGGCTCGACGGTTCCGAGCGCGATCGAGACGAGCTGCCAGAACTGGTTCCGCTCGAAGCCGTAGTATTCGCGCCGGGCCAGAGACGCGGCGCTCGGGAAGGAACCAAGCACGAGGATGGCCGGCTCCTCCGCCGTTATCGGCGGAAGCCCGCGGGCCGCGGGGCCGCGGACCGCGGGAACGCGGGCCGGGGGGCCGCCCGTCAACGGCCTCCGTCGCGGATCGCGGCTTCCCGCTCCGCACGGTCGGCGAGGGCTGTCAGCGCTTCGCCGCGCAGCGGACCCCCGTGGCCCACATAGACCGTCTCGGCGAGGGCGAGGGAACGGAGGCTGGAAGCCATCGAACGGAGGTCCCAGGCGAAGAGGGGCAGGCGGACCTCCCTCGGCGCGAGGAAACGGCCGGAAAGGAGGTCCCCGGCGATCGCCCAGGGCAATCGCCCCAAACCTCCCTTTTGAAGTTCCCCCCAGCGCTCCGCGGTGGAAGCGCCGGGCAGGACCGCGATGGAGCCCGGAGTATGGCCGGGAACCGGCACCACCGAGACGTCCAGGCCCCAGCGTTCCATGGATGCCGGACCGGAGAACAGGATGTCCGGAGCCGTCGCGGAGGATCGGTAGCGGCCGCCAGCGAAGCGGAAGAAGAAGCGGGCGAAACGGCCCGATCGGCCGACGGGATCCAGGTGGCGGTTCTCGCCCAGTTCGATCTCTCCCGCATCCAGGTCGCCGCAGGCTATCGGAGCCTTGGTGATCTTCCGCAGCGCGGCCGCGGATCCGTAATGGTCGGCGTGGCCGTGGGTGGCCACGATGAGCGCCAGGGACGCGGGATCTTCCCCCGCATTGCGTATGGCCTGCAGGATGGCGCCTTCCATGCCCGGATAGCCGGAATCGACGAGGGCCAGGGTCCGGCCACGGATGAGGAACGCGTTCACGAAACCGAGCTTCAGGGGAACGATGGTCGTCATGGCTATGAGTATCGCGCCGCCGGAGCGCGAGCGCAACCTGCGGCGGCGACCGGTCGCCGTAGGTCGCCCGCCGGTTGACCGCCGTCGCAGGCACGGTTAGGTTCTTGGCATGACTACGATACCGCTGGAGAACGCGCTCGGGGGACCGGTCTATCTGGTCGAACGGACCGGGAGCACCATGGACGAAGGGCGCGCCCTCGCCGCCGCCGGAGCCGCGGACGGAACCGTCGTCGTCGCTGACGTCCAGATAGCCGGCCGGGGCCGGATCGCGGGCAGGACCTGGACCGCGGAAGCCGGAATGGGTCTGCTGTGCACCACCATCCTCCGCTACCCTTCCATCGCCGCCCTCCCCCGCGCCCTGACCCTCCGCGTCGGCCTGGCCGTCGCCCTCGCCCTGGAGGACGTTGCGCCCTCGCTGCGAGGCCGCGTACTCGTCAAATGGCCGAACGACATCCTGGTGGCTGGCGCGGCCACCGGCATGGTCACCGGCGCGGCCACCGGCACGGTCACCGGCACGGTCACCAGCGCTGCCGAAGGAACCGCGCCGTCCCGCGCGCGGAAGATCTGCGGAGTGCTGTGCGAAGGCGACGGGAAGGCGGTCTTCGTCGGAGTCGGAATCAACCTGTCGCAGGCCAGCTTCCCCGTAGAACTGGAAGCCAAAGCCACTTCCCTGGTCCGCGAGGCGGGGACCTCCGTCGCGCGGGAAGACCTGCTGCGAGCCTTCCTGGTCCGCCTCGCCGCCCTCCGCGACGACAGGTCGGCCGCGGGCGCATCCTGGCGCCAGTCGCTGGAAAGCCGCCTCTTCCGCAGAGGGGAAATGGTCCGCTTCGAGGCGGGAGCCGCCGACTCGGGCGACCTCGTGGAAGGCGTTCTCGCCGGAATCGGGGAAGGCGGGGAGCTGATGCTGCTGGTCGAAGGGGAAACCGCGCCGCGGGCCTTCGTGGCGGGCGAGCTGAAGGTCTACGGCTAGCGCCGCCACCTCATGCCCGCCGAGAGGCTCGTCGAGTAAACGCCGTTCCCGTCCGCCGACCAGCCGAGGGAAAAGGCGAACGGGAAACTGAGGCTCCAGGCATCCGGGCTCTCGCGGGAAAACTCAAAAGCGGCGGCGATTCCGTACGAGAGCAAGACGCTTCCGTCCATGAGCGCGTCTCCCTGGAGGGATGCCGAAAGCCAAGCGAACGGTACCGCGGTGACGCTCAGGGAAGCCGGATACTCGTCGGAGACGGCGCCCGCCTCGTCCTCGACGCGGCGCCACCAGACCGAGAGATCGGCGGAAAGCGGCAATCCCGGATACCAGACCGCGCCGAGCGAAGGACGCGTCTCCACGGTCCGGCCGCCGGCATCGAAGGTCTCCACCGAAACGGCGATGCCGGGCTTCAGGACGAAATCCGCGGCGAGCAGGGATACGGCAGCTTCCGCGGCGAAGGTCGCCGAAGGATCGTCCAGGAACTCGAAACTGGCATCCGGGACGAAGGACAGCGACGCGTCGAATCCGTTCCAGGAGAACGGAGCGGCGATGCCCGCGGACAGTGAGCGGAGACCTTCGATCTCCGAGGCTTCGCCATCAAAGGAGAGGCCGGCGACGAAGAAAGACTTCGCGGCCGAGAAACCGGCGCCGAGGGAAGCGGAATACTCGCGGATGCCGTATTGGTCGAAGGCGATCTCCGTTACCGCGTCTCCGCGGTACGCGATTGCGCCGGAAATCCTGGACGCTTCCAGGCTCCCGCCCGCGGTCGCGGCGACGGCGTCGGGCACGGCGGAATCCAGCATCGCGCCGACCGCGATGGCGGTTTCCGCTTCCCCCCGCGCGGCGCCGCCGATCAGGATGGCGACGGCGACCAAGGATATCCGCCCGAATTTCGATCGTATCATCGATCCCTCCTGTAGCCTTCAAGTACACGGTCCACGCTCGCCAGATTCCCCCCCGCCGCAAGCCCTTCCGCGATGGCGCGTGCGACAAGAGCCGGTGAGAGGCCGCGCGCGCGGCCTCGCGTGAAGACGGCGACAAGCGAATCGATGGAATCGGTGCGGAATCGGGAAGCGGCGATCGCCCCGACGAGAGCCAGCCGATCCTCCGCGGGGATCAGGCGGGCGGGATCGATCGACGCGAGGAGATCGACGATGGCGACCGCCCGCTCGGGCGCGCCTTTCGCGTCCAGGACGGAGCGCGACGCCCTTCCCCATTCCTCCCGGTCGACGCCGGAACGGAGGGCGAGGGAAAGTTCCGCCAGGACCGTCTCCCTGCGCTTCGCGTTGGTATCGGGCCAGCCCTCGGCCAGCGATCTTGCGAGAAAGGAGAGCCTGTCCGCTTCCGCCTCCACTGCTTGCAACAGGCGGTCGGCGCTGGCCTTTTTCCGGGCGCCTTCGACGATCCGGTCGAGCAACAGGCGTTCGGCGACTCCGTCGGCCGCGGCGCCGGCAACGATTTCCCGCAAATTTCCCGCGATCGCTTCGTAGGGCCGCGCCTCGGCGGAACGGGAAAGCCATAGGTCAAGCTCGCCCGCATCCGCCGAGTATATGAGGAGCGCCGACAGGACGGCCAAGGCCGTCGGCCGCCTTCTCATTCGACGTTTTGTCCTTTTCCGGGCCCGCCGTTCTTTCCGTCAGTGGAGGTGCCGGACTTTCCGCCGGGAACCCCGGCCGAAACCGCGCGTGCCCCCGAATGTCCCCGTTCACTCCTTTTCAATTCAGCATCCATCCGTTTGGCGGTCTTCGCGCCGCGCGCCGATTCAAGGCGAAGGAAGCGCCGCAATTCGGCCCGCGCTTCCTGGGCGCTTAAACCGAAACGCATCTTGCGTTCGGCCCCCTGCGCGAAGGCGAGTATCTTGGACTCCTCCGCCGGGCCGCCCGCCGCCGCGAGTTCCGCCCGCGCGATCGCGAACGCCAGGGGGGATGGCAAAAAGTCGTCGCCGGCGATTGCCGCGGCGGCCGATGCGGAAAAGACGAGAGCGAACGCGATGATGCGCGATCGGCGTATTCGAGCCATATTCCCCCCTAAAGCCTGAGTAGCGCGCTTTCGCCGCCGAAATCGTCCTCGATCCTATCGGCCGCCGATGGGTCCACTACCCAGGACTGGCCGTCCACGAGGAAGTTGTACGTATACGTACGGCCGCGCTTGAGGCGGATTTCGATCTCCCATAATCCGTTTCCGGTTCTTTCCAGGTTCAAGCCGTCCGAAGTCCATCCTGAAAAGTTTCCGGCCAGCAGTACGGAACTGGCTTCGGGCGCCTCCAGGCTGAACCGCACGACGGTCGTGTCCACGCCGCCCCGCCCGACCAGGATGCCAACCGACGCGATGACCACGAGCGCCGCGGCCGCGGCGGACAACACCCGCAGTCCGGGACGGAAACGGCGGACAATCCTGCGATCGGGCATCGCATCGGCGCCGAGTCTCGCCATCACGCGGTCGGCCAGCACTTCCGCCGCCGGCGACGAAGTAGCGCGCTCGCCCCCCGCGCCCCCCGCGCCCCCGACATCCCGGGAGTCAACGGAATCCCGGGATGCGAGCTCCAGCAGGGAACCGAAGCGCGATCGGCAGGCGGGACAGGAAAGGGCGTGGGTCCGCGCGTCCTCCAGCTCCCGGCGATCGAGGAGCTCTCCCTTTTCCCACGAGTCCGCGAGACCCGCAACCGTCACGCATTCCATAAAATAACTATACCCCTTCCGAGCCGTTCGGGTTGCTCGATTCGAGAGCGATTCTCAATTTCTTCCGTGCGCGGAACAGGCGCGACTTGACCGCCTCTTCCCCGACGCCCAGCACCGCGGCGCATTCCGCGACCGATAGCTCCGCGAAGTAATACAATTCGACCGCGCTCCGCAAATCCGCCGGCAAGCCCGCCGCGGCCGACCGGATCGCCTCCGCCTGGAGATTCCGGAGAGCCTCGTCCTCGGGATCGTTCGCCCGCGCGGCGCCGGCTTCGATTTTCAGACGGTCTTTCTTCCTTTTATCGAAGGAAAGGCGGGCCCAGCGGGTCCGGACCCGGTTGGCCGCGATCGCGAAAAGCCAGGCGGCGAAGGAAGTCCCGAGCCGGTACGATCCGAGTGAACGAAAAGCGCGCAGGAAGGTTTCCTGGGCCAGATCTTCCGCTTCCTCCTCTGACGCGGCACGCGATCGGCAGAAGGAAAGCACGCGGTCGCCGTATTTCAGGACGACGGAACGGAAAGCCGACGCGTCGCCCGCGAGCACCCGGTGGATATTGGAAAGCTCGGTTTCATCGGGAACGGGCGGCGGCATGCGGAACAATATAGACCGATCGACCGGCTATATCAATTTTTCTTTTCGGCCGCAACCGGATCGCTTGAGGCGGAGTATCCCTTCATATCTTTTTCAGGAGGCATACCATGACCAGGAAAGCATTCGTACCGTTACTCGCGCTCGCCGCCCTCTCGCTCTTCGCGTTTTCGGTGGCAGGTTGTTCGGATTCGGCCGCCGATACGGCGGTCGTGGATTTCTCGATTACCGACGCGCCGGTCGCCTCGGATTCCGTCAAGGAAGTCTACGTCACGTTTTCATCGCTGGAGATCAATGAATCCAGCGCGGCAGGCGAGGACGGCAGCGGCTGGACGGAAGTGCCGATCGATGCGACCAAGGAATACGAGCTCCTTTCGCTTACCGGAGGCTTGAGCGACGCCCTCGGTTCCCTGGAACTCTCAGGCGGCACCCGCATCAACCAGATCCGTTTCGGCGTCGGCTCCATCGAGCTCGTGGAAACCGACGACGCGGCGGATGCCGCCCGTCATCCCGTCACCCTCTCCTCCAGCACCGGCCTGAAGATCGTCAACGCCTTCGACATCCCGCTCTCCGGCACTATTTCCATAGTCGTTGACTTCGACGTGCGCAAATCGCTCGTCTACACCGCCGGCCAGGGCTACAAGATGAAGCCGACGCTCAGGGCGATCGTGGAGAACGAAGCCGGAGAAATCAGGGGAACGGCGCCCGCCGGCTATTCGGTATACGCGTACGCTTCGGTAGCCGATGCGGACATCGCCGCCGATACCTTCGCGGACCCCGCGGACACCGTCGACTCGCCCGAGTTCGACGACGCGTATACCAGCGTTATCGTCGGCGAGGACGGACTGGATGCAGACGGCCTCGGATCCTACACCCTCGCTTTCATGGATGCCGGCAGCTACGACCTCGTGCTCGTGGATCCGGCTGACGGCTCCGTCGTCCAGGTCGCCAGCGACATCGTCGTGGTCAGCGCGCAGGCGACGACCGCCGATATCGCTCTCCCGTAAGTTCCGCTTGCGGATGCTCTCCCGTGCGGCTATCATGGCCCCGGGAGCATCCGCATGACCATCCGCAACGATCCTGAGGAACGGTTCCGGCGCATGACGACGGAGCCGGTTTCCCGGCTCATCCCGGCCCTTGCCCTGCCCACCATCGCGAGCATGCTGGTGACCGCCTTGTACAACATGGCGGACACATATTACGTCGGCAGGATAGATACCAGCGCGACCGCCGCCGTCGGAATAGTATTCCCGCTCATGTCCTTCATACAGATGGTGGGCATGACCTTCGGGGTCGGCGCCGGCAGTCCCGTCTCCCGGCTCCTGGGCCGCAAGGAAGTGGACCAGGCCAGCCGGACCGTATCCACGGCCTTCTTCACCGCGGCGGCGTGCGGGGCGCTCATCACGGTATTCGGGGAACTCTTCCTGGATCCGCTCATGCGGGCGATGGGTTCCACCGAAACCATCCTGCCCTACGCGCGGGAATACGGGCGTTTCATCCTGCTGGGCGCCCCGTTCATGGCCGCATCCTTCGTCATGAACGTTTGCCTGCGTTCCGAAGGCAGCGCGGTGCTGGGCATGATAGGCATCACGACCGGTGCCGTCATCAACATCGTCCTGGATCCCATTTTCATGTTCACGCTGGGCATGGGGATAAAGGGCGCCGCGATCGCCACCGTCCTGAGCCAGCTCATCAGCTTCGCCATCCTGCTTTCCCACTACCTGATGCGGCGCAGCGCGCTGCGCCTGGTTCCGGCGAATTTTACCCTGGAGCCGGAGATGCACAGGGAGATCCTGAAGTCGGGGATGCCCACCTTCTTCCGGCAGGGCGTCGCCAGCCTGGCCGCCGTCATGCTGAACGCCGCCGCCGGCGGCTACGGAGACACGGCGATCGCGGGGATGACCATAGTGACCCGGATTATGCTCTTCATGAGCTCGGTGCTCATCGGCTTCGGCCAGGGTTTCCAGCCGGTCGCCGCCTTCAACTACACCGCAGGCCGGCGCGACCGGGTGCTCCGGGCTTTCTGGTTCTCGGTGAAGGTCGGGACCGCCGGCCTTCTCGTATTCGCCGCGACCGCATGGACCTTCGCCCCTGCCTTCGTCCGCCTGTTCCGCGACGATCCGGAGGTGGTCCGGATCGGAGCCTTCACGCTCAGGGCGCAGTGCATCACCATGCCCCTCACCGCCTTCATCGTCATGTCCAACATGATGTTCCAGTACATAGGACAACCCTGGAGGGCGTCACTCCTGGCCCTGTCCAGGCAGGGACTCGCCTTCATGCCCGCGCTCCTGCTGCTGTCGCGGATTTTCGGGCTTCCCGGAATCCAAGCCAGCCAGGCGGTCGCCGACCTGGCCACCTTCCTGCTCGCCCTTCCCATCACCGCGGTGACGCTCGGGGCCATGAAGCAGGGGGTGTGAGCCAGCCAGCCAGCCAGCCAGCCCGCCCAGCCCTTGCCGCTCCTCCGCGCCCCGCGCTACACTCCCCATCATGCTCGACTACCGATTCATCAAGGAAAACCTCGCCGCGGTCAAGAAGAACATCGCCGACCGCTACATGAAGGCCGACGCCGACGCCGTCGTCCGCCTCTTCGACCGCCGCGCCGAACTCGTCGGCGCCCTGCAGTCCCTGCAGCAGCAACGCAACGCCAACGCCTCTTCCATGAAGGCCAAGCTGGAAGCCGACGCGCGCGCCAAGCTCATAGAGGACGGGAAGAAGCTCAAGGACGACATCGCCACCGCCGAGGCGGAGCTCGCCGCCGTGGAGAAGGAGCTGGACACCGAGGGCCGCAGGATCCCCAATATGGCCCACCCCGAAGCCCCCGTCGGCAGGCTGGACACCGAGAACCCGGAAGTCAAGCGCGTCGGCACGCCAACCAAGTTCGGCTTTGAACCGAAGGACCACGTCCAGCTCGGCCAGGACCTGGACATCATCGACTTCGACGCGGGCACCAAGGTCTCCGGCACCAAGTTCTATTATCTGAAGAACGAAGGCGTCTTCCTGGAACTCGGCCTGGTGCGCTACGCCCTGGACATCCTGGTCAAGCGCGGCTTCACCCCCTTCATCACCCCCGACATCGCCAAGGAAGAGATCCTTGAAGGCATCGGCTTCAATCCCCGCGGCGCCGAATCCAACGTCTACACCGTGGAGGGCGAAGCCTCCTGCCTCGTGGGCACCGCTGAGATCACCCTCGGCGGCTACTACTCGGGCCAGATCCTATCCCGCGACAAGTTGCCCCTGCGCATGGCGGGCCTGTCCCACTGCTTCCGCCGCGAAGCCGGCGCCGCCGGCCAATTCTCCAAGGGCCTGTACCGCGTCCACCAGTTCACCAAGCTGGAAATGTTCGCCTACTGCCTCCCTGAGGACTCCGGCAAACTCCACGAGGAACTGCGCGCCGTGGAAGAAGAAATCTTCGCCGGCCTGGAAATCCCCTTCCGCGTGGTGGACACCTGCACCGGCGACCTCGGCGCCCCCGCCTACCGCAAGTGGGACCTGGAAGCCTGGATGCCCGGCCGCAACGGCGGCGAATGGGGCGAAGTCACCTCCACCTCCAACTGCACCGACTTCCAGGCCCGCCGCCTGAACATCAAGTACAAGGACGACGACGGCAAGAACAAGTACGTCCACATGCTCAACGGAACGGCCATCGCGATCAGCCGCGGCATCATCGCGGTGCTGGAGAACTTCCAGCAAGCGGACGGCACCGTGAAGCTGCCCAAGGCGCTGGTGCCGTATTGCGGGTTCGAAACGATAGGGAAGAAGTAGAAGGGGGAGCGCGTTCATCCCGAAACGGGAAACACGCGGGAGAAATCAACCGGGGGTCCTGGCAGGGGAAAGCACGGACTCACTCGGTCCTCGCCAGTAGGCTCCGGAAACGTTCGTCCGCGCTTTCCCCTGCCACCCCCTGCAACGATTTCTCAGACGTGTTTCCCGACAGGACACGCCATGTCCTACCCCTTCAAATGCGGCTCCCCCTCGCTTCAGCCTACTCGCGCGCGGGCGGTTGACGGGTACCAGGAGGCCTTGGCGAGCGTCGCGCCAACCGTTCACGATGGCCGCGCACTGCGGGGGCTTCCGCTACCCCCACTGGGGGATTATCCCCGGTGCGCAGAACGATATCAGAAAGGATCTGTTTTCACCGAAGACCAAGCCAAGAATTTCTCGGTCATCCCAAGCAGAGCAGGCAGTTGGGCGTGCAGGGTGTTAAAATATTCCGCCTGACGTTCACCATCGGTGGTGTAGTCGTGGGCTGCTTTATTTCGCAGCAAGCGGATATTGATCCACTCTTGTTGATCTTCGACTATCCCCAGTTTTTCCATGACAGCAAGCACATCGGTGAAAGTCAAAGGATTCTCGCCCTGCAAAATAATAGAATGACGCATGGCGCCCGCCAGAACATCCTGCAATTTTGCGAAACGCTCGGTGAACGCGGAAAGCTTTTCCAGCGTTTCTGCGTCGCAGCTTTCCGTATTGGTCATGGGCCACATCAGGCGTGATTCGGTAAAAAGCAGACCTTGGCGAAGGCGATCCAAAGCTTCGCGTTTTTCATGGAGGATTTCCAAGGCTTCCTGATTAGGCTGCACCATTAAGTTGAACTCCCCGGGCTCTTGCCAGACGCTGCCAAGGTCCGGCAACCTGCCCCTGGATGATCACCAGCAGATCGACCTTCCGTTCCAGGGCCAAGGACAGCGCATGCTGAAGCTGCAATTCCTGGAGCAAGGGAAGTCTTTCTTTCAACTCAATGAGAAGGTCAAAATCGCCACCTTTGGCATCGTCGAGCAGACGTGAACCGAAAAGCCATACACGTGGAGTGTAACCTAACCGGGTGGTACATAAGCGAACCACAGCCTCAATTTGGGATGACGAAATACGCATGAGTAAAATATAACATATTTCGCAAAAATCAGCGAACGATGCCGGCTGGCGGCGGCGCGGGATCAGACTCCAATCCGCTGCCGGAGGGCTTCCTGGAGCACTTGGGAAAAATTGACCTTGTGTCGTTCAGCCTCTTCGTTGAGCCAATAGGGGATGGTGAGGGTTTTCTTCACCGACCGGTTTTTAATGGCATCGCCGACCATATCGGGGCGTCCTTCAATTATCGTGATGAAGGCGCCTTCCTCTGCCGGGATGCTTGAGGGATCTGATGCGCCCGGGATTTGGTCTCCGTCCTCTGCCATTCCATAGAGGTGAAGGGAAAGCGCCTCCCGTGCGGCTGAAACGGCATCTTCGATGGTAGTACCGGCCGTGGCGCAACCGGGAAGATCGGGAAAATCCACGGAGTATCCCCCCGTATCCACATGGCGAAAAAACGCAGGATATATGACTGCACGCATCTTATTCCTCCAACTAAATACCAGCTTATCTGGCGATACTGAGCGCGGTACCCGGTGCAAGGTCTTTCTTTGGATGGGGAATCATTACTTTCCCGGACTTTGTCGGATGAACAAGCTGAACATGGGACTCGACCTGATGCTTGATAGACCAGCCATCGGCGAGAAGCAGCCTCAAAATCTCCCTCGAGGACAAGTTCTTCAAATGATGAAGATAATACGTATTCTAATACGTGTCTATGACAGAATATTTTTTATCACCCAAATCACCTCCCTGAGCTTTTTTGGAGACATAGTGCCAGCTATCAGCGTTGCGGGGTCCAGCTCCCGCCGCGATTCATACGGTTGTCGTCCGAAGTTGCGCCCGAAGAACAGATCCAGCGGAAGGAGCGTGCGCGCGGAACCGTTACTTGCTCTTCCGGGTCAGGTTTATCCCTGAAGTTTGCGGCAGGAAATCCAGCAAGGGCGCTCCCCGCCCGACCCGGTCGATGATCCTCGGTTTCAGGGTCAGCGCCAGATCACCATTGCAGCATCCGCCGCAGTCCCCGTAAAGCCGCTCCAGTTCGTCGCGGGCTCCCCGCGCAGGCGAGGATGTCGTCCATGTACCTTACTCAGGCCCGGCCCTTCACAACTTCCTTGGCACGGTGGTCAAGGATGGCGAGGTAGTGGTTGGCTGCGGAGACGCGGGGTCAGACTCCGTTAATCGAGGTCTACCAAGCGTATTGAAAAATTAAAAACAGATCCAAACTTGCAGGGATAAGCTATAATAATGATTGAAGGATCCATTCAGGTTGAGACGGTGAATCACGGATTGGATATTCATATGAAACAATGGGGGGGGGTATAACAAATCATATGAATTAGCGCAAAGGGCAAGCAAAGGAGAAATCCATGAAGATTCGTTCCGCGTCCTTATTATTGATTTTGACTACCAGCGTATTGCGTTTGTTCGCGCAAATTGAATCCGCCGATGAAAAGTCAATCAGATCAATTATCGATCAGTTTTCACCGATGTGGACAACAAGCGAAGGGCCTGCGATTTTCGACAAAATCACTTCCGATGATGACTTCATGCTCATCTTGGAGCAGGCGGTGTTCAAAAAAGATGAATTTCATAAAGTGATTGCCAAAGTCGTATCAAATAATCCACCGGTTGAATACAACCACAAAGTAAGACGGATCGTGATTGTGGAAAATGTTGCTTTCGAATATGGAACGACCGAATCAGTGTGGAAAGATGGTTCGGTGACCATGAATGAAGGTATGAATATTTTCAGCCGTGAACAATCCGGATGGAAATACGTGTTCGGAGTACCTGCCAAGGACTTGAAGAAGATTTTTGAACCGGATGTCGAAAAACAAGTCGACCTGGTTATGGGAAAAAAATATGCATGCGTAATATCGATCACCGAGGGGCCTGGTTCTCCTTTGACGGTGATTCAAAGAATCTCGTTTGAAGACGGGGGAAAAGCCTTCCTCTACAAAGATGGAAACATGATGATGGGCGATTATCTCATCGAAGGCAATAAAGTAAATTTAAGGGTGTCGGGAATAGTTGAAAGAAAAAAACTGAAGCACACCCTGGAGATGGATGGGATAATGGATGGAGGATATATCACCGGAACCTTCATCGACCGATTCGAATCCGGAGCGGAACAATCCGGAGATTTCAGGATGGAGAAGTAATACCGGCGATGGTCCAGTCGAACTTACTGGAGAATCGAACGGACCCGGGCGCCTATCCTCGATGCATCAACATCGAAAGCCGCAGGAAGCGCGGATCATCCTCCAGGCTCGGATCGATCTGAGATAGCGCTTCCCCAAGTTCATACGGAAACACCGGCCGATCGGCATGGGCGAAACGGCCGCGGGATGCCGCAGGCAAATCCGCCAAGGCTTTGGCCACCTCCGGCGTGGACAGGGAGCGTTCCTTCGGCCAGAGTTCCGCAAGGAACGGCATCACGGAAGCGTCGACCAGGGATTCGGCGCTTATCGTGAGATCCGGACCGGACTCGTGATCCGATACTTCCCGAATGAATCTCGCCAAGACCTCCGCAGCCCTGGCGCGAGCCTCGTCATCGAGAGAACGGAGCATCTGAACCACGCGGGATTTGCTGATTGCCGGCTGACGGTGATTTTCATGATAGGCACGGAGGCATTCAACGACCACGCTCAATACGAGATTCTCCCGCACCTGTCGGCTTAGCAGGGGATCACTGCAACGATCGATGATGGCATCTCCGATGCTTTCCAGGGTATTCTTGAAAATCGGGCGATACGACAGAGCCACCCAGAGATCGCGAAAGGCGGTGGCCCCTGAGCGAAGCGGATCGATCAAGGTCCCGTTCGTCCATGCCGGGTCAGCGAGCAACAAATACGATAATTGTTCAGAGAATCGAAACTGGACGATATTGCGGGCCGGACCGGTACAAGCCAATAGCCTCGCTCGCATCCGGAAAAGCGAGCCGCCCTCGATGAAGGGATTCGGATCGACATTGAGATTCGGCAATATGGCTATAAACACTCCCGCCAGATTCCCTATCGGCGAATAGTGATTCTTGACGTTGAGGTTGACATCCCTGTCATCCTCGTCATTGGTCACGCTTGCGGGAACCATCAGTTCCGCGTGCGATTCCTTCTCGGTCGCCGCCTCGGCGGCATCCATTAACAGGAACCACAACTCGACAGTCCCCGAGTCGAGTTCAAGGAATTCCTCCCACGAACGCAGCCGGTCGGTGAAGACTCTGACGCCGTGCGCTATCCTCGCCTTGGGAGTCCCCTGGAGAGATGCCAGAATTATCCGAAAATCTCCGGCCTTGTCACGCTTGCTGTTCGGTCCATATAGTTCATCCGCCGGATTATGCCCGGAACAGATCTGTTCCCAGGTTCTGGGAAAATCCCAAATAGGCTTTTCGGATGCCGTCAGATCGTCGATGAGGCACGACAGCCTGCCTTTCTGACGAATCCATTCGAGGGCGCCGCTTTGACCATCCTCCTTCGCCAATGCCGCCTGGACGCTTCCGCTCCAGGATTCGTAGGGATTCGAAATATTCCGGATCACCACCTCGCCGTGCTCCTCCCCGAAAAGCACGTCGGCGCCGCCGCTGATGGGATATCGGCCTGTCTTTCGCATTTATTTCGCTTATGCATTAAAGTGGATTGTCATTACGTTTAGTTATCAACGGTCGTGACATCCAGGAGGATATGATGAGGATCGGTACAAAGCTCGGCATGGGTTTCGGCGCTGTTTTGATCCTGATGACGGGCGGTTTCGCGATCGGCGTAATCGAACTCGGTAGTCTTAACCGGACGGCGGAAAAAATGGCCGCCTCGGACTGGAAAAAAGCGCAATTGACCTATGACGCCAACGGCTGGGTTCTCCAGAACGCGACGAATACGTTCAGGTTGCTTTTAGCGACCGGGGCCGAAGAACGGGCAGCGATCTGGGCGGAAATCGATAAGAACAAGAACCTCATCACGGCGAATTTCGAAAAGATCGAAGGGCTGCTTTACCTCGCGGAAGGCAGAAAGCTCATGACCGAAATCAAGGAGGCGCGTTTACCATACGTTTCTTCTTTTACCCTCGTCCATGAACTCCTCGAAGAAGGAAAGACGGCCGAGGCTTCCAGGATCGCGAAAGAGGAAACGATTCCCCGGCTCGGAACCTTCACCGAAAAAATGGCGGAATTGGTGACCCTGCAGTCCAAATTGGTGGATGTCGGGGCGCTGGAAGCAGCCAAGGCTTATGTGTTGGCCAGGACGATCCTGGTTTCTTTCGCCGCCGTCGCGATCGCGCTCGGCGTTTTGTTCTCGGTTCTGATAACCGTGAGTATCACGAAACCCGTCCTCAAGACGATCGACGTGCTGGCGCTCATCTCGCGCGGCGACCTGACTGTTTCGCTCGATCATTCTTCAAAGGACGAAATTGGCCAGATGACGAACTCGCTCAAAGAGATGGTGCAAAACCTGAAAAAGGTTGTTTCCGAAGTGGCTCAGAGCACGAAAAACGTCGCCCTGGGCAGTCGGGAATTGAGTTCGACGTCGCAAGGACTGGCGCAAGGGGCTTCGGAGCAATCATCCGTTGCGGAAGAAACCACCTCCGCGTTGGAACAAATCAGCGCGAACATCCAGCAGAGCGCCGAAAATGCGAAGCAGACCGATGTGATCGCGGCTAAAGCCTACAAGGATATGAACGTCAGCGGCGAATCGGTTGTGAGTACGGTATCTTCGATGAAGGAAATCGCGGGCAAGATCGGTATCATCGAGGAGATCGCGAGAAAGACCGACTTGCTCGCGCTCAACGCCGCCATCGAAGCGGCGCACGCGGGCGATCAAGGAAAAGGCTTCGCCGTGGTCGCGTCCGAAATTCGGAAACTGGCGGATAGGAGCAAGCAGGCGGCGGCGGAAATCACGGAGCTCGTATCCGTGGGTGTGGGAGTAGCCGAAAACGCGGGGGAGTTGCTGACGAAGCTTGTGCCGGATATCCGTAAGACGGCGGATCTCGTGCAGGAGATCAGCTCCGCGAGCAACGAACAAAATATCGGCATTTCCCAGATCAACAAGGCGCTTCAGCAGCTCGATCAGGTGATCCAACAGAACGCCACAGTGAGCGAGGAAATGGCGTCAACCGCGGAAGAACTCTCTTCACAGGCCGAGATACTGGATGACGCGATTTCATTTTTCAAGGTGGATGTTGCGCTCCGGCAGTCGGGCGATCTTCCCGAAAAATCCGTTGCGCTCATCGAGCACGAGTAGACGTGAAGCACTTAAAGCTTCAAGAAAGTTTGTTGGCTGATTGCCGCAGGTATTTTCCCGTCAGCGAGCGTTCGTCCTTCGCAAGGTCCATCGGCGTTCCTTCGAAAACGATCCGCCCGCCCTTGCCGCCCCCCTCAGGCCCGAGGTCGATGATCCAATCCGCGTTCCGGATCACGTCAAGGTTATGCTCGATGACGATCACGCTGTTCCCCTCGTCGACCAACCTGTCGATTATGGCGAGCAGGTGCGTGATGTCGGACATATGCAAGCCGGTGGTGGGTTCGTCCATCACGTAGATGGACCCGTCCTTGTGCAATTCGCTGGCGAGTTTGATGCGCTGGCATTCACCGCCGGAAAGGGTCGAAAGCGGTTGACCCAGGGTCAAATAGCCGAGCCCCACATCGCGCATGGCCTGGAGCTTGCGGACGATCTCCTTGCGGCCGAAGAAGTCGAGGGCTTGGGCCGCGGTGAACCCGAGCACGTCGCTGATGGAAGCCCCATCCAGTTTGTACTGCAGCACTTCATCCTTGAAGCGGCGTCCCTGGCACGTTTCGCACGGAGCCTTGAATTCGGCCAGATAGGCGAGGTCGGTGTACACGACGCCCGAGCCGTTGCACGCTTCGCACGCGCCTTTGGAGTTGAACGAGAAGAGTCCCGCGTCTACCTTGTTCGCCGCTGCGAAGGCTTTTCTGATGTCGTCCATGACGCCCGTGTACGTGGCGGGATTGGAGCGCGTGGATGTCCCGACCGCGGACTGGTCGATGACGATGGCTTCGGGATGTTCGACGAGGAACACCTCGTTGATGAGGGAGCTCTTCCCCGAGCCGGCCACGCCCGTGACGACGGTGAGAACGCCCGTGGGGATATCGACGTCGATGTTCTTCAGGTTGTTGGCGCGCGCGTTCTTGACGCTCATCCGGCCTTTGGCGGTCCGAACGTCCTTTTTGATCGGGAGCTCCAGGGTCAGGTGCTTTCCGGTGAGCGTGCCGGACTCCAGAAGTTTTTCGTATGTCCCTTCAAAGACTATATGTCCCCCGTTCGCCCCGGCGCCGGGTCCGACATCGACGATGTGGTCCGCGGCCTTGATGACGGCCGGGTCGTGTTCCACGACGATGACGCTGTTGCCCTTATCGCGCAGTTTTCCGAGCAGCTCGTTGAGTCGATGCACGTCCCTCGGGTGAAGTCCGACGCTCGGCTCATCGAAGATGTACATCACGTCCACGAGGCTGCTCCCGAGGTGCTTCACCATCCGTACGCGCTGCGATTCTCCGCCGGAGAGCGTATCCGTTTCACGATCCAGACTGAGATATTCCAGGCCGATACCCACCACGTTTTCCAAGCGCTCCGTCAGCGCGGCGACGATGGGTGCGGCTTTGGGTTCCCTGATGGCCCGGGCGACCTCGATGAGCTCGCCGATTTCCATGGCGGATAAGTCGGCGATGTTGCGGCCGTTGATCTTGCTGGCGAGGGCGGCCGCATTCAGCCGCGCGCCCTTGCAGAGCGGACATTGCCTGGGCTTCAGATACGGCATTACCGCTTTCTGCGTGCGCTCGCTGAGCGTCTTGATATCGCGCTGAATGTACGAGCGTTCGATCTTGGCGAGGATGCCGGCGTAGGTGAGGTTGATTGTGCGCTCTCCGAAATTCGCTTTGAACTTCTTGTCCTTGCCGTTCAGCAAGAGTTCCATTTCGTCCTCTGTGAACTCGCCCAGTTTCTTGTCGTTGTCGAAGAAGCCCGAGAGCGTATACGCCTGTACGTCCCATTCGCCGAAGAACGGCACCTGCACCGCTCCTTCGTTCAGCGATTTGCCCAGGTCGAGAAAATCCTCCGATACGACGCCGACCTTCTTGCCGAGGCCGTTGCACTCCGGGCACATGCCGCGTGGATCGTTGAACGAATAAGCGATCGCCCCGCCCGCGGACGGCTGGCCCGCGCGCGAGAAGAGAAGCCGCAAGACTCCATAGATATCGGTGACCGTCCCGACTGTGGAGTGCGATCCTCCGCCCAGGCGTTTCTGGTCGACGATGACCGCCATGTTGAGGTTTTCTATGGCGTCGGCGTCGGGCTGCGGGTACTTGGGGAGGAAATTCCGGATGAAGAGGCTGAAGTTTTCGTAAAGCTGCCGCTGGGCCTCCGTCGCGATCGTGTCGAAAACGATCGACGACTTTCCCGATCCGGAAACGCCGGTGAAAATAGTGAGTTTTTGCTTGGGTATGCGGAGCGAGACGTCCTTCAGATTGTTCTCACGTGCCCCGCGGATCTCGATGAACTCTCCCATGCGTCCCCCCCATTTCGTAAAGCATGCCTCCGACCGCCCGCCGGGACTCGGAGCCCTGTTCCGTTGAGTATAGCAGAAACTGCATACTGTATCCTCCTTCGACGCAACTGCCTTCGTCCTATTTCGCGACGCCCCCGGACTGCAAATCCGCTTCATGGGGACTGCGGAAAATCCCCATTCCGGGTTACCGCGATTTCCGCTTATCCGTGTAATGCGGCCCGCCCGGAGGCACCATGCGCATGGATTTCGATTTTTCAGCCGTTGTAAGGACCGCCCTCGCGGAGGATCTCGGGGCCGAGGGCGACGTCAGCGCCGAGGCCGTTTTCGGACCCGACACGACGGGTCGTTTCGTGCTTCTCGCCAAGGACTCGGGCGTCCTCTGCGGTCTTGACGCGTTCGCGGCCGTTTTCGCCGCATTGGATTCCAGGACGCACCTGGACCGCTTCTTTGAAGACGGGGACGCCCTTGAGCCCGGCGCGGTCGTGGCGAGGGCCGAAGGCCCCGTGCAGGCCCTCCTTTCGGGGGAACGCACCGCGCTGAACCTGCTGTCCCACCTCTCGGGCGTGGCGACCAAGGCACGCCGCTTTTCGGACGCCGCCGGCGGCCGTTTGGCGGTGCTCGACACGAGGAAAACGATTCCGGGACTCCGCGCCTTGCAGAAATACGCGGTGCGCTGCGGGGGTTGCTCGAACCACCGGATGGGCCTCTTCGATATGATCATGCTCAAGGACAATCACGTCGATGCGGCCGGCGGCGTCGCGGAAGCCGTGGCCAAGGCCCGCTCGCGCTGGGGCGGAAAGTTCGAAATCGAAGTGGAAACGCGCACAATCGCGGAGGTCCGCGCGGCGGTCGGGGCGGGCGCCGACCGCATCATGTTCGACAACATGGACGACGCGACGATGCGCGAGGCGGTCGCCGTCGTGGCCGGCCGCGCGTACACCGAAGCGTCCGGCAACCTGACCATGGAACGAATTCCCGTCCTTATCGACCTCGGCGTGGATTCGGCCTCCTTCGGGGAACTCACGCACGGAGTGAAAGCTTTCGACTTCTCCTTCAAGGCGGAGGCGCGCGCATGAGCGGATCGGAGAACGACGCAGTCCTTGACGGCATACGGGAGCTCAAGGCGAAGTTCGGCCGGCGCATCCTCATCGCCGCGCACCACTACCAATCCTTGGATGTGGTCGCCCTTTCCGATATCGTCGGCGATTCCTATGCGCTCGCCCGGCTCGCATTGGCTTCGGAGGCCGAGTTCATCATATTGTGCGGCGTGCTTTTCATGGCGGAGAGCGCGGTGATCCTGGCCCGCGAGGGGCAGGTAGTCCTCTCCCCCGATCCCGGCGCCGGCTGTCCCATGGCGGATATGATCGACCGGCGGAGCATGGAGGCGTCGCTCGACGCCATCCGGTCGGCGACCGGTTCGTCCGCCGCGCCGATCGTGTACATGAATTCCACCGCCGGGACGAAAGCCCTGGCGGGCGAACGCGACGGTTCCGTATGTACGTCCGGCAACGCCGCCGCCGTCGTTCGCGCCCTATCGAGCCGGGGGCGGCCGATCTTCTTTGCGCCCGACCGAAACCTCGGCGCGAATACCGCCGCGGCTCTTGGCCTGGATCCCCGGCGCGTCTTCCTGGTCGGCGCCGACCGCTCCATCCGGGGTACGGGAAATCCCGCGGAGGGGCTCCTCTTCCTCTGGGACGGCTTCTGCTGCGTGCACAAGCGCTTTACCGTAGCGGACGTCGCCGCCGCGCGTGCCGCTTCTCCCGGTGTCCGCGTAATCGTCCACCCGGAATGCGATCCGGAGGTCGTGGAAGCCGCGGACGACTCAGGCTCCACCGAACGGCTCTGGCAACTGGCGGCGGAAGCGTCCCCGCGCTCATCGTTCGTGGTAGGCACGGAATCCAACTTCGTGCGTCGGCTCGCCGCGGCCTTCCCCGACCGAACCGTCGCGCCGCTCAGGGAATCGCCCTGCCTCAGCATGTCGCGGATTACGGCCGCCTCGCTGTTCCGTTCGCTGGAGTCCATCAGGGACGCCGCCTTGGGGAAGGGGAGACTCGTCCACGAGGTTACCATCGACGAAATTTCGCGCGCCAACGCATCCAAAGCTTTGAAAGCCATGATCGCGCTCACGGAGGCTGGCCGATGAGGCGGCGCGTTGACCTGATCGTCATCGGCACGGGCATCGCGGGCCTATCGGCCGCCGTGCGGGCGCGGGAACTAGGTATGGAAACCCTCGTCCTCTGCAAGACCGAAGACCCGAACGAGACCAACACCAATTACGCGCAGGGAGGCATCATCGCCGCCAAGGAAGGCGACACCCCCGAAGCCCTCGCCCGCGACATCGTCGCCGCCGGATGCGGTTACAACAGCGCGGAGGCGGTCCGCGTCTTTTCGGAGGAGGGTCCCCAGCTCGCGCTTAGCGTCCTGGCGGGGAAAGCCGGGATCGAATTCAGCCGGGATTCCTCGGGCGCCTACGACTACACGGAAGAAGCCGCGCATGCGGAGCGCAGAATCCTGCATTACGCGGACCATACGGGGGACGCGATCCAGGAAGGCATGCTCGCTCTCGTGAAAAGCTCGGGCGCCGAGATCCTCGCAGGCCGGACCGCGATCGACCTCATCACCAACAACCACCATTCCACCGATCCGCAGGAACTCTACAAAGAGCGCGAAGTCCTCGGCGTCTACGCGCTCGACAACGCGACGGGGGAGGTCACCGCGTTTTTCGCCGACGCGGTGATCCTGGCTTCGGGCGGCCTCGGCAACATCTACCAATATACGACCAATCCTCCCGCTGCGACCGGGGACGGAATCGCCATGGCCTTCCGGGCAGGCGCGGACATCATCAACGCCGAATTCATCCAGTTCCACCCGACCAGCCTTTACCACAAAGATATACGGCGCTTCCTTATTTCGGAATCCCTTCGCGGCGAAGGCGCGCGCCTCGTGGACAAGGAAGGCAAACCTTTCATGCTGCGCTACTCGCCCCAGGGCGACCTTGCCCCGCGCGACGTCGTCGCCCGCTCCATCGTGGAGGAGATCGCGCGCCGGGGCGAACCGTACATGTTGCTCGATCTGGCGAACTTCTACCGCGGCGAACGCCCTATCCGGGAGCGCTTCTCCCGCATCTACGAAACCTGCCTCTCGGGGGGAATCGACATCACCAAGGAACCGATTCCCATCGTACCCGCAGCGCACTACTTCTGCGGCGGCGTCAAGTCCGACGCGAATGGGCGGAGCTCGCTCAGGCGGCTCTACGCGATCGGCGAGGTCGCCTGCACGGGACTCCACGGCGCCAACCGCCTCGCTTCCACGTCGCTTCTTGAAGGCCTCCTCTGGGGCGTCCGCTCGGTCGAGCGGATCGCGGCGGTCGAAGAACGGATCACGCCGTCGCGCTTCTCCGCGGTTCCGGATTGGAAACTGCCCGACCGCCCCGAACGATTCGAACCGACTCTCATTTACCAGGATTGGAACCTCATCAAGGCGACGATGTGGAACCACGCCGGTATCGTGCGGACCCGGAAAGGTCTCGAACGAGCGCAAGCCGACCTCAATTACCATTTCCACCGCATCACGAAGTTCTACCGCGAAGCCGCGCTTGACCGCGACATCGTCGAACTGAGGAACGGCGTGGCCTGCGCGCAGATTGTCGTGGATCACGCGATGCATGCCGGGGCCTCCATCGGCTGCCATTTCAGGAAAGACGGAACGTAGCGGGGAATGTCGTCGCAAAACTTTCCGTATTCTTTTCCGGCGCGAGGGGCTGCCAGCGAGTTCGTTCCCAAAGTCCTTCCTCTTTCAAGTTTTCCGTTATAAAATATTGACGATATTCAGGTTTGCGCTGTGCCTGTCTCCGGGCAAGGGGGGAGACGGATGCCGATGCCGGGACGGAAATTCGTTCGGCGGTTTTTCGCAGCCGCCGCCAGTATATTCATTTTCGTTTCCCTGGCCGTGTGCCGATCCGAAGAATCGCCCAAGGATTATTCGTTCAACGGTTCAATATCACGGGAAGTTCTCGAGAACTTTTTATCAAGGGCCGTTTCCCATCAGACCCTGGGCACCGACGATGATCCGGAGCTGCTTTCGGACGACATCAGGATGTTCGTGTCGATCGGAGCGAAGTTCATAGGCCGCTCCTCTATCATATGGAAAACCCCCGATGACCTGACCGCATTTTTCAGCCGTTCCTCGGAAATCGCGGCGCAGGTCCATCGGGCGGATGATGAAATCGTGCTTCAGGCGGGACTCTTTGAAACCGTAGACCAAGGCGTGAACGATACGGAAATTCCCGGATGGGTGTTCGAGGAATTCGGCCTTGTACCTGAATCCCGCTGTTACCGCTACGCGGACATGCTGTACGAGGACGGCTCCCTGGTCGATTATTTCGCTCCGGGCAATTCGATTCCGGACATTTCCCGTCCGGAAACGAGAATGTGGTTCTGGCATCGGGCGAAACTGTATATCGACGCCGGCTACGAAGCCATCCATTTCGGAGTCGTCAATGCCATGGCGATGAACGACCCCGATCACGCCTTTTACGACGAGCTGCTGACCCGGGTGCGCGGCTACGCGCAAGCGAACGCCAGGCGGCACCTCGTGCTCTGCGACGCGCATCACCCGACGGGGTGGACGCGGAACGGACGGACGCTTTTCGATTTCCTCAGCTACCCGCTCCGCGTACAGGAAACCGCGGGGCGGCCGATCGAAGGAACGATCGAGGCGGGAAGCGCGGACTGTATCTACGGGCAAACCGCAGGCGGTCTCGTTCCTGGCGGATGGGAAGCGGTACGGTTGCCGTATCTTGTAGAATTCGACAATTGGGGATCGAGCGGCTACGGAGGCCAGGATATCGGCGGGATTTGGATTTGGGGCTGGGACGAGATCGATTGGTTTTCCCGTCTTGAAGAATCGGCACGGAACGATTGGCTCGGATACGCATGGGCCCGCGTGAAAGAGATGGACCCGTACGGACGGCTCCAAATGCCGACCCGGCGCATACTAGCCGACCCTATCGGCGATACCCGGTATTGGTATTATGCGAACGATTCGGGGCCTTCCTGCTTTTTCGGATTCAACCAGGAAGGCGCGATAAAGGAAATTTGGGAGACGGATGGATAGTCCGCGGCCGCGGAACTGGTTATTTTTTGGGGCATGCGATAAGCTCGGGTTGTCCGGCGTCCGTTGGGCGCGGAAAATGGCGGGGACTTCAGTGTCGCGCCGTTTTTATCAATCCTCGGGATAGTCCATGAAAAAGTACCTCCTTCCTATTATGCTCGTGCTTGGCACGTTGCGGATTTTCTCCTTGGACATCGAAATACTGGATGAGGATCTCGACCTTCCCCTGGAAGGAGCCCGCGTCGCGTACTCGGGCGGCGAGGTCTTCGCGGATCCCGACGGCAAGGTTTCCGTCGAATTGCCGGGCGGCGCCCGTCGTCTGGTCTTCTCCCTGCCGGGCTACGACGACAAGACGGTCGTGGTGCAGGAGGACAGGAAGGAACTCACGGTCCGCCTGCGCATGTCCGGCATAATCGAAGGCCAGGAGCTGGTGGTCGAGAAAGCCGTTCCCCTGGTGAGCGATTCGCAGGCAGGCGTGGCGGTCGCCGTCTCGGAGCGACAGATGGAATCCACCGCGCAGATAGGGGTCGTGGAGGACGTGATGTCCACCATCAAGACCTTGCCGGGCGTAGGCTACGCGGGCGGCTGGAACGCGCGCCCCTCCATCCGGGGAGGTTCCCCCTCGGAAACCACAGTCGTGCTGGACGGCTTCGAAGTCATCTATCCCTACCACTGGGGCGGAGCCTTCTCGATCTTCAACCCGAACATGGTGGATTCCGCGAAGCTGTCGGCGGGCCTCGTGAGCGCCCGCTACGGCCGCAACATTTCCGGCCTCCTGGAAATCAATTCCAAGACTCCCGACAAGCCTTCTTTCGGATTCGAAGCTTCCCTGACCACCACGGGAACCGAAGCCTTCGTCCAGGCTCCGCTCGGAAAAGACGCGGGCCTGCTGCTCGGCGGAAAGCTGACCTGGATGGAAGTATCCTTCGCGCTGGCGGGCGCCGACGGAACCTTCAACCAGGTGCCCTTCATACGGGACGGATACGGCAAATTCTTCTGGAAACCCGCCGACCGGCTTTCCTTCTACGCCAACGCCTTCTTCGGGTCCGACGGCGTCGGGGTCAAGATCGATTCCGAACCGGACGAAGATTCCACGATCCAGACCAAGGGCGCGTTCGACTGGATCAACTTGACGGGAATCCTCTCCGGGGGGCTGAAATGGCTGCCGACCGATACCCTGCTGGTTCAGGCCATGGGCGGCTGGAACCGCTTCCATGAACGGCCCGAATTCCAATCGACGTCATCCGGCGAGGTGGAGTATTCCCAGGCCTTCCTGGACAAGTACGACGGTGACGGGACCTTCGATCTGGACGGGGCGGATAACGGGACAATCAACGGCGCGGCTTCCTTCGCCGTCGACGGAACCTATTTCGAATTCCTGGAGGACGAGGTAACCGACATCTTCCAGGGGCGGGCGGAGGCCGAATGGATGAGCCCCGCGGGGACCGGCCTCGTGATAGGCGGGGACGGTTTCTACCAGCGTAGCGGCTACGGCCAGGAAGTGGACGGCTACTCGGATTTTTTCCAGGGCGGCGTCGACTTATATACGCCGATCTCCCTCGTGATCGATACCGACGACAACATGGTGCTCAACTCGGGCTTATTCGCCTTGGTCGAATTCGGTTCGTCCGAAGACGCCTTCTCGGGCGAGGTCGGCGTCCGGGCCGACCATACCTACCTGTGGAACGACGACATCTCCATCCAGACCTGGCCCGTGGCGAATCCTCGGCTGAGATTCGCCTGGCGGCCGGTCCGCGACGCGGGGAAGGTGCGGAGCCTTTCCTTTACGGCGGGCGGAGGCCTGTTCTCCAAGCTACCCTTCTTCGCGCGCCTTTTCGAAGAAAGGTACGGATTCGAGGATTTCGATTTCGCCCCCGACCGCGCAGCCTTCGGACTTGCGGGGACGGAAATCCAGCTGGAGGGCGGATGGAAATTCTCCCTGGAAGGCTACTACAAATACTACTTCAGGCGGACCTACCTTACCGAGACGCCCGAGACGAATCCTATAGAAATGGAGATCCACGACGACGGCATCGGCTTCGCGACGGGCTTCGACCTCATGCTCCAGAAGGCGGAAAGCCGGTGGTTGGACGGCTACCTGACCTATTCCTTCGTCTACGCCCGGTACAAGAATCCGCTGGAGCCGGTGAAGGAGGGACAGTCCTCCCTCATCGACGGCGCTCCCCTCGGTGAATGGTATTATCCGTCCTACCACCGTTTCCACAACCTCAACCTGATCATGAATTTCAAGCCCGCGAGCCGCCTCACGCTGACCGTGAAGGGCAGCCTCGCTTCCGGAGCCCCGAAGGCGGAGCTCGGCGCCGCCGAACCCTACGCCGCGGTGATGAGGGACGCGGATGGGACGGAAACCGTCATCGAGCGATGGCGGCGCTCCTCGACATACAGCGATACGCTGCGTAATGATCTGAGTTGTCCGGTTGACCTAAAGGCGACCTTTTCCGACTATTATCCGCGATCCAAGATCCGCTGGGAATATTACGTCGGGTTGGAGAACGTGTTCGCGAACCTCTACACGCCCAAGACGAACAAGTCCATGGACGCCTTCACCGGGAAGGACCTCTCGGGTTCGGACGAGGCGGACTTCACCATCGGTTCTCCGGTGCCGTCCTTCGGCTTCAAGTTGAGCTATTAGGGAGCATCCATGTTGAAATCAATCGGCGCCGCCGCCTTCTGCCTCCTGCTCGGCTCCTGCGCGGGCCTCCCCCGCGAAGGCTGGGTAATCGGGGGACCATCGATCGAAAAGGGCATCGAAATCCGCCTTGAAAGGGAAGCCGACGGGACGGAGACGGCGGCGATAAGATCGGCGCATTTCGGCGACGGCGTCGTCGTCCGCGGCTTCGTCGCGAGCGGGGCCGGCGGCGCGGGCGGGGCCGTGGTCGGGAGCGGCGGTGGGAGCGGCGGCACCGGCGGCGGCGGGAACCAGGAGTCCTTCGATATCGAGCTGTCGGAAATCCGCTATTTCGGGAACTGGCCCCGCGGCTGGACCGACATGGTACTGGAGGCCCGGGGCCACCTGCGCCTGTATGAGGCCGACGGCCGATGGAACTGCGAGGTCCTGGAAATTCCCGCGATCGGTGCCGTCGGATCCGCGGAAATCCGGTTCGGCGACGAATACCTGACGGGGGACCGGGCCGCTGAAGCCGCGGATAACCGGATGCAACGGATCGCGGCCGCCGTCGCGGTATGGCGCGAGGGAAACCCCGCGTGGTTCGTTCGGGCAGCCAGGAAATTCCGCCTTTCCAAGCCCGGCTGGGACCGCGGTTTCGCCGAGGCCGCAGGACCCTTCTTCTTTCCGGAGATTTACGGCTATCCGGAAGGCGAGAGGGTCCGCGGTCCCCTGCAAGGCGCCGACGGCATCCGTTGGGATACCGGATACTCGGCCGAACGTTTCGGAGAAGGCCTGCGGTCCGTCCGCGATTCCGGTACCCTGTACCGGGATTGGGAGGAGGCGCGCGACCTCTGGTATTTCCTCGCCCAATGGCCCTTCTTCTGGGAATACGTGCTTCCGGGCGGGGGAACCGAAATCTCTGCCATGAAATCTTGACGATGAACGGAGGTTCCCTATGAACGACGCATTCTCGCTCCAGCAATTCTTCCTGCTCGGAGGGGTCTTCATGTGGCCCCTGCTCGTCTTTTCCGTCGCGACGCTCGCCCTCATCCTGGAACGGCTCGCGTACATTTCCTTCCACGACCTATCCGTGGCGAAGATCAAAGGCCGCCTCGTCGAACTACTGGAGGAGGGGGACGAGGAAGGCGCCAAGGCGTACCTCGCATCCCAGGGCAGGCGCAATTCCGCGGCGCCCATCTTCCTGACCTGCCTCCGCAGTTCCCCGTACGGGGAACACCGGATGGAGAAGGCAGTGGAAGCGGAAGCGGGCGAACGCATACGCAAGCTGGAGAACGGCTTCAACCTCCTGCAGGCGCTCGCTTCCCTCGCCCCCCTGACGGGCTTCCTCGGCACGGTCTCGGGGATGATCGGCGCCTTCCGCTCCATCGCGAACGCGACCGAGGTGAACGCCCAGCTGGTGGCCAACGGCATCTATGAAGCCCTTATCACGACGGTCTTCGGCCTGATCATCGCCATAATCGCCATCACGGGCTACAACCTTTTCGCCCACGTGGTCGACAAGTTCGCGGGCGAATTGGAGAAGGGCGCGAGCGACATCATATCCGCTTCACTTCGATCGTCGGAGTCCGAAAAGTGAACATCCGCCTGCCGCGGAAAAAGGCCGTCGACCCCATAGAATCGGGCTCGCTCAGCGATCTGGCCTTCCTGCTCATCATCTATTTCATCGTGATAGCCGGCTTCAACGTGAACGCGGGCTTCCTGCTGAACGTCCCCGCCAAGGACAGCCGGCGGGTCGTCAATACCCGCGACCTCCTGAAGCTCCGGCTGGACGCCTCGGGCGCGTTTTCACTGGACGGGCGGCAGTTGGACTTGGAAGCCGCGGAGCTCGCCCTGACGGACGCCGTCACGGCCAAGCCGAACCTGACGGTCCTGCTTTCCATCGATCCGGAATGTCCCTGGCAACAGGTGGTGGACGCGGTCGCGGCGGCGCAAAGGTCCAAGGCGGAAAATTTCTCGTTCCGCATGGAGGGCGGATCGTGAAACTATCCCGGAAGCGGCGCAGCCTTCCGCAGGTCCCGATCTCGGCGATGTCGGACATCGGCTTCCTGCTGCTGATCTTCATCATGCTCGTGAGCCTCATCAACTACCGGCAGGAGATCAAGATAGAGTATCCGGAGGCGGCATCGGCCAAAAAGACCCAGGCGGAACGCAATTTCGAGATATGGATCGATAGGGAGGGCGCGGTTTACTACTCGGGAAAGCCCGTGGACGCGCGGGAGCTGGAAAACCTCCTGGTCGAAACCAACCTGGCCCATCCCGATGAACGGATACACATCATCGCCGATCGGGGAACCCCCTTCAGGCATGTGGCCGAGGTCATGGGGGTGCTCCAGCTGCTCCAGCACCGCGTCGTCAGCCTCGTCGTCAAGGAAGAATAGATGGACACCTTCATCGATTTCGGCCTGAAGCACGGCCGCAAGGTCCTCATCCTCGTGGCCGCCTTGGTGCACGTGGCCTTCATGGTGCTCGTCACCATCAAGCTGCCGAGCGCGGCTTCCGCCGCCCGGGAAGCAGCGGAGGTTTTCAAGATGGTGGACGTGGACGAATTCGTTCCTCCGCCGCCCCCGCCCCCTCCGAAAGTACGGGAACCGGATCCGCCGCCCGAGCGGATCGTCGCCGTCGCGGTACAGTCCGCGACCGCTTCCGAGATCGTCGAGACGGAAAGGATCGTGGTCGAAGTCGACGAGCCCCCTCCCGTCGCGGAGATCCGCCGGGAAGTGGTCGTGGAAAGCGCCCCGGCGGAAGAGGCTATCGTATACGTCCCCCAGCACAAAATCAGCCGCATTCCCGCGATTCCAGCGCGCAGGGTCCTGGAACGTATCGAATACCCGGAACTGGCCGCGAAGCAGGGAGTCGAGGCGGTGGTGTACCTGGAATTGTACATCGACAAGAACGGCCGTATCCGCGACGCCGTCGTGCTCAAGGACCCCGGTTTCGGCTTCGCACAGGCCGCCCTGAAAGCCCTGGAGGGCATAGTCTGCGAACCCGCCGCAGCAAACGGAGAGAACGTGGCCGTGCGGTTCCGCTATCCCGTCAGGTTCACCTTGAAGAGATAGGGCGGTGCGGCCGCGCGCGGCGGCGTGCCTTGGCGTGCCTTGGCGTGGCGTGGCGGCGTGCCTTGGCGGGGCCGCGGCAGGCCTGCGGGGTACACCTATTCCCCGCGAACACGGTGACGGAATCAGCGATTCCGGATTAAGATGGATCGTTTTCAATCTATCGGAAGAGGTTAGAAATATCCATCATGATGACATTCGCGATTTCGCTGTTCGCCGTGACCTATCTCGCCCTCCTGGTTTTTCCGAAGTACCGGGCATACATCGCGCTCGTATCCGCCGGCATCTTCGTCGTCAGCGGCATCCTGCCGTTCGGCGAGGTCCTCGGAGCGGTGGACTGGAACGTCATCATGATGATTGCCGGAACGATGGGCATCGTTTCGCTCTTCATTGAATCGAAGATGCCGGCCCTCCTGGCGGACCTCATCATAGAGAAGATGCCGAACGTTAAATGGGCGATCATCGCCCTCGCCCTCTTCGCGGGAATAATCTCGGCCTTCATCGACAACGTCGCGACCGTTTTGATGGTCGCCCCCGTGGCGATCACCATTTCCAGGAAGCTCAAGATCTCCCCGGTCAACAGCATCATCGCCATCGCGATCTCCTCGAACCTCCAGGGAGCCGCCACCCTGGTCGGGGATACGACGTCCATTCTGCTCGGCGGGCACGCGGACATGAATTTCCTGGATTTCTTCGCCTACAAAGGCAGGCCGGGTATGTTCTGGGTCGTCCAGGCGGGGGCCTTCGTCTCCTTGTTCGCGTTGATGTTCCTTTTCCGCAAGGAAAAAGAAAACATCAGCAACGTGGACCGCGCGGTCGTGAAGGACTACTTCCCCACCGTCCTCCTTTCAGGAACCGTGCTCCTGCTGATCCTGGCCTCCCTCGCGCCGAAGGACCGGATGCCGCCGGTCGTCCAGGATCATGTCAACGGGCTCATCTGCATGACCCTGCTGGCGTCAGGACTCGCCTACGACGTGTTGAAGAACCGGAGCCGGAAGGCTGTCGAGAGGGTGCTGCTGGAGATCGACTACTTCACGCTGCTTCTGCTTGCGGGTTTGTTCATCGTGATAGCGGGCATCACCAAGGCGGGCGTGGTGGAGGAGATCAGCAAGCTTTTTGTCCGGGTGAGCGGAAACGACGTTTTCGTCATTTTCTCGCTGATCGTCTGGGCGTCCGTCATACTCTCGGCCTTTATCGACAACATCCCGTACGTGGCCACGATGCTTCCGGTCGCGGGCTCGATCGCCGCGCAGCTCGGCATGGATCCGACGCTTCTCTATTTCGGCCTCCTGACGGGAGCGACCCTCGGCGGCAACCTGACGCCCATCGGAGCCTCGGCCAACATCGCGGGCCTCGGCATCCTTCGCAAAGAGGGCTACGAGGTCAAGGCGACGCACTTCATGAAAATCAGCATCCCCTTCACCCTCGCGGCGGTGACGACCGGCTATATCCTGATCTGGTTGATCTGGGCATAAGCCTCACCCCCGGCTACGCTTCCCCGCCCGACAGGAACCGCGGCGTCGTCCCGTCGATCCATGCTTCGTCCAGGGAGACCTTCGCGTCCCCCCTGCGGAATACGGGCACGGTTCCGGGCGGAGCTTCGACGAGCCCGTCGCATGGTCCCTCCAGGACGGTTCCGTCCGATATGTCGATCCAGCGGCCGGTCGGAAAATAGACGGAACGACCGGTCGCGCCGCGCTCAACGACGGGGGCCACAAGGAGGGAATCTCCGAGCAGGTACTCGTCGCAGACGGCGGCGGCGCGCGGATCGTCGGGGAAGTCGAGGACGAGGTGGCGCATGACGGGAAGTCCCGTCGCCACGGTCCTGCGCGCGCAGAGGGCCAGGTAAGGAAGCAGGGCCATGCGGAGGCGGCTGAGCGCGCGGCAGGCCGGAACCACCCGGCCGTCGCCGGTCGCCGTCCCGATGTTCCAGGGGCTGCGGTCGTTGATGCCGCCGGAACCCTTCATGATGTCGGCGAACTGGCCGTAGACGGGTTCGGAATGCCATTGCATCAGGGGCGCGAAAACGGCGAACGCGAAGGAGCGGAGGTAGAGTTCGGCATCGGGCAGCGCCCCGGCGAACCCGCCTATATCGAAGGTCCAGAAGGCTATGCCGGAAAGCCCGGCCGAGAGGCCGGCGGCAAGCTGGGCGCGGAGTTCGGGCCAGGACGACTTCTGATCGCCGGCCCAATGGAGGGACCAGCGGCCGCTGCCCGTCCAGCCGGCCCGGCTGAACAGGACCCTGTCGGCGCCGGCGAAACGCCCGTAGGCTTCCAGGTAGCTCGCCGTATATCCGGAACGCATGGCCCGCCCCGTCCTGCCGTCATGGAAACGGAGGGAGTCATCGTGGACGAATTCCCCGCCGTCGGTCTTGAAGCCCGCCACCCCCTGGTCCAGAAGATGGCGGCGCTTGGAGAAATACCAGTCGCAGGCGGCGGGATCGGTGAAATCCGGTATCGGACTTCCGCCGAACCAGCGCCCCTCGGGGATGGCGTACACGGAGCCGTCGGCCCGTCGTACGAGGTAGCCTTCCGCCTCCGCTTCGGCGAGGGCCCGCCCTTCCCTTTCCGAGGCCGCGCCTTCCGGGCAATCCGCCAGGCGCTTGCAGACTGGAACCTGCCAGAGCACCAAGCGCAGCCCTCTCCTGCCGAGTTCGGCTATCATTCCGGCGGGATCAGGCCATAGCCCGCCGTCGTTCCACGCGAAGAATCCGCCTTCGTCGCTCCAGGCTTCCAGGACGACGACGGTGGCCGGGATTCCGAGCTCCTCCATCCTGTCTACCTGCTCCATGAGGATCGCCCGGCTGTTCCAGCGGTTGGCGGAAATCCAGGGACCGAGCGTCCACTGGGGCGGCAGGCAGGGCAGGCCCGTCGATCGGACGAAGGAGGCGACGAGGGCGGCGGGGCTGCCGAAGCGCACGACGAGGGCGGGCGGCTCTTCGTCGCCGCACCGGATGTCCACCGTGAAGAGATCGGCCTCCGCGGCCCCGAAATCGAAGACGACGGGGTAGCTGCCTTCGACCTCCATCGAAAAACCGAGTTCCGTGAAGAAGAACGGAACGGGGTAATACGACAACGGCCCCTGTTCGGTGAATTTTTCCTCGACGACGGCCTCCACGACCCTCCCTTTCTGGTCCACCGCGTCGAAGCGCTCGCCGAGGCCGAAGACGCGGCGGGCTGCCGTGCGGAAGGTCCAGCGGATGCCGCCGGGGGAGCGGGCGGCTTCAAGGCCCGAGAAGGGCGGCGGGCGGTCAGGCGCGCCGTCCGGCGCGCCTTCGATCCTGAGCGGGAAAAACGAATCCGTCATTTGAGGCCTCCAACCTGCAGACCGCCCTTGAACCAGCGCTGGGCGGCGATGTAGACGGCGATGATCGGCAACATGCTGAGCACGCTCCCCGCCATCAGGACGTTGTACCAGTTGGCGTACTGGCCGTTGAGCTGGCTGAGCGCGAGGGTGAGAGTCAGCTTGGTCTTGTCCGAGAGCACGACGAGCGGCCAGAAGTAATCGTTCCATGCCGCCATGAAGGTGATCACCGCGAGCGTGGCCAGGGAGGCCGAAAGGAGGGGCATGACGACCGCGCGGTACACGAGGAACGGCGGCGCCCCGTCGATGCGCGCGGCGTCGATGAAGTCGCCGGGAATGCCGGCCATGTGCTGGCGCAGCATGAAGACAGCGAAGGCGTTGAAGAACGCGGGCAGCACGACGCCGGCATGGCTGTCCAGCAGGCCCACCGCCTTCAGCACGAGGAAAAGGGGAATAGTCGTCACCTGCTGGGGCACCATCATGGTGGCCAAAAAGAGGGCGAAGAGGACTTCCTTGCCCCTGAACCGCAGCTTCGCGAAGGCGAAAGCCGCCAGGGACGCCGAGGCGATCGTCACCGCGACGGTGGCGACCGTCACGACAACGCTGTTCAGGAAGGCGCGGGCGAAGGGGAAGATCTGGAAAACCTTGAAATAGGAGTCGAGGGTCGGCCGTTCAGGCAGCCATTGTATGGGCAGGGCGAACAGGGCGCCCCGATCCTTGAGAGAGGTGGACAGCATCCACAGGAACGGAACGAGGATCAGGAAGGAAATTCCCGCGGCGAGCAGGTAATGGAGGAGCGTGAACAGGGTGCGGGCCAGCTTACGATTCATAATGCACCCATATTTTCTGGAGCCGCAGCTGCACCGCGGTCAGGGCGAAGACGATCGCGAAGAGGATCCAGGAGAAGGCCGCTGCATAGCCCATCTTGTAATAGCGGAAAGCATAGCGGTAGATGCGCTCGACCAGCACCTGGGTGGACGGTCGCGGCTCGGAAATGCCGGTGGAAGTCATCATGACCATGACCTGGGGGAAGAGCTGAATCGAATTGACCACGGCGATGATCACGACGAAGAAGATGGTAGGGGAAAGGAGCGGCAGCGTTATGCGCAGGACCCGGCGCAGGGAGCCCGCGCCGTCGAGCTCGGCCGCCTCGTAGTACGAAGGGTCTATGCCTTGCAGGCCGCCGAGCAGGATGAGGCCGAAAAAGCCGACATCCTTCCAGAGGCTCGCCAGGACGATGCCCGGCATGGCCCAGCGGTCGTCGAAGAGCCAACCGGGTCCGGGCAAGCCGAGAGAGGCGAGCATTCCGTTGACAACGCCGTATTCGGGGCTGAGCACCCATTTCCAGACGAGCGAACCCGCGACCCAGGAGGTAAGCACGGGAATGTAGAAGAGTACGCGGAAGACGGTCGCGCCCGGAAGCTTCCGGTTGAGCACCAGCGCGGCGCCCAGGGAGAGAAGCAGGATGCCGGGCAGGTACAGGGCGATGAAGTAGAAGGTATTGCCGAGCACGCGGCGGAATTCTTCCGAACCCGCGACGGCGGAATAATTGTCCGCGCCGATGAATTGCCCGTCCAGGAAGGCGCGGATTCCGCCGAAGGAGGCGAAGGATCGCAGGCCGTCCCAGGAAGTGAGGCTCAGCACCAGGGAACCCAGAATGGGCACGGCGCTGAGGACGGCGAAACCCGCCAGGCTCGGCGCGAGGAACAACAAGGCGGTGAGACTCTCGGAACGGGCGCGCGACCTTGAAAGCATGGGAACCTCCCCGGAAAGGCGCGGCGGACGCTTCCGCCGCGCCGTATCTTCTATAGCTTGATCTTCGATTCCAGCTCGGCCTGCGCGTCGGACAGCGCCTTGGCGGGAGTCTTGGCTCCGTCGCGGGCTGCCTGGAGGTTGCGGTTGAGTATGTCGGTCATCTCGGCCGCCTGCTCCACCACCGGAGGCGTTACGATGTACTTCAGCGATTCGAAGACCGCCTTCCTGTTCGCGGGCGCGGCCTTGGCCATGTAGTCGGCCAGGACATCCTTGTAGGTCACCGCGGGAAGCTCCCAACCGGCGTCGACGCGGATCTTGGCGGCTTCCCGGCTCGCGGCCATGAAGGAAACCCATTTCATGGCGGCTTCCGGCTGCTTCGTGTCCTTGGAGATCACGAGCCCGTTGGCGAAGAAATGCGTCGCCTTGGCCTTCAGGCCCGGCTCCACTTCCACGTCCCATTTGAAAGCGCAGTCGCGGGTAAGTTCGGGGAAGGCCCAGATGCCGGTCACCAGCATGCCGAGGCGCCCGGTCTTGAACATGTCCCATTCGCCGGCGCCGCCCATCTGGGCATCGGAGGGCATCACGTTCGACTTCCGGATGCGGTCCACCATGAAGCCGAGCGTCTCGACGTTCTGGGGAGTATCGACGGAAAACTTCTTCCCGTCGGCGCTCAGCAGGGAGCCGCCGTTCTGGCGCGTCGTCTTGTAGAATTCCCAGAAGTGCACCGGATGGATGAGGCCCCAATAGTCCTTGCCGAGCGCGCGGATCTTCTCCGCGGCTACCTGTTCCTCCTTCCAGGTCCAGGAGGAGGTCGGATAGGCCAGGCCCGCCTTGTCGAACAGGTCCTTGTTGTAGAAAAGCAGCACGGTGGAGAAGCTGGCGGGAAGCCCGTACTGCAGCCCGTCCGCGCTGAAGGCCGCCAAGGCACGTTCGTCCAGGGTCGTCCGGTCGAAACCGCCTGCCTTGAGCAGGGGACCGAGGTCCAGAAGCACGCCCTTCCTGGCATAGGACACGAAATTCTCGTAATTCAGGTCGAAGCAGTCGGGAGCTTTGCCTCCCGCAATCCGCGTCTGGAGTTGGGTGAAGTATTCGTTGTAGCCGACCGTTTCAAGCTTGATCCTGATATCGGGATTCAGCCGTTCGAACTCCTTCACCATGGCGTCCAGATGGACGCTCACCTCCCCGGAGCCTTCGAAATTCGCAAAGACGATCTCCGCCGGAGCGCCGGCCTTCGCGCCTTCCGGCTTGCCCGACGCATCCTTGCCGCCTGAAGCGAAGACGCCCGTCGATACCATGACGGCCAAGAGAGCCGCACCTAAACGCACGCGTGAATCCATCGCATGCCTCCTTGTATTGGACTATCCGCCGCCCATCCTGCCCGGTTCCGGATCCCGGACTGGCGGACGGCGGTTCGACGGGTCGGGAAGTCGCGAACCTCCGTCCCCGTTGTTGCCGAATTACCGGGCCCGGAGGTCCCGGACCGATTCCCTTTCCGCGATCCCTATCGGAAGCTCTATGCGGCGCTTTACGCCGCCTTCGCCGTCTATGCGCTCGGCCACGAGCCGCACCGCGGTCGAGCCTTTCTCAAGGATGTCCTGGCGGACGGTGGTGAGGCCCGGCGTCGTCCATCGAGCGACGTCCAGGTCGTCGAAGCCGACGATCGAGTAATCCTCGGGAACGCGGACCCCCCGGAGGAACAAGCCCTTGATGAAGCCGACGGCGATGATGTCAGCGGCCGCGAATACGGCGCCGCTGCGTCCGAGCGTCGCCAGAGCCCGGTCGGCCGCCTCCAGGCCGCCATCGAAGGCGACGGGACCTTCCAGGACGAGCGCCGGATCGAAAGGCATGCGTGCGGCCTCGAGGGCGTCGCGGTAACCCGCCAGACGTTCGGCATGTACGCCGCCGGAAGCGACCGAACCGAGAGCGATCGCCACCCGGCGATGGCCGCGTTCCAGCAGGTACCCGGTCGCGAGGCGACCGCCCGCGCGGTCGTCGATGGCCACGTCGTCGAAGTCATGCTCGCCGCATATGGAATCCACGAGCACGATGGGTATCTGTGAGGCGCGCAGCTCATCGTAGAACGCGTCCGGGTGCATGCCGATGATGATGATTCCCTCCAGGTTGCGCCGGCGGGCGAGCTCCAGATAGCTGCCGTCGGCGGAGACGCCGGATACGATCACGTGGAAACCCCTTCCGCGCGCCTCATGTTCGATGCCGCTCAGCAGGGACGCGTAGAAAGGATTGGAGAAGACGAGGCGACTGCCCGGCTCGAGCTGGGGAATGACGACGCCGATCAGGCGCGAACGCCGGTTCGCGAGGCTGCGGGCCGAGAGGTCGGGCACGTAGCCGAGGGCGCCGATGGCCGACTCGATACGTTCCTTGGTCTCGGCGCCGACCCCTTCCTTCCCGTTCAGATAGTAGGAGATGGCGGCTGTCGATACGCCCGCCGCCCGCGCGACATCGACGATGGTCGGTCTCTTCTTCATTTTGCTGCCCCCGATTCCCTGAGCCTACCCCGGGAGACGACCTCGCCGTAAGCGCGGCTCACGGTCCAGCCGTCCCGGCCGACCTCGGCGCGGAAGCGCGCCCCGCCGTGCGCGAAGGAAAAACGGTAGCCTTCCCAGCCGGCCGGCAGGATGGGATCCAGCAGGGGCAGGAAGCCGTCGGGGCCCGGGATCGGCGGGAAGGAGAGTCCGGCGAAGCCGAACGCGAGGGCCCGCCAGGAGCCGCCGGCGGCGGCCAGGTGAAGGCCTTCCTCCCCGACGTTCTCCATGAGGTCGTCCAGGTCCAGCCGCGCCGCCTTGCGCAGGTAGCGTTCCGCATCTTCCGTCAGACCGAGCCGGGCAGCCGCTTCTGCATGCGAGCCGAAACTGAGCGTGGAATCGTGCGCCGTGATCGGCTCGTAGAAATCCCAGACGGCGCGCGCTTCGGCTGCGGAAAAAAAGTCGGGAAGCAGCAGGCCGAGAAGCACGAGGTCCGCCTGCTTCAGGACCCTGAGCCGCTGGAGCCGGTCGAAGGGAATGCTGCGGTACAGCGCTTCGTCGCCCCGTTTGGCATCCGCAAGGGAGATCGGCTCCTTGCGCAGGAAGAATTCGTCTTCCAGGTACAACGACCGTTCCGCGTCGTACGGCAGGACGCAGGAGTCGGCGATGCGCTCCCACAGTCCGCGTTCTTCTGGATCGAAGCCGAGCCGGTCCGCGAGTTCCCTCCAGCCGGGGAAGCCGGCGGCCGCTCCGGCGGCCGCGGCCGCGGCGTCGGCTACGGCGGCGGCCGCGGCGCGGAGGTTTTCCCTCGCCATGGCCACGGTGAACACGCTGTTGTGGGTCACCCCGCCGTACTCGTCGGGCCCCTTGACCCAAAGTAGGTTCCAGCGCCCGCTCGCCTGGTCCAGGGTGAAGCGGCTGGCCCAATACCGCGCCGTCTCCACGAGCAGCTCCAGGAAGTCGCCCTCGGCGATCGCGTCAGCGCCCATCCATTCCCGGCAACGGAGAACGGACCAGGCCACGTCCGCGGTGATGTGTATTTCCGACATGCCGATGTCCCAGGTGTCGCACTGTTCGCGGCCGTCCAGGGTGCACATCCAGGCGTAACGGGCGCCCTTCACGCCCTGACCGCGGGCATTGGCGCGCGCTCCGGGAAGGGTACGGACGCGGTAGGCCAACAGGCGGCGCGCCGCGTCGGGAAGGACGAGGGCGAAGAAGGGGAGCATGAAGACGTCGGTATCCCAGAAGAAACAACCCTTGTACCGGCCGTGCGTAAGCCCGCGGGCGCCGATGGACACCCCTTCGTCGTCGGCCGCGCAGGACTGGACGAGCTGGAAGACCGAAAAGCGCAGCCCCGCCGTCAGCCCTTCGTCGCCCAGGATCTCGAGGTCGGCATCTTCCCATATCCGGCTCCAGGCGGCCGCGTGGGCCGAGCGGAGCGCAGGCTCCCCTTCCGCGATCGCGTTGCGAGCCGCGGCCGAGACCGCGGCGGAAAGCAGGGAGGCTTCGGCGTCGGAACAGGCGAGGCTTCCGCCGGCCGCGGGATCGCCCTCGCGTCCGATGACGGAAATCCCGAAGGGATCACGGCTCGTGGCCAGGACGACGACGCGCTCCACGACGACAGAAGAGCCGCGGGGGACGACGAAGGAATAGCGCAACGAAACCGCGTCGGCGCCCGCCGAACGGGACACCGAAACAGGAAAGGCCTTGCCCGTCCCGTCCAGGACGCGCGAGGACTGGGCGAGCTCAATGGCGATTCCCGTCCCTGCGGCGCGGGCGCCGAAGGTGAGCAGGCCGTCGGCCTCCGCCAAGGCGCGCACAGTCCGGCGCAGGGAAACGACCTCATCGTTCTTCTTCAGCTGGTCGTCATGGATGGGCCGGTTCACCGTACGGCCGTCGATCCCGAGGCCTACCGAAACGCGCACGTCGCGGTCGTGGGCCGTGAACTCGAAGCGCTGGAGGGCGAGCCGCCGGTCCGCGAGGCTCGGGAAGCGGTGCGATCGGAGCGAAAACCGCGCGCCGTCGTCCAGCGCCAACCCGCGCTCGGTCGACAGGATGCCCGAGCCCATATCGAGGGACCGTGATCCGCCGGGGCCGAAGGACCGGCCGTCGATCTCGATCCGCGCGGAGAGGAAATCGGGACAGTTGACCATTTCCGTGATGCCCGGCTTGAGCTCGCCGAAGAATCCCGCCGCGTAGGTACACCGTTCGCCCGGATCGGACGCCGAGCCCTCGTCGCGGAAGCCGCGGAAGCCGAACCTGCCGTTTCCCTGGAAGAAGATGCTTTCGTAGAAGCGGTCGAGCCCGCCTTCCCGCTCTTCCTCGCGCAGGATGCCTATATCCGGACGCCCGTTCATCGTCCGCCTCCGAAACCTTCGAGCATCGCGAAGGAAAGGAATCCCGCGCAGGTGGCGAAGGCGCCGCCGCTCGCCACCCGTCCCGTGTCCGCATCCACGCTCTCGCAGGCGATGCCGTCATCCATCGGGATCCATGAGAGGAGGCGGCGCGCCTTTTCCCTCCTGCCGCAGAGCAGCGAGTTGGCCAGGCTCAGGATCCAGGGCTGCGGCGCATGCCCGCAACCGATCTCGTCGACGGCCCTCCCGGCAAAGGAATACGGATACTCCGGATCCCGGATGCGGGCGACCGTCGCCGCGTAGACCGGATCTCCGGGGGCGATGAACCCATGCCAGGCCAGGAGTTCCAGGCTGCCCGGCGGCTCGTCGTACACGACATATCCGCCGTCGCGGTCCACGGCCCAGACGAACAGCTCCGCTCCGTCGATCTTCCGCACGCAACGCGCCATGACGGCGCCGCGGAGGGAGGCCGCCCGGGCTTCGAGCATCAGGGCATCCGCCGGCAAGCCCGCGGCCGAATACAGGGCTGCAAGGCGCGTGAGCGCCTTCCAGACCAGGACGTTGTCGTAGGTCAGGTAGGGAAGGGGCGCGGGATCGTCGGTCGGTTGCAGGAAGGTCTCGTAAAGTCCGAGCTCCGCGTCCAGTTTCGTTTCCAGCGTCACGAGGATGCGCCCGATCCCGCCGGCGAAAGGCTCCCGCAGCGTTATCCCCGGATCGCCCGATGCGCGGGCGTAGGCGTCCAGCGCGAGAAGCGGCGCGACCAGTTCGTCCAGCTCGAATCCCGGCTCCAGAACCGTTCCGTCGATGTAGCGGCTGTGGATGCCCGCGTTCCTGATCTGCCTGCCGAACGCGTAGAGCAACATCTCCAGGGCGCGGGCGCGGTCCACGGCGAGTATCGCGGGGAAGCTCCACAAAAGGGAATCGCGGTCCCAGTACGAAGCGCTCACGTAGTAGCGCGGACTGCGGGAAGTCACCAGCACGAATTCTTCGGTGTCGAGCGTCATGCCCGACGCGAAGAAGAAGTTGAAGAAGAGGTTCCGGTTCAGCGTCGCGTCCAGCGCGGGATCGCCTACGCTCCGCTCGCGCGAGCCGAGCCAGGAAAGGGTTCCGGAATGGAGGCGGTCCCAACCCTTGCGCTGCAGCTCCTTGGCGGCCGTGACCGCTCCGACTTCCTCAAAGCCGAGCCCCCAGAAGAACGTCGCCGACCGGTCGGAAGCCCGGGAAACGTCCATCCGTAGCTCGAATTCCGCGCCGCCCATCTCCCCGTCCCCGTTTTTCCAGGAAACCTCCATCCCGGGCGAAGGCATGGGGGCGAAGGAAAATACCGGAAGGTCCGCGACAAGGTCGATGACGAAAGCGCCGTTCCATTCGCTCGGCCGCGCGGCAAGGCCCCGGCCGAGCGGCCGGGTCTCGTTCACCAGGTGTCCGGCTGCCTTCGCCCTGCCTCGGAGCGCCAGGGCTGCGATGCGGGAGGCGCCGGCGGCGGGTTCGGCCTGGAGCCTCACCGCGAAACCGCGCTCGCCGACCGGCGCCAGCAGGGTGCCAACGAGGGTATCAGCTCCGCCCTCCAGATGCGCCCGGAAGCGCGGGACCCAGTGTCCCTCCCGTTCCCATTCGATCGACTCGATTGCAAGCTCCCTGCCGGTTCCGTCGAGCGCGACCGGCCGGATCAGGGGACAGCATTCCTCTCCGATGATGACCATCCCCTTCAGAGCCATATGCAGGAAGGTCAGGGTTCCGATCGCGCCGTCGCTCCCCCGTATCTCGGGGAGGGAGACGTATTCGTTGCCGGTAACCATGTTGTCAACGATTAATTGCATCAAACCCTCACATTAAGCGATTAAGCATCAGGTAATACGAATACAGCTCTTGTCAAACATGTTACTTAAACGCTTAATAAGCTTACATCGGCTTTTCTGCGCTGTCAACCGGGATCCAATGAAATTCCGTGGATCCGCGGATCAGGAAAGAGACAGGACCGAACCGGTCAACGGCTGCTTGGGCGGTTTCAAGTTTCCGCGCGATGGCTTGCGACTACATCCCTGCCTGGCGAGGTACGGATATCGCGCTACGGCTAGAGCGCGCTTCAGCGCGCCGAAGTGCGCGCTGAAGCGCGAATGGAAGGAGAACCCTGAATGATGCTGCGCGTGGCCATCTTCGATCTTGACGGCGTTCTGGTGGACACCGCCAAGTACCATTATCTGGCATGGAAACAATTGGCTTCGGAATTGGGGTTCGATTTCCCGCTCGCAGAGAACGAAAAACTGAAGGGCGTATCCCGCATGCGCTCTTTGGAGATACTGCTTCGGACCGGCAGGATGGAAGGCCGGTTCACGGCGTCCGAAATGGCGGGTTTGGCGGACCGGAAGAACGAACGGTACGTCGAATACATCAAAAAGCTGGGAAAAGACGAGATCCTTCCAGGAGCGAGGGACTGCCTGCTCCGATTCCGCGAGCTGGGCCTCAAGACCGCGCTTGGAAGCGCGAGCAAGAATGCCGGAGTCATCCTGGACAGACTCGAACTGGGATCCTTGTTCGACAGCATCGTGGACGGTACCCGGACCAGCCGGGCGAAACCGGATCCGGAAGTGTTCCTGCTCGCCGCAAGGGATCTGGGCGCGGATCCGGCCGTGTGCGTGGTGTTCGAGGATGCCCAGGCCGGATTGGATGCAGCCAAAGCAGGCGGCATGCGCACGGTAGCGGTGGGGCAGCCTGGCGACCTTACCGGATACGACGCGATCGTGGACGGCCTGCATGAGGTGGATCCCGAAGATCTGGTCCGCCGGTTCGTATAAGTATCGGAGCGAAGCTTGTGCTGATCGAAATGAACAGGGCCTCCGCGCCCCCGTCAATCCTTCCAGATGAGCCAAGTCCGGAAAAACTCCGTGCTCCGCAGGCGGTAAGTCCCGGCGCGGATGTCCTTGAAATCCTTGATCGGCCCGGTTTCTGCCAAGCCCAAGGGACAGAGGACTTGGTGGATAAAACGGGAATACTTGCGGATAAAAAAATCGATGGACTGCCGATCCTTGTCGGGAAGCACCGCCTGATGAAAAATGCGCAATACTTCAGATGCGTATTCCCGGGCCTCATGGTACGCATCGCCGTTTTTCCGCAGCAGGTACATGGTGTACAGAAGCAGGGTCCGATCATCGCGTTCCCAATATTTCTCAAAAATATCATCCACTTGGGAGGGGAAAACCGTCAAAGGCACGATGGGAGAAAGGTCGTTTTCGCTCAACAGCCCCGCGCGTCCTGGCCGTTTCGCGTCATACAGTCTGGTGCTTTCAAGGTCAAAGTCCAAATCGAACAGGACATTATGCTCAAAGCTGCCCTTCATGCTGTATCTGATGACCGGAGGCGGCGGAACGTATCCTTCAATACGATATTCCAGGGATATGGACATATCAGCGTCCATATTGCCCAAAATCCCGATCATCTGATTGGCCAGATCCACCGGAATATCGAACTCCCGGGCAAAGGATTCCGCCTTGATCGGCTCCCCCCGATTATGCCGCACAGAGATGGCCCTGAGGGCGCGGTTCACCAGCTCCAGATTTTTCGTCTCCTTTTTAGGGACTTTCTCGGAAAACAGGTTCTCGTAATATTCCACGGGATTTTTCAAACCCAGAATCTTGCCGGCGGCCAACAGGACAAGGGGACTTATCGAATTTTGCGGTTCCGGCGGAAGTTGGACATACGGCCCCAGAATTCCGACGCCGTCACGGTATTTCCCTCCGCTCGCGGCGCTCAGGATAGCCAGCTTCCTGTCGATATCCAGATAAAATACGATCGAGTCGAAAAATGATTCTCCGCCGAAGGCGAATTTGAGGACGTTGTTTTTTTCCTCCTTGAAGTTTTCATCGGGCAGGACGATGGCCATAGGATCGGGTACAGGTATGATGCTGGTCGTAAAGAGCACCGGGCTGTCGCCATGCATTACCGCGGGCATTTGCGAATAGGCGAACAGGAACTGGAAGGGGACGGGTTTGGCGATGGCTACGGCCGACGGGCCTTGGGCTTCGTATAATGCCGGATTCGCGGATCGGGCAAAGTAAACAAGATCTTCCGGAACGAATCCATCCAGGAACATCACGATGCCGTATGCTTGCCAACACGAAGCGTTTTTGAACAAAAGCGTAAAGAAGCGGTGTTTGTTTTCCCGCAGAAGCGTCGTGACGGACTTGGATTGAAGAAGGATATCCTCTCCCGCAAAATGATCATGGACGGTATAAAAATCATTCCCGTGCCGTTCCGTGACCGTGAAGAAGGAGAAGCGCCAGGGGTTATCCAAGAATGAGGAAATGAACGCGCAGGCTTCATCGCTCAGCTGCGCCCGAACGGCCGCCAGGCATTTCTTAAGCGTACCTGGGTTGCCGAACACGCCGGCCATCGCGGATTGGGCCATTGCCATTCCCACCCAATTCGCGGGCATCTTCTCAAGGTCTTCCTTGAGTTTCCTGGAATAACGCGTGAATTCCTGCACAAGTTTGGTACGCCTGGACGCCCAGGCGAAAATCTCGGCTTCCACTTCCTCGAGCATCCGGGATGCGCCTTGGCATACCACCGCGGTACGTATCAGTTCAGATTGGTCCATGATGGCACAATAGCAGTGTTTTGACACATGTGAAAGCGAGATGCCTTCCATGCATCGAATCCATTGGCTCCGTTTAATTCCATGGTCACGGCAAGGACCAGGAAAACAGGTTTTCCGCCCAAGGGGCGCGGAAGGGCGTGGACCCCGAGGGCATGGCGCAGCTTTTCCGGCTTGACCAAGCCGGATACGGGCACCGCAATTTTCACGGGGCCGCAAATATAGCCGTTCGTTTTGCGGTCCGTATCGTCATTATCGAGGCATGCCATGTACTATGCGCGCTTCCGGATCGGTGATTTCGGCGTTATACTGACGGACTACCTATGCGGCCGTTGACGTTCTCCATCCGCTCGCGACTCCTATTCTCCTTCCTCGTGCTCCTGACGGTTCCCGTCGTCACGCTCGGCATCCTCGGTCCGCTCTTCTACTCCCGCTCGATCGAGACGCAGGCCGTCGACCATACCCGGCGCATGATAGCGCAGGTCGACCGGAACCTTGAGTACCACGTGCTCGGAGCGGAAAAGCTCATCTCCCTCGTGGAACGCCAGGAATCGGTCGAATCCTTCTTCCGCGGTCCGATCCCGCAAGCCGAGTCGGCGGTAGCCCTGCGCTTCCTGGAAACCTGCATGGCCTCCCACGACGAGCTCGCGGGCATACTCCTGCTGGCTTCCGACGACCGCATGCTGACCGACCGTTACGACCGCATCACCCGCGATCCCCTCGTGCTGGAGTCGTGGTACCTGAAGGCGCTCTCCCGGCCGGACCTCGTGACCATGGTTGCGCGCCCGATCGGCCGGAACGTGCGCAGCAAGCTGAACCTGGGAGCGGACGACGTGGTCACGGTGGTGAAGCCCGTGCTCGAGACCGGCACGGGGAGACGCGTGCTCGGAGCGATCATGCTGGATCTCCGCCTGGACCGCATAGAGGAGCTGCTCGCCGACACCTCCCTCGGCCGCGACGGCTATCTGTTCATCTCCGACGCGGAGGGCGAACTCGTCTTCGCCCCGATCAATCCGACCGTCTACCGCATAGCGTCGCGGGAAGGCCTCGTCGGCGAGGGACGTTCCCTGCGCCGCGTGAACGACGAGCTCTTCCAGGTCATCCACAAGGAATCCGCGTACACGGGGCTCACGACGGTCGGAGTCTTTTCCCTCAAGAGCGCGCTGCGCGAGGTCTCCCTGGTCCGGTGGTACGCCTTCATAGTCGGCGGCGTCACCATCGCGCTCGCCGTCGTGCTCTCCATCTTCTTCGCCTCGTCCATCGCGCGGCCCGTGGTCATGCTCCGAGGCCTCATGAAACGCGCGGAGACGGGAGACTTCGACGCGTTCTTCGAGGAGGAGGAGGTGCAGGACGAAATCGGCCAGCTCGGGCATTCGTTCAACGCAATGATCGAAGAGATCCGGAACCTGATCGCTCAGGTCTACCTGGAGCAGCAGCGGAAGCGCGAGGCCGAACTCCGGGTCCTGCAGGAGCAGATCAAACCCCACTTCCTGTACAACACCCTCGATACCATCCAATGGATGGCCCAGGACCACGGGGCCCAGGACATCGTGCGCGTGGTCGGAGCGCTCACCAAGCTGTTCCGCGTCGGCCTTTCCCGCGGCCGGGAGATGATCCCGGTGGAGGAGGAGATCCGCCACGTGGAAAGCTACCTCTGCATCCAGAAAGCGCGGTACGAGGACAAATTCGAATATTCGATCGACGTCCAGGAGGGCATCTCGAATTTCCGCGTCCTCAAGCTCGTGCTCCAGCCGCTCGTCGAGAACGCGCTGTACCACGGCGTGAAGGAAAGGCGAGGACCGGGCAGGATCTCCGTCGGCGCGCGCAGGATCGACGACGCGCTCGTGTTCGTCGTCGAGGACGACGGAGTCGGGATGTCCCCCGAAGAACTGGACGCCCTCCGCGCGAGCCTGTTGCTCGCGGAGGCTTCCTCCGCCGCCACTTCCTCGGCTCCCGCGGACGGGAAGCCCGCGGCGCTATCGCGGGCCGACGACGCCGCGCGACGGCGGGCGGAGGAGGGATCGGAGAGGAGCGGATTCGGCGCGAGGAACGTCCACGAACGCATCCGCCTCAGCTACGGAGCGGGCTACGGACTTGAATACGAGAGCGGGAAGGGTAAGGGAACGAAGGTCGTCGTCCGCCTCCCCGTAGTCGAGGAGGACGATTGACGATGTGGAAGATACTCATCGCCGACGACGAACCCAAGATCCGCCGCGGGCTGAAGTCCGTCATCGAACGCATCGATCCCGATTCCCGGGTGGTGGCCGAGGCCGAGGACGGGGAGGCGGCGCTCGAGCAGGCGCGGGAAACGAATCCGGACATCCTCTTCATCGATATCCGCATGCCCTTCCTCAACGGCCTTGAACTCGCGGAGAAACTCAACGACCTCGGACGCGACTGGGCCGTGATCGTCGTAACCGGCCATGACGAGTTCGAATACGCGCGGAAGGCGCTGTCCCTTAAGGTGTTCGACTTCCTGCTCAAGCCCGTCGACGAGGAGCAGATAGCGCGGACCCTCGGGAGGGCGAAGGCCGAACTGTCGATGCGGCGCGAGGCGGACAAATACGTCGCCTGGGCGCGGGAGAAGCTCTCGGAGAACATGGGCGCCCTGCGGGAATCCTTCCTGCGCGAATGGATAGCGGGCGACCTGTCCCGCACCGAGATCCAGGAGTCCGCCGCCTTCCTGTCGCTCCGCCTCCCGGTCAAGCCGACCGTCGTGCTCGTCCGGCTGACCGAGCGGGTGATGAGCGCGGGAGCGCTGAAGGAAGGCTACCGCAGGCTCATGACCTACACGGTCAGGTCCATCGTGGAAGAAGCCTTCGCCCGCTTCGCCCCCCTGACCATGATCGATTCCGCGGAAAGCGTCGTCGCCCTGGTGGAGGCGGAGGAGGCGGAAATCCTGGACGCGATCGCGGTCGTCTCGCGCGCGGTGGAGGAGTCCGCGAACCAGGCTCCGAACGTCGCGTACGTGCGGGTGGCGGACGATAGGCCCCTGAGCGAAGCCTACGAGGACGCCGCCGCCGAAATCGCGCGCAAAGGCAGCTACGAGGCCTTCGTCCTCCTCGCCCAGAGCTACATAGAGACGCACTACGACGATCCGGACCTTTCGCTCGAGGAGGTCGCCGAGGAGATCCAGCTCAGTCCCGGCTACCTGTCCCGGCTCATGAAACAGTCCATCGGATTCTCCTTCGTCGACTACCTGACGCGCTTCCGCGTCAACCGCGCCCTCCGCCTCATGGCGGATCCCGCGGTCAAGGTGTTCGAAGCCGCCGATCGCGTCGGCTACCGCAGCCAGCACTACTTCAGCCGGGCCTTCCGCAAGGTCCTGGGCGTCTCGCCGACCGAATACCGCAAGGGAGGCGTAAGCCGATGAGGAAGCGCTTGGGAATCGCCCTGCCGGCGATCATCGCCGTCGTCGTCCTCGGGGCGTCATTTCTGGCGGCGTGGGCCTTTCTGGGCGAGGCGGGACGATCCGTCGAGCCTTCCAGCGTGCGCCGCCTCATCGGTCTCTCCCAGGCGAACCTGTCGGAGCCTTGGCGCATCGCGATGACGGAGGAGATCCGGCGGGAGGCGGCGGCCCACAGCGACATGCGCGTCATCGTCACCGACGCGGTCGACTCGTACGGGCGCCAGGTAGCCGACGTCGAGCACCTGCTCGCGTACGGCATCGACCTGCTCATCATTTCCCCGACCGATTCGGCCGCACTTACGCCGATCGTCGCGCAGGCGTACCGCTCGCTGCCGGTCATCGTCCTGGACCGCGCGGTCGAAGGCTACGCGTACACGCTCTACATAGGCCCGGACAACCGGCTCATCGGCAGGGAGACCGGGCGCTACGTCTCCGAGCTGCTCGGCGCGCGCGGCGGGACAGTACTGGAGGTCGCGGGCCGGGAGGGATCCCCGCCCACGATCGATCGGAGCGCCGGCCTGCGCGAGGAGATATCCAAATATCCGGGCATCCGCATCGTGGACGCGGTCACGGCCGATTGGCTCCGCGACCGCGCCGAGGACATCCTCGTGGACAAATTCGCCGTCTCCCGGGCCCCGGACGCCATCGTGGCCCAGAACGATGCCATGGCCTTCGGGGCCTGGCTGGCGGCCCGCAGGTCGGGACTCGGTCCGATCGACATCATCGGCGTCGACGGGCTCGGCGGCACCAACGGCGGTCTGGACCTCGTGGACAAAGGCATCCTGTCCGCAACCTTCATCTGCCCGACGGGCGGGAAGGAGGCCGTCGATTACGCCATCGACATACTGGACAAGAAGGACGGCATCCCGAAGAAGATCTACCTGCGCACCCGCAAGGTCACCGCGGGCACGATCGCTTCCGCGACGCCGCCGCCCGATGCGGCCGATGTCACCGCACCGCCCGACGACGCCGATGCCCCCGCGCCGCCCGATGCGGCCGATGCCACCGCACCGCCCGACGACGCCGATGCCCCCGCGGCGCCCGATGCGGCCGAAGGGCGCGGCGCGCCCGCGCGCGCGGTTACGCGCCCCATCCGGCTCGGCTTCGCGCAGGTCGGCAGCGAGAGCCGATGGAGGATCGCGAACACGCGCTCGGTCGTGGAGGCGGCCCGCAAGGCGGGGATCGAACTCCATTTCGTCGACGGCAAGCAAAAGCAGGAGAACCAGATCGAGGCCATCCGGTCCTTCATCGGGATGGGCGTCGACGTCATCGCCTTCTCCCCGATCGTGGAGAAGGGCTGGGAAGGCGTGCTTGCCGAGGCGAAGGCGGCCGGCATTCCCGTGTTCCTCTCCGACCGCGAGGTCGACCTCCAGGACGACAGCCTCTGGCTCACCTTCGTCGGCTCGGACTTCATGGAGGAGGGGCGCAGGGCCGCCCGTTGGCTGATAGGCTACATGAAGGACCGCAAGAATGCGGACGGCCAAGTCCGCATCGTGGAACTCAGGGGAACGGAGGGCTCGGCCCCCGCCCTCGACCGTAACAGGGGTTTCGAGGCCACCATCGCAGGGCACGACGGCTTCTCCATCGTGAGGTCCGAGACGGCCAATTTCTACCTGGACCAGGGCAGGGACCGCATGCGCGAGATACTCGCGTCGGAGACGGGGCGCATCGACGTGCTCTTCGCGCACAATGACGATATGGCGCTCGGCGCCATCGAAGCGATCGAGGATGCGGGCCTGGTTCCCGGAAAGGACATCGTGATCGTCTCGGTGGACGCGATACGCGAAGCCTTCGTCGCGATGATCGCGGGCAAGCTCAACTGCACGGTCGAATGCACGCCCCTGCTCGGGCCCCAGCTCATGAAGGTGGTGCAGGACTACATGGCGGGCAAGGATCTGCCCACCCGCATCGTCACTTCCGAGGAAGTGTTCCCCGCCGAGATAGCCAAAAAGGCGATCTCGGAGAGGAAGTACTGATCACGCGCCGACGCCCTTGCCCTTCTTTCCCTTCGCCTCGAACACGCGCTGAAGCACGCAGAACAGGAACACGAGGAAGCCGATCGCGATGCGCGTCCACCAGGCGTTGAGGGTCCCCTGGAAGACGATGAGGATCTGGATCGTGCCGTAGACGAGCACTCCGAAAACGGTTCCGAGAACGCTGCCCACTCCGCCGGTGAGGAGGGTGCCGCCGATCACCACGGTGGCGATCGCGTCCATCTCCATATTGGCGCCGTTGAGGGCGTAGCCGGAAAGCGTGTAGAAGGTGAATACGATCCCGGCGAGGGCCGCGCAGAAGCCCGAAAGCACGTAAATGAGGATCTTCGTCCGCGCGACGGGAAGTCCCATGAGGAGGGCCGACTGCTCGTTTCCGCCTATCGCGTACACGGTCCGGCCGAACTTGGTGGAGCGGGAAAGGAACATCCCGGCCAGGACGACGGCGAGGGCCACGAGAACGCTCGGGGAGACGGAATTGTCGCCGAACACGGGAATCCGCGCGTTCGCGGCCGATTGCCAGAATTCGTCGTCGATCCCGATGGTATCGATGCTGACGACGTAGCAGAGGCCGCGCGCGAGGTAGAGTCCCGCCAGGGTGATGATGAAGGGCGGCAATTCGAAGGCGTGGATGATGATCCCCATCAGGAGACCCAGAGCGGCGCCGATCAGGAGCACCGTCGGGATCACGAAAACGGGATTCCAGTGGGACTTCGTCAGGAGGCTCGAGGTGACCATGGTGGACAGCGCCAGCACCGATCCGACCGAGAGGTCGATGCCCCCCGAGATGATGACGAAGGTCATCCCGACGCCGAGGATGAGCAGGTAGGAGTTGTCGATGAAAAGGTTCAGGAAATTCTGAGGCGCGAAGAAGCCGGAGAAGGCGATCGACCCCGCCCCGAACATGACGACGAAGAGACCGAGGGTGACCAGGATCGGCAGGTTCTTCGGATTTATTTCGAATCGCTTCTTCATATCGATAGCTCCCTCTTGCCGAAGATGCCCCCGAACAAGTTGCGGAACTTGACCGACTGGAGCAGGCTGACCACGAGGACGACCAGGGCGATGACGACCTTGGCTATCTCCGGGGGAACGCCGAAGGCGTAGATGGTCGTCGTCAGGGTCTGGACGATCAGCGCGCCCACCATGCTGCCGAGCAGATAGAATTTCCCGCCGTTCAGCGAGGTCCCGCCCAGGACGACCGCGAGGATAGCGCTCATCTCGTAACCGACGCCCGCGTTGTTGCCGTCGGCGCTCATGACCGTGGAGCACACGACAAGGCCGGAAATGCCGGCGCAGAGGCCGCTGAAGGTGTAGATCCAGAAGATGAGGTTCTTGGCCTTGATTCCCGCGAAGCGGGCGGCCGTGGGATTGATGCCGACGGCTTCGATGAACAGCCCGAGCGCCGTCCGCCGGGTAGCCAAGGCGGTTAGCGCGAGTATGGCCGCGACCAGGTAGATCGAGACGGGTAGTCCGTACCAGTATCCCTGCCCGAGAAGGGCGAAGGGCTTGGCGTAGAGCCAGACGATCATCGCGTTGGTGGTGACCATCGCGATGCCGCGCCCGGCCACCGACAGGATCAGAGTGGCGATGATGGGCTGCATGCCGATCCGGGAAACGAGCATCCCGTTCCACATGCCCGCCAGCACCGAGACGCCGAGGGCCGCGGCCATCGCGAGTTCGATGGGGTACTTCGGGTTCCCCTTCAGGTCGCCGCCTATGAGCATCGCGACGACTCCCGCGGAGATGGCGACCACCGACCCGACGGAGATGTCGATGCCCTTGGTCGCGATGACGAGGGTGAGGCCGACGGCCAGCAGCATGATCGGAGCCGCGTTCTTCAGGATATCGATCACGTTGCCGTACAGGTGGCCTTCCTTCATCTCTATGCGGAAGAAGTTGGGCGTGAAGAACAGGTTGAAGCTCATCAGCGCCATTAGCGCGACGATGGGCCAGAATATCTTGTTCCGGGTCAAGCTAATCCACGACGTCATGTTACTTTCCTCCCGCGATGGTGCGCATGATGCCGTGTTCGGTCATGGCGTCCCCGCTGAGTTCGGCGATCTTGGCCTTGTCCTTGAGGACGACGACCTTGTCGCTGCAGCGGAGGACTTCCTCGAATTCCGAGGAGATGAAGATCACCCCCATCCCGTCCTTGCTGAGATCCAGAATCTTTTCCATGATTTCCAGTTTGGCGCCGACGTCGATTCCCCGGGTCGGCTCGTCCAGGATCAGGACGACGGGATCGGTCGCGAGCCACCGGGCCAGCAGCACCTTCTGCTGGTTGCCTCCGGAGAGCTTGCCGACCGGGCTGGACGCGCTCGGCGTCTTGACGGCGAGCGCGTCGATGAGGCGCTCGGCGATCTCGGTCTGTTTGCGGCGGGAAAGGTACCGGAAGATGCCCTGCCTGGCCTGCAGGGCCAGGATGATGTTCTCGCGGATCGAAAGCTCGGCGAAGATGCCTTCGCTCTTGCGGTCCTCGGAGCAGAAGCCGAGGCCGGCCATCATCGCGGCGCGCGGCGAGCTGACGTTCGCCGTAGCGCCCTTCACGCGGATCTCGCCGGAATCGGCGCCGTCGATGCCGAAGAGGAGCCGCGCCATCTCCGTCCGTCCCGAGCCGAGGAGCCCGGCCAGGCCGAGGACCTCGCCCTCGTTCAGCTCCAGGTCGAAGGGCGCGATCGAATTCTGGAGTCCGAGGCCGCGGGCCTCAAGGACGGTCTTGTTCGCTTTATGGGTTTCCGCCGCTTCCTTCCGGGTCGCGTCGCTGCGGGACGCGTAGCTGAACTCGGAAAGCTCCTTGCCCAGCATCTTGGCTATGAGTTCGAGCTTCGGCAATTCGGCCGCCATGAATTCGCCGATGAAGAGCCCGTTCTTGAGTACGGTGATGCGGTCAGAAATCTCGTAGGTCTGGTCCAGGAAGTGGGTGATGAAGAGTATGGCCATCCCCTCCTCCCGCAGCTTCTTGATCACCTTAAAAAGCTGCGCCACCTCGTCCTCGTCCAGGCTGGAGGTCGGCTCGTCCAGGATGAGGACTTGGGAAGCCGAATCCAGCACGCGGGCGATGGCGACCATCTGCTGCACCGCGATCGAGTAGGACGAAAGGATGCGCGTGACATCCACGGAGAGGTTCAGCCGCGCGAGTACTTCCTCCGCTTTCCGGTGCATGGTCTTCCAGTCGATCCGCCCGTACTTCATCGGTTCCTTCCCGATGAAGATGTTCTCCGCGACGGAGAGGTTCAGGCAGAGGTTGACTTCCTGGTATACGGTATTGATTCCAAGTTTCTGGGCGGCCTGGGGTGAATCGGGCCGGATCGGCTTCCCCTCCAGCAGCACCTCCCCCGAATCCTGCCGGTACACGCCGGTGAGCACTTTTACCAACGTGGATTTCCCTGCTCCGTTCTGGCCCATCAGGGCGTGCACTTCGCCGCTGTACAGGCGGAAGTCCACGTCCGAGAGGGCGTTCACTCCGGGAAACACCTTGTTGATCTTTTTCATTTCGATGATCGGGGCTTTGTCGGACATTCCCTTGCCTCCCGTTGGCGATCCGCGCCGATAGCGCCGAACGAGGCCGCCCCGGATACCGGGACGGCCTCGATCAGCTACATGATAAGTTATTTCAGGCTTGAATCAATACTGGCGGCTCGGAAGGGCAGCGGCGGCGTTGGTCGCATCGAAGATGCCTTCGATCGTCCAGATGCGGGCGGGGAGCTTCTTCCCGTCGCGGAGGTCGGTGACGGCCTGGACGGCCTGGGGTCCGAGGAGGGGGCTGCACTCGATGGTGGCGTTCATTTCGCCGGCGACGATCGCCTCGAAGGCGCCCTTCACCGCGTCCACGCCGACTACGATGATGTCCTTGCCCGGCTTCAGGCCGGCTTCTTTGATCGCCTGGATGGCGCCCAGGGCCATTCCGTCGTTATGGGCGTACAGGACCTGGATGCCCTTGTCGGCCTTGAGGAAGGCTTCCATGACGGCCTTGCCCTCGGAGGTCGTGAAGTTGCCGGTCTGGGAACGGGTGAGCTGCCAGTTGGCGTGCTGCTTCAGGATGTTCGCGAAGCCGGTCTTGCGGTCGATCGCGGGAGCGGAGCCGGTGGTACCCTGGAGCTCGACGATGTTGATGGCCTTCTTGCCGTCGTCCAGACCTTGCTTCTTGAGGTAGTCCGCGAGCCAGGTTCCGGCCTTCTCGCCTTCCTTCACGAAGTCGGAGCCCATGATGGTGAGGCGGAGGGCGCGATCGGACGCCTGGACGTCGCGGTCGATCATGATCACGGGAATCTTCGCCTTGGCGGCTTCCTGGAGCACGGGACCGTATCCGGTCTCGACGAGGGCGGTGAATACGATGCAATTGACTTTGCGGGCGATGAAGGTGCGGAGGGCCTTGATCTGGTTCTCCTGCTTCTGCTGCGCATCGGAATAGATAAGGGTGAAACTCGGATCGTCGTTGAAGGCGTTCTGGACGGAGATCGTGTCAGCGGTGCGCCACTCGCTCTCTGAACCTATCTGGGAGAAGCCGACGACCCAGGGCTTGGGAGCGGCGAACGCGGTGACGGCGCTCAGCGCCATTACGGACGTCAATACGAATAACGCTTTCTTCATGGAATCCTCCTGGAACAGGACATTTCGCTCGATCCCTCCCTCGCTCGGCGCAAGCCGATATGGGGAGGCCCGAGAATGAACCCCTATTTCTGAACGTTTAGGAACTTGTACAGGCTCTTGTTGGTGAGGACCTGCTCGACGGTGAAGCTGAGCGGCCCGACCACCGTCGTGACGGCTCCCGCCGCGTTCATCAGGTCGATGGTGTTGTTGATCGCGATGATCTTCACCTTTCCCTTGAGCTCCAGCACGTCGCCGTACTTGATGTCCCGCGCGTCGCCGCCGCTCGACATGAATATCTGCCGGCCGAGGTACCTGGTGACCTGCAGCTTGTCCTTGAGTTTGGAATCCAGCTTGGCCGGCGTGCCCTTGGATAATTCGACCGTCCGGCCTTTCTCCTTCAGGATATCGGCGACCTTCTTGGTGACGGTTCCCGATGCGGAACCTGTCAATTCAAAGACGACGTTCGGCTTGTCGGAAGGAACCACCTCGATCCAATCGCGCTCCACGAAGACCCTGATCTCCGCGTTCGCGGGAATGACGTCACCGACCTTGACGGCCGCCCAGGCGGTCTTGTCCGCGGCCTTCCAGCTCACGTATCCTCCGTCCGTCTCGGAGTACAGCCCGACGCAGGTGAGAGTCCCGGCCTTGGGATCGGCGGCGTATGCGCCGGCGAGGGAGAAAAACGCGAGGACGATAGCCGCGCATGCTACCTTCGTTGATCTTGTCATGTTGCCCCTCCTTCGATGCCGTCGAAGCGGCAGTACGATATCCATAATGGGGGCATGTTCCCGAATTCCGATTTAGACCAAACGGCTATTTTGTGCACTATTCCGATCAACGTCGCCGCGGGGACGCTGCGCGGGGACGTCGCCGTGCGGACGTTTCCGCGGGGACAGGGCGCGCGACGGCCTCGCTTTAAAACGGTATACTCCCGTTAGTTCGATCAACATCGCCAGGAGGCGTCGGATGAAAAAAACCACCGTCTTCACTCTCCTGGTTACCATCCTCTCCCTCGCCGCGAATGGAGAGGAAGCGCGGGTCCGTCGGGATATCGAATCCGGCAGTTACGCGGCAAGGCGGCCCCTGTCCGCGGCGCTGCCCGACGGCCCCTCCGCCGCGTACTCCGCAAGCTGGGAATTGCCGGACAGGCAAGCTCGACGGGAGGAATACCGTTTAGCCACCAGCATCCTTTTGGGAGGCGATGACCCCGAACTCCGGTTCGCGGCGGACGCGGCTTCCTTCTTCGACGAATACCTCGGGACGTTGAAGGAAGAAGACGCCGCGAGCGGGCAAGGCTGGCTGAATTGGGCTTCCGAAACGCGCATCCGCGTGTTGCACGATTCGGCGGGCTTGCTCGTACTGGAACGGGAAACGTATGAATTCCGCGGCGGAGCGCACGGAGGGACGATCAAGGAATACTTCAACCTTGATACCACGAAACGGAAACGCCTGGCCCTGGACGACGTCTTCGCGCCCGGCGTACGCCTCCTGCTCGGCACCCTTCTCAGCGCCGAACTCCGCCGGAGCCTGGACCTCCGCACCGGGGACAGCCTGAAGGAGGCTGGGTTCTTCGTGGAGGAACTGCAGGCCGTCGACCGTTTCTACCTTCGCGGAGCGGATGGCTCAGGCGGAGCGGATGGAACCGGTGGAGCGGGTGGCGCCGGCGGCGCAGTTGGCGCCGGCAGCACCGGCGGCAAGGGCGTCGTGTTCGTTTACGGGCAATACGAGATCGCGCCGTATTCGTCAGGCTTCACCGAGATCTTCCTGCCGGAAGGAACGATCCGGCAATTGCTACGGAGCGGATTCGAACTGCCCGAATGAGGATGGACGGAATATGGAATCGATCGACATCGGGAAATACCGTGGAATCGTAGTGCTCACCGGGGCCGGAGTTTCGGCGGCCTCGGGCATCCGCACCTTCCGCGGCAAGGACGGCCTCTGGAACGACGCGACGATCGCGCGGCTTTCGGATATAGGGACCTTCCGTACCGAACCGCTCGAGGTCTGGAAATTCTGGAGCGCCGCGCGCGCGATCTCCGCCGCCGCCGGGCCCAATGCGGCGCACCGCGCGCTCGCCGCTCTGGAAAAGAGACTGCGGCCGGACCAGCGCCTGACGCTCATCACGCAGAACGTCGACGGGCTGCACCGACGGGCGGGAAGCGCCAACGTGATCGAATACCACGGCTCGGTGCACCGATCGCGCTGCTCGAACGGGCGCTGCGGCCTGGAATCCTTCGCCGATTCCGCCGTCTACGAGACCGAGGTCCCCGCCTGCCCGCTCTGCGGCTCTCCGCTGCGCCCGGACATCGTGTTCTTCGGGGAAATGATCCCGCCGGATCTTGAACGCGCCGCCCGCGCCGCCCTGGATGCGTGCGACCTTTTCATCGCCGCAGGAACCTCGGGAACGGTGCACCCGGCGAACGGCTTCGTGCGGCATGCGCGGGATGCCGGCGCCCGCACGGTCCTCGTCAACCTGGAGGAGCTGGAGGACGGGAGCCCGCAGTTCATGGAAATCCACCGGGGCAAAGCCGAGGAGTTGCTGCCGCTGTTGCTCGGCGCGTCGGGGCAGGAAGGCCGTCCCCCTACTTCTCCACGAAGACCGTAAACGAGACCTGGCTTTCCCTGATGCTGGAGACGATTCCGACGCTGTAGCGCAAGGGCGCGAACGGGACCGTCTCCCCCTGCGCGGTCGCCTGGTTCGGGAAGCACGCCGCCGGGATCGCCAGGGAATAGGTGCCGCTTCCGGCGTCCCAGTCCAACTGGTTCACGGGGACTTCCAGCATCAGATGGTTGTTGTTGTAGTAGCCGTTCCCGTCCCCGTCCACCGGCGGATTCCCGTTCCAAGTCACCGGATCGATATTCCAGACCTGCGCCAGCGGCCCATCCCCAGCCCGGTACAGGATGATGGATATCCGGTAGTCGCCCTGCCGGATCGGCAGACCCAGATCGTCCACGGGAGGTTGGAACTTGATCGTCAGGTCGCTCCCGTCCGCGATCGTCAGGGGGGCTGAACCCGAACCGGGGACCGGGGCGTCCGGATTCGCGATCGCGGCCGTCATGAGCGCGGTGAAGTCCGTCAGATTTGCCGGATCGGTGCCTATCCCGCGCAGGAGCGGAATATTGGTGAACACGAAGTTGAGCATCTGGCTCACGATCAACTCCCCTCCGCCGTCCTTCTTGGTCACCCTGAAGCTGAACAAGTCTCCCGCCTGCAGGTCGGCCTTCTGGCCCGCGGCGATCGTCAGCCGGGTCTTCCAGAGCTTCCCGGGAGACAGCAGTGCCTCCCCGCCCATGCGGTAACCTTCGCTCGACCAGGCGACCAGGTTCTGCTCGGGGCCGTTCATCAGGACCGATACGTACGGGGGCATGTTACGGGTATCCAAGGCGATCTGGGCAATGGAGTTCGCTTCCGCGTCATCGGTGACCGAGAACCAGAATTCCAGGATGTACTTGCCTTTGACGTACTCGGCCAGGTCGGCATCCGCCTGGTAGAACATGCGGTAGTCCTGGTCGGACGGATTGAGCCAGAATCCGACATCCACCGAATAATGTTCCGGCAGGCCGACCGTCGCCGTATCCGGGTCAAAATCGTCGAGGATGCCGTCGCCGTCGTCGTCCGCGTCCAGCAGGTCGATCAGGCCGTCCTGGTCCTTGTCGTTGACCTGGCGGGAAGAAGTCGCCGTGGTCAGCAGCGCCGAGGCGCCCTTGCCGTGGGCGTCCAGACCGACGGGCGCGCCCTCGTCGGTGACCCGGGCGACGAGATCGGCGACCGACGAGATCCCCGCCACTGCGGACGCCGTTTGCGCCAGACCGTTCGCCGCGACGCTGATATTCCCGAAATCCACGCTGCCCAGGTTTTCGCCTATCGTCATGCCGACGGAGCGCGCGTTGTTCGCGATCTGGCTCGCGGAATTCATCAGCGGCCCTATCGCCCGGCCCGAGGCGTCCACGAGGGAGATGATGAACTCCCTGTCCCTGAGCGCCTCGGGTATCTCCAGACTGAAGTCTCCAAGCGCGCCCGTGAACGCCCGGATCGTCGGGCCGTTCGATTCCACCGCCTGCGCGATCACCATCATCCCTTGGTTGACTTCCGAGAAAACCGCTTCCGGATCGACCTCAATCTTTCCGAGCAGCCTTACCGCATTGGAAGCCTGTTCCGTCACGGCTTTCTGTGCGGTTTCGAACAGGTCCCCGCATGAAGCGAATATCAGGGCGGACGCCGCGATGGAAAAGAGGACGGAACTCTTCCGCTGGAATGAACGCATCGATCGCCTCCTGGACTTGTTTATCCCAGTTTAGGTTCCCGGAATGCGCGAAGCAAGGCAAATACGCGTATCACTTCCACCCTTCCAACCCCTTCTTCACCGCCTGCAGGAACCGGTCCGCGCCTTCGCCGTCCATAATCCGGTGGTCAAAGACCAACGACAAGTAGGCCATGGGCCGAATCGCGATGGCGTCCGCGCCGCCCGCAGTCTCCACCACAACCGCGCGTTTTCGGACGGCGCCGATACCGAGAATGGCGACCTGGGGCTGGTTGATGATGGGCGTGGCGAAAAGCGAGCCGCTGGAACCGTGGTTGGTGAGCGTGAAGGTGCCGCCGCGCACCTCGTCCGGCGTAAGCTTCCGGTCACGGGCTCGCGCGGCCAGGTCGTCGACGGCGCGCGCGATCTCCCGCAGGGACAGGGTATCCGCGTTGCGGACGACCGGGACCAGGAGACCCGATTCGCCCAAGGACACGGCCAGGCCGATATCGACCGAAGGATGCAGGATCAAGGCCGCGTCGGACCAGGACGCGTTGACCGTCGGATGAAGGCGGAGGGCCGCGGCGGCAGCCGCGACGAAATACGCAGTCAGAGTCAGCCGGACGCCTTCACGCGCAAAGGCGTCCTTGTTCGCGGCGCGGTGGGCCATGACGGCCCCGACGTCCGCCTCCATGACCGTCAGTACCTGCGCGGATATGCGCTGCGATTCGACCATCCGCTCGGCGATGCGCATGCGCGCGGCCGAATGGGGCCTGAGCCCGCCCGCCGCTCCGCTCGCTGCCCCGGGCGGAGCTCCCACCGCCGCTCCGACCGCCGCCCCGGCAGCCGCTCCGGCAGCCGCTCCGGCAGCCGCTCCGGCAGCCGCTCCGGCAGCCGCCGGCAAAGGCTCGCCCCGGGTGGCCACATAATCCAGGATGTCCTGCTTCATCACGCGGCCGCCGAGCCCGGTGCCGTTGATGAGCGCGGGATCCACCCCGTGGAGCTCGGATAGTCTGCGCGCGAGCGGGGAAAGGAAACGTTTGGGCTGGGGTCGCGCCTCGGGCCCGCCCGCCCCGCCTGCACCGCCTGCCTCTCCGATCACAGCACCTGCCCCGCCAGCTTCGCCGATCACGGCGCCTGCCTCGCCTTCCTCGCCGATCAGTGCGACGGGGTCGCCGACGCGGACGACGTCGCCCTCAGCCGCGAGCGCCTCCAACAGGACGCCCTCGGAGGGACTCGTCAGTTCGGTCACGACCTTGTCGGACTCCAGCTCCACGATGGGCGCGCCCAGCCCGAGGCGGTCGCCCGTGCGAGCGATCCAGCGGCCGACGGTCAGTTCTTCGACCCCTTCTCCGAGCCGGGGAGCCTTCACCGTTACGGTCATGCGAACCTCCTAGTCCAGACCCAGATCGGGGTACCGTGACGGCATCGCCTCGCGCAGGAGAGCCCAGGCCGCGTCGAAGACGGTCTCCGAGTTCGGCTTGGACCAGTAGTCGCCGTCGGAGCCGTAGGCCGGTCTGTGCGGCGCGGCGCTCAGCGCCCGGGGAGGGGAATCCAGCAGCTCGTAGGCGCCCTGCCGGTCCAGGACCTCGCGCATCATGTAGGCGGTGGCGCCGCCGGGCACGTCCTCGTCCACGAAGAGTACCCGGGAAGTCTTCCGGATCGAATCGGAAATGCGCGCCTGCAGGTCGAAGGGCAGCAGCGACTGTACGTCGATTACTTCTATATCAGCACCGACGGCGGCGAGGAGCTCGGCGGCCTCCAGGACGATGCGCACCGTCGCGCCGTAGGTGACGATGGTCAGGTCGCCGCCGATGCGCAGGACCTCCGGAACGCCCAGGGGCACGGTCATCCCGCCGAGGTTGTCGGGGAGAAGCTCCTTGCGCCTGTAGCCGTTCAGGACTTCGACCACGATCGCGGGCTCGTCGGAACGGAGCAGCAGGTTGTAGAAACCCGCCGCGCGCGTGAAATCCCGCGGCACGAGCAGGTGCATGCCGCGGACCAGATTCAGGATGCCCGCCATGGGCGAACCCGAATGCCAGACGCCCTCCAGCCGGTGGCCGCGGGTACGGATGATCGCCGGCGCCTTCTGGCCGCCGGCCGTCCGCCACCGCAGGCTCGCCAAGTCATCCGAAAGCAGCTGCAACGCGTACAGCAGATAATCCAGGTACTGGATCTCCGCGATGGGCCTGAGGCCGCGGAGCGCCATGCCTATCGCCTGGCCCACTATGGTCGCCTCCCGGATGCCGGTGTCCGTGATCCGCCAGGGCCCGTACTTCTCCTGCAGGCCCCGGAAACCCTGGTTCACGTCGCCGAGGAAACCGAGATCCTCCCCGAAGGCGACGATGCGCGGATCACGGGCGAAGGCTGCGTCGAAGGCCAAATTGATTAGTTCGAAGCCCATGACCGAAGGCGAGCCATCCGAATAGACGGGAGGGACTTCCGGGATACGGAGGGCCGAGTCGGCGGATGCTGAGTAGAGCTGCGAGCCGTAGCGGTCTTCGTTCTCGCTACGCAGTTCGCGGAGGCGGGAAACGAGGGCGGCCTTACCCCCGGCCAACTTTCCGCCCGCCGCGGGCCCGCCCCCTGCACCTCCCCCCGCCGCCGGCCCGCCTACCGCCTCCCCGCGCGCGAGCACGAGGCTGCGGTGGAGGGCCGCGGCGATATGGCGGCGCTCGGGCTCTTCCACGGCGGCCAGGGCTTCCGCCTCGGCCCACAGTTCCGCATCTCCGCCCACCGCCCGCCCGCCCGCCGCAGACCCCGCCGCCCGGCCGATCAGGGCAACCGCGCGCGCGTGTTCCTCACGCATGGGAGCGCGGCAGGCTTCCCAGGCCGCGGCCCGCGCCGCTTCCACGACCGCCACGCTCGCCGCCTCGGCTTCGTCCAGCTCCCGCGCGTCCGCGATACCTCCGGACAGGATCCATTCGCGGAATTTCTTCAGGCAATCGAATTCCCGCTCCCATTCCAGGCGTCCGGCCGACTTGTAGCGCTCCTGCGATCCCGAAGTCGAATGGCCCAGCGGCTGCGTGCAGTCGGTCACGTGGACCAGCGCGGGCACGTGGTCCTTCCGCGCGGCCTCCCCCGCCCGCGCGAAAGCGGACAGCAGCGCGGGGTAATCCCAGCCGGGCACGGAATACAGGTCGAAACCGCGGTCGCACAGATCGCCGGGACAATCGGTCCGGCGAAACCCCTCCAGGATGGCGGATATGTTTTCCTTGACCATCTGGAACTGGTTGGGCACCGAGATGCCGTAGCCATCGTCGTACACCGTGATCACCGCCGGAGCGTGCAGCACGCCGATCGCGTTCACCGATTCCCAGAAGAGCCCCTCGGCCGTNNTGGTCCAGCCAGGTGCCGTCACCGGCCAGCAGCCGGGTCGCGAAGTGCCCGTTCATGGCGCGTCCGCCTGTCTGGGGCTCCCGACCGACATCGGCATCGCCGTACAGCTGCGCGAAGTACTGCGAAAGGTCGATCGCGCCCAGGGCGAGCATCCAGGTCTGGTCCCGGTAATACCCGGAACGCCAGTCGCCGGGACGGCAGGCCCTGGCGAGCGCCAATTGGGCAAGTTCCTTCCCGTCCCCGAAAATGCCGAATTTCGCCTTTCCGCTGAGCACCTCCCGCCGGCCGACGACGGACGCCCGGCGGGAAAGCCAGGCCAGGCGATAATCGGCGACCACTGCGGCGGGCGGGAGGTGAAAACCATCGATCGGATCCGAACGCATGGCGCCTCCTTTCGATCCAGCCCTTCAAATATAGGGGAAAATGGGACGGAAGGATACATACATGACTCTATTGGTAATGTTAATTGATCTCTATTGCTGCTTTCACCGCGACCCCGGCGCAACCTCCCCCGCCGCCGCTTTCCCGGCCGCGGCGACATGATGACGCGCCCAGTTCATGCCGTCGCTACCTGTTCGGGTTGAACCCGGCCAGGAAATCCGCCGCTTTCCCGATGAGAAGGCCGTCGGGAAAGGTTTTCCGTCTGGAGCTCTTGCCGACCAGCTGTATGGCCCTGGCCGTCTTCATGAGCTCCGGGAACCTTCCGAAAGCCGGAGACCTATCCGCATCGCCAACCTTCACCTCGACAAGATGCGTCGGCCCCCGGTCGTCCGTGATGCAGAAATCGAGTTCATTTCCATCTTTCGTCTTCAGGTAGTTGAGGGTTCGGCTCTCTCCGCGCGTATCTTCCAGGAAGTCGATCCGCTTCCTGAAGGCGCAGGCCACAGCGTTTTCAAGTCTGGGGATCCTTCTGCAAATCGTTCGCCAGGTTCGCGTATGAAACGGGCGAGCATACCCTATTCCGGAGCAATTCAATCAGCGTCTCGACCGACTTGATATCGTTGATGGCCACCATATCCAACAGATCCTGCCTCAGGATGACATCAAGGTGGGAACGTTTCCAGCGCGCGTAAAAAACCGGATCGTTCTCAAGAAAGGGTTCAGGGAAACCGCCGAAACGTATGATCCGCGACAGCGCTTCCCTGGGTTCCAGCAAAGCACCCGCTTCGCGGACATCCAGCGGATGCAGGTCCGGCATCTTGTGGAGTTCATCAAAGATGATCAGGGGTTTGGACCTGTCCCAACTTTTTACTTTCAAGGCCAGGCGATGTTCGATCGACTTTTATGGACCACATTCCCGATTAGTCAAGACCAAACGGGAATCGACTCCTGTTCGGCCAGGATCGCGGTCGCCGCCCGGGGCCGTATCGTCGCCTTCAGGAAAATATGATCGGAGGGAAGCCGCCTTCTTTGTTCATGATTGACGGGGACCAGGTCGCAGATCATCCCGCCGTCCAGGACCGCCAGGTCGTCGGAGCAGAAGATGTAGTCCAGCTGGCTGAAATTGAGCCCGCCCTTGAAATAGAAATGCGTGAAGCGGGCCCGCTCCGCCACGTCCATCGCCTCAAGGACGTCACGGAACGGCAATTCCAGGAAGGGATCGTATTCGAACTGGTGCAGGCCCCGGATCGCGATCCCGTTGAAGTCGCCGAGCACCACGCAATTCCGCCGGTCCACGATCGCGCACAGCTGCCGGACCTCCGCCATGCGCTGCTCGATGCCCATATCCTGCCCGTGCTGCGACTTCAGGTGGACCACGAAAAAGCGCAGATCCGTCGTGCCTGCCCTCAGGCTCACCCGCAGCAGATTCCTGGAAAAGACGCCCCGCACGTTCCTCGCGCTGACCAGGTCAAAGCGGTCCTTCTTCACCAGGGCACCGACGAAGATGCCCCGGCTGCTGTTCTCTTCATGAAGGTAGCAGTCGTAGCGGTCCACCAGATAGAGACGGTTGAAATTGGCCAGGGTTTCCATGCCGCCCACCTCGCACAGCGCCACGAAATCGAAATCCTCCTCCAGTATCGTCTTCGCGATCGCCTCGATTTTGGAGCGGTCCTTGTTGGGATTGTAGATGGAGAAATTCATCGCCATGTACGCTTCGTCGGAAAGACCTTCAAACTCGGCCAGCGAGTATTCCTTGTCCAGGAGCAAATAGAAATTCTCCGCGTTGAACGTCGCGATCCTGAGGGTCGATTTCATCGATGACGCCTTGATCAACGCCGGCGGAGGCAGGGGAAAAACAATAGGTCCGCATGCAGGATATGACCGAACACCACGCGGCTTACGAGAAAATCGAAGAAGGCCATCGGGTTGATCTCGCCTCGTTCGACCTCGGACTTCATTTCCTGGGCTTCCCGCGCAAGATCCTCATGCAGCCGGGCATGGGCTTTCAGCTCGGGATAATCGACCTCCGCAAGGATATTCTCCTCTTCCTTGAAATGCTGGACCACATGGGCCAGAAGCGCATCCAGGTGCGGTTTGATTTCTTCGGCCGTCCCCTTCGACAGGGAAAGGTCGAGCAGTTCGTTGGAGAGTTCCCACAGCCGTCGGTGTCCGTCGTCCACCAGCCGGTTGCCGGATTCCCACTCCCTCCGCCATTCCAGTTTCACGGTGGCCATCGGCATCGCGTCCTCGTTGCCGAAGCTCACCACCCTATCGCGCCCGGAGTTCTTGGCACGGTACAGGGCTTGGTCGGCCTGCTTGAACCATTCTTCGCGGCTGTCCTGCAGCCGCCATTCCGCCACCCCGAAGCTGGCCGTCACCGGCCGGCCTCCGATGAAGGAATCGGAGGCGATCGCCTGGCGCAACTTCTCAGCCAGCGCCACTCCGCCCGCCAAAGCGGTATGAGGGGCCATCAGGAGGAATTCCTCGCCGCCCCAGCGGTACAGGCTGTCGGGTTCGCGTATCAGATTCCTGGCGATGGCCGCCGCCCGCTTCAGGACAGCGTCTCCGGCCTCATGGCCCAGGTCATCGTTCACCCGCTTGAAGTGATCCAGATCGAACAAGATCAGGGACAGGGGCGTACGGTACCGTACGGCGCGCTCCATCTCGGATGGGATGCCGGTCTCCAGCATATGCCGGTTGAAAAGGCCCGTCAGTTCGTCCGAGGTCGCNNCGCGCCCGCCAGGATCAGGCCGATCCGGACCGTATGGAAGCCGATAAAACTCAAGGCGACCGCATAGCCCGCGCGGCGGAGGACCGCGGGAAGCTCGCGGGCGCCTTGACGCAGGGCCAGCAGGAATTCGAACGAAAACAGGATGATGAAGCTGGACGCCAGGACGGCCCGGAAGGTATAGGAATCCAGGATCCAGATCGCCGCCAGAAACGTCGCGCCCCATGCCGCAGAATAGAACCAGAAACGGACCGGCCAGTACGGCCTGATGCGGAAACAGGTGCGCAATCCCCAGGCCAGATTCAGGTGGAAGAACATGAGCAGGACATTCGCCAGGATCACGCCTGCCCGGAACGAAAACTCCGGCTGCGTCATGAGCAGCAGGAATCCGCCGACCGCCGAGATGAAGCCGATTGAGTAGATGGTAAGGCCGCGCTCCTTACGGTATACGGCCAGGATGATGGATAAGAGGGCGAGGGCGCTGCCCACAAGGACGATGGTGAAGGAAAGGGTCTTCGTATCCATTGATATTGATGATAAAGCAAGCGGGGTGGAACCGCTATAGGGGAAGGGGGAGCGCCTCCAGCCCGAAACGGGAAGCGCGCGCGGGAGACATCGCCGGAGGGGCCTGGCAGGGGAAAGCACGGACTCACTCGGTCCTCGCCAGTAGGCTCCGGATTCTCAGGCGGCGCGAGCCGCCTTGTCCAACCGTTTCCAATATGAAGCACGCGTTCACGCGCGCTAGCGTTCGTCCGCGCTTTCCCCTGCCACCCTCCTCCACATTCTCTCCCGCGCGCTTCCCGACGGGCCACGCAAAGGGAGG
>DPXI01000112.1:7095-316938 GCA_003527485.1 Treponema sp. | reverse complement strand
TTCAAGCTGCCCCTCTTCCTGTCGGTCCTCTTCCTGATGATCTTCCCCCAGATGCTCCTTGCCATGCAGATATTCCGCCTCGCATCGAGCCTGGGGCTCCTGGACAGCTATCTCGGCGTGCTGCTGGTGTGGACGGCCTACTTCGCCCCCTTCGGAACCTACATCATGACCACCTACTTCGCGAGCGTCCCCTTCGAACTGGTGGAATCGGCGCGCATTGACGGCGCTTCCACCTTCAGCATACTGACCCGGATCATGGCCCCGGTGGCGAGCCCCATGGTCGGGACCCTCGTCATCATCGGCGTCCAATCCATGTGGAACGAGCTGCCCTTCTCCCTGCTCATCCTGCGGGACGGTACCAAACGGACGGTGGCCCTGGCCATCGCCATGCTCAAGGGCGAATACGGACTGCGCGCGCCGGACCTTTCGGCCGCCGTCGTGCTGGCGAGCATAGTGCCGATCGCCCTGTTCCTCGTATTCCAGAAGAAGATCACGCTGGGAACCCTGGCCGGTTCCGTCAAAGGATGAACCGCATGGATTGCCGCTGGAAGGACGGATGGGAGACGACAAAGGAACGCTACGAAGCCTGGTGGAAGGGAGAGGACCTGGTGGTTTCGATCTGGGGGAACGGCATCGACGTCGGCGCTCCCCGGAATCCTTCGATACCGCCGCCCGATGCCGATTCCACCCCCCGTTCGCGGAACGACGATCCTGGGGCCTTCGCGGAGCACGAGCGGAGGCTCCTGAACCGCAAGCGCTTCCCCCTGGACATCATCCCCTTCGCCTATGTCGACTACGGGACCGTGCCGCTCGCCGAACTGCTCGGGACGCCCGCCGAGCCGCGGGAAGAGACCGTCTGGTACCGGCACACCGACCTTTCCCCCGAAAACGACCGGCCGCTCCGCTTCGATCCGGAAACGCCTGCCTGGAAGCGGATCTCCCGCATCGCAGCGCTGAACCGCGATCTGGCTGACGGCAACTACTTCTCGGGCGCGCCCGCCCTCTGCCCCGGCCTGGACGTGTTGGCCGAGCTGCGCGGGCCGCAGGAACTGATGATGGACCTCCTCACGGAAGGCGACTGGGTCCACCGGAAGCTCGCCGAAATACAGACGGCCTCCTACGCGGCGATGGACGCACTGTCCCCTTCGTCCGTGTATCCCGACGGCTCGAGTTTCCACGCCTTCTTCATGCTCTGGGCTCCCGTCCGCTGCGCTCTCGCCCAGTGCGACGCCGCGGCCCTGATTTCCCCGGACATGTTCGCCGAATTCGCCGTCCCCTACCTGCGGGAATATTGCGGACGGGTCGACCGGGTGCTGTACCACGTGGACGGACCGGACGCGCTGCGCACCGTGGACCTGGTCCTGGAGGTGGACGAACTGGACGCCATCGAGTTCACCCCCGGGCCCCAGATCCCCGGAGGAGGCGACCCGCGCTTGTACCCGATGTACCGGAAAATCAAGGAAGCCGGGAAAAGCGTGCAGGCCGTATGGATGAAAGCCAAAGACGTCGAACCCCTGCTGGACGCCGTCGGCCCCGCGGGCATGTATCTGGAAGTAGACGTCGCCGACCTGGCCGAGGCGGAAGAGCTGGAGCGCGTCGTCGCCCGCTACCGCCGCTAGATGCCGCAACTGATCCCCCGTACCGGGATCCACACCAAAACCTGAAGGAAACACCATGCAGAACGGCCGGGACTTCATGACGGACATCGCCGAATTCGACCTGCACCCCGCGCGCCTGCTCTGGCGCGCGGAATTCCCGCTCTCCGCGCGGACCGATGGCTCCGCCGTCGTCTTCTCGGTTCCCTTCCGCGCGTACCGCCTGGAAGGCGACCTGAAGGCGGAGGGCGCGCTCCCGCTCCGGACACATGAGCTGCGGGCGGAAGCGCTCGAAGGCGGGACCCTGCGCCTCGGCATCGACTTCGGTATTGCCGAAGGCGCCGCCTCCGGTATTGCCGAAGGCGCCGCCTCCGGTACCGCCGAAGGCGCCTTCGGCGCCGGGCCGCCCGCGCGCGAAACGCCCATGCTCGCCCCCGAGGGCATACCCGCCGCCGTCCCCCTTTCGCTCGCGGCGACGCCCGAGGGCGGCTGGACGCTCGCTGTCGCCGGGCGGGAAGGCGGATCGCCGCGGACGGTGCTCCGCCTTCCCGCCCGGATACCTCCTTCGCGCCCCTGGAGCGAACTCCAGCCGGCCGCGCCGGACGATTTCCGCGCCGAATTCTTTCCGGCGGAAACGGGGAACCCCCTCGTCCTCCGCCCTTCCGGTCCCCGCTTCGCCTCCTGGGACCAGTTCTTTCCCGCCAAGCTGGAGTCGGTGGCCCTCGGCTACCTGGAGGACGCAGGCGGGAGCGCAACGCCCCGCATTTCGACCTCGCTTTTCTCCTTCTCAGCCGATGCCGGGGAACGGTTCGCGGGTACCGGAGAGCGCTTCGGCCGCATGGACCTTTCAGGAAGGACTGTGGTGCTGGAGAACACGGACGCCCTGGGCGTGAACAACCGCCGCGCCTATAAGAACGTGCCGCTCTGGCTTTCCAGCGCAGGCTACGGCGTCTTCGTGCACGATTCGGTCCGCATGGTCCTCTCCTTCGCCGACGTTTCCACCCGGGCCGTCCAGGGCGCCGTCGACGCGGCGGGGCTGGACCTCTTCGTCCTCCCCGGCAAGCCGGAGGAGGCACTGCTCCGCTACCGGGAAATCACGGGTTTTCCTCCTACCCTCCCCGCCTGGAGCTTCGGCGTATGGGTCGCCAAGATGAGCTACTTTTCGACCGAGGAGGCGGAAGGCGTCGCCCGGCGCATGCGGGAGGAGGGTTTCCCCTTCGACGTCCTGCACCTGGACACGGGCTGGTTCGAAAAGGACTGGGTCTGCGAGTGGCGATTTTCCAAAGAACGCTTCCCCGATCCCGCGGCCTTCATGAAAAGGCTCCGCGCCATGGGCGTCCGCGTCTCGCTCTGGCAGACGCCGAACATCGGGGAAGGCAACATCCTGCTGGATGAGGCGCGCGCCAAACGCTACATCGCGCCTTCCACCGGGAAGGGACTGACCACGGCCTCGGATTTCTCAGGCCAGGATTTCGGCGGGCAGATCGACTTCACCAATCCCGAGGCGGAAAAGTGGTACCGAGCGATGCTCCGCCGACTCTTCGATCTGGGAGCCGCGGCCATCAAGACGGACTTCGGCGAAAAGATAGTCATGGACGCCGATTACCTGGGATTGCCTGCTTCCCGCCTGCGCAACCTCTACGCGTTGCTGTACCAGAGGGCCGCCTTCCAGGAGACCAAGGACGCGAAAGGGACCGGATTGATTTGGGCCCGCGCCGCCTGGGCCGGCTGCCAGCGCTACCCCCTGCACTGGGGAGGGGACGCGGCAGCGACCTGGGACGGGCTGGCCGCATCCATCCGCGGCGGCCTGCAGTTCGGCATGTCCGGCTTCGGCTACTGGGCCTCGGACGTGGGGGGCTTCCACGGCCTGCCGGAATTCATGAACGACGGTCCTTCCGATGCCCTGTACCTCCGCTGGACCCAGGCCATGGTTTTCGCCTCCCACTTCCGCTACCACGGCACCTCCGACCGGGAACCCTACGCCTTTCCCGCCGTCGCCACTGAGGTCCGCGCCTGGCTGCGCCTGCGCTACGCGCTCATCCCCTACCTGCTGAAAGCCGGCGAGGAATGCGAGCGCAGCGGATATCCGCTCATGCGCGCCCTGGCCCTGGATTGGCCTGACGAGGCGGAGGCCTGGACGGCGGAGGGCCAGTTCCTCTGCGGCGGCGACATCCTTGCGGCGCCTATCCTCAACGATGAGGGCGTCCGCTCCGTCTACCTGCCGCCGGGCGACTGGACGGATTTCTGGACAGGCGAGGTCCTGGCGGGAGGCCGCCGTCTCCCGCGGGCGGTCTTCCCGCTCGCTCGCATCCCCGTCTACGTCCGGACGGGGACCGACCTTCCCTGGTATCCGGATCCGGTCGCGTGCGTGGACGAGATGGATTTCTCCAAAACCCGGACGCTGCGCTTCGACCGGAGCTTCCAAGGGGTCGGGAAGAGCGGACTGGGGGCGGCCACGGGGCTAAGCTGACCGGAAGCCGGATCCGCTATCCCGGCTCCCGTTCGCGGGGACGCGGAGCTCCCAGCTCCCAGCTCCCGGTTGCGAGGACGCGCGGCTCCAGTGTACCCCCCGTGTTTTGATATCTGTCTACATGCCAGTCGAACCAAACGGGCTATGTACATGCCCAGGCGCGTTCCTGATCGCATCAACTCTCCGGGGGGATGAGTGAGGGGGCGCGGGCGGGGAGAGAAGGGAGACCCCTCTCTTCCCCCCGCAAGCCTTTTTACTTTATTCGCCTACCTCTCGTTATCGTCTGCATCTTCCCGTACAGCGACCCGAGCGCCTCGCAGGACCTGTGGCCGCGGCCATCAAAACGGACCACCCTTCGCGGCCGGGCTTCACCCCGCCTGCCCGCCTTTCCCCCCGATCAGGTCGAACAACTTGAACCGACTCCCGGCGCCGGTTTTCCGGTAGATATTGGAAATGTGCGTCTCCACGGTCTTGGGGGAGATGAAGAGGGCTTCCGCTATCTTCTTGCCGCTCTTTCCGGTAAGCGCGAGGGCGGCGACTTCCGTCTCCCTTGCCGATAGACCGAAGGCGAGGGCGCGTTCCCGGTTGATGGCCGCGCCCGATCCGCCTGAGTCCTGGAGGAAGAAGCGCGAGGCGATCAGGACCACGACGACGCTCAGGAAAAGCAGGAAAACAGGAAGCAGGTAGTCGGTGAACGGCATGCCCAGGCCGAACCAGCCCGGAATGCTCAAAAAGAAGAACGCGAGCGCTCCGGCGAAGGATACGACGACGGGCCCCGAAAACGGCCCCTTAACGAGGCGCCGCAGGTTCGCGGCGCAATAAGCCAGAACGTAGGCGGTGGATGCCCACATCAGCAGGAAATCCGCGGCGTTCCGCAGGATGCGGCCCGCCGGCCCCGATCCCGCGAGGATGTTGATCGACGCGAGAATCATCGACACGATCCAAAGCACCGCTCCGGACCGCCGGGAGAGTGGACGGCCGGCGAGGGCGTGAACCCATGCGAGCCCCTGGGAGAAGAAGAGGACGGCAGCGGGTACGTAAAGGCCTCGCCAGAGGATGAACCGGAGCACGGGATCCGCCGCGCCCCGGAAGTCGATAACGTACCGCAGGCAGAAGCGCAGGCTCGTGAGGAAGAGAGCGGCGAGGAACAGGGCCGCATGGAGGAGGAAGGCGCGCCGGAATTTCAGGTAGTAAAGCACGCCCAGCGCCAAGGCGACGGCTCCGGCCAGGGCGGCGGCGATGAAGGCCGCGAATTCTCCGAGCATGCGGCCATGGTACCACGAACCGGCGCGACTGGCCACAAGGAGCCTGTCGGACTTATGATCGCGATAGTGATGTAAATGGTAAATTTTGACTTTATTGCGCTTTTTTGTTGGACTCGACGATCCGCGGCGTAAAAATGGTTCGTCAATCGGGCCATACGGGAAGTATGGCCCTCAATCCTCACCCTTTTTCCACTCGCGGCTCATCTTCGCCCAACAAAACTCCTAAGCCCGACAGACTCCTAACGGCCCTCAGCCTCACTCTCCTGCGAACAGGACGAGCGCCGCCTCCAATTGGGGATCGCGGCCCTGGGCGGCCGCCTCCTCGGTGTTCTGCACCACGAAGCCGGGCGGAGGAACGATGCCCGCGCCCTCGTAGCTCAGGCCTTCGCTTGTGCGGACGCGTTGGGTGCTGACGGTGCAGGTCCAACCGTTGGGGAGCTCGTGGAGGGTCCGGAAGGAAAAGCCCCCGGCCGTACGCGTACCGACCTGCCGCGCGCCGGGAAGGCGGAGCAAGGCCATCGCCATGAACTCCCCCGCGCTCGTCGTGAGCCGGTTCGTGAGTACGACGAGGGGAACCTCCGGCGCGCGCGTCCCGCCCGCGGCGATCCGGAGTTCGTACGGAGATCCGAAATCTTCCCTGCCCGGTCCGGTCTTCTCGCGCGTCACGGCGTAGACTTCGTCCTCCGCGTAGAAACGTCCGGCGATGTAGGCCACGTCCTGCATGAGGCCGCCCCGGTTGTCGCGCAGGTCGACGATGAGGCCGGCCGCGTCCGCGAACGCCGCCATAATGGGGTCGATATCTTCCGCCCATTCCGAGTGGTTCGCCATCATGGAACCGGCGCCGCCGCCCGGCGAGAAATTCTTGATCCGTACGTACGCCAGTTCCGGCCTTCCGGCGATCCGGCCGGTGACGAAACGGCCGCCGCCCCGCAAAGAAGCGCCCTCAAGATAAGCGCCCGTCGTCGCCTCCCGGAATTGCGTTCTGAGTTCGCTTGAGCGCGCGCTGTTCGCGAAGCGGGTCGGGTTCCGCAGGCTGACGTGGGGATCGTCCAATTCATAGATCATGGACGCAAGGAGGTCGAAGAGTTCGTCCTCGCTCATGCCCTCGTCGACGAGCGGTTCGCGCTCGGAACGCACCGCATCCCAGTCCACGCCCTTTTCCGCGAAGGAGGCGTAGTTCTCGTCGAACAGGCGCCAAAAATAATCGAAATTCGCCGCAGGGGAAGCGTCGTACCCGACGGAGAGGTCGAAGCCGGCGCACGCGGAAATGGAGACCGCGACGGCGGCAAAGATGGCTGCAAAGATAGCGGAACACGAGGCGCGACGATTCATCGGGATACCTCCCCGGTGGAATAAGCGATCGCCACGAGGGCGCGCGCTGAGAGGCTGGACCATGTTTTCCGTTTACCGAGCGCGAAGCACTCCACGTCGATGGACGGCCGTGCGTAGAATCCGGCGCCGAGCGGGACGAACAGGGCCGTGGTGAAAGCTACGAGGGGACGGTTCGCGCAGGAGGCCGGTTTCCCGGTCAGGATGATCGCGGAAGGATCGGAGGTTATGTGCTCGATGATCCAACCGCTCGTTCCCGTGTAGGGCGGTTCGTTCAGCAAGGAGACCAGGGGCGCCGAAAGGGACAGGCCGAGCGTGGATGCGCCCGGCAGGCCGATGCCCGCCTGGATCGCGGGCCCGAAATCCAGAGCCGTCGCGAATACGGGGTAGTCCCGGAAAATGCCTATATCGAAACGATAGGCAAGGTTGCCGCCGAGCGCGACGTTCAAGCCGCCGCTGAGCGGTAGCGGGTACGATAACGTCCCGTCCCACCGGCCCTTGATGCGCAGGGGATGGTTCGTCGAAGAGAAGCTCCCCTCGACCGAACCTGTCTCCTGGTCCAGCCATTCCGTATAAAGTTTGTTGTCCTCTGTCGCCCGGGAAAGCTCCCCGATGTCAAAGGAGAGGCACGTGCCCCATTCGGTTTTCCCGCCCCTCCCCTCCGCCCCAAGTTCCGAGGAGAAGAGAAAACCCTGGTAACGATGCGGTCCCGTATGTTCCACCTTCTCCATAATGGATAAGGAGCCGACCCCGACCCAGAAACGGGCTTCCGCGCCGAGCGGAACGAGGCAAGGGAAAAAGACGGCCGCGACGAGGGCGGCCCGGCGATGGATGGCGAATTTCATGCCGGAAAGGTAGCCGTGACGACCGCCTTCCGACATCGGGATCTCCACCGGTTTTCGCCGCGCTACGAGGAATCGGGGAAAACCCCGAGGCTCCATCAACCCGCAGCTCGGAAGAAGTCTTGCGGGGGGAAGAGAAGGGAGATCCCTTCTCTCCCCGCCCGCGCCCCCTCACTCATCCCCGGGCGGACCGGGGGACAGACCACCTTACTTCAGCGGCGGGCGAAGCTGATCAGGTTCCAGGAACGCGGCGGCAGCGCGGCGCGCGCGGTGTCCCCTTCGATCGAGACCCTCCCTCCGTCCGCGGGCGCCACCTCGTTCGGCCGATCCGCGGTGTTGACGGCCTTCGGGTCGTCGTGGACAAGGGTCGTCCAGCGGGGAGCCCCGAAGGCGTCCAGTTCCGGATACTGGATGGAGAGTTCGAGTTCCTTGTCCTGCGACCGGTTGACCGCCAAGACGAGCAGGCCCCCGTCGCGGGAACGCACGCAGGCGCTCGCGAGGTACGGGACGTCCTTGGCGCTCCCGGCGTCGTAGCGGTCGGATTCGACCGACTGCCGCAGGCTCGTGCCGCCCTTGGCGGCCGCGGCGGTCAGGGCAAAGGGGTGGAATATGGTCTGCTTCCAGGCCCTCCCGCCCGGCTCCGTCATGATGGGCGCGATGACGTTCACGAGCTGGGCGAGGCAGGCGATCTTCACGCGGTCGGCGTTGTTCAGCAACGTTATCAGCATCCCGCCCACCAGGGTCGCATCCTCGGCCGTATACACGTCCTCCAGAAGCCGGGGCGCGTGCGACCAGGGCTGGACGGCCTTGTCGGCTTCATGAGAGTGGTACCAGACGTTCCATTCGTCGAAGGAGAGGTTGACCGTCTTCCTGGACCGCTGACGGGCCTTCACGGAATCGCAGACGGCAACGACCTCCTTGATGAAGGCGTCCATCTCGTCGCTGCGGGAGAGGTACTCGGCTCCGTCGTTCTTCGCGTTGCCGTAATAACTGTGGAGGGAAAGGAAGTCGACCCGGTCATGGCAGGCCTCCAGCACCGTGCGTTCCCATTCGCCGAAGGATTCCATATGGCGGAAGCTCGAACCGCAGGCCACCAGCTCCAGTTTCGGATCGAACATGCGCATGGCGCCGGCGGTTTCGGCCGCGAGGCGGCCGTACTCCAGCGCGGTCTTCCTTCCGATCTGCCAGGGACCGTCCATCTCGTTCCCCAGGCACCAAGCTTTGATTCCGAAGGGCTCCTTGGAGCCGTGCTCGCGGCGGAGTTCGCTCAATTCGGTGCCGCCCTCCATGTTGCAGTAGTCCAGCAGGCGTACCGCGTCCTCGACGCCCCGCGTGCCGAGGTTGACGGCCATCATCGGTTCGACCCCGGCTTTCCGGCACCAGGCCATGAATTCGCCCGTGCCGAATTGATTGGTCTCGACGGACCGCCAGGCGAGGTCCGGACGGGCGGGACGCTTTTCCCGCGGTCCGACCCCGTCCTCCCACCGATATCCGGACACGAAGTTGCCGCCGGGATAGCGCACCATCGTCGGACCGAGCTCCTTCACGAGGGCGGCCACGTCAGTGCGGAAACCGTCGGAATCGGCGGTCGGGTGGCCGCTTTCGTACAGGCCGCCGTAGACGCAACGCCCCAGATGCTCCGCGAAGGATCCGAACAGCCGATCGTCGATCGCTCCGATCATGAAAGCCGGATGCAGGGTGATCCGCGCTTGAATACTTTTCCCGGTCATATAGTCCCCCTTCGAAATTCAATGCAATACGTATATAATCCTTGCAGGAAGGCAATAAGGGAATGTCCGCAACTGACAAAGGCATACGCCAGACAGTCATCATTTATCCCGATTGCCGCGAAGCCTTCCTGCCCGAAAGCCCTGACGGCCGCCTTGCCCGGCACGGCGTGGAACTCGCCGGCATCAGCGTCCTCAAAACCCGGTACATCATCGCCCGCGAGGCGGGCCGTTTCCACGTCGTTTTCGTCAGCCTGGACGGAACCGGGTGGCTGGAGGCCGGGACCGTCGACCGCGCGGTCGGCGCGGGGGAACTGTTCGTGGTCCCGGCGGGGACGGCCCACGAATACCGGCTCGCGGGCGCTTCATGGACCGCCTGCTGGTTCCATCTGGCGGACGACCGTCCCTGGGACGATCCTGGACCGGCCCGCGTGGAAACCCTCGACCGGACTGCCGCCGCCGCGTTGCGCGCTCTGATGGAGGAGTACCTCGCCGAATGCGCCTCCTCCGATGCGCGCTCAGGCCGCGCGGCGACGGCGATCGCCGAACTGATGACGATCCGCCTGGCGCGCCTCATCCGCCCGCCGGCCGACGTGGACCCGTCGGTGAAACGCCTTCGCGCGGCCTTGGACGAAGCGGGCAGTTCGCTCGCCCGCGACTGGAACGTCGCGGGGCTCGCCGCCCTGGCCGGCCTGTCCGCGCGCCAGTTCCACCGCGACTGCCTGCGCCTGTACGGGGAGACCCCGGGAACCCTGCTGACCCGGCTCAGGCTGGACCGCGCCGCCGAATACCTGCGCGCCACCGATTATCCGCTCGCCGCGATCGCCGAGCTCACGGGCTTCGCCAATCCGTACGCTCTTTCCAACGCCTATCGCCGTGATCGCGGGATCAGGCCGAGCGAGGAGCGGAAAAACCGGCCTTGACAGCGGCGGCGGCGGCGATGAGAATCCAGCTATCCGGCTTCTCCCGAGGAGGCACCGGACATCCCCATTCCGCAGCCGGGAGGCCTTCCATGCTGACGATCATCGCGAATCCCCGCTCGGGCAAGGGCAGCGGCAAGGCCCGGCTGCAGCAGGTGGAAGCCTGGATGCGGGAGCGCACCCTTCCATTCGAGTCCCGCGTCACCGCGGGACCGGGCGACGCGATCCGTTTCGCGCGGGAGTCCGCCGAAGCCGGCAGCGAGACGCTGGTGGTCCTCGGCGGGGACGGCACCTTCTATGAGGTCGTGAACGGGATCATGGGCGCGTCCCGCCGCCCCCGTCTGGCCCAGATCCCGGTGGGCACCGGAAACTCCTTCATCAAGGACCTCGGCATCGACAGTTTCGAAGACGGCCTGGCAGCCCTGGCAGACGGGAAGGTCCGGCGGGTCGACGTGGGCCGGGGCCAGGCCGCGGGAGCGGGCACGGGCGCAGGCCTGGCCGCCGCCGCGGGCGCCGAGTTCTACTTCGTGAACCTTTGCGGGGCGGGTTTCGTGGCCCATACCGCCCGGCGGGCCGGATATTTTAGGGCCTTCGGCGATTTCGCCTACGTCATCGCGGTATTGCTCGGCCTTCCGGGCCTGCGCGCCCAATCCCTGCGCACCGTGGCCGACGGAGTCGAGACCGTCCGGGACGCCCATTTCATCGAAATCTGCAATTCCCGGAAAACCGGCGGCGACATGATCATGGCGCCCTCGGCCAAGGTCGACGACGGGCTGTTCGACGTCGTCATCGCCAAAAAAATGACCCGCCGGCAACTACTGGACCTATTCCCCCAGATATTCACCGGCAAGCACGTGGAGAGCCCGCTCGTGGAGACCTTCACCTGCACCCGCATTGAAGCGGCCTTCGAAAAAGCCGAACCGGTCACGCCCGACGGCGAGCTGCTCGGAACCTCGCCGCTCAGCGCCGAGATCATCCCGCTCGCCATCGAGGTCTACGCCCGGTGAGCCGGACTGCCGCCCTTCTGCGCTGGCCAACCACCCTTCTGCGCTGGGCGGCGGGCGTGGCCGTCTTCGCCTTCATGGCGCTCTGCCTCCTGTTCATTCCTCTGATTGCGCGGCCGCGCGCCTGGGACGGTCTGGCCAAGTTCCTCTGCCGGCTCCTGGTAGCCTGTTTCGGCCTGAAAGTCCGCGTGCGAGGCCTGGAGAAGCTGGAGGGGATAGGAACCTGCATCATCATCTGCAACCACGTCAACATCCTGGACACGTTCCTGCTTTACGGCCATATCCCGCTCTTTTTCCGGGGCCTGGACCAGGCCCAGCATTTCTCCTGGCCGGTCTGGGGCTGGTTCTCGCGGCGCGTCGGTAATATTTCCCTGGATCAGGGCGGCGGCGGCCGGACCGCGGGAGGCCTCAGGGCGGCGGGCAAGGCCCTGGCGGAGGGGACTTCCCTCCTGGTTTTTCCCGAAGGGCACCGCACCCGCGACGGTGAGTTCCTGGAATTCCACCGGGGCGCCTTCCGGCTGGCCGAGCGGCACGGAGTGACCATCCTCCCGATCGTCCAGGCCGGAACCTGGGAAGTCCTCCGTACGGGAACGAAGAAGGGACCGGCATCCGTCAAGGCGGGTCCGGTGGAGCTCACCGTGCTGGAGCCCTGGACCGCCGCGGCCCGTAGCGGCCAGGACGCGGCGGCGGTGCGCGACCGCCTCCGCGACCTGATGGCCGGGACCTACGCCGAATCCCGCGCCCGTCTGGCGGAAGACCGGCGGAACTGACCGCGGAAGGGGCTCCGGAGGCTGTATCCAGAAAACCGCGCCCCTACAGCCTCACCCTTATCTTCAGGACCAGGCCGGGAAACAGGGTGGATTCGAGCCCGACGCGCAGGGAACCTGAGCAGGGCACGCCGAAACCTTCCCCCTGCCTGAGCCAGATGGTCGCGTCCAGCGTTTCCGGATTGATGGTCCAGAATTCCCGGACGCCGTGGCGCTCATAGAGATCCCGTTTTTCCGTCTGGTCCCGCCAGGCGGTGCTTGGGGACAGTATCTCGATGACGAAGTCGGGTCCCCCCATAACTCCTTCATCGATGAGCTTGGCCTCGTCACATACCACCACGAGGTCCGGTTGGACCACCGTATCGATATCGTCCCTCTCCTCGGCCCCCTCGGGCAGGAACACGTCCAAGGGACTGACCAGAGGCATGCAAGGTTTGCCCTCGAACCAGTTGACGAGTTGTGTGATCAAGAGGCTCACCAGCCGCTGATGGCGCCGGAGGGGACCCGGGCTCATGGCATACGGGACTCCGCCGATCAGTTCCCAGCGTTCATCTTCCGGCCACAAACGGTAATCGCCGTAGGTATAACGCTTCCCCGGCTCAAGGGCGAGGGAACCATGGGTTTCGTGCTTCATGGTTCCATTATAACATGTTGCCATGGACTGGAAAGGGCTCCGTCCCCTGCCGCTACGAAGCCGGAGCGACCTTGAACCTGCCCACCTGCGACTCCAAATCGTGCGCCGAGTCCTTGTTCCTGACGCTCAGGGCCGTGACATGGGTGACGGAAGCGGCGATCTCCTTGGCCCCGTCGGCCATCTCGGCGACGCTCTGGTTTATTTCACGCGTGATAGCGGCCAGACGGTTCATCTCATCCAGGATGTTCCGGCTTCCGGCCAGGATTTCCGCGGACCCGCCGTGGATCTCCGATGTGATCTGATTGATGCCGGCGATGGCTTCCAGCACCTGCGAGCCTCCGATGCTCTGCTCCGCCATGGCGTTCTTGATTTCGGATTCTTGATCGCTCACTATCCTGACCCGGGCGAGCATGCTGTCGAAACTCGCGTCGGCATCCCTGGAACAGCCGACCGCGCTGTCTATCGAGGCCTTGATCCCGTTCAGCACCTTGGAGATGGCTTGGGTCTGCTCGCTCGAATTCTCCGAAAGTTTGCGTATCTCGTCCGCCACGACCGCGAACCCGCGCCCCGCGTCCCCGGCATGGGCAGCTTCTATCGCGGCGTTCATGGAAAGCAGGTTCGTCTGCGAGGCGACTCCGGAGATGATATCGCTCGCTTCCAGCATCCCCTCCGCGGCGATCCCGATTTCCCGGATTATGTTGACGACCGCCGAGATCTTGTCCTTCCCGATGCTGGAGGCTTCCAGAAGTTCATCGATGTTGGCCGCATTCCGTTCGAGAGTAGCGGATACGGACCTGATCGAAGAAACCAATTCTTCTATCGAAGCGGAAGCTTCCGTGACGTTCGCGGCCTGGTCGTCGATGCGGTTTTTGAAGGATTCAAGGTTGCGCGAGATCTGTTCGACGGTCGCGAGCGTCTCGGTCACTCCCGCGGATTGATCGATGACCCGGTTCTTCACCGACTCGATGTTGGACATGATCTGGATGACGGATGCCGAGGTCTCCGCCATGTCCGCGGACAGATCGTTCCCGGCTTCGCCGATCTCGGACGCGGTTTTCCGTATCGTTCCGATTATGCCGTTGAGGCCGTCGACGAAGGAGTTGAAGTTAAACGCCAACGCTCCCAGTTCGTCCTTCGAACGGACCGTGAGCTTGCGGGTAAGGTCGCCGTCGCCCTGGTTGATTTCTCCGAGTATGCGGGACGCCATGGCGATGGGGGAAGAAATCGCCTTTCCGATGACCAGCGCGATCACGATGCCGAGGGCGATGCAGATCAGCGTCGCGAGGATGAAAAACACGCTCAGGCTGTTGATGCCCTTGTGGATCTCGGCTTCCGACGCGGCTACGACCAGGATCAGGTCGGTTCCTTCCACGGGAGAGAACCCGGCGATGATATCCATACCTTCATAGCGGTATCCGATCAAGCCCGTGCGCTCCGTCATCATCAGCCGGAACGCATTCGCCAATGGAACGAGCGAAGCGTCTTTTTCGGAGGCCGCGATCGGCGCGAACTGGTTCATCACGAGTTCGCCGTCGGGATGGGCCACGACCACTCCGGCCTTGTTGATCATGTAGGCGTAACCGGATGCGCCGAATCCCATCGAATTGGAGAGCGAACTCAGATCGTTCCCGTCCCTGCGCGCGATCAGGGCGCCCTTCACCGCTCCGTTTTCCGTGATCGGCACCGCATACATCACCACGGGCTTGCCGATGACGCGGCTGATCAGGACATCGGAAACCGCGCGCTCGCCGGAAAGAGCCTTGATCACATAATCCCGGTCCCCCAGCTTGGCTTCGGTATTTCCAAGGACATACCGCGCGACGCCGTCGGGCGACACGATCGCGAAATCGAGGTAGCCGTGGGTCTCCACATCCGGCGCGAGGCTCGCCCTCTGCGTTTCCCAGTCCATGGCCGACGTCCGCGCGCTGACGGCCAGTTCCTGCAGAATCTCCAGCCGGGACACGATATCCTGCCTGACGAGCTGCGCGCCCAACCGCACTTGGGTCGAAAGAGTCGCCTCCACCTGCTTCCGCACGGTGCTCGTCCCGATAGCCAGCGCCGAGATGCCGAGAATGGCCGATACGGAAAATACGAGGGCACCTACCGAAACGGCAATTTTACCGGTGATCTTCATGATGCGCTTCTCCCTTCGCCCAAAGAAGAAGTATAGTCGAGCCTCAACTCCCCCGCCATTCCGCGATCGCGTCGAACATGGCCAGCACGTTGGCCACCGGTACGTCCTCGGTCACTGCGTCCACGCTCGGGGCGGCGATATAGCCGCCGCCTCCCGCCATAACGTCCAGGGTCGCGAGCACGCTCGACCTTACCTCCCCGGGATTCCCCCGCAACAGGGAGCCGCGCGCGTCGATTCCGCCCGAAAGCACGAGCTTCCCGCCGAAGTCCTTCTTGAGCGCCGCGCCCTGCATGCCGGGGCAATCCGGCTGGAGCGCGTGCAATGCGTCGATGCCCGTGGCCGCGATCGCGGGAATGAGCGGCCTGATGCCGCCGGAGGAATGGAGCATGGTCCTGATTCCGTACCGGCGGGAGACTTCCACGAGGCGCTTCAGGCAGGGCGCGACGAAGCGCTCGAAGTGCTCGATGCTGATGAGCGGACCCGTCTGGGTGCCGAAGTCGTTCCTGATGAAGACCAGGTCGATGAGGTCACCCGCTTCCTCGAAAATGCGGGTGTTTACGGCGACGTAGTAGTCGACGATGCGGGAGAGCATGGTCTCCACGAAAAGTGGGTCGTCGTACATGAGGCAGGCGAGAGTCTCCATGCCCACCAGGTCCACCGCGTCGTGCCAGAAGGGCGACCAGGAGCCCCCGACGATGGCGTAACGTCCGGCCGCGTCAGCGATCCGATCGCGTATAAACGAGACGTCCTCCCCTTCGCTCTCGGGCCAGGGATAGTCGCGCAGGTTTTCCATGGTCGGCGCTTCGCGCAGCGGATGGGAGGACGGTTGGCCGTAGCCGCTGCCGCGGCGTTCGATGCCGAAGGGATCCACCCGCCTCAGGCCCTGCCCGATCGGCGCGGCGTCTATCCAGCGGAGATCGTCCCCGATGCGCAGCCGGAACGCCTCCTCGTCGACGCCGAGCTCGGCGCAGGCCTTGGCGATGAACTCCCGGGAGGCTCCGAGCCAGCGCGAGACCGGCAGGCCGGGCCTGCGCTCGAAGGAAGCCAGGAAGCGTTCCTTCTGGCTCCCCTTTGAGGCGGAACGCGTCCTCTTTCCGGTCGTGGCCAGGGGTCGGGTGGACCCGCGCTGCACGAGCTGCTGCTTGATCTTCAATACGTGGACGCCGTCCCCTTCGCCCGAAAGCCTGCGGAACATCATGTCGGAAGCGAGCTTGCCCATGAGGGTCGTGTCGATCCTGAGGGTCGTGATCGGCATGACGAAGGGATCCGCGTAGTTGAGCAGGTCCCCCGGGGCTATGAGGGATAGGTCTTCGGGAATCCGGATGCCCATCCTGCGCACCAGCGCGGCCACCCGTATCGCCATGTCGTCGTCAATCGCGAAGACGGCCGTCGGTCGGTCGGCCGCCGAAAATACGGCATGCAACTGGGCTTCCAGATACTGGGTATTGGCCGCATCGCAGCTCAGGTTGCGCCGGCCGTCCAGGGGCAAGCCCGCTTCTTCGACCGCCTTGCGGAATCCGTAATAGCGGTCGGTGGCCAGGTTGGGCAGGTCGGTGCGTTCCGTCCCCACGAACAGGACTTCGCGGTGCCCGAGCCTGAGAAGGTGGGCGGTTCCCTCGTAGGCCCCCTGGAAATCGTCCGCGAGTATCGAATGGAAACGGTCCTGGAAGCGCCCGTTCATGATGAGGATCACGGGGATCCCGCGCGCCTCAAGCAGTGCGAAAAGCTCCTCGTTTCCGTAGTGGAGGGCGAATACCGCGGCGCAGCGCTCCTCCAGGATGCGGCGGGCAATGCCCTCTGCGTCCAGTCCCGCATGAATGGGAATCAGCACCACGTTGTATCCGCGCTCGGCGAAGCAGGCTTCGATTTCGGCGATGACCGGACGGATGAAGTTCCAGACGAAGGACCAGCGCGCGTCGATGCTGAGCAGGATGCCCGCCGTCGGTTGCCCGCGCGGGGAGTCGGCAAAGCGCTTCTTGCCGTAGCCGAGCCGGTCCGCCGCGTCCATCACCGCTATGCGCACCGCTTCCGAAATCCGTCCCTTGCCGGAAAGGACGAGCGATGAGGTCGTGATCGATACGCCCGCTGCCTCCGCGACATCCTTCAGGGTCGGTGCCTTCATCCGTCCGCGTCCTTTTCGAAACGAAAGCGTGATAAAATAATCAATGAATATTTTACCATTGCCCTCGCTTTGTCAAGGCAAATCGATCCGGAGTGCGATGACGGCTGCGGGGGCGGGCTACAATCCGACCTGTGTAGCGAAAATGTCAGGAGATTTCGACGATCTGTTTATTTTAAACGGAGCCGAAGAACTCCTATTTGCCCATAATGTTTGCGGCGTTATGATCGGCGAACCGATCGAGTGGTTCATTCTGAAGAGACAAAGGGGAACGGGATGACGACTATATCGCCTCTTATAGGTCTTTCCATGTAGCATCTTCTTCTGGCGTATCCCAAAGGTTTTTGAGGGACGTTTCCGCGGCCTCGGCCAAAAACTGCCGTTCTTCTTTCTGCTTGATGAGGAGTATGAAATCCAGTACCTCCTGGATCTTTCCGGAAGGGAGATCACGAACTTCCTTGATGTCGCCCTGACACGGTTACTTGATATCACGGTAAAAATTCTCATGCGCACCAAGCGCCAACAAGGTGAACATCAGGATGCGCTCCACGTACGTATAGGCAAGCAAGGTGATTTGGTTGCTTATCCGGAATTTATATACCCGAATCCCGGCTAGATCGCCCTTTTTCAACTCTCCCGCTTCGGGTGCCTCGAGGAGCAGGCGGACAGCCGCGTCGAGATCCGCCTTCTGGTTCGGATGCAGCCGCTTCACGGCCCTGGCGAAGGTCGGAGTCTGAAGTATCGTCATACTTCGCGTTCAGCCGAATTTATAAGCTCCGAGCTCTTCGCCCGATGCTTCCTTCATGCCCAGAAGCATGTCCTTGATGAAGGCATACGGCAGGTCCGGATTCTCTTCTGCGATCCGCCCGATACGGGTCCAATACTCAATCTGCTTGGGTGCGGACCGGCTATAAATTTCTCCATACCGCCGGGCCGCGGCTTCACCGACGAAGTCGGCTTCACCGCTCGGCCCGCCGGGCGACATCCATCGCCACGTCGGCCCAGGCCCAGAGGTTCCGCGGCTTGTAGGCGACCGTGGAGATATCCTTCATGATGAACTCGATGTGGCTGAAGTCGCCGCCGGCGCGGAGGGCCTTCCGGAGGTTCGCCCTCGCCTCCTCAGGATTCCAGCTGTCGCCCGCGAAGATCGCGGGGGTCGGTTTCACGCTGGCCACATATTCCCCGCCGAGCGCGGGCAGGATCTTTCCGTAGTCGTTCCATGGGCTCACCGACACCTTCCGGAGGTTCGGGATCTTCCTGAGCAGAGCTACCTTGTTCTGCAGCGGCTCGCAGCAACCGTAATAGGTGAGTCCCCAGCGCTCCAGCCAGCGGAAATCATGCCTCATGGCGAATTCCCAGTGCATTTCAGGGGAGACATCGGAGAATATCTGCGCGTTGGAGCAACCCCACATGTTCTTCGGCTTCACGCGCAGCGGATCGAAATCGGCGCCCGGAAGCTCCTTGGTGTAGCCGTAGCCGCCGGAACCGATGCGAGTGTTGTCGCAGTCCAGGGAGAGGAGGTTCTGGGCTTCGAACTGGTCCAATTCCGTCATCCAGGCGTCCGTCATGAGCTCCACAGCGGCGTTCACCAAATCCGGGTCGTCGAAGAGCATGACCATCGCCTCTTCCACCCCGGTCCAGCGTATAAGGTAATCCCAGGGGGTGAACCAGATGTGGGTCTGGCCCAGCTTGCGGACGGGCATGATGTCCTTGAAGAGGTCGTTCATGGCGGCGAAGGCCAGCCCGGTCTGCTTCGCGTCATGCGTCACACGGGGCATCCTGATCTTCGCGAGGTCTTCCGCGGACTTTATCTGGATGCGGAAGTGCCGCGAGACGATTTCGTTCCCCGCGTCGGTCCGCGCGACGTCCACGTCTTCGTGGATGCCGAAGTCGGTGGAATGGATGGCCAGCGGACATTCGATCCAGTCGTTCACCACCATATCGCAGGCCATGTGCCGCCACTGGTAGATGGTCCGGCGCAGCCTGGTCTCCAGCTCCCGCGCCCAGGGATGGGCAGTCCTGAGCGTGAGTTCGTCGTCCGTATTCATCTCGTGCCAGGGGATTTCGTTGATCCAGACCATGGGGCGCACCGATTCCAGGTCGTTCAGGCGCCGCCACAGTTCCGCCTTCTCCTTGTGGACGCCGAGCGCGGCGATCCCGGCGAGTTCCGCGCCGAGGCGCCGGAGCACGTCCCTGTCGGCGGGGGAAAGGACCAGATCTTCGAAAACGAGGGGCGGCGTATAATTTCCCGGATCGTGCAGCATGGGAGCCTCCGTGATTGGTCTTCCTTCAGTGTAAGCGGCTGCCGCCGGCGCGGGCAATGCAAAGAATTCAAATTTTCACCTGGTCGAGTATGAATATTCACCAAGGAAAGCAGAAATGGTATTTTTTGGTGAATTTATTCACCTACCCGGATGTTGCACAAATATGATTGAATCCGGTCAGGACTTCTCGATCCATCGTCAGTTGACATCAGAAAATCTGGCCAGCCAATTTCATTTCCTTATTTAATAATGATATAACTATCCTGATCGCGATAATTCCGCAGACTGCGTTTTTTCCGGAATGCCTATCCGCTGTCCCCGCGCCTGAATTTCAGTCCGCATCTCCGTTCCCGGAATCCGATCTCGGAGAGGGATTGAAAACCAAGGTGAATATATTCATTAAAAATCTTGACATTCCGTAAACCTATGGTACAGTTGCCTCATACGACACGGCCATCATAAGGGGGATCGCATGATCCGGTACGGACAGGTCATACGGCTCAAGGACGGCGTCCTGGCTTCCTACAAGAAATACCATGCGGAAATCTGGCCGGGAATCACCGCCAAGATCGCCGAATGCAATATCAGGAACTATTCCATCTATCATAAGGACGGTTTCCTGTTCGCGTACTTCGAGTACGTCGGCAAGGATTTCGACGGCGACATGAAGAAGATGGGAGACGATCCGCTCACCCAAAAATGGTGGGACATCATGAAACCGATGCAGCGGCCGCTGGAGACCCGGGCGCCGGGGGAGTGGTGGTCGAACATGGACGAAGTTTTCCATCAGGACTGAGGAGAAGGCCGCATGTCAATACGAAGCGCATCCTGCCTGGCCAAACTGGACCGTATCAACAAAACCCTGCGCCACGAGGAAGCCGATCGCGTGCCGATCAGCGACTTCTTCTGGACCTCCTTCCTGAACCGCTGGAAGCAGGAGCTGGGACTTCCCGCCGACGCGGACATCTACAAGCACTACGACCTGGATTGGGTCTGCACCGTCCCCAACATGGACCCGCACATCAGGCCATTCGAGATCATCAAGGAAGAAGACCACGATACGATCCTGAAGACCGGCTTCGAGGCGATCATCCGCCGCCGCGAAGGCGTGCAGATGCCGTACTTCGAACATTTCGAGACCGACAGCGTCGAGAAGATGACGGCCTTCCGGTTCGACGATCCCTGGGACGACCGGCGCTTCTTCTCGGGCGGCGACAACCAGCTGGCCGGCATCGGCGACGTCATCACGCGGAACAGCCCTCCCTGGATCGACACGGTCAAATCCATCCATCCGGACTTCCCGGTATACGGTTCCATCTGCGAAGGCCACGAATTCCTCTGGCGCATCGTGGGCACCGAGAACGCCTTCATGTGGATGGCCCTGTATCCGGAAGAGATCGGCGCCTTCATCAAACGTCTGGGAACCTTCCTCGTCGAAATGACCAAGTCACAGATAAAAGCGGGCGGAGGCCTGCTGGACGGCATGGTCATCTGGGGCGACGTCGCCTACGTCAATGGCATGCTCTTTTCGCCGGTGTTCTGGCGTGAGCATTTCAAGCCCATCGTCAGAGAACAGATCCGCGTCTGCCACGAAGCCGGCATCCCGGTGATCTACCACGGCTGCGGCAACGCGACCGCGATCTACGAGGATTTCATCGAGATCGGACTGGATTCCTACAATCCCCTTGAAGCCAAGAGCGGCCTGGACGTGGTCCAGCTGCGCAAGCAATACGGTCACCGCATGGGCTTCTGCGGCAACATCGACGCGCTGGCCTGGGCTAACGACACGCTCCCGGAGCTGGAGGCGCAGGTCCTGCGCAAGCTCAACGCGGCCAAGGGCGGCGGCTACATCGTGCAGAGCGACCATTCGGTCCCTTCCAACGTATCGGCCGAGCGCTACGAGTTCGTGCTGAACCTGGTGCGCAAGCACGGCGGGTACCCGCTGAAGCTCGGCGCGTTCGATCTTCCCGAGCTCGGATGAGCGCCGGCATGACCTCCCGCGAACGCGTCCTCGCCGCGATCGACCACAAGACTCCGGACCGGGTCCCCGTGGACCTCGGCTCCAACCCGAGCTCCGGCATCTCGGCCACCGCCTATGCCCGCCTCCGGGACCATCTGGGCGTGAAGACCGGCGGGACGCTGGTCTATGACGTGGTCCAACAGCTGGCGCAGCCGGAGGAATGGGCGCTGGACCGGCTGGGCGTGGACGTCGTGGACCTCGGGCGGACTTTCAACACCAAAGACGAAGACTGGTACGACGTGACGCTCGCCTCCGGGGACCGGGCAAAATACCCGGCATGGTTCCGTCCCGAGCGCGATGCGGATGGCTCATGGATCGCCCGCCACGCCGACGGCACGATCATCGCGCGGCAGCCCGTCAGCGCGGCCTTCTACGACGAGACCTGCTTTCCCCTGATGGACTATTGGCCCGCCGATTGGCGCGCCGGTTGGTCGGGCCTGGACGCGGCGATGGGCAAGGTCCTCTGGTCCGCCCTGGTGCATTCGCCCTGGGACAACGCCGGAAAGCCGGGCTTCTGGGAGCGCCTCCGCGCCAACGCCCTGGAGCTCCGCCGCACGAGCGACCGCGCGATCATGGTGGTGGTCGGCTGCAACCTGTTCGAATGGGGAACCTTCCTCAGGCGCATCGACAATTTCCTCGTTGACCTGCTGCTGGAGCCGGAGAAGGTTGAGAGCCTCCTTGACGCCCTCATGGAGCGGCATCTGGCCACCCTTGAAAAGGTATGCGCCGCCGTCGGCGACGTAGCCGACGTGATCCGCTTCGGCGACGACCTGGGCACCGACACGGGCCCTTTCATGAAGCCGGAGACGTACCGCGAGCTCTTCAAACCGCGCCACCGCATCCTCTGCGATTTCGTCCGCGGCCATTCGAACATGCGGACCTTCCTTCATTCCTGCGGTTCCATAGACCTGGTGATTCCCGACCTCATAGAGGCGGGCTTCCAGATCCTGAACCCCGTGCAGACGAACGCGCGCGGCATGGAGCCGGAACGATTGAAGAGGGACTTCGGCAAGGACGTGACCTTCTGGGGCGGCGGCATCGATACGCGGGTAGTCCTCAACCACGGGACTCCGGCTGAGGTCCGCGCGCAGGCCCTGGAGCGCCTGGAGATCTTCGCCCCCGGCGGCGGCTATATTTTCAATACGGTGCACAACATCCTTCCGGACGTGCCGCCGGAGAACGTCGTCGCCCTTTTTGACGCAGTGCGCGAGTTCAACGGAACAAGGAGCGGTCAGTGAATGCGGATCGTATAGGCCTGGCCCTGGAAATGCGGCAGGTCAGCAAGCGCTTCCCCGGAACCATCGCGGTCGACGAAGTGAGCTTCGAAGTCTACGCGGGCGAGGTGCATGCGCTCGTCGGCGAGAACGGGGCGGGGAAGTCGACGCTGATGAAGATGCTCGCGGGCTCGTTCAACGACTACACGGGAAAGATTTTCATCAACGACAAGGAGGTGGAGCTCCACTCCCCTTCCGTAGCCAAGAAATTCGGCATAGGCATGATCTACCAGGAGCTGTCCCTGGCCAAGCCCATCAGCATCGCGGAGAACATCCTTGCGGGGCGCCTTCCGCGCAAGGGCTTCTTCATCGACCGCGGGGCGATGCGCACGGAAGCGAAGCGGCTCATGGGGAAGGTCGGCCTGGACCTGGATCCGGACCTGCCGATCGAAGACATCAGCCAGCACGAAGCCCAGCTCGTCGAAATCGCCAAGGTGCTCGGCACGTCGCCCTGCATACTCGTGATGGACGAACCCACCAGCGCCCTCTCCCGCGAAGAGGTCGAACGGCTCTTCGACATCATCGACGGACTCCGCAAGCGCGGGCTCGCGATCGTGTACATCTCCCACCACCTTCCCGAGATCTTCCGCATCGCCGACCGGGTCACGGTCATGCGCGACGGAAAGAAGGTCGGAACCAAGGATATCGCGGAAGCCTCGCGGGAAGAGATCGTCCAGATGATGGTCGGCCGTTCCGTGAAGGAATTCTACAAACGGCGGGAGAGGACCATCGGCGAGGTCCGCCTCAGGGTTCGGGGGCTTTCCCGCTGGGGCTTCTTCCACGACGTGGATTTCCAGGCCAGGCGGGGGGAGATCCTCGGCATCTGCGGCCTTTCGGGAGCGGGCAGGTCGGAACTCGCACGGGTGCTCGTGGGCCTGGACCAGGCCGATGCGGGCGGGATAGAGCTGGACGGAGCCGAGGTACGGGGCGAGGGAATGGCCTATTACCTGGCCAAGGGCATCGCCTACCTTAGCGAGGACCGCAAGTCGGAAGGGCTTGCCCTCAGGCTTTCCGTGGAGGACAACACCCTGTCCGCCGTCATCCCGCGGCTGACCCGGGGCATCTTCTTCAACAAGAAGGACGGGGCCGCGACGGTGAGGCGGCTGCTCAAGGAACTTTCCGTCTATCCGCCCGATCCCGCCCGTACGGTCGGGAACCTTTCGGGAGGCAACCAGCAAAAGGTGCTTTTGGCCAAGTGGATCGCCAGCGATCCGAAGGTCCTCATCCTGGACGAACCTACGCGCGGCGTCGATATCGGAGCCAAGCTGATCATCCACGACGCGGTGGAGAAGCTGGCGGAAGCCGGAAACACAGTGGTGCTCATTTCATCGGACCTGCCCGAACTGGTCGGCCTGTCGGACCGCGTCATGATCATGCGGAAGGGCCGTTTCACCAGAGAGATGAGCTACGAGCAATGCACCGAGGAAGCCCTGCTCCTCGCGGCGAACGGCGAGGAGAGCGCATGATGGGAAACCTGTCCGCGAAAGCGGCTTCCGCGGCCGACGGGAGGAGCGTGGGCTCCAACCGGCTCGGCGGTTTCGTGAACCAGGCGGGCATCTACGGGATAGCCTTCCTCTTCATCGCGCTCGGAGCCGTCCTCCAGAGCTTCGGCGTCATCAACAACTTCATGTCCGCCCAGAACTTCCTCAACATCATCGATGCCGTGGCCCTCCTGGGGATCGTGACGGTCGGCATGGCCTTCGTGACGTATTCCGGCCACTACGCGGACATGTCGGTGCCCACGACCATGGCGCTGGCCGGCATCGTCAGCGTCGAGATCCTGAAATACGGTTTCGTTCCGGCTGTCGCGGCCGCCCTGGCGGTGGGTCTCGCGATCGGCGCGATAAACGCGATCGTCGTAGGACGCCTCAAGGCAAACCCCATCATCTGGACCCTGGCGATGAACTACGTGACGATGGGTGTCATCCGCTTCGTCTGGGTCAACAAGCAGATATACCCGGACATGAAGACGGATGACGCGCTCACCCTCGCCCTCTTCGACAACATCTTCCGGTTCCGTTTCTTCGACCTGATCGGATTGCCGGTCCTCGTGCTCGTCATCCTCATGGTCGCCGGCCAGTTCCTGTTGATGCGGACAGCCTACGGCGCCCAACTCAAGCTGACCGGATCGGCCCGCAAGGCCGCCAAATTTTCCGGAATCAACGTGGAACGGGTGGTCGGAATCGCCTTCATCCTCGCCGCCTTCACTGCCACCATCGGCGGGCTGACGGTCACCTCCCTTTCCCGGGTGGGAGCCTGGTACAACGGCGCGGGCTACGACTTCAAGGCGGTGACCGCCATCGTCATCGGCGGCATGACCCTGGCAGGCGGCCGGGGATCCATCATCGGCGTCATCGGAGGCGCCTTCGTCATCGGGCTCATGAACAACATCATGACCCTCCTGGGCATAGGCACTTTCTCCCAGGACATGATCCGAGGAGCGATCTTCATCGCGGTCGTCGGAATCAACGCGAAATCCTTACGAAGTTTGGGGCGGGACGATGCGTAGCGACAAAAAAATCCTTGCGGGCAACAAGCGTCTGGCTTGGGTGGACAAATACAGGATCTTCGTGCTTTTCGCCTTGGTCTTCCTCTTTATGTCCGTCTTCGCGCCGCGTTTCTTCAACGTCTTCAACCTCACCTCGATCATGAAAACCGTCGCCATGAACGCCTGCGTGGCCATCGGTTTCACCATCGTCATGATCTGCGGCCAGTTGGACCTGTCCATCGGAACGGTCATCACCTTTGCGGGCGTCCTGGGATTGTCCCTGAAGGGGAGCCTCGGTTATGCCGGATCTGTCCCCGTGGCCATCGCGGCGGGAGCCCTGGTCGGACTCTTCAACGGGCTTCTCGTGGCCAAGGCCAAGATCAACTCCTTCATCGTCACGCTGGGCACCATGACCATCCTTCAGGGAGCCATCTACACCCTTACCGGCGGAAACACCATCAGCCTGTCCACCCCGGACGCCTTCGCGGTATCCGACTTCCTCGCCAAACCCCTCCTCCCCTTGGTCACCCCGCGCATCCTGATCACCGTCGCGCTGGTCATCGGCTTCGAGCTTTTCCTGAGGCGGACCCAGGCGGGCCGCAATTTCTACCTGGTCGGCGGCAACAAGAACACCGCATGGCTGGCCGGAATCAAGACGGACGGCTACACCGTCATCGCGTTCGTGCTGTCCGGCGCGCTGGCCGCGGTCGGAGGGGTTTTCTTCGCCATGGAATCCAGCGCCGCCACCCTGAAGATGGGCGACCAATCCCTCATGTACGTCATCTCCGCGACGATCATCGGCGGAACGGCGATGTCGGGCGGCAAAGGCGGCGTGTTCCGTACCGTCGTGGCCATCCTTACCCTGGAGATGCTGTACACGGGCATCATCCTCTTCGGCCTCGGCAATGAGGTGAAGATTTTCATCGCAGGGCTCATCCTGGCCGCCGTCGTGCTGTACGAGGCCTACGCGGTCTACAAGCACGAAAAGGAAGTCGGGAAGCGGCCCGAACTCGTGAAGGAGCTCGCAGTCGGCAAGCCGGGCGCGGCAGACAAACCCGCCTAGCATTCAATCGCTCGAACGCGACCGGGGAGCGCGAGTTACCGGCGCACGAGATATTCTGAAAGGAGGCTACGAATGAAACGAACGATTACCCTGATCGCGGCGGCGGCTCTCTCCCTCTCCCTGACCGGCTTCGCCTTCGCGGCGGGCGGCCAGCAGGCAGCCGGCGGCGATGTGAAAGGCAACCTGGAGGCATCACTCAAGGTCGACACCAGCGTGCTGAAGTCGGCCGATAACCAGTTGCTGCTGAAGCCCTCGACCGACAACCGCAAGGTTCCGGCCCGGCCCGCCAATCCCGACGCCCTTCCCGAAACGGATCCCCTGCACTGGTACGACATGGAATGGGCCGGATGGAACGCCAACAAATCCGCCGTCCCCGCGTCCCCCAAGACAGGCGCCATCGGCAAGAAGATCATCTTCATCGTCCACGGCGATCATCCCTGGACGACCGCCTGCACGCTCGGCGCCAAGAAAGTGGCCGACGCGTACAGCATGACCTTCAAGCCGATGTCCCCCAACTGGGATCTCGCGGTCCAGAACCAGATGATCGACCAAGCCATCAACGAAAGGCCCGACATGATCCTCCTGATTCCGCTGGACGCCAAGACCGCTCCCCAGCAGGCCCGGAAGATCAACCAGGCCGGCATCCCCCTCATCCTGTTCAACACCCTGCCCTCCGCCGAAGCCATGAACTACGCGATCGCCTGGACCGGTCCGGACGATTTCGGCCAGTTCCGCCTCCTCTCACGCGCCTTCGCCGACGAACTCCGCAAGCGGAATCCCGGCGCCAAGGAAATCGGCGTAGCCTACGTGCAGCACGCGCCCGGCGGATCGCCCTACTTCGCCCGCTGCTTCGGCCCCATCTCCGAAATGGCCGGTTACGCCCCCGAGATCAAGACCCTGGACAAGCAGGCCCCCGGCTTCGAGGCAGACAAGACCATGCAGCTGGTTTCCGACTGGCTCACCCGTTTCGGCCCAAGCCTCAAGGGAATCGTGGCAGCCGACGATTCCGCCCAGTCACTCGGCATCTCCGAAGCCCTCAAGAAGGCAGGACGCGAGGACGTGCTCGTGGTCGCCGCCGGAAACTCCAAGCAGGGCATGGACCTGGTGAAGGAAGGAAAGATCTTCGCGATCACCTACCAGACCGCGGAAGGCGACGGCGCCCTCGCGGTGGCCACCGCCGCCGACTGGTTCAACGGCAAGGAAATCCCCATGAGGAAGAACCTCGCCCAGCACATCATCACCAAGAAAGACGTCGACACGTTCTACCCGCCGCAGTGGTAGGAAGGCACCGGGGCGTCAAGTGAATCCCGAGCCGTCCGCAGCGCCAATGCGCCGCGGACGGCTCTTTTCGGCTTGACGCGCCGCTTCCGGACGTCCACTATTCGCCATGGCCCAGCTCGAACCCATAACGCTTTCCGCCACCGCCTCCTACTTTCCCTCACCAGCGAACGTAGGGCTTTTCGACGGGAAGGAAGGCGCGGTCCTCATCGATACCGGTAACGACGCCGACTCAGGGCGCAAGCTCCTGAAGTCGCTCGCCGGGAGCCGCGGACTCGCGGCGGCCGTCCTGACCCATTCCAACGCCGACCACGCCGGTGGCGCCGCTTTCATCGCTTCGCGCACCGGCAAGCCCATCTACGCCGCCCGCATCGAGGCGGCGCTTTGCGCCGACCCCCTGTTGGAGCCGTCCTTCATCTGGGGCGCGTACCCGCCGGCGGAACTGCGCGGCAAATTCTTCATGGCACCGCCCTGCGCCGTCCAGCCAATACCTGAGGATGGGCCGCTTTCCGCGTATCCTGAGCTGGAGGGTCTGACCCCCGTTCCACTCGGCGGCCATTTCTTTTCCCAGATAGGACTCCTGACGGATGACGGCGTGCTTTTCGCGGGCGACGCCCTCTTCGGCGAGGCGTCGATCCGGAAGCATCCGGTGTTCTTCGTCTATGACGTCGCGGCCTTCCTTTCCTCGCTCGACCGTATCCTGGCCCTGGGGCCGGAGGTCGCGCTGCCGAGCCACGGGGATCCCGTCCGCGGCGCGGCCGCCCTGGTAGCGGCAAACCGGGCAGCCGTAGAGCGGGTTGCTGAATCGGTGCTTGAAGCCTGCGCAGAAGCTGCATCGGCGTCGGGCGGCGCTTCTCCGGACGACGTACTGGCCTCGGTCTGCGCATCCTTTTCGATCGATCTGGACTGGGCGCAGTACGCGCTCGTAGGCTCGACCGTCCGCTCCTACCTGGTCTGGCTCAGGAACAGGGGGGAGCTTGAGGTCGGCTTCGCGCGGGGTCGGATGGGGTGGAGGAGGAAATGAAGGACGAAGCCTCCGGCGGGCGACGCAGGAGGCTGGTCCGGATTCCGAATGCCGGCTCGATGGTCGGCATGAATTTGCCGAAGCTCATGTGCCTGCATATAATTATCGCTAATCTTCATCCAAGAAGAGTTGCATCCCGGAGGCCGAAATGACCAAAAACCGAAGACTGTCCACAAAGATCGCAATGATTTACGGCGTTTCCATGACCCTGCTCCTTGCGATCATGGCCGGAGTGACGCTGTTGCGTGTATCCGACGCGATGCGCAACCTCAATGAGGAGCTCGACCTCGAGTTGGCGAAAGCCCGCGCGGGACAGATCGGACAGTGGCTCGGCGCCAAGATGCGCATCGTCGAAATCCTCGCCCGGATCGACGGCTGGAATGTCGCCGATCCGGGTTCGATCAGGGGGAAAGTGCAGGCGAGGGCGGACAGGATCGATCCGGATTTCGAGATCGAACTGTTCGCCTTTCCCGACGGAACTTACGTGCCGACCTCGGGAGCGGAGGGTAACATACTCGACCGCGACTATTTCCAGGCCGTCATGAAGGAAGGGAAAACCGATTTCGTCGGCAAAGCGGTGACGTCCAGATCCAGCGGCAATTTCATCGTTCCCATGGCGTCGGCGGTCAAGGGCCCTGACGGCAAAACCGCCGCGCTGTACGGGGCTACCGTGAGCCTGACGACTCTCAGCGGCATCGCCTCGGATATCAGGATCGGGGCTGCCGGGTACGGCACCGTGATCGACGGCAGCGGCCTGGTGATCGCCCATCCCGACAAAAACATGACCATGAAGCTCAACGTGCTCGATTCGGCGTCCGCGGGCTACAAAGGCCTGGCGGAAGTCGGGAAGCGTATGCTGTCGGAGGATGCCGGTTCGGGCAGTGTCGTCAACCCCGACGGCATGCCGGAAATCATCTTCTTCGCCCGCGTCCCGAACAGTCCGGGCTGGACCCTCGGCATCGCCGTCCCGGAGGGCCAGATCCTCGCACCGGTCCGGAACATAGCCGTCGTGGCGATCGCGATCGCGCTCATCATCATCGCCGCGGTCATCGTCCTTTCAATACTCATCGCGCGCGTAGTGTCGGCTCCGATCACCGTAATCGGCGCGGCGGCCCAGCGCATCGCGAAGGGAGAGCTTCAAATGTCGGCCACGGACGAAGCGGCGCTCGACAAGGTCAAGCTGGGCAGGGACGAGGTCGGCGCGGCGGGCGCGGCCATCCATGCGATGGTGGAAAGCCTCGGGTCGGTAGTATCGACGATACGGGTGGCCGCGGAGGAAGTGAGCATGGGTTCGGAGAGCCTGTCCGGCGCGAGCCAGTCCATGTCGATGGGCGCGACGCAGCAAGCCTCGGCCGCGGAGCAGGTATCGGCCTCGATGGAGCAGATGTCCGCCAGCATCAGGCAAACGGCGGACAATTCCATCCAGACCGAGAAGCTCGCCGAGAAGTCCGCCGTCGACGCCAAGGCCGGCGGCATCGCGGTGACGGAAACCGTCAAGGCCATGCGGGAGATAGCCTCCAAGATATCGGTCATCGAGGAGATCGCCCGCCAGACGAACCTGCTTGCCCTCAATGCGGCCATAGAAGCCGCGAGGGCGGGTGAGGCCGGCAAGGGCTTCGCGGTCGTGGCGAGCGAAGTGCGGAAGCTGGCTGAACGGAGCCAAGCCGCCGCATCGGAAATCCATATCCTGTCGGGCACGAGCGTCGCGGTCGCGGAAAACGCGGGCGAGCGCATCGCCGCCATCATTCCGGACATCGAGCGTACCGCCGACCTCGTCCGCGAGATCAGCGCTTCCAGCCGCGAGCAACATCAGGGAGTCGACCAGATCAATTCGGCGCTGACCCAGCTGGACACCGTCATCCAGGCCAACGCTTCCACCAGCGAAGAGACGGCTTCCATGGCCGAAGAGCTTTCGGCGCAGGCGGAACGGCTCGTCGCCTCCGTCGGCTTCTTCAAGACCGCCTTGTCCGCGCCCGGGACGGCGCCCGGGGCCGGGGCCGCGCCCCTCCCGCCGGCAAGGCCACCGGCAAGACCGGCAACCCTCCCGCCGGCAACCCTCCCGCCGGCAAGGCCGGCGCCGGCTCGATCAACGACCGCAAAATCGGTCTCCGCCGGTCCGGGAGCCTCCCTCAGGAAGCCCCTCCCCGGCCCGAGCCCTGTCAGCCAGACCGCGATCGTTCCTGCCACGGACGCCAAGGATTCCGATTTCGAGGAGTTCTGATGAACCGGAAACCTGGCCGCCTCACTCCGACCAGGTGCCCGAACGGCTTTCTCCCCGGATGCTCGGAATCACGAAGACCTCGCCCGGCAGGATAAGATGGGGATTTCCCGAATCCGGGATCCTGTCCTTGTTCGCTTCGTACAGGATGGGCCACTTGGTCGGGTCGCCGTACACGAAAGGATAGCCGGCGATATTCCAGAAGCAATCACGCCGCTCAACGATGAGGCGGACGGTGTAGAATTCGGGAAGGACGGGCGAAGCCGGCTCGGCTGCCGGAACCGGAGCCGGTTCAACTACTTGCGCCGCCGGCGGCTTCTCGGGCGCGGGCGCCGCGGCGATGCCGGTGAGCAGCTCGACGACTTTCCGGCTTGCCGCGATCGAACTATCGAAGCGTTCGGCATCATAGTCGGCCACCGCCTGGGCGTAGGCTTCCTGCGCCGGAGGCCATACTTCCGGATACCGTCCGGCGGCGTCCACGCGTTCGCCGAAGGCGATGCGCGCGGCCGCGCGGTTCTTCCAGGAATTGGCCGTCCAGCGCTGGAGTTGCGTCTCGGCCTCGGCCCGTGCCGTCCTGGACAGGACCTCGGCTTCCTTGGATTGCTCGGCTGATTTCAGGAAATCGCCCGAATCGTAGGCGGACTTGGCCTGGCGCTGCAGGTCAAGGGAACGGCGGTAGTTCGGATTGTCCAGAAGGCTGTTCTGCGCGAATACGGAAGCGGAAACGAACAGCAGGAGCAGAGCGGTGATTCCGGCTCTCATTGGACGCCCCCTTCCGGTTTCCCCATTTCCTCTTCTATGGCTTTCAATCGCTCCTCCGTCTCGCTCAGTACCGCATCCGCCTTCTCCAGGGCTTCAAGGGCCGCTATGCGCCGTTCGGCGGCAAGCTTCGCCGCCGCATCGAAACCGGTCGTCGCTTCACCGTACTCCAGAACGGCTTCGGGGAAACGGGAGGAAGAAACGGACGCCTTGGCGCGGGTATAGGTGGCCGCCGCCGCCGCGTACTCCTCTTTGGCGGCTACCTTTGCCTTCTCGGCATCGGCTTTTTTCTGGGCTTCGTCCGCAGCCGCCCGGCTCTCTTCGATCTTTTTGGCGAATCCGTCCTTGATCGTCGCATCGTACAGCGGCAGGGCGGCATCGAGGCGGGCCTCCGCGGTCGCGCGGTCCGAAGACAAGGCGGCTTCCGCCTCGCCGAGCAGCTTCTCCGCTTGCGCGAAGGGTTCGGGAGCATAGGCCTCCAGGCCATTCTTGAGCACGTAGGCACGCCGGTCCTTGGCGAGCGCCATTTTCTCGTCAGCGGCGGCGCTCGGAGCGGGAACGGGCTCGGGAGCGGGCGCGACGACGGGGGCGGCCTCCGCGACGGGCGGCGGACTTTCCGGAACGGGGGGAGGCGCGCCCGCACAGGAGAGGGCGAACGATGCGGCGATCAGTACCATGAAAAGTTTGAATCGCATGGATTCCTCCACAAATGGATTACCGGTTTGGCGTTCCTTCAAGTGTCACACCTATCGGGGCAGGGGTCAAGCGTCGGATTTGCTCTTTTCGAGCGGGAAGGAATGAAGGCGGAAGTCCGGAATGCGGGCATATCGCGCAAGCCGCCGTCGGCCTCCGGCCTTGCCGAACAGAAGCGGAAGGGATTCCGCCCCGGTTCGGCTACGGCATGTAAGGAAGCCGCCGCGGAGAAGCCCCGGGGAGGAGGTCGATCCGGCGGGGAGCCGGATCGACCTTTTCCCGCTTCGCCATGGAACGGGAAAAGTCGGGTCTACTTGAAATCCTTGTCCTGCACGGTCTTCCGCTTGTCGGCCTGGGCGCTTTTGATCGCCGCGTCGCAGAGGGCCCTGACTTTGTCGGAGAGGGTGTCGATCACGGTCGCCGAGCACTTCAGGTCGGCGGTTTCCTTGATATAAGCCTTCAGCTTGGACGCGATTACGAGGGTCTCTTTCTCAGCCATAGGTACTCCATGAATTAAATTTCGGTGTTCCTATCAAACGGAACCCGACGAAGACAATATACTACGACATTACGCGGGATTCGGCGAGTAGAAAGATCAAAAATGAAAATCCGGGGGAATCGGGTCATTCCGGCTCAAAATGACCGAATGAGGGCCAGTTCGTCGAAAATCGGCTTCATCCGTTCGTACAGGCACGAATAGATCGGATACAACCGGTCATAGACAGCCGCCCTGCCGGGATCGGGCGTCTCCTCCGGCATTGTCTTCGCGATAAGCGCCGCTTCGTCCAGGCTCCGCCATACGCCCGCTCCCGTCCCCGCGGCCATCGCGGCGCCCAGGCAAGTAGCGTTTGTCGGAGAGGCATGGGGCAGGACCGGCCTGCCGAGGACTTCGGCGACGATGCCGCGCCAGACGGGACTCCGCGCGCCGCCGCCCAGCAGGGTCAGCCCGCAAGGCGACATACCGAGTTCACGGTAGATGCCGAACACGTCGCGGAGGGCGAAGGCGACGCCCTCGTAGACCGCGCGGATGAGGGCGGCCCGGCCGTGGTACAACGACAGCCCGACGAAACAGCCGCGCGCGTTCGCGTCCCAATGCGGGGTCCGCTCGCCCATCAGGTACGGGGCGAAGAGTATGCCGTCCGATCCGGGCGGCACCGAAGAGACCGCCTCGTCCATGGCTGCGCGGTCCCCGGAAATCAGGGACAGCGCCCAGTCCACCGCTATCCCGGCGCTCTGCACGGTTCCGCAGACATTGCACTTCCGTCCGTCCAGATCACAGAAATTCTGCATGCGCATCGCCGGATCCATGACCGGACCTTCCGCGAGGGTGGATATCCAGGCGCTCGATCCGATGTTGGCGTAGGCCGAAGAGGTGTCCGTGACGCCCGCCCCCCGCGTCGCGCAGGCGGCGTCGCCCCCGCCGAACACGACCGGCAAGCCCTCGGCCAGACCCAGGGCCCGCGCAGCCTCCCGGGACAGCCCGCCGCAGAATTCGGCGCTCGGCCGTATCTCCGGGAATTTAGCCGGATCCAGACCGACCTCTTTCAGCAGGGTCCGCGACCACGCTCCGGCGCGCAGGTCCATCGCGCAGACGAGGGAAGCGTCGGAATAATCGGTCTGTCCCCCCAGGCCCGTGAGGCGGCCGCGCAGCCAATCCTTGGAATTGAGGAAGAAGGCGGTCTTCCGGTACAGGTCGGGCCGGTTTTTCTTGATCCAGAGGATCTTGGGCAGGGACAGGTGCTCGTCCACCCGGTTGCCGGTCAGGGCGTAGACGGTTTCATGCGGGACCGTCCTCAGGATATCCGCGCATTCGGCGACGCTCCGCGAATCGGAATGGATGATTTCGCGGCAGAGCGGCCGTCCTTCTCCGTCCACCGGGAGGCAGCCGTTCATGTGGCCGGAAAGGCCGATCGTCAGGATCCGCGCTCTCTTCACCGCGCCGCCTGAAAGGACCCGTCCGGTGGCTTCGACGGCCGCGGTCCAAAAATCTTCGGCGTCCTGCTCGGCCCGGCCGACCTCCGGGTAGAAGGTCCGGTAGGTCGAGGTCGCCGACCGCAGTTCCACGCCGGAAAGGGAGAACGCCGCGCATTTGAGGCCCGTCGTCCCGATGTCGTAGACGAGGATCGCATCCATTTCAGGCACGGCGCGTCCTACCGGTTTCGGACGTTCAGACGCAAGAATACGCCCCGTCGATGACGATGTCGGAGCCCGTCGTAAAGCTCGCGCCGTCGCCCGCCAGGTAGACCAGCGCCGCGGTCAATTCTTCCGGCCTTCCCATCCTCTTCACGGGGGTGAGAGCTTCCCAGGCAGGTATCCATTGCGTCGCCGAGAGCGTCATCTTGGTGCCGATGTAACCGGGACTGATGCAGTTCACCCGGACGTTGTAGGGGGCCCATTCCACGGCGAGGGACTTGGTCAGCAGGATGACTCCCGCCTTGGAGGCGTTGTACGCGCTCTGGGGCTGCGGTACGTTGACGACATGGCCGGACATGGAAGCGGTATTGATGATGCAACCTTTACGGTTTTTGATCATCACCCGGCCGGCGGCGCGGGCGGTCAGGAAGACGCCGTTCAGGTTCACGTCGATGACCCGTTTCCAGTTTTCGTAGGACATAACCTCGGCCTTCTCGTTCACGCAGATGCCCGCGTTGTTGAAGGCGATGTCGACCGTCTTGAATTCCGCCAGTATCTTCTCCATCATCCGGTCCACGTCGTAGGGATCTGTGATGTCCGCCTTTACGTAGACGGAACGGACGCCGAGCGCCTTCACTTCCTTTACGGTCGTCTCGGCGGATTCCGTATCCATGTCGACGATCGCCACGTCGGCGCCCGCTTCCGCGAACGCGAGGGCCGCGCTCCGTCCGATGCCCTTGGCCCCTCCGGTGATGAAGGCTTTCCTGCCCGTCAGGTCGAAACTCTTGAGCGTTTTCATGTCGTCAACCTCCAGAAGTATCAGCTTGTTTTATGATCGGGGCTCCGGCTCCGTCCGGTTCTCAGCCCTTCACCGCGCCCATCGTCAAACCCTTGACCAGGGATTTTTGCGTCATCCAGCCGAGCACGACGGCAGGAAGGATCGCGATGGTGGAGGACGCGGACAACTGGGCGATGAACATGCCCTGCTGCTCGCGGAACCGCGCCATATAGACCGGCAAGGTCGCGGTCACGTTCGAGGTCAGGTTGAAACCGAGGAAGAATTCGTTCCAGATGAATACCGCGACCAGCAGGCCCGAGGCGATGATCCCGGTGCGGGCCAGGGGAACCGCCATGAACAGGAGCTGCTGCATGCGCGTGCATCCGTCTATCTCGGACGCTTCCATGATCTCGACGGGTATGTCGGAGACGAAGGAATACAGCATCCAGACCACGATCGGCACATGGAAACCGATGTAGGCGATCAGGAGCCCGAGGGGCGTCCGGTTCAGGTTGAAGGTCTGGTACCAGGTGTATAGGGGTATGAGCACCGCGACCGGCGGCAGGAGGATGGTCGTGATGAACCACATGTAGATTTTCTCGTTGCTTTCCCTTTTGCGGAATTTGCCGAACACCAGCACGAAAGCGGCGGGCATCCCCAACACCAGGCTGATCAGCGTCCCGGCGAATACCTGGAAGAAGGAATTCCGCAAATAGCCGTACATATTCGGATCGCTCAGCACCTTCCCGTAGGTCTCCAGGGTCGGCTTGAAGACGAAGGAGGGACGCACCGCCTGGAACTCGCTCTTGAAGCCGGACAGGAACATGTAAAGGATGGGGAAAAAGTAGATGATCGCGGCCGCGTAGATGATAGCGGACATCACGCTCACCCTGAATATCTTCTTCAGGCGCATGGATCGCTGCACTTCCTGGATCGTTCTCGTTCTGTTCATTTTCGTCCTCCCCTAGATGGCGCTGCGCTTCTTCAAGGAGCGGTACAGCATATTCACCGCGATGAGGGTCATCGCGACCGTCATCGTCGCCAGGGCGCTGGCGCGGCCGACGTTGGAAGCGTTGAAGACCTCCATATAAACCGCGTACGGCAGGGTATAGGACCGGGTACCCGGCCCCCCCGCCGTGGTGACCAGGATGAGGCCGAACTCTTTTACGATGAAGATGAGGCCGAGCATGACGGCCACCCGGATGTGGTTGGTGATCATGGGGAGTTTTATGAGGAAGGTCGCCTGGAACCAGTTGACCCCGTCGATGCGCATGCTGTCGATAAGGTCGAAGGAGATGCCCTGCAGGCCCGCCAGGATGACCAGCACGAAGAACGGCATCCATTGCCAGACGAAGAGAAAAATGATGACCGGAATGGGATAATAACTCAGGAGGTCCACCGAGGTGAAACCGAGCGCCTTGGCGATGACGCCGTACCATCCGAAGGTGGTGTTCAGGATCGTCGTCTTCCAGATGACGCCGCTCGCCGTGGACATGACGAAAAAGGGCCCGAGTATCAGGGTCCGCGCGAAGTTGACGCCCGGAACCGTGGTATCCAGAAGAAGGGACATCAGGAATCCCGTAATCGTACAGATCGCGAGGGTGAGCCCCGTGATCATCACCGTCTGCCAGACGATGCTGTAGAATTCGGGAATTTCCTTCCAGTTTTCGATCCTCATGAAATACAGGTAGTTGTCTATTCCCGCGAATTTGATCGGCATGTCGGGTCGCGCAAGATTCCACCGCAGTGTGGAGTAGACGATGGTGAGGATGAACGGTACCTGCGTCATAACGGCGACCACGAGTATCGCCGGGAGCACGAATACCCAGTCATGCTTCTTTTTCATTGTAACCCCCATCGTTGATCGTAAATGCCGCCGCCCCGAAAAGTCGGCGCGACTTTCCGGGACGGCGCAGTTTTTCGGATCGATCTCAAGCGGACCCTATTTCTTGTAGCCGCCGTCTTTCGCGACCTGGTTGAAAAGGTCGTTGGTCTTCTTGATCGCCTCGTCCAGGGTGATCTTGTCGACCACGTAATCGGCCAGGTACTGCGTCATCTTGGTGCCGGCGTCGGCGAATTCCGGGATGGCGATGTACTGGAGTCCGACGTAGGGAACCGGCTCGAGGGTCGGCTTGGTGAAGTCGGTGGACTCCAGGGTCTTCAGGGTCATGGTCGCGTACGGAGCGCTCGCGTAGGCGGGCAGCTTGTAGGTGGAGGACCGGGAAGCGGGAGGCGTGCTGGATCCGGTGGGATCGAGCTCGAGGGACATCTTCACGTAATCCTTGGAGGTGGCCCAGAGCATGAAGTCGAACACGGCCTGCTTCTTCGCGGCGGTGCTCTTGGGGTTGATGCCCATGGACCAGTTCCACAGCCAGGCGGTGTTGGTGGTCATTTTCTGGTGCGGGGGAAGCACGTAGCCGACCTTGCCCTTCACCGCGGAACCGGCGGACTCGAGCGGGGGGGCGATGGAGGTTGCGTCGTAGTAGATGCCGCAATTACCGGACTGCATAAGCGCGATGCATTCGTTGTAGGTATAGGAAAGGATGTCTTTCTGGCCAGCCTCGCGGAGGATCTTCTTGTACATCTGCCAGGCGCCGCGCTGCTCGGGGGTATCGACCGTGGCGTTCCAGTTCATGTCGTAGAAGCGTCCGCCGAAGGCGTTGACGATGGTGACGAAGGGAGCGCCGCTCATGCCCCAGCCGGGCGCGCCGCGCATGGTCATGCCGACGATGCCCTTGGCCGGATCGTTGATTTTCTTGGCCAGTTCGTAGATCTGGTCCCAGGTCGGGGCGTCGGGCATGGTCAGGCCCTTGGCCGCGAAGAGTTCCTTGTTGTACATGATGAAGGAGCTCTCGCCGTAGAAGGGAAGCGCGTAGGGAGAACCGTTGAGAGAGACGGAACCCAACATGCCCTGAATCAGGTCGGCCTTGTCGTACCAGGCGGCCTTATCGGCGGGGAGGGCTTTGAAGTAGGGGTCCAGGTTCTCCAGCCAGCCGTTCCGCGCCCAGTTGTTCGCTTCGTAGGGTCCGAAGTAGAACATGTCGTAGGTGGTACCGCCGGTGGAAGCCTCGGTGGTCAGCTTCTGGCGGAGGTCGTTCTCGGGGAGCACCGCGAAATTGACGGTGACGCCGGGAGCCTTGTACTTCTCCTTGGCGATCTTTTCGAGCGCCTGGGAAATCGGATTGTTCGCGAACGCGACGTTGATGACCACCGGAGCTCCGGCGGCGCTTTTGGCTTCGCCGGCGCCTCCCGCGAATGCCTGCGTCCCGGAAAGGACGAACAGGGCCGCGCAGGTCACGGAGACGATCACTGCCGAAAATCTTTTCATACGTTTCCTCCTCCAAAATTTCAAACGGCATCGCGGCGATGCGCGCACCGTTCAATGCACTTGTTCGGGCCCCGGCGGGGGGCAGCTAGCGGAGCTCCTCGTCGAAGGCGACCGCGACCTTGCCGCAGGCGCCGGAGGCCATCAGCCGGTACGCTTCGTCCGCCTTCTCAAGCGGGAAGCGATGGGTGACCAGGACGTCCGGATGGAGGTCCCAGCGAACGAGCCGCTCGACCAGATCTTCCATGCGCCAGAGAGAAGTGACCCAGGAGCCGTAGATGGTCTTCTGGTCGTGGATGATGTCCGGGCTCGGATTGAAGGAGACGGTGCCGCCCTCCCCCACCAGCGCGATCTTGCCCCACTGCCTGGTCGCCCGTATCGCCAGCGCGCGCCCTTCGGCGTTCGCCGAACAATCGATGGCCCGCTCGAAGCCGCGGCCGCCCGTAAGCTCGCGCAGCTTGGCCGGCGCGCCTGAGTCAGGGGCAATGACGTGTCGCGCCAGACCGAGCTTCTTCGCGAGGGCTATCCGGTCGGCCTGGACCTCGACGCCGACCAGCTGGTTCGCGCCCATAGCCTTTGCGAGCATGAGCGTCGCGAGGCCGACCGGCCCCAGGCCGACCACGAGGACCGCGTCGTTACCGCTGATCCCGATCTTCTCCAGGGCTTCGTAGACGGTGCCGAAGCCGCAAGCCACCTGCGCTCCGTCGGTGAACGTCAGCGAATCGGGAAGCGAGACGAGGTCCCGTTCCTCGGCAAGGATATAGGGAGCCATGCCTCCGTCGCGTTGCCAACCGTAGGCGGCCCGATGCGGGCTGGAGCAGGAAATCTGGTAGCCCATGCGGCAATCGTGGCATACGCCGCAACCGGAAATATGGTAGACGATGACGCGGTCGCCGACCTTGAACCGTTTCATGCCCGGTCCGACTTCGACTATCTGTCCCGCCGGTTCGTGTCCTGCGATGACGCCCTGGTACCCTTCGGGCCCCTTCCCCAGATGTTCCCGATAGATGGCCCTGATGTCGGAACCGCAAATGGTCGAAGATTTGGTACGCAGGAGAACCTGCCCGTGCCCCGGTACGGGGATATCGTATTCGCGGAACTCCACGGTACTATCGCCGGGCAGTATCGCGCCTTTCATCGTTCCTTTCATGGAGACATGATAGCATGTTTTCCCGATTTGACAATATTTATTTTTACATATTATGATATTTCGTATAATCTGTAATATTATGGCCCAATGCTGTAAAGGAGAATGTCAATTATGGAAGCCATCGTACTAGAATCGAAAGGTCGGCTGAGCATACGGGACATCGAGATTGCCGAAAAAATGGGCGAAAACGACGTCAGGATCGCCGTGCGGAACGTCGGAATCTGCGGAAGCGACGTTCATTACTATGTGAGCGGCGGCATCGGTCAGTACGTCGTCAAGGAACCCATGGTCCTGGGCCACGAAGCTTCCGGCGTGGTGCTGGAAACCGGCTCCGCGGTCAAGGACCTGAAAGTCGGCGACCGCGTCTGCATGGAGCCGGGCATCCCCGACCCGAACAGCCGGGAAAGTCGCCTGGGACTTTACAACCTGGACCGGGCCGTCCGCTTCTGGGCCACACCCCCCATCCACGGGGTCCTCCGGCCCACCGTCGTCCACCCGGCGGCCTTTACCTTCAGGCTCCCCGATTCGGTGAGCTTCGCCGAGGGCGCCCTTGTGGAGCCCCTGGCCATCGGCCTGCAAGGCGCGAAAAAAGCCCGCATCAAGCCGGGGGACGTCGCGGTCGTAATCGGCGCGGGCACCATCGGCATGATGTCGGCCCTCGGCGCCCTGGCGGGCGGCTGCAGCCAGGTCATCATCACCGATACCCAGCAACCCAGGCTCGATATCGCCGCGCGCTTCGGCGCCGTCCGGACGGTCAACATCCTGGAAGAAAACCCCGAGGACGTCGTCATGGCCCTCACCGGCGGTTGGGGCGCCGACATCGTCATGGAAGCGAGCGGCAACGAGAAGGCCGCTGCGAACCTGTTCGACCTGCTCTGTCCCGGAGGAAGGGTCGTCTACATCGGCATCCCGGCCTCCGGCATGGTGTCCATCGACATCACCAAGGCGCAGGCCCGGGAGGCGAGCATAGAAACGGTCTTCCGTTATGCCCACATCTATCCGCGCGCGCTGAACCTGATGGGGTCCGGCAGGATCGACCTGAAGCCGCTGATCACCGATACCTACGCCTTCAAGGACGGCATCGCTGCCTTCGAGTACGCGGCCAAACCGAAGCCGACCTCCGTGAAAGTGCAGATAAAGCTCGCCCAACTGTAGATGCGTACGCGCCTACCGGCGCACACACGCACCTACCGGCGCGCACACGCGCCTACTGGCGCACACACGCGCCTACCGGCGCACACACGCACCTACCGGCGCGCACACGCGCCTACTGGCGCGGCGTCAGCGGAGGTTGGTCTTTACGAAAATTGCGGACTTGGCCGCCAGCGCGTCCAGGTCCGGGTTTTCCACCATGTCGCGCCAGACTCCGATGTCGCGCCCGATCTGGCCGCCCTTCATGAGAAAGGGCTCCATCACGAGCGGTCCGGTAAATTTGATGTCGTCCAGGGCCTTCCTGATCTCGGCCCAGGGCATCCGGCCCATGCCCGGCAGTTTCCGGTTCGTCTCGCCCAGGTGCAGGGAGGCCAGGTGCTTCCCGGCATACCTGATCGCGTCTCCTATGGAATCCTCCTCGATGTTCATGTGGAAGGTATCCAGCAGGATGCGGCAGGCGGGGTTGCCGATCTCTTCCACGTAGGCGACGGCCTCGCGGACATCGTTGACCAGGAATTGCTCGAAGCGGTTGATGACTTCGATGTTGAGCGTCACCCCGCGATCCTCGGCGAAGGGCGCGAGTTCCCTCATGCTCTTCAGGCTCTGAGCCAATATGGGTTCCTTGCTGTCCATCCCCTCTGGAAACACCGCGGGCCAATAGCTGTGGACCGTGCCGCCGACCATACCGCCGCCCATCTCCCGGATGCCTTCGATCATCTTCTTCATGAAGGCGACGCCGTCCCTGCGGACCGCCTCGTCCATGGAGGAGACGTCCAATTTCCTGGTGAGGCCGATGCCCCAGGAAAGCAGGATTCCGGCTTTTTCGGCCTCCTCCTTGATCCTCAGCCGCGCGCGCGAGTCCATCGTCGCGATCGTTCCGCCGTTGATCTCCAGAAGGTCGAAGCCAAGCCGCTTCACCTTGGCGATATAAGGAAGGAAATCCACATCCCAATCATGCGTCCAATACGCGTAGAAGATGCCGACCGGCCTATTCATTCCTTCTCCTCCCGTTGTTCCATAGGGCGTCCACGAGCCCTTCGACTTCCCCGAGCCTGATCGTCCCCGCCGCGGTCGCTCCGATCAAGGCCGCGCCCATAGCGGCCGCGCCGTCGATCTCGGGGATGCGCAGCTCCAATCCGAACTCCCGCCCGAGGGTTTCGGCGAACAGGGGATTCTTGCGCACCGCGCTCCCCGTCGCCACGATGGAATCCAGGCCGGAAAACAGGCTTTCCGTGCCCGTGCGGAAATCCGCCAGTTCGCGGACGATTCCGTCCACGGCTCCCCGCACGAGGTTCCCGACGGTGAGGTTGTCCATCGCTATGCCCCGGATCGATCCCCTGCGCTCCGGATCCGCGCGCGTGCCGTTGATGGCCGTGTCGACGATCAGGGGCGAGGGAACGGGCGATGAGGAGGCGGCCTCTGCCATCATGCGGAACACGGCCTCGTCGTCCCCGCTCCCGATCGGACCGCCCGCGCCCGCGCCCGCACCAGCGCCCGCGCCCGTGCCAGCGCCAGCACCTGCGCCCGCGCCCGCGCCCGAAAGCTCCAGCACGCTCCGGAAAAAGCGTTCCAGGGTTTCGTAGGCCTTGCCCGCGCAGAGCGTGGCGCCCACGTGGAGGTAGCCGAGACCCAGGTACGGGCGCAGCTCCATGGTCGGCGAACAGCTCGTCGAATGCGAGAATACCGATATCTGGCCGCTCGTGCCGATGCTGATCAGACAGGTCGAGGCGGGTCGCGGCACCAGGCCGAAAAAGCCTGCCTGGTTGTCGCCGACCGAATGGGCGACGGGGATGCCCGAGGGCGTGGTTCCGGCCAGTTCGAAGGGCGGCGCAAGGGAAAGGAAAGCGGGCGAGCCGGGGGGCAGGATTTCGTTCAGCAGGTTCCGGTCATGGATGCCCGTCACCGGATCGAAGGCTCCGAAGGGTCCCAGGTTGCTGGCGTCGGTCCGGTCGAGGGTGCGGCCGATCAGGGAACCGGTGACGAACTCGTTGATCCCGAGAATGGCCCGCGCGCCGGAGGGGACCCTGCCGAGCAACCGGTTCGCGTAGTGGGTGAGCAGGCCGTAGCCGACCGGCATGGTCCTGCCCGTCCGCTCCGCCAGCCGTTTCTGCGCCGTCGTGCCGTCCACGCTTTCCATGCCGCGCCGGTCAAGCCAGTTATACAAAGGGGAGAGCGGCCGCCCGTCCGCGTCGACGTACAGGATGCCGTGGACCTGGCCGGTCACGCAGATGCTGGAGACCGGCCGGGAGACGGAAGCGGCCATTTCCCGGACGGAGGCGACTATGCCCGCGGGGTCCTGCTGGAAGGCGTATTCGTCAGCGGAGGGAACGCGCTTGTTGGGGGCGGAGCGCCGTTCGACGATCCTGCCGCCGTCCAGGTCGACGAGGGACAGGTTCAGATTGGTTGTGCCGATATCGATGCCGAGTGCGTACATACGATGATTATGGGCGATGAATCAGGCGCAGGTGAAGGCCCCGTCGATCACCAGGTCGGTGCCGGTGGTGAAGGACGCGCCGTATCCTGCAAGATAGACGATAGCGGCAGTGAGCTCCTCGGGCTTCCCCATGCGGTTCATGGGCGTCAGGGATTCCCAGGTGGGGATCCAGTCGACCGCCTTCAGGGTCATCTCCGTTCCGATGTAGCCGGGGCTGACGCAGTTGACGCGCACGTTGTAGGGCGCCCATTCCACGGCCAGGGATTTGGTCAGCAGGATCACGGCCGCCTTGGACGCGTTATACGCGCACTGAGGTTGGGGGACGTTGACGATATGGCCGGACATGGAGGCGGTGTTGATGATGGAGCCGCCGCCGTTCTTGATCATCACGCGCCCGGCCGCGCGCGCGGTGAGGAAAATACCGGTGAGGTTGATGTCGATGACGCGCTTCCAGGTTTCGAAGGACATATCTTCCGCCTTCTCGTTCACGCAGATTCCCGCGTTGTTGAAGGCGATGTCGATGGTGCCGAATTCGTCCAGGATGGTTTCCACCATGCGGTCGACGTCGGCCGGATCGGAGACGTCGGTGCGGACGGCGATCGAACGGATGCCGAGCGTCTCCAGTTCGGCCGCGGTTTCCTCTGCGGCGCGCAGGTCCGTGTCCACGATCGCCACGTCCGCCCCCGCTTCGGCGAAGGCCCGGGCGACGCTTTTGCCGATTCCCCTCGCGCCGCCGGTGATGAAAGCCTTTTTGCCGGTCAGGTTGAAGCTGTCGAGCGTTCCCATTCTTGTCCTCCTCTTCTGCCGGGCGCTTTGCCCACCGTCACATTATTGGCGCGGTTTCCGGAAGGGGACAATATTACCGAAGTACTAATTTCGGTACTAAAATTCCGGCGCCTTCAGACCTCCGCGCCCAGGAAACGGAGGGAAGCGAGGGCGATCTGCATTACTTTCATGCGGTTGTGTTCGCCGAGCTTCAAGTAGATGCCGGAGACGTAATTCTTGACCGTCTGTTCGCTTATGAATAGTTCGGCGGCGATATGCGGATTGTCGTAGCCCTTAGCGATATAAATCAGGATTTCGCGCTCGCGCTTTCCGAGGCTTTCCAGCCATTCCGGTTTCTTATCCGCGGCGGGCGCGTCGGGAAAGCGGTGCATGGACGGTGCGTTCTTGACCAGTTTCGTCGCCACCCTCGGGGAGATCAGGATCGAACCTTCCTTCACGGCACGGAGGGAGGTCATCAATTCGTTGATAGGTATGTCCTTGAGCAGATAACCGGTGGCGCCGTAATTGAAGGCTTCGTAGATGTACTCGTCGTCGTCGAAGGTGGTGAGCATCATGATGATGATCTGCGGATGGGCCTCGTGGATGAGCCTGGTCGCCTGCACTCCGTCCATCCCCGGCATGCGGACGTCCATCAAGATAATGTGGGGATGCTCGCGCTCCGCCAGGGCGATGGCTTCCTCGCCGCCTTTCGCGATGCCGACGACGCGGATGTCCTTGGCCTTGAGCTCGATCACCGTCTTCAGGCTTTCGGCGAAGAGGACCTGGTCGTCCACCAGAAGTAAGCGGATGGTGTTTTCCATGAAGCCCCATTATAGACGATTATCCGCGTCCGGCGGAATAATCTGCTTCAACGGTATGATCGCGTCGACGACGAATCCATTCTCGCCGTTCCTGGCGCTCAGGCTGCCGTGGAGCGGATCCAGGCGTTCGCCCATGCCCGAAAGTCCGATGCCGGGTTTCACCTCTTCCGAGCCTATCCCGTTGTCCGTGATTTTAACCAGGAGCCTACCTTCGTCCACCCAAAGCCCGATCTGTATCTCGGTAGCTTTGCCGTGGCGGAAAGCGTTCGTCATGGACTCCTGGATGATGCGGACGACAGCCCCGTCGATTTCCTGCCCGAACGATCGGGGAATGTTGCCGTAGCTTATGTCCACCGCGATGCCCGTAGCCTGCGAGAAGGATTTGACGAAACGCTGGATGCGGTTGGCGCCCTCCGTTACCGCCGTGTCGATGGCACGGAAATTCCGCAGGGCGCCGCGGGTTTCCAGAAGCCCGGACATCACCTGATCGCGCGCGCGGTTCAGCAGGTCCCGCAGCCGCTCGTTCTCGGGCGGAGTCAGCTCTATCGCGGCCTCCATCATCATGCGGAGGTTGATGAGGGTATAGCCGACGATGTCGTGCACCTCCCGGGTCAGGCGTTTCCGCTCTTCGATCGTGGACTTCTCGCCGATTTCAGCCGCATAGGTCTGGAAATCCAGGTTCGCGTTCAGCAGGTTGTCGATGGACGTGTTCTGGCGCGAAAGGCTGTCGGCCTGCGCCGCCGTTCGCGCGGACATTCTGCGGAAACGGAAAACGATCCAGGACTGGAGAGCCATGGCGCCCGCCAGGAACAGCAGATCCCAGGCGTCGGGATCCTGGATAGGATCGTCCCAGAAGGGAACCGGATGGACGACCGCGGAGACCAGGGCGAGAAGGGGAATCAGGGTCGAAGGCCAGATCGCGTTCAGTTCGAAGAGGGAAGCCTCCAGGAGGGGAATCCCGAACAGGATGGCGGCGAGCGTAACGTTGCCCCGCTCCGGATAATTCATGTTCAGCAGGAAGAATACCTGCAACGGGAAAAGCTGCCAGGTGCTCTTTGAACGGAAATCCAGGCAAAGCTTGAGGCTGGAGAGGAAAGACAGGGCCAGGAGTATGTCGAACTGCCCCTTCCAGTTGGCGATCTCCTCCACCAGCGGATGGAGCCGGCGGAATTCGGCGATCGCGAGGAAATGGAGCGCGGCGCAAGCCAGCAGGACTTGGAGTTGGTTCGGGAGAACGGCGGACTTTTCGCGCATCCCTGCCATTATACCATCTTTATGTTATCATGCTGCGAAGGCGGTTGGCATGGATCTGCGGCAGAAAAGCGGGAAGTACGTAAAAATCTACAATGAAATCAAACACCAACTGCTCTCGGGTGTTTTCAGCGACGGCGACAAGCTGCCGACCGAGTTCGAATATTCCGAACGCTTCGCCGTCTCCCGCCCCACGGTGACCAAAGCCCTCAACGAACTTGAGGATGAAGGCTTCATCGTCCGCAAGACCGGCTCCGGCAGCTACGTCCGCCGCCGCAAGGAAGGGACCAGGAGCAAGCTCTTCGGCCTGCTCATTCCCGGCCTGGGCAGGGGAGAAATCTTCGAACCCATCTGCGCCCGGATCGCCAGCGCCGCGGAAATGAACAATTATTCCCTCCTTTGGAGCGGATTCGAGAAAAGCGACAAGATGCACCCCCTCTCCTCGGGCGCGATCGCGATGCGGTACATCGACAACGGCGCTTCGGGCATCTTCTTCGAACCCCTGGAGCTCTGGCCCGGCTTCGACGAGATGAACCGCAACGTGATCAAGATCCTGCAGGATGCCGGAATCCCGGTGGTGCTCATCGATTCGGACTACCTGCGCTTCCCCGATCGGAGCGGCTTCGATCTGGTCGGCCTGGACAATTTCCGCGCCGGCTACATCGCCGCGCGCCATTTTCTGGAGGGCGGCGCCGCGCGCGTGGACTTCCTGATGCGCCCCAACAGCGCCGACACCGTGCGCATGCGCGTCCGCGGATACGGCTCCGCCCTCTTCGACGCGGGGATCGCCCCCGATCCGTCCTGGGTCCACACCGGCTTGCCGGAGGACGGCGCCTTCGTGAAAGGCATGGTCAGGGAACGCGGCGCGTCCCGCGTCATCTGCGCCAACGACGAGACCGCCGCGGCTTTCCTGCTTGCCCTGGAGCGGGAGGGCATACCGGTGCCCGGAGAAGTCGGCATCATCGGCTTTGACGACGTGCGCTACGCCGAGCACCTGAAGGTTCCCCTTACCACCGTGCGCCAGCCCTGCGAGGAAATCGGGCGCCTCGCCATGGAGACCATGATCTGGCGGCTGGAGAATCCCGGCAGTCCGCCGCGCACCGTTTTAGTGCCCGGGACGCTCGTCATACGGGCCTCCAGCGGCGTATACTAGCTATATGGAAAGCAGACCTTACGGATCAACGGGTATCAATCTGTCGGTGGTCGGATTCGGGGGGATCGTCGTCATGGACGAGACGCCCGCGGACGCCGACCGGTACGTGGCCGAGGCCATCGACCGCGGCGTGAGCTATTTCGACGTGGCGCCCAGCTACGGGAACGCCGAGGAAAGGCTGGGGCCGGCTCTTGAACCTTTCCGCGATCGCATCTTCCTGGCGTGCAAGACCGGGGTCCGGGACGCCTCCGGCGCCCGCGCTTCCCTTGAAGCGTCCCTGAAGAAACTCCGGACCGACCGCTTCGACCTGTTCCAGCTGCACGCCGTGACGACGGACGAAGACGTGCGGACCGTTCTCGGTCCCGGCGGCGCCCTGGAAACCCTGGTCAAGGCGCGTGAGGAAGGCCTCATCCGGCATATCGGCTTTTCCGCGCATACGGAAAAGGCGGCCCTCGCGCTGCTGGATGCCTTCGCCTTCGATTCGGTCCTGTTCCCCGTCAACTGGGCTTCCTGGCTCGGCGCCGGTTTCGGACCCGCCGTCGTGGACGCCGCCCGGCTGAAGGGCATCTCCGTGCTCGCGCTCAAGGCTCTGGCCGTCCGCGCCCTGGGCAAGGACGAAGCCCGCAGCCGGCCGAAAGCCTGGTACATCCCGGCGGACAACTACGAGGACGCCGCTCTCGGCCTGCGTTTCACCCTGTCCCGCCCCGGCGTGGTCGCCGCGCTCTCCCCCGGGCATGCCGACCTCTTCCGTTGGGCCTGCGACGCCGGCGATCGTCTTGAGGGCCTGAGCGCCGCCGATGAAGCCTCGCTCGCCGAACGGGCGCGCGCGCTGACGCCGGTGTTTCCGATTGAGCCGAAATAGAGGAAGAGGCAGCCGGTAGCTCGGCGGCGTCAGACGTCTCGGCCGCGGCCGCCTCGGCGGCCGGGTCTTCTATTTTGTTTCTGTCCGATGAGCTCCATCTTCCGTTCATCTTTTTTTTCTTCCGGCCTCGCTTTCCTTAACCGATTTTTAACAATTCATTTCCCATATATTCAAGTTTTATAATATTTTTGCATTACCTTCTCAGTCATATAAGCCTGAGGAGGCTAACATGACGACTTTAGACGGGATTAAAACCCACTTCGGAAACCCTGCAAAAATCGCGGTACCGGCGCTCGCCGCCCTTCTCGCTCTTGCGGGTTGTTCATTCGGCAGTTCCGACCCCGGGACGACCTCGGTGGGAGTGGCGGGTTTCGCCAAGGGCGTGATCACGGCCAAGGGAAGCATCTTCGTGAACGGCGTCGAGTACGAAACCTCCGCCAGCGAAATCATGGTGGACGGCGTGCTCGTAAGCGGCGATTCCCTACTGGAAGTCGGCATGATCGTCGACCTCAAGGGCACCATCGATCCAGCGACCGGCAAGGGCATCGCGGAAGCCGTGGACTACTCCAGTTCGATAGAGGGGACCGTGGACGCGGGCAGCATCGACGCCATCGCGGGGACCTTCGGGGTGTTCGGCCTGCTCGTTCAGACCGACGCGTTCACCGTTTTCAAGGGTTTGCCCGGCCTCGCGGGTACCCTGCCTCTCGCCGATAACGACCGGGTCGAAGTGAGCGGAACGCTCGGCGTACTGGCCGACGGAGTCACCAAGGTAATCCGCGCGTCCATGATCAAGAGGGAGAACGGTTCGACCGAAGACTTCAAGGTCAAGGGCACCGTAAGCGCGCTTTCGGGTCCGAGCGACGGGACTTTCACCCTCACCCTGGAGAGCGGAGCGGTCCTCTCCATCGCCTTCGCCGGTACTCTGGACACTGCGATCGCGGCCGGATCATACGTGAAGATCGAAGCTTCTTCCGGTCCTTCGGGCGGCGTCCTCAGCACCAGCGCGGACAAGATAGAAGCGAAGGAACAGCACCGCCTCAAAGCCGAGCACGGCGACCGGGCGGAAGCGAGCGGCATCGTTTCCGGTTTGGCCGGAACCGACCCCGTGACCTTCACGGTGGACGGCATCAGCGTGAGCGCATCCGCCTCGCTCGCCGCCGGCGTGGCCGACGGCGTCAAGGTCGAAGTCAAGGGAACGATCGAGAACGACGTGCTGATCGCGACCAAGGTGAAGGTCGAGCAGGACGCCGACCGGGAAGTCCAGGGCGTGGTAACGGCGGTGGATACAGTCGCGCTGACCGTCACGATCAACGGAGTTCCCCTGAAAACCGTCGCGGAGACGATCTTCGAGGAGGACGACGGCGGCGCGGTTGTCGAGTTCAACAGCATCGACGACCTTGCGGTCGGCGACTTCATCGAGGCGAAGACCTACGAGGACTCCGTGACGGGAGACGTGATCGCCGTCAAGATCGAGCGGAAGCAGGCGGATGCCGACAACGAGACGAAGCTGAAGGGGATCGTGGAAACCGTGGACGGCACGACCGTCACGATCCAGGGAGTGGCGTTGGACCTTTCGGCCATCATTGCCGATGCGGATCAGCGTGCGGCATTCCTTGCTCTCTTGGTGCCCGGGGAAACCATGGTCAAGCTCCAAGGCAGCGTCAGCGGCATCGTCACTACCTGGACCGAGATCGAGATCGAGGACTGATCGCGGCGGATTTGCGGTGACGGCGAAGGGCGCTCCGGATATTCTCCGGAGCGCCCTTCGCATTTACGGACGTGGGGTCCCGACGCGGAGACAGTCTCACGTCGCATCAGGAGCGATTGACATATATCCAACGTTGGATATATGATAGATCAACGAGGATGCACATGATCCGGACCTTGATATTGAGTTTTTTGAGCATCAAGCCGACCCACGGGTATGAAATTCAGAAATTCATCCAACTGAATCAGCTCGATCAGTGGACCAAGATCCAGTCGGGATCAATCTACCATGCCTTGGCGAAACTCGATGCGGAAGGCGCCATCTCCTGTGTTCGCACCGAGAGCGAGGGGGGACGTGCCCGAAAAATCTACGAACTGACGGAGCTTGGTCAGGATGCGCTCAAAAACGAGCTGCTCCACGAACTGTCCCTGCCCATCAACGACACCGGCGCGGATAAGTATCTGCTGTATCCGCTATTGGGCAAACTGGATTCTCCGAGCGTCATTCGGGTGATTGAGGGCCATATCGTCCAGCTTGAAGAACGGCGGACGTATCTGGAGCACTGGCGGATGGTCAAGCAATCCATGGCCTTGACCCGCCTTGAGGCCATAAGCTTCGCCATGATGCTTGATGGCGTGGCGGCTCAAATCCAGTGGCATAAGGTATTGCTGGAAGACCTTGAAGCCTGTCGTGCCATCGGGGCAGGGATGGAATCCATCATTCGAAGTATCGATTTTTCGGGTCTGGATGAATCCGGCATGATGCAGGCTATCAGGAAGCTTGGCGAAACGGGGTGATTTTTTTGTCCTATAATATCCAACGTTGGATATATAAATAGGGAATAGACAGCTTAAGACAGTCCGAACAAGGGGGAATCATGAAAATCGCAGTGATAATGGGCAGTCCGCGCAAGCGTGATGGCCACGCCATCATCCGGAAAATCCAGGCGGTCCTGGAGCGGCATGGCGAAGTGGAACTGGATATGATCAACTGCAAAGATGCGGAACTTGAAGAGTGCCGCGGCTGTGATCTTTGTATGCAAAAGGGTGAGCAGTACTGCCCGATCAAGGATGGATTGGCGGATATAGTCCGACGGATGGAACAAGCGGATGCCCTCATTTTTGCCTCGCCGGTCTACGCCATGCAGGTGACAGCGTCATTCAAGCGATTGGTAGATCGTCTGGCATGGCTGTTTCATCGACCTTCGTTGGCCGGAAAACCTGCGCTGACCCTGGTAACAACGGGCGGCGGCGGTATCGGACCAACGGCACGCTATTTGGAGATGACGGCCGTCGGCTGGGGCTGCCGAGTGGTGGGGAAGATTGTGGTTATATCCAGTTTCTACTTCGACCGGCCGGGACCGCAAAATTTTTATGACCAGTCCTATAAGGTTGCCGCCGACCATGCCATCGCCAAGCAAACAGAACGATTGGCCCGTGCAGTCGCGCCCGGTGGCCTGCCTGGACCCGGCTACTTTGATCTGTATATGTTTCAGGGTTTGCGCAGCAAGACCCTCATTTCGGTGGTGGACCGGGCCTATTGGGAGGCCAAAGGCTGGATGAATTCGGACTACTACTACCCGGTCAAATTGGGGCCGGGCAAGCTGTTGTTCAGTCGTATCCTCAATCTGCTCATCAGACTTCTTTTTGCGTCATTCCGGAAAAAGGTCACTTTTCCCGACCAACATAGCGCCACCGCCGGTGACGCCCTCGCGGGGTAGGATCCCGCTGACTCGCCGACCGACAGGTTCGCGTGCCGGTCAAGCTAGAAGTGCGCGCGCAGGCCCGCGAAGGCGCCGGAGTAGGCGCCGATGTCGACGGAGGCGTCGCCGCCGGTGCCCAGGTTCCACCAGCGGTAACCGACATAGGGCTCGAAGCGGCCGAACAACGCCCCGATCGAAACTTCCGATTCGCCGATGACGAATCCGTCGAAAGTCTGGGCGCCGGCCCGCCATTCCAGGCTGAGCGGTTTGACGGGGTAGGAACGCATGACGCTGCCGAAGCTGCCGCCGTCGCGGTCGATGACGCCGAACCAATGCACGTACTGGCCGTAGAGGAACCAGTTGAAGCCGTCGGCGTTGAACAGGGAGACCTGGCCGCCCAGGCGGGCGGAGTGCTGGAGGGCATGGCCGTCGTCCAGGGTCCAGACTTCAGCGTAGGGGCCGATGAAGCGGAAGAAGCGTCCTTCCAGGCGCGCCCAAGCGCCGCGGCCGAAGCCCTCCAGCTCGAAGGCTTGGGCGTCCGCGGAATAGCGCTGGTCGCGGCCGCCCGGCGGGATATGGCCTTCGGCGTCCTGCCAGAGGACATAGCCTTCCGGGGCGTGCGGGTAGGGACCGTAGGTGGTTCCGAGGTTGTTCCACAACCAGAGGAGGGCGAAGACGTCGAAGACGAATTCGGCGAACGAGTTATCGCCGTCGTCGGCCGCGGCCCCGGCCTCGATCGGATGCCGCTCATCGGGTACGGCTTCGGCCTGCTCCACTTTTTTGGCCACGTCGGCTATGTCCGCCGGCAGAAAGACGAGGGGATGGAGGCAAAGCAGGAAGAAAGCGGCTACACGGCGCATGCCACGATGATAGCGCGCGTTGGAGCCCCGCGCATAATCGGGGATAGATGCGGCCATCCCGGTCCGCCTACTTCGCCAAGCCCGCCGTGGCCNNAGGTTGTCGCCCGTGAACAGGTACTTTCCGTCCACGACGAAGCAGGCCGATCCTGAAGTGTGTCCGCGGACGACGATCGTCCTGACCATCCAACCTCCAATTCTCGTTTCCTCGCCGTCCGCCAGGAAGCCGTGCTCCGTTTTCAACGAATTCCGGAAGAAAAGCACCTTGTGCGCCTTCCCGTTCAGCATGTCCTCTTCCCGCTCGGAAATGTAGACGCGGGCGTTCGTGAACAGGGACGCGGCGTCCACGTGGTCGTAATCCGTGTGCGTCAGGAGCAACACCTCCACGTCCTCCGGAGCTATCCCGAGCCGCGCCATTTCAGCGCGAACGTTCTTCGCGTCCGTCCCGGCGTCCACGGCGAGGTATTTCCCGTCGCGCTCCACCAAGTACAGGTTCACGAAGCTGTCAAGAATGGCGAAGACGCCGGACGCGACCAGCCCCGTCGGAGCCGGGTCCATCATGCCGATTTCCTTTTTGATCCGGATCATGAAGGTCGCGGCGAACGCCGCCAGGGCGGCGATGAGCGCGATGACGACTACGATGGCTACGCTTTTTCGTTTCATGCTTTTCAACCTCGATTCTTGCGTGGGTTCAATGATTATACATGCCCGTCCCCGGGCGGGCGAGGGTGGAGCCGGAATATTTTCATTTTGACGACACCGTCCTGCTGGAGATCCGGGCGATATCTGTGGACCGGTCCTCGTAGGATAGGAAATTTTTCCCCGTCCTCCCTCGCACGGGGATGAGCGAGGGGGCGCGGGTGGGGAGAGAAGGGATCCCCCTTCTCTTCCCCCCGCAGGCCTTTTATGCCATTTATAAAAGTCGGGTCCTTTTGCAGGGGACTCACATCCAAGGTTGAATTTCAATGTATTCGATGACTATGATATGCGTTCCGGAAAATGATCCGGAGCGCCCTTCCTATTTCCGGATGCGAGGTTCCGACGCGGAGTCAGTCCCCCGGCGGCGCATCGGCGGCCGCCACCGAGCTATCGGTATTTCAGGAGCGGAGGGCCTTCCATTCGAAATACGAATAAACGAACAGGTAGGCCACCCCTCCGACTATGGACGCCAGAACGAGAGCGGCCCCGGCGGCCGAATGCGGGACCAGCAGCGAGGCGAGCATGCAGGCGCCCATGCCTACGAAAACCCAGGCCCCGCGCCGGTGGGTCTTTTTCCAAACCTCTGGATCGGAGAGCGTCCAGGGCGTCCTGACGCCGATGAAGTAGTTGGGGCGCAACTTGCCCAGGTAGTTGCCGATCGCGATGAACAGCGCGCCGATCACGACGCGGACAAGGATGCCGATGTCGAGCGCGATCCCGAGGCCGGCGATCGCAACCATCCAGGAGATCGGGATAAAAGCCATCGACAGGACGGCAGTCAGGATCGCATAGGCTTTCGCGTGCTTCACGTACGCTTCACGGCGGGGATCGAAGCGCGGAGCCGCCTTCATCATCAGGAATATGGCCGGCGGCAGGGCTCCCATAAGAAAAATGGTCCAGCGCGGACCCCAGCCGTCGACCTCGCTCCTGAAATTCCAATGCACGGGGATGTTTTCCGGTAGCCGGCCGTAGACGACCACAAGACCGGCGAGCGATGCCGCGCAGACGGCCAGAACGGCGAGATCAGTCTTTTTCCCTTTCATTCCTTTTCCTCCTGCCCTTTCAGGCCGTAGATCCAGGCGACGACTTCCTGGAAGACGCTCGTATTGATCGAATAGATGATGTTCTGCCCGGCGCGTTCGGAAAGGACGAGGTCCGCGGCCTTGAGCAGGCTCAGATGATGGCTTATGGACGGCTTCCCGATGGAGAACGCGTCGGCGATCTGGCCGGCAGTCAGGTCCTGCCGTTTCAGCATTTCAAGGATGCGCCTCCGCGTCGGATCGGCGAGGGCTTTGAAGACATCGTTCATCCTTACCTCCCTTGCGTTTCGTTATTTCGAATATATTCGAAATAACGAAACATAGCAAGCGAAAAATGAGACGACGGTGGATGTGCGGCGCCGTCCGCGCCCCGCCCTATCCGGGGAAGGCCGCCGTCATGAGGCCGGTACCCCAGATGCCCAGCAGGGCTCCCGCCCCGAGGGAGGCGGCTTCCAGGACGAGGAAACCGGAAAGCGGCGCGGTTCCGTTCAGGCCGGCCGCAAAAGCAAGGCCGGCCGCGGCCGCGGAGAATACGAAGAACGCCGCTCCCGCGATCATCTTGCGGAGAAGGAGAGGGGTCGTGAGCTTGCGGAACCGGATCTTTCCGTCCAGGATCCCCGCGGCGAAGGCGACTGCGACGGCGAGGGGCAGACAGGCCGCGAGCACCAGCGCGGTATCGTACAGGGCGTCGTGGATGGTCCCCGCGCCGGTGAGGAGCAGGAGAACGGCCAGGACTGTCAGGAAGGCGGCGAAGGCCTGGGGCATGTGCACGATCACCGGATGGATATGCATTTTCAGTATCCTCAAGCGCTTCTCCGAAACCTTCTCTATGTACGGCTCGAACTGCTTGGCCGGAACCCCGCACGCCGGACATTTATCACCGACCTTGCGCGCTTCCATGATGTAGCCGCATGCTTTGCATTTAACGTATTCCATGGGTTCTCCTTCGTTGGGCAGCTTCAATGGGCAGCTTCATCGGACGCGGTCTTCCCCTTGAAAGTCCGGTACACGAAAACGGTATAGAACGCGACGACAGCCAAGGCCGCCGTCGCGAAGACGGCCAGGAAGGACAGGGTGGAAGCCGGACTTGAAGCGGCGGCCAAAGATAGGCCCGGTCCGCCGGCCGCGGGTCCTACAGCCGCGGGTCCGCCGGCAGCCGGGGGTCCGCCGGCAGCCGGCCTGATGAGGTACGGGAAGAGCGCAGAGGCCCCGGCGATCCAGACGCAAACCATCGCGGCGGCGGACCACCGGAACGGGGCGCGGTCCCCCGGCCTGCCCAGGGACACGCGGAAAGACACGCCGAAGGCGACGGCTCCCGCGACGCCGAGCAGGAACGGGAAACGCGTCATCGCTTCGGGAACGATGACGGCCGTCCAGGCGAAGGCCGCGGCCGACAGCACCGCGACCGCGGGGAAAGTCCCGCGCGCCAGGCGCGTCGCCTTGTCCCTGACCGCACCCGCGCTCTTCTTCCGCACGTAGGCGGCGCCGTGCATGAGCGCGGCGGCAGCCGCGAGCAGCCCCGTCAAGATGGCGTAGGGTTGGAAGGCCGACAGGGGCGAGCCCGCGAAGGCGCCGGTTTCTGTCATCGGAAGGCCGGCGATCAGGTTTCCCGACAGGAGGCCGAAGCCGAAGGCCAGGAGGAACGAACCCGCCGCCTGGGCGTATTCCCAGAATCGCCGACGGGAGGGATCCTTGTACCAAGCCTCGAAGGAGACCGTCCGGAACATCAGGAAGACCAACAGGAGGGCCACGACCGGCGCGAGGCCGCCGATGAGGGCGACGAAGGCGTAGGGAAAGGCCGCGAAAAGGCAGGATCCCCCGATGATGGCCCAGAGCTCGTTCCCGTCCCAGAAGGGCCAGGCGATATCGATCAGCTTCTTCCGTTCGGATTCTTCCTTGGAAAAGAAGGGAAGAGCCATTCCGATTCCCATGTCGAAGCCGTCAAGGAGGAAGAAGACGAGGAATACCGAAGCCAGGGCGCAAAACCAGAAGGTCTGAAGAATACTAGGCGCTTGCATGGTCGCCCCCTTCCGATGCGGTCTGCGGCACGCTCTTCACGGCAGCGGTCGTGAACTTCCAGAAAAGGACGGCGAGGACGGCATAGACGAGCGCGAAAAGCGAAAGCGAGAAGGCGACGGTTCCCTTCCCCTGCGCGGCGGTTCCCGCATCCTTCGTCATGAGCAGGCCGGATATGGTCCAGGGCTGCCGGCCCATTTCCGCGCCGATCCAGCCGAGCTCGTTCGCCAGGTACGGAGCGGCGGCGCTGAGCATCACCAGGCGCAGGAATATCGGCCGCTCCTCCAACGGTTTCCTTTCCTTCTTCCGGGTGAAGTACAGCGCCGAAAGTGCGACTGCGATGATGACGCCCGCGAGGGGCACCATGATATGGAAAGTGGTGAAGATGACGTTCACCGGCGGCCAGGTCTCCACGGGGAAGTCGTTCAGGCCTTTCACGAAGGAATCCGGATTCCCCGACTCCAGGAACGAGAGGCCTTTGGGGATCGAAAGGGCGAAGCGGATCTGTCGGTTGGCCGCGTCGGGCAGGCCGAATCCGATCAGCGGCGCCCCGTTCACGCTTTCGAAAATGCCTTCGTAGGCCGCGTCCTTCACCGGCTGGTGTCGGAGAACTTCCATGATTTGCTGGTGGCCGAGCAGGGGCTGGAGCAGACCGAACGCGAGGGAAAGCGCGGCGGCGAGGGAGAATAGGCGCTTAGCGTCCGCGCGCCGGCGATTCTGGGCTATGAGGCAGGAAGAGATCGCCAGGACGAAGAAGAAGCCCGATATCCATGCGGCCGTGACCGCATGGAGGAAGCGGATGCCGGTCGACGGATTGAAGGTTGCGGCGACCCAGTCCGCGAGGACCAGGCGTCCTGCTTCGATCGCGTAACCGGCGGGCGTCTGGAGCCACGAGTTCGCGGAGATGATGAAAAAGGCAGAAAGGTGGGATCCCAGGAATACGAAGAAGACGGAAGCGAGGTACGCGCGCTTTGAGACGCGCTCCCTTCCGAACATCACGATGGAGAGGAACACCGCTTCAAGGGTAAACGCGACCATCGCCTCGATGGCGAGCTGGGTCCCGAAGACGGGGGCGGAGAAAACGGAAAACTTCCCCCAGTTCATGCCGAACGAAAAAGGCAGGACCAAACCGGTAGCGACCCCGAAGGCGAAGACCAGGCCGAGGAATCGGGAAAGCAGGGTCGAGATGCGCTTCCAGGCCTCTTCCCCAGTCGCGACGTAGCGCCATTCGGCGATGAGGATGATGAGCGCCAGGCCCAGCGTCGTCTGCGGAAAGATGTAATGGAATCCCAGGGAAATTCCGAACTGGATCCGGGCGAGCATGATCGTGTCCATTGGAGCCGCGCCTCCTATTCAGCGAAAGATCAGGAACAACGCGAAATACAGACTCATGAAACTCGAGGCGATCAGGTTCATACGCATCGTCGAACGATGGTCGGCCGCCCTTTCATCGCGGAAGACGCGGAGCGCCCAATGGAGGAAATAGAACAGTGCGGGAAGTTGCGCGAGGAGGAAGGCAGCCGCCCACCACGGTCCTCCGAGCGCGGCCGTCCAGGCGCAGAAACCTGTCGTCGCGGCGCCGAGGAAGGCGGCGGCCAGGACGAGGGTACCGCGTATCCCCAGGAGCCGGCTTATCGTCAGATCTCCGCGCCGCGCGTCCTCTCCGTGTTGGTAGATCTGGGTGAGCGGATACACGCCCAGCAGGAAAAGCGTGATGAGAAGCGCGCCCGAGTACGCGGACGCGCCGAGCCCGGCCGGGCCGCGGCCGGCGGAGACGAAGGCCATGCAGAGGAAGGTGAACGCCCCCTGGCCGAAGCCCGTCATGAGCCAGCCGGTCACGGGCAAGCGTTTGATCCGCACGCGGTCCCAGCTGTAGAGCTTGGATGCGGTTCCGTAGACCAGGGCCGCGGCGCCGCACGCGGGGCTTACCGCGAAGGAAAAGACGAGCGCGACGGCGTCCAGGGAGAGGGCCGCGAACAGGAGGCTGCGCGAGACGGGCGGCGGCAACGCGAGGCCGCCGATCGGCCCCTCGTCCTTGTCGAAATACGAATTGAAGCCGTTGCTCGCCGGATACAGCAGAAGATGGAAGATCGCGAAGACGGCGAGCGCCTTCCCGGCTTCGAACGATACCGCCGCCAAGGCAGCCAGATAGATGGGCAACAGGAAGAAGGAGAAGGGGAACCGCAGATGCAGCAGTGTCGAGCGCAATTTCGCGTTCATATGCCCTGTCAGTATATGGCCGGTGAGGTAGCAATACAATTCGGGGAAAGGTCGATGCCACGGAGCCCCGCGGTGGCGTGGCGTGGCGGCGTGGCGGCGCGGCGGCGCGGCGGCGCGGCCGATATAAAGAAGGAATAATCACCCAACCGGCATGATCGGGAACCCGGCGCATCGGTCCATATCTGGGATGTCGACAGGGCTACCGTCGACCCGGAGAACCATACGGCAAAGAAGGCTTGGCGGCGATCCAACCCGAGTTGCGTCTGGATGCGAGAAGCGCCAATTTCATTAAATTATATTGCGGATCATGATCCGGCACCCGGAATGCGTATCCCCCGAATTGATGTCGGTACTGCGTGAACTTTCAGCATTGCCGGTATTTGCGCAGTTCGTGCTGGGTGGAGGAACCGCGCTGGCCCTGCAATTCGGCCATCGCAGTTCCATTGATATCGACCTCTTTTCGACCGGCTCTTTCGATTCCGCTGTCTGCAGGGACGCGATAAGCATGGCCTTTCCGGAGGCGGAAATCGTGAATCAAACTCCCGGCAGCCTCTGCGCTCTCATCGATCATATCAAGGTCGATATCCTGCGGCATTCATACCCGCAATTGCGGGATCCGCTCCTCTTGGTCGGCTTCAGTCTTGTCTCGCTCCCCGATTCAGCCGCGATGAAAGTGAACGAGGTAACGAACCGGATCCCCGCTACCTGAACGGCTGGACTTGGGCCCATGTCCGTTCACGGATGGAAGAGACTGCCCGCTCCCTCATCGGGTGACGGCAACTGTCACCCCCATTCCCTACTCCCTCGAATACGGCTTCCCGATGGACGCGGGGTACTCGATTGTCTTGCGGAAGATCATCATCACCGCGAGCACCGCGAAGAAGGGAAGCATCAGGAAGAACTGGTAGGGCACGGGGCTGGAGAGCATCTGGAGCTGGAAGCTCAGGACCTCGATGGCCGAGAAGAGCAGGCCTCCAATGATGGCCCGGTGAGGTTTCCAGCTGGCGAAGATGGCGATGCCGACGGCCATGAAGCCGCGTCCGGCGGAAATGTCGGGGGCGTAGGTTTCGGTGACGACCAGGGGGATGTAGGCGCCGGCCAGTCCGATGAGCGCGGAACCGACGGTAGTCGCGAGGTAGCGGGTCAGCTTGACGTTGATGCCGGCGACGTCCGCCGAGCGCGGGCTTTCGCCGATCGCGCGGGTCTCCAGGCCCATTTGGGTCCGGTAGAAGAACCACCAGGCGGCCAGGCTCAGCGCGTACATGAGCCAGACGATCGCGTTCGCGGAAAACAGGGCCGAAAGCAGCGGGATCCCCGAAAGGAAGGGAACGGAAAGGATCGGGGTCGGCGGCGCCTTGGGCGCGTCCAGGCGTACTCCCATCACGATCTTGTACAGGAGGTCGGCGGCGCCCGAGCCGAGGATGACGAGGCAGATGCCCAGGATGAACTGGTTCACCCGGTAGCGCTCGTGCAGGAGGGCCAGCAGGAAGCCGAACAGGGCGCCGGTAAGTGCGCCGACGACGAAACCCATTATCCAGCTTCCCGTGAAGAAGGCGGTCATGAAGCCCGTGGAGGCGGCCGCGAGCATGATGCCTTCGGCGGCTACGTTGAAGACCCCCGCGCGGCCGGAGATGACGATGCCGAGGCTCGCCAGCGTGTAGATGGTCGCGTACAGGATCACCTGGGAGGCGAAATCGGAAAGGAATTGCATGGATCGCCCCCTACCTTTTCTTCGCGTTCATGGATTCGCGGACGGTGACGATGAACAGCACGATGATGCCCTGGGCCAGGAATACGAGTTCCACGGGTATGCGCATCGTCCGTTGCAGGGAGTCGGCGCCGACGAGCATCACCGACATGAAGAAGGCGGCGAAGGGCACGCCGATCGGGTTCCCGCCGACGACGAGGCTGGTGAGGATGCCGAAGATGCCGTATTGGGCGCCGCTCGTCTTGGCGAAGCCTTCGATAAGCTTTCCGTGGATGTTGATGGTCTCCAGGGTGCCTCCGAGACCCGCCAGCGCTCCGCCGATGAAAAAGCTCGTGAGTATCGCGCGGGTGAAGGGTATGCCGTAGGTCTCCGCGGCGAGCTGGTTGTGGCCGACCGCGCGGATCTCGAATCCCAGGCGCGTGCGCTTCAGGAAGAACGAAACGAAGACCACGGCCGCGATCGCGAAGATGAAGGAAACGGGGAAGCCGCCCAGGAAACCGAGCGTTCCTTCGGCCGGCAGGGGCATCGTGATCGGATGCCCTTCGGCCGGATCCTTGAAGGGTTTGGCCGTCGCGACGAAGTTGAGGAAATGCTGGGCGACGAAGTTGAGCATGATGGTGGAGATGATGGGGTTGATGTCCCAGCGCGACTTGAGGCCGCCGGCCGCCATGCCGAAAAGGCCGCCCGAGGCGGTGCCGATGACGATGAGCAGGGGCATGAGGATCCATGCGGGGAGTCCGAGAGGCGCGAGCGTGAGGCCGGCGGCGGCGGCGGCGGTTCCGCCGATCATCATCTGCCCCCAGCCTCCGATATTGAAGAATTTGATCATGAAGGGGATGGAGAAGGCATAGGTGGCGAAGATGAGGGGAACCGTCTTCTTGATCGTTTCCTGGAAACCGAAGGTCGACTTGAAGGAGGCGGTGAGCAGGTAACGGAAAGCCTTCAGGACGTCGAACCCCATGAGGGCGACGAGCAGGGCCAGCACGGCGAAGGCGAGTCCCACGGCCACCAGGTAGATAAGTGCCTGCCTGCGGACCGCGGCGAATATTCTCCCGGCTTCCATCATGCCTGCTTCGATCATGCCGCCCCTCCTATCATCGCGAGGCCCAGACGCAGCTTGTCGAAGTCCGCACGTTCGAAAATGCCGGTGATGCGCCCTTCGTGGAGGGTGGCGATGCGGTCGCAGAGCAGCATGAGCTCGTCCAGGTCCTCGTGGACCCAGAGCACCGCGCCTCCGGAATCCCGTACCTTGACCAGCTTGTTGAAGATGAACTCCACCGTGGAGATGTCCACCCCGGAGGTCGGATTGTGCGTCACCAGGACCTTGGCGTCGGAAACGAAGGCCCGGCCCATGATGACTTTCTGGATGTTGCCGCCCGAAAGCCGCCGGATCGCGAGGTTCTCGTCGGGGGTCGCCACGGAGAATTCCGCGACGGTCTGTACGGCCGATTCTCGGGCCGCCCTCCAATTTACGGTGGAAAGGGGGCCGAGGAAACGCCCCTCCGCATGGTGGCCGAGCAGGAGGTTCTCCATGATGGAGGCCTCGGGGAGTATGCCCTCCTGGATGCGGTCTTCCGGCGTGTAGGAGACTCCCAGGCCGAAGACCCCGAGGGTGTCCATGCCGAGGACGCTCCGCCCGCCCACGAGGACGTCGCCTGAAAGCACGCGGAAGGACTTGAACGGAAGCTCGGCTATGTCCTTCTCTCCGTTGCCGGAAACCGCCGCGACGCCGAAGATCTCGCCGCCCCGGACCGAGAGCGAAACGTCCGTGAGGCCCCTCCCCTTCTTGCCTGCGGCGGGCCGGGTCGTCACGTTCCTGAATTCCAGGAAGGGTTCCGCGCTCGGCCGGGAAGGCGACAGGGCGATGACGGGAAGGGCGTTTTCGGTCACCGAGATGTTCTTCTCCATGAACATGAGCTTGACAAGGGTCTCCATGGAGAGTTCCGCTTTTTCCAGTCCCCCCTGGAGCTTTCCCCTGCGGAGGACGGTGACCGCGTCGCAGGCTTCCAGGACTTCCTTGATCTTGTGGGTGATGAAGACGATCGTCATCCCCCGCTCCGCGAGGGCGCGCAGGGACTCCAGGAGGCTGCGGAATTCGCTTTCCACGAGGGAGGTGGTCGGTTCGTCCAGAATGAGGAGCTTGGCTCCCCGGCGGAGGGCGCGCAGGATCTCGATCTTCTGCTTGACGCCCGCGCTCAGTTCCTTGACCTTCCGGTCCAGCGGGATCCAGAAGCCGGTATCGCGGGCCAGCTGCTCGAGATTCTTCCGCTCCTCGGCAAGCGGGAGGGTCCAGCGGGCCTCTCCCGCTCCGAGCGCGATGTTCTCGACGGCGGTGAATTCGCCCACGAGGGTGGACACTTGGTGCACCATGCCGATGCCGTGGGCTATGCCGTCCGCCGGCGAGCCGATCGCGATGCGTTTCCCTTCAAGGAATATCTCGCCCGAGTCAGGGGAATACAGGCCGTACAGGATGTTCATGAGGGTGGACTTCCCGGCGCCGTTCTCCCCGAGCAGGCCGTGGATGGCGCCCTTGCGGACGCGCATCGACACGTCGTCCAGGGCCTTCACCGCTCCGAACGCCTTTCGCGCCCCCCGGACCTCGAGCAAGAATTCTTCCATTTTCCGTTCCTTACTTCAGAATTTCTTTGAGGTTCTTCGCGACCTTGATCTTGCCGGATGCGACATCGTCGGCGATTTGCTGGATCGCGGCGTTGGTGGCCGCGTCGACGTTGGAGAGGGGGAAATCGGTATGGCGGGCCTTTCCGGTGCCGTAATCCATCATGACGTCCCCGCCCCTCTCTCCCGCGATGATGCGGTCCAGGATCTGGGCGAGCACGACGTTGAAGTCGAAAATGTCGGCTGTCAGGTAGTTCGCCGGCGCCTGGTCCTTCTTGGAGGTGTACGTGGTGGTGAACCAGACCTTGTGCTTGGCCTCCTTGACCGCGGTGTACAGGCCGAAATTGCCCAGGTTCACGGCGCTGATGATGACGTCCACGCCCTTGGAGATGAGGCCTTCGGCGCCCTGCCGGGCCTTGACCGCATCGTTGAAGTCGCCGACGTATACGTAATCGAAGGTGACGGCCTTGCCCGAATCGGCGATACCCTGCTTCACCGCGTTTATCTCGCCGCGGGTGAAGGGAAGCTCGAGGCCGCCGAGCCAGCCGATTTTGCCGGCCTTCGTCGTGACGGCGGCCAGGCGGCCGAGGACGTAGAAACCGGTGTAGTAGTTCCGGTCCATGTACCAGAGATTCGGCTTGGGAGCGTCCAGCTTTCCGTCGCCTTCCACGATGAAGGTGACCGCGGGATAGGCGTCGGCGACCTTGTCGGCCGCGCTGTTGAACTGGTTGCCGTGCACCCAGATCGTGTTGAAGCCCTCGTTGATGTATTCCCTGAGCACGCGCTCCGCGTCCGGAACCGCGACCCGCTCGGAGAAGGCGGTCTCGATCTTGAATTTCTTCTCCGCGGTCTGCATCGCGACGTAGCCGAGGGCGTTATAGTCCGCATCCTGGATGGAGCCGGGGAAAATCGCCGCCAGTTTCACCTGCCTGGGCTTGCTCTGAGCGGCGAGGGGCGACAGCGCCGCGAGGGCGCAGACGACGATGGAAAGATATTTCCGTACCATGCTCGACTCCTTGTCCGGACCCGGGTCCGGCTGATACCATTCTGGATTGTATACATCATAATATACCCGATTGTATATTTGTCAATCGAATCAGAATCCGTCATCCGCCGGGCTCGAAGAACTGGCCCACCATTGCGCTTGCCCCATAATACCGAGTAGACGGCGGGAATGGTACTGGCTAATATGTTTCCTCATGAACGACAAACAATGGTCGGAGCTAAAAAGCGCGGTCGAGGGGACGGAATCGGTCCCGCTGGCAGCCTTCATCGTCGATAGCCCGTGGCTTCCCAACTGGCACGGCATCTCCATCCTCGATTATTTCACCGACAATGAAAAATGGTTCGCCGCCCACCGGGCAGCCTGCGACTCATTCGCCGATGTCGCCTTCCTGCCCGGATTCTGGGCCGAGTACGGGATGTGCACGGAACCCTCGGCGTTCGGCGCCCGTTGTTCCTTCCCCGAAAACGAATTCCCCTACGCGTATCCCATGATCCGCCAGGTCGAGGAAATCGACGACCTGAAAAAGCCCGATCCGCGCAAGGACGGCCTGCTTCCTTTCGTCCTGAAACGCATGGAATGGGCAGCCCCGAGGATGGAAGCGATCGGGCACGCCCATCGCTTCTCCGTATCACGAGGGCCGCTTAACATCGCCTCCTTCCTCATGGGCACGACGGAATTCCTGGTCGCCATGAAAACCGATGCCGACAGGATACATCGCCTCATCGACCTGATCGCCGATTTCCTGGAAGACTGGCACGCGCTGCAACGCTCGCTTCATCCTACGATCGACGGGATCATGGTGCTGGACGACGTCGTCGGCTTCATCGGCGAGGCGGACTTCATGGAATTCGCTTTTCCGGCGCTTAAACGGCTTTTCGCCCCCGATGCCAGCGTCAAACTCTTCCATAACGACGCCGATTGCCTTTCCTCCGTCAGCCATTACAGCGATGCGGGCATCAACCTCTACAATCCCGGCATCCAGCTGGGCATGGCGGAAATCCGGGAACGGGCGGGAGGACGCCTGGCCTTGCTGGGCGGAATTCCGCCCCGCGACACCCTCGCCGCAGCTCCGGCGGAGGAAGTCGCCGCCGCGGTGCGCCGGCAGTTGGCCGAATTCAAGCCGGGGTCCAAGGTCGTCCATTCCTGCGCAGGCGGCATGCCGCCGGGCGTGGCATCCGGGAACATCGCCGCTTTCCTGAACGCGCTCAAGACCGGATAGCGGGGGAAATGAGGGCGGGGAGCAGGACGAGTTCCCCGTCGTCATTCAGCTTTATCATTTCCTTCCACCGTAAGGCCAGGCCGCAATAACTGTCCTTGATCCGAAGGGAACCCTGGTCCCGGCAAAGAGGGGATCAGGCGATCCAAGGTCCGGCCTGTCGACTTCATCTTGACAATCCGTCATTTTCGAATAATAATTAAATAACTTAATTAATTATATCGGGGGACTATTGAAGGGCAATTTCGTCGCAGCGAACCTCAAGGACCTGAACCGCCGTTCGGTCTACACGTTGTTGCGCACGGAAAGGGAAATTTCAAAAGCCGAGATCGCGCGTCGCAGCGGTATCAGCGCGCCGACGGTCATGAAAATCATCGATTATTTCAAGGCCATAGGCATCGTCGTGGAGGCCGGAGAAGGCAGCTCCGCCCTCGGCCGCAAACCGCAGCTGCTCCGCTTCGCGCCGGAGGCGGCTCTCGCAGTCGGCGCCGAGTTCGACGGCTACCACCTGCTGTTGGGACTGGTTGACCTTTCGGGAATGGTCGGTCCCCTGATCCGCCGGCGAGTCGCGCCGGATGCCCGGACTTTTCTGATGTCCGAGCTCGCCCCCGCCGTACGCGACCTCATTGCGGAGGCCGGAATTCCCCTGAACCGCATTTCCGGGCTCGGGCTCGGGTTGCCCGGCGTCGTAGGGCCCGGGTCCCGGACCCTTTCCTACGCTCCCTTCATCGGCGTCGATGCGCCCCTGGACCTGTCCCCTTTCCTGGACACGCTGGAAGGGGAACTGGGCCTGGCCATCGTCGTGGAGAACGACGCGAACGCGGCCGCCCTCGGAGAATACGCCGCCCGCGGCCTCGGCGAGAACGGCGATCTGCTCTACATAGAACTGGGCCGAGGCCTCGGCGCCGGACTCATCCTGGACGGGCGTTTGCGGCGGGGTCCGCGCGCTTTCGCGGGCGAACTGGGCTACCTCGTGCTGGACCCGGCGCATTCGGTCGATGCCGGCAAACCCGGCTGGCTTGAAGCCCGCATGGACCTCGGCGACTTCTGGACGGAAGTGACCCAGGACGGCAAACCGACCGAACAGGCCCTCGGGCGTACGGCGACCCTTCTGGCTCTGGCTCTGACGAATATCTGCGTCACCGTCGACATGGATCTGGTGGTCGTCGGAAGCGCGGGTCTCGCCTCGTTCATGCCGGCGCTCGCGGCGATGCTCATGGCGGAACTCAAGCGGCTTTCGGCGCTCGACGTGCGTTGCGAGCCGCCGGCCGCGAAGGAACCGGGTGTCGCGGGTGTTGCAGCCCTCGCCGCCGGTCACTGGTTGGATGGGATCTTCGCCGGGTAGCTGCGCGAATCGACCGCAGTCCCACGGCATTTTTCAAGGGAGGCTACTATGAAGACGTTCAAGCATGCGAAAGCGGTGCGGACCATCGCGGTACTGCTCGTCGCGGCGGCTCTCGCGGCGGGCCTGTCGGCCTGCGCGAAAAAGACGGAAGCGTCAAAAAGCGTGACGCTCAACCTCACCAGTTGGCGCACGGAGGATATCGAACGGATGAACCGCGTGAACGCCCTGTTCACCAAGACGCATCCGAACATCACGATCAACTTCCAGCCGGTCAACGACACCGAATACGACGCCAACATGCGCGCAGGACTGGAGACCGACACCGGCGCCGACATCATATGGCTCCGTTCCTACGACACCGGCCGCACCGCATACGACGGCGGCTGGCTTTATGACCTGACCAAGGTCATCCCGGATCTGGACAAGTTTCCGCCTTCGGCGGTGAAGGCTTGGTCCACCGCCGAAGGCGTCACTTACGGAGTGCCCTCGGTTGGCGTCACGCACGGCGTTTACTACCAGAAGTCCATTTTCGAGAAGTACGGCCTCAAGGAACCTTCCACCTGGGATGAATTCATCGCCGTCTGCGAGACGCTCAAGAAAGGCGGAGAGAACGTCTTCGCCCAGGGCGCGCTTGACGACTGGACCCTGTACGAAGTCGTGTTCTCCGGACTCGGCGCCAATTTCTACGGCGGCGAGTCCGCCCGCCAGGCCCTCATGGCAGGAAAGGCCAAGCTAACCGATCCCAACTTCGTCGCGGCCTTCAAAGCGATCGACTCCCTCCAGAAGTATCTGCCGAAAGGCTACGAAGGTCTGGACTACGTCAGCATGCAGCAGATGTTCGGCTCGGGGCAGGCGGCCATGTTCATGGGCGGATCCTGGGAGATCGGGGTGTTCGAGGACCTGGGTTCGGACAGCGCCAAGATCGGCTGGTTCGCTCCCCCTGTGGCCAAGGCCGGCGACAAGCTCCAGTACTGTTTCCACGTCGACGCGGGCATCGGTCTGAACAAAAAATCCAAGAACCTGGACGCGGCCATAGAATACATCAAGTGGGTCGCCGGCGCCGAATACGCGCAGGCATTCATGAACGAGCTGCCCGGCTTCTTCATGTACACTCCGGCGAAGGTCACGCTGACGAATTCCCTGGCCCAGGAGATGTTCGACGCCGCGGGAACGGCGGACAACACCGTACGGACGGTCTGGGAAAAGTTGAGCGCCCAGTCCCCCAGCGGAAACTCCTTGATGGGCGTGGCCCTCCCCGGCATGATGGTGGATAAGTACACCCCGGAACAGGCCGCGGCCTACGTCCAGGACCAGCTGGCCAGCTGGTACGCGCCTTTCAAGAATTGACCGGAGGATCATAACCCCCGTCCGCGGGCGGGGCCGCTAACCCCTCCGCGGGCGGGGCCGCTTCCCCCGCCCGCTTGCTCAAGGAGTACGAATGAAACGGAACGATGGGAAAACCGGCCGCCGCTTCGACCGGCTACGAACCTGGGTCTTCAGGGCCGCCTTCCTGCTGCCGGCCCTCCTCGTGTACGCCGTCGTACTGTTGATCCCCATCCTGGACTCGATGCGGCTCAGCCTGTATTCGGGAGGCGGCCTCGTACCGACGGATTTCGTCGGGCTGGCCAATTACGTCAAGATATTCACCGAGGAATCGTTCAGCGCCCATGTGTGGGGCGCCTTCAGGAACAACATCGTCTTCTTCCTGATCGTCACCCTCATCCAGAATGCGCTCGGTTTCTTCCTGGCCCTCGCGGTCACGAGGGCCGTCAGGGGAGCCGCCTTTTTCAGGAAGATCAGCTTCCTGCCGACCACCCTCTCGGTGCTCGTCGTCGGTTTCCTGTTCCGCCAGATGCTCAACCCGATCTGGGGCCTGCTCGGCAACTATCCCTGGCTCGGCAACGAGGCGACCGCCCTTCCCGCCCTCGCCGTGGCGGTAAGCTGGCAATTCATCGGCGAATCCATCCTGCTGTACGCCATCGGCATAGACGGCATTCCCTCCGAACACCTGGAGGCGGCGCGCATAGACGGCGCCGACTGGATGCAGGAGACGCGGCACATCGTCCTGCCGGCCCTGATGCCCATCGTCGGCATGGTGACGCTCCTCATCTTCGTCGGCGACTTCACCCAATTCGACATCGTATATTCCATGACCACCACCATGGCGAATCCCCGATATACGACCGACCTCTTCGGTTCCCTTTTCTACCGTGCCGCCTTCTCCACGCCCGTCCGGGGAGGCTGGGGCATGGGGATGGGCGCCGCCGTATCGACCATCATGGTTTTCGTCGTATCGCTCGGCGTGGCGGTCTGGTATTACCTGTTCAAGGGCAGCCGGCGGGGGGAAGTCTGAAATGTCCACGGGATTGAAGCTCAAAGACAAGTTCTACTATTTATTGATGGCCTTCTATATGGCGGTCATCGCATATCCCCTGTACCTGATGGTCGTCACCTCGCTCAAACCCAACGCGGAGGTGTTCACCAACCCTTTCGGTCCCCCGAAGACCCTGTACCTGGACAACTACGCCAACATGATTTCCCGCTCCAACTACGGGACCTACTTCGGCAACAGCCTGGTCGTGGCGGGAGTCTCGATCATGATGATCGTCGCGCTCTCGGCGCTCGCCGCCTATGTGCTGGCCAAGCACCGCTTCCGCGGTTCCGCCGCCCTGTACGCGTTCTTCGTCGCCGGCCTCATCATTCCGATCAAGCTCGGTACGATCTCCATCCTGAAGCTCATGATAGGCTGGGGACTCCACGATGGACTGGGTTCGGTGATCCTCGTAAGCGTCGCGACGGGCATCCCCTTCGGCGTCTTCATACTCACCGACTTCATCCGCATGATACCCGAGGAACTCAGCTCCGCCGCCCGCATCGACGGTTGCGGGGAAGCCGCCATCTTCGCGCGCATCATCACCCCGCTCCTGCTGCCCGCCATCGCGGCGGTCGCCGTCGTCAACTTCATCCCCATTTGGAACGATTTCTGGTTCCCCCTGGTCCTGTTGAAATCCGACGCCGCCAAGACCGTACCGCTGGCCACCGCCCTTCTTTTCGGTCAGTACCAAACGAACTACGGCTACGTTTTCGCCGTGCTCACAATGGCCTCCGTGCCGGTAGTGCTCATGTACCTGCTGTTCTCAAAATGGTTCATAAAAGGGATGACCGAAGGGAGCGTGAAGGGCTAGCGAGGGCGGGATCCGCGCAAGTGAGCCTGTCAATTCGCCCCGAGCTCCGGTATAATCCCGGTCCATGATACGTTCAGTTTGCGTTTTTTGCGGTTCCAGTACCGGGTCGCGGCCGGAGTACGTGGCGGCGGCGGAGGCCATGGGCCGCGAAATCGCGCTTCGGGGCCTCCGCCTGGTGTACGGGGGCGGGAACATCGGCACTATGGGAGCCCTCGCCCGCTCGGCGCTCGCCTCGGGCGGAGAGGTGACGGGCATCATCCCCCGCAAGCTGTACGAAGCCGTCGAGCATGTGGAGATCACGGAACTCGTCATCTCGGCGGGCATGCATGACCGCAAAGCCAAAATGGCCGAAGCCTCCGATGCCTTCATCGCCCTTCCGGGCGGCATCGGCACCTTCGAGGAGCTCTTCGAGGTTTGGGCCTGGCGGCAGATCGGCTACCACGCCAAGCCCGTGGGGCTCCTGGAAGTCGCGGGATTCTATGCCCCCCTGCTCGGCTTCCTGGACCGGGTCGCCTCGGAAGGCTTCCTCAAGCCCTCCCACCTTTCCGACCTCATCGTGGACGACGATCCCGCCCGCCTGCTGGACCGCCTGTCCCGGGCGGGGCCGCCCATGGAGACCAAGACCGCGGAACGGCGCCGCTGAACTTCAGGCTGCCTTTGGGACAGGCGGTGACGCAAGCCAGGCACTTGGAACAGGCGAACGCCTCGTCGGGCCGTTCCATCCCTTCCTCGAAGAGACTGTAGCGCGTCGGTTCCAAGGCGGAAAGATAACAGGCCGAATCGCAGAGGCCGCAACCGGAACAGGCGGATTCGTCCAGACGCACCTTGAAGAAGGAATATTTATTCAGGGCGCCGGAAATCCAGGCGATCGGACAACCGAGCTTGTGGACCATTCGATATGCCCGCGACGCCATGGGCGCAGGGCGCGGAGTCGGCGCCGGCCGCCTACTCCGTGAGTTGCATCAGCGCGTAATGGTTGCGCAGCAGGTTCCGGTTCTCCGATAGGATCAAGTTGTGGACGAGTTCGATATCGTTCAGGCGTACCGGCCTTTCGCGGGATTCCAGGATACGTTCCATGGTCTTCACCGTGTAGTAGCCCTGGAGAATCGGATCCTGGTGGATGACGGCGGTAAGCAGGTGGGTTTCCAGATGGTGGACCGCCGAGCCGTCGATGTCGTGCAGCACGGTGATGGCGTTCCTGTAGTCGAATTTCTCCAGCGCCGCAAGGAAGGCGGCGTTGAAGGCCGGGATCAGGTAGACCGCGTCGGCGGCCCCTTCCCATCCGGCGAGCAGATCTTCGATCTGGCTGTCCTCGTATCCCTCCCTCAGCTTGGTCGTGATGAACCGCACCTCGCAGACAACGTCCGGGAAGCGTTCGCGCATGAGCGAAAGGAATCCGCCGAGGCGCTCTCCGTTGATGTCCGGATCCTTGGAAAAACGTTCCGAGCCCTCGTCGACGCTGATCGCGAGCACCGTCCCGCCGCGTTTTACCTGGAGCGACTTTCCGATGAAGTCCGCCGAGAGCCGCCCCCCGGCCTGGTAGTCCGAACCTATATAGCAGATCCGCCGGGTCCGCGGGGCATCGACATTGAAGGTCACGTAAGGAATGCCGGCGGCCTCCACCATGGCGATGATCGCCTTCATGTCGTATAGGCGCTGGTTGACGAAGGCGACGGCATCCAGTCCGTTTTCGATCTCTTCCCGTAACAGGGCAAGATAGCTGGGAGTGTCGGCTTCTTCGACGATGTGGTAGCGGATGTTGTAATTGAAAGGCAGGAGTTCTTCCGCCGCGATCCTGATGCCCGCCCCGATGTCGTTCCAGAAATAATGCGGGAGCGAGGAGGAAAAGATCGCCATATTCCGGAACTTGTTCCGTACCAAGGCCTGGGAAGCCTTGTGCGGCACATAGGTGCGCTCCTTCGCAAGGTCAAGGATGCGCTTTTTCAGGATCTCCGAGACATAGCCGGTGCCGTTCAGCGCGCGGCTGACCGTAATGAGGGAAATCCCCAGTTCCCTTGCGATGTCCTTCTGGGTGATGCGCATGCGGAGCTCCCGGCGATTCAGGCGGATTCGGTACTATACCTGCCCGGAAGCCTTGGAACAAGAATCCCCGTGAACCTGATCGCAGGTCGAATTCGTCGTTGACGGCTAAGCCGGTATATGATATACGTATATCACATCGCATCGACGACACCAAGCCATCGAGCGAATTAGGAGGTTCTTCATGAAAAGGGCAATTTCCTTTCTTGTCGTACTAACGTTGGCGTGCGCTTCCGTTTTTGCCGCCGGGGCCAAGGAAGAGGCGGCCGAGCAGAAGCCGGTGACCCTCAACCTGATGTTCTACAGCCCCGAGCTGCAGGAGCAGTACAACGACATGGTGGCGGCGTACAAGGCCGAAACCGGCGTCACCCTGGACATAACGGTGCTCCAGGCCGATTACCGCTCGGTACTCACCAGCAAGATCAACTCCGGCGACATCCCCGACGTCTTCATGACCAGCGCGTACGCGGACAACTCGACGTACAAGGATTACGCCTACGATATGTCGAATGAGCCGTTCGTCAAACAGCTCCAGCCGTCTGCGCTCCAGGGCGTCACCGTGGCCGGCAAGGTGATCGGTTATCCCTTCCTCGTGCAATCCCATTCGTTCATCTACAACAAGAAAGTTTTCGCGGACGTGGGCATAACCGAACTACCGAAGACCCTGGACCAGCTCGAAGCGGCGGCCAAGAAGATCGAGGCGGCGGGCATCCAGCCCTTCGCGACCGGCTTCAAGGAGTTCTGGGTGCTTCCGCAGACCGCCTGGCAGGCGCTCGCCCCGGCGGTCGTCAAGAACTACGGCGGATACGCCAAATTCGTCGCCGGACTGAACGACGGCAGCCTGAAATTCAAGAACGTGAGCGAAATGGCGCAGGTGTTCGATCTGCTGGACCTCATCAAGAAGTACGGCGGTCCCAAGCCGAACGAGTCCGACTTCAACGACCAGACTTCCTCCATCGCGACAGGCAAGGTCGCCATCATCCACCAGGGCAACTGGGCGGAAGGCACCATCCGCAAGACGAACGAAGCCGCCGACATCGGCTACCTGGTCGGCCCCGCCGGAAACGACGCGGCGGGCGCGGGCATCATGTTCGACTCCAACCAGACCATCCGCGTCGCAAAGGACGGCAAGAACCTGAAAGCCGCCCTCGCCTGGTTGAACTGGCTGACCACCTCCGAATACGGCAAGAACTGGATCCCGGGCAAGATCAAGCAGATGTCCCCCATCATCGGCTCGGACGCGCCCGATTCCCAGATCGCCAAGGCGACCGCCAAGCTGCTCGGCGAAAAAGCCCCCGGATACCCCTGGTTCTACCAGATGTTCCCCACCGGAACCGAGCAGCAGCTCGGAGCGGTGCTCCAGGGCTACTGCGCCGGACAGACCGACCGGGCCGCCACGCTCGACGCGATGGACGCCGCGTACACCAAGATCGCGAAAGCCGCCAATTAGCCAGGACTCCGATTCCTGATCGAACAAGCCCGGAGAGGCGATCCGCCTCTCCGGGTTCCCGTGGAACAACCCCATGACACCAGCAATGAAGAAGAAGACGAGCAGATTCCTGGTATTCGCCGCATTCACCGTTCCGGCGTTCGCGGCCATACTCGTGTCCGTAGAAGTCCCGTTCCTGATGAGCGTCCTGTATTCCTTCACCAAATGGAACGGACTGGACCGCGTCCCGCTCTTCATCGGCATGGCGAACTATACGGAAATCTTCCTGGACGATCCGGACATGATGCGCGCGCTGAGCTTCACTTTCCAGCAGACCTTTTTCCGCGTCATCCTGACGAACGCGATCGCCCTGCTCCTGGCGGTGCTTCTGGACGGCGAGATCCGGGGGAAGAACGCGCTGCGGGCGATCTTCTACATACCGAACATCATCAGCCTCATCGTGATCGGCTACATATGGCGCTTCATCTTCTCCAAGGGTTTCGACTCGTTCTACGAGATGACCAAGGCCCCGATCTTCATGCTCAGCTGGCTCGGGGACGGCGACATGGCCTTCGGCAGCGTCCTGCTGGTTTCGGTCTGGCAATCGATCGGCTTCTACCTGGTGATCTACATCGCGGGCTTGCAGATCGTCCCCCGGGACGTGATCGAAGCCTCCATGATCGACGGCGCCGGTCCGCATTCCAGGTTCTATAAAATAACCCTTCCCCTCATCATGCCGTCCGTCACGGTGGCTGTCTTCCACTCCCTGTCCAACAGCCTGAAATCCTTCGACGTCATCTTCAGCCTGACCAACGGAGGTCCGGGAATCGCGACCACCACCATAGCCCTGGATATCTACAAGACCGCCTTCGTCGTCAGCCGCTTCGGCTACGGAACGGCCAAATCGGTGCTGCTGTTCCTGCTGATCCTGGCGTTCACCTTCTTCCAGGTGAAAATGTTCAAGAGCCGGGAGATCGAAGCATGAAACGACACCCATCAACGCTGATCATCGACGTCCTGCTCTGGATCTTCGCCCTACTCTATCTTTACCCGCTTCTGCTGGTGGTCATCAATTCTTTCAAGACCTTTTCCGAGATCACGACGAACGTCGTAGCGCTCCCGAAATCGCTGCTCATGGATAACTTCCGGAACGCGTTCCGCCTCATGGAATATCCCCGGCTATTCCTGAACACGCTCATCGCCACCGCCATCGGCGTCGTAGGCGTCATCGCCGTGAGCGCGCTGGCGGGATACAAGCTGTCCCGCACGAAAACGAAATACAGCTGGGTCCTCTTCATCATCCTGATAGCGCCGATGATGATACCCTTCCATTCCTTCATGATCGCGCTGGTGAAGGTGGCCAAGGGCATGGGCCTCACCCGAACTCCGATGGGCCTCGGCGTGCTGTACTGGGGCCTCGGGGCCCCTCTGGCCTTGTTCATGTACCACGGCTTCGTGAAATCCATTCCCATGGAGCTGGACGACTGCGCCTTGATAGACGGGGCCTCCCCCTTCAGGGCCTTCGCGCAGGTCATTTTCCCCCTGCTGCAGCCGGTCACCGTCTCGGTGATCGTCCTGAACGCCATGTGGATGTGGAACGACTTCCTGCTGCCCCTGCTCATCCTGAGCGGCTCCAAGAAGGCCTACACCCTGCAGCTCGCGGCGTACAATTTTTTCGGACAATACAAGATCGAATGGAATTACGCCATGGCCGGGGTCCTGCTTACCCTGATGCCGGCGGTGGTTTTCTATCTGGCTTTGCAACAGTACATCATCAAGGGCATGGTCTCGGGGGCGGTTAAATCATGACACCATCAAATCCGCGCGGAGTACAACAATGAAATTCAGGGACGGTTACTGGGGTATCAAGGAGGGCGTCAAGCACCTCAATCCCGCGGAACTGCGCGACGTCCGCGGTACAGACGGGACTCTCTCCATCTTCTCCTCCTGCAAGCGCATCGTCAATCGCGGCGACACGCTGAACTCGCCGATGCTGACAACGACTTTCTCCTCCCCCATGGAGGACGTCGTCCGCGTCCGTACCGTGCATTTCAAGGGAGCCGTCGGGCGCGGTCCCTTCTTCGACCTGGCCCCCGACCGCTCCGACTGCGCGCGCATCGGCGAGGCCGAAGACGCGCATGTCTTCTCCAGCGGCAAGCTGGAGGTGCGGGTCGGCAAGGGCGGCCCATGGAGCGTCACCTTCTCCCGCGGGGGAAAGGCGCTGACGGGGATTTCCGCCAAACTCTCGGGACATTTTACCGCTCCGGACAAGGCGACCTTCATGAACGAGGGTCTGACCCTCGGAGTCGGGGAAAACCTCTACGGCCTGGGCGAACGCTTCACTTCCTTCGTCAAGAACGGCCAGGTCGTGGACATTTGGAACGAGGACGGCGGCACCAGCAGCGAGCAGGCCTACAAGAACATCCCGTTCTACCTGTCTTCCCGCTGCTACGGCCTGCTCGTCAACGATCCGGGAAGGGTATCCTTCGAACTGGCGTCGGAAGTGGTCACGGCGGTCCAATTCTCCGTTCCCGGGGAAACGCTGGACTACTACCTGATCGCGGGGGACAGTCCCAAGGACGTATTGCGCAATTACGCCAAGCTCGCCGGAAAACCGGCGCTTCCTCCCGCCTGGTCCTTCGGCCTTTGGTTGACCACTTCCTTCACCACCGACTACGACGAGAAGACCGTCACCGGCTTCATCGAGGGGATGGCCGAGCGCGACATCCCCCTGCACGTCTTCCACTTCGACTGCTTCTGGATGAAGGAATACCAGTGGGTCGACTTCGAATGGGACGCCGAACAATTTCCGGACGCGCCGGCCATGCTCGCGCGTCTGAAGGCCCGGGGCCTGAAGATCTGCGTCTGGATCAATACCTACGTCGCGCAGAAGTCGAGGATGTTCGACGAGGGCATGGAGAAGGGGTACCTGGTCAGGAAACGGGACGGAAGCGTCTGGCAATGGGACCGCTGGCAGGCGGGGATGGGCCTGGTGGATTTCACCAATCCCGAAGCCGCCGCCTGGTTCCAGGGCAAGCTGCGGAAACTCCTGGATATGGGCGTGGATACCTTCAAGACCGACTTCGGCGAGCGCATCCCCGTCGAGGTCATCTACGCCGACGGCTCCGATCCCGTCAAGATGCACAACTACTACACCTACCTGTACAACAAGGCGGTGTTCGAACTGCTGGAAGAGGTGAAGGGCAAGAACGAGGCCCTTGTCTTCGCGCGGTCGGCGACGGTGGGCGGCCAGAAGTTTCCCGTCCACTGGGGAGGGGACTGTTCGGCCACCTACGAGTCCATGGCGGAAAGCCTGCGCGGCGGCCTTTCCCTGAGCCTGTCCGGCTTCGGCTTCTGGAGCCACGACATCAGCGGCTTCGAGAAGACGGCCACGCCCGACCTGTTCAAGCGCTGGACCGCCTTCGGCCTCCTCTCCTCCCACAGCCGCCTGCACGGAAGCGACTCGTACCGCGTTCCCTGGAATTTCGACGACGAGGCGAACGGGGTGCTGCGATTCTTCGTAAACCTGAAATGCCGCCTGATGCCCTACCTGTACGCGCAGGCCTGCCTGACGAGCGCGGGCGGCGTGCCCATGATGCGCGCGATGGTGCTGGAATTCCCCGACGATCCGGCCTGCGCGTACCTTGACCGCCAATACCTTCTGGGCGATTCGCTGTTGGTCGCTCCCGTTTTCTCCGACGACGGCACGGTATCGTATTACCTTCCCGAAGGCGCGTGGACGAATTTCCTCTCCGGCGAACGGGTGTCCGGCGGCCGCTGGCTTAATGAAAAACATAGGTACCTGAGCCTTCCCCTGATGGCCAGGGCGAACAGCATCATCGCTGTGGGCGCGGACGACGCCAGGCCCGATTACGACTACGCCGACGGGGTCGTCTTCCACCTGTTCGAGCTGGAGGACGGCAAGACCGCGTCAACGGAGGTCCGCGGCCTTGACGGCCGGACCGAAACGGAAGTCATCGCCGCGCGCAAGGGCGGCAGGATCACCGTAAAAAAGACGGGCAACGGCAAACCATGGAGCGTCGTTTTCAGGGGCATCCGCGGGGCGTCGGTCGTTTCAGGCGGCACCCCCGCGCGGGGCGGTACAGGCAACACGCCGCAGGGATTCTGCCTGGCGGCGACTCCGGGATCGGGAACGATGATTATCGACCTCCTGTAGCCGATGGAGCCATTTGTAAAAACCGATTGCTTTTGCAGATGGCTCTTGTAGTATTTATACACAATTGCGGCTGTCCCGTAACCAAGTTATAGGATCGGCATTTCGTTCCCAAACTTGTTTTCAGCCACATCCGGACCCGTCGCCATAAGGAATTCCATAGTCCGGCTTCGGAACCGTCACCAAGTTATACATTTCATCAACTTCGGACCTTATAACCGGCACGGTTGTCCCCGTGGTGGATCCTTCCGGGTCGTTCCTTATCATACCTCCGCGCAACACGGCAAGCCACGCAAATGATGCTTGCGCCAATCAAGGTTTTTCTGATCATGACCATGGTTCGACTCCACTATTCCCTGCCGCTGGCTGTAAACTTCACGGTCTGCGGGACTCCGTAGCCGTTCGCGCATGATGTCCCGGAACGGCTCACGGGAATCATGGGACACCCGGCGTTTCCCGTCCTTCGCCTTGGTGCATGCCCTTTCCGGCCGGACAGTGCATCGACAGGCCATCGTCGCCCGCATGGAAGTTGCTCTTGTCGAATTTCGCCGCGGACTGTTTCCTCGTTGTCCACAACTTCTTGCCGCTTGTCCGAAACATGAAAATTTTCCTTCCGATCCTCTTCCATCGCCCGAAGCGTTTCATAGTCGGAGAATCCCGAGTCGGCAAGCACGTATCAAATGAACCGCCCGCGTTTTCCTTCGCAGCATCGACCATGGCGAACAGGTCGCCCGGCTTGTCTCCTGACTTTGTTGTTGCTACCGCGCTAATGATGCCGAAGGTTCCGTCGACCACACTCTGCTGGTTGTAACTCGGAAGTATCCGGCGGTCCTTGTGCTTCATTATCTTCGCGTCCGGATCGACCATGTTCAGCGATGGCTTTTCATCCTCGTACGACTCGAGGACGGCCAGAGTCTGCGCAAGTCTTATTTCCTTCCGCTCAAGCCGCTTTATGCGTTCATCGATCCTCTCTTGGGCAAGGGCATCATTGGGTTCCAGTTCCAGCTGCTTCTTGCCGCGGGCGCGATCCACATTGTTCCGGAAGTTCGCGCTCGCCTGTATCTTCCGACCGTCGAGCGCGAGGTGTTTAAAATCGATCATTCCAAGCACCGAGCACAGCATCACAATCTGCGTGATTTATGCCAAAGTCCCTGACTACACAATCTTAACTTGACAGCTAAATACCATGCCCCTATATTAACCAACACCGGCGTTGCCAGAGAATTGAGTAGGAATAGTCGTTTCATTTGCGAATTGTGCTGGCGAGCGCAGTGGAAAACTCTCATTTTGACGAAAAAACTACCAACGACGGAAATGACGGTTCCTATCAGTTTGTGTGAATGGGGAGGATAATCGTGAAAGCGAGAAACGCCATGCTGATATTGTCTTTCTTGGTTATTCGCTCCTTGGTTTTTGCTGGCGGAAGCTTGGAAGGGTCCAGTACCGGAACCGCGAAATATCATGCCGGGCGAGGCTACATTTTGAGGCCCGAACAGGTTGTGACGAGTTCGTTTATTTCATCGATCGACTATACCTACCCCGAACCAATCGGCCTTTTCGGAATATCAGCCTATTCCGGGAATAAGGTAATATCCGCAACGCCGGGCAGCGATCAGGTCTTCGTCATCGGTTTGCAGGGCGCTCGTTTGCCTATGGAGAAATTGCCGCCTTTGAATCTCTGTTTCGTAATAGACTGTTCCGGATCGATGAGCGGAGAAAAGATACAGTGGGTAAAGGATTCATTCGATGTTTTCCTGAAAACAGTCCGCGATACTGATTTCGTTTCCCTGGTGAAGTTCAACAATTCGGCGACTATCGTATTCCCTTCCACCAAGATGAGCGGCGCAGCGGTCCGAAGTGAATTCCGCGATGCTGTTGGTGAGATAGTCTCCGGTGGGGGAACAAACCTTGTCGCAGGACTCAAGACCGGATACGGGCAGGTAATGGCGAATTACCGCAAGGAGTACGCCAACAAGGTTCTGTTCCTGACCGACGGACAGGGCGGTGAGGATGGAATGCTCGAGATGGCGAAAAGCTTCGCGGAGATGAATATCAATGTTTCGACAATCGGCCTCGGTGTCGGTTTTAACGAAAAGCTTCTCAGTGATGTGGCTAAAGCCGGATCGGGAACTTCTCGTTTCATCGCGGATCGGGAAACGATGCTGGAAGTTTTTGGCGTAGGCCTATCCCGGATGGTCGTCCCTCTCGTAAGGGACTTGGAGATTTCCGTTAGGCTGCCATCGGGAACAAAAATTATGGGATCCTGGGGATATGATTGTGTGCCTGACAATAATATAGTGACCTGTAAGTATCCGGTTCTCCATGTCGGCGATTATGAAACGATAGTGATTAAGGCGAGTCTACCGAAATTCGAGTCCATAGGTGTGAATAGCGTACTGGATATTTCCGGTATTTACCTGGATTTTGATGGAAAACAGCGGAGGATCCCCGACCAGTCAATGGCGGTTCATGTTGTAGAATCGGGAAAAGAAACGGACGGTTACTCCGATGCTAAAGTCCTACGCATAGGGACAGTATTAAATTATGCCGAAGGGTTGAAGCAAATAGGTTCGCTTTACTATTCCGATCAGGACCGAATGACGACCGGCGAAGCGAAGACTGATTCTATCGAAAAGAGAACAGACGCCCTGCGGATCGCGAATACTTTAAAAAAAGAACTCTATTCAGCCGAAGAAAGACTTGAATCAGAAGAGTTTTCCGATGAAATCGGGCTGATCGAACAGTATATCCATATACTTGGAGGGGATCTCGATTATCCAGAGGAAAAAATTGCGGAACTATTAGGGGATAGGGAATCGGCGGTTCGATCTTCGGAACAATCGTTTTCCGAGAGGGTCGCCGGCCTGTTCCTGGAATTGAGCATGTGTTTGACGGCCCAAGGAAAGGGGCCTATGGTCGTATCCGGTTTCTCGTTCAAGGATAATAGGAAAACGCCAATTCTCGACTTCCTAACCAGTTGCGCTGAAACAAGTTTCACGAATAACACGGATTTTCCCGTAGTAGCCGGGCATGATTTGGATAAGATACTCTCAGAACAAGAATTGACCCTTTCTGGGCTCTTCGAAACGGATAATGCTATCGCTGTGGGGAAACTTCTTTCCGCCCGCTATATGATCACCGGAACAGTAATGGAAATGCCTTCCTCCGTCATCGTTTTCACACGGATAATTGATATCGAGTCATCCGAAATCCTCGGAGCTACTCAAATCATAGTTAATAAGGATAAAGACATAAGCGCTATGCTGAGAAGCAATTAAGGCTATCCCGTAACTTACGGCCATGTAAGTTACGGTGTCGCGCAAATACCGAAAACCTACATTTTCTTGAAATATTTCCATCTCCGTTGCGTCCTTCCTTACGATTTCTCCAAACCGACATCCTACTTCGCGCGTATTATTCATAGGCGAAGGAGAAACGGAGTGGAGGATCCCGGCCGGTTCCGCGCGGAGGCTCTCTGGAAGGAATGGTTCCCGCGCGTGACGGTGTACGTCCGCTCTTCGTTTCCCGTAATGGGAGCGGAGGCCGAGGACATCGCCCAGGAGACCTTCCTCCGGCTCGTCGGAAAAGTACGGGAAGTCGGTCCGAATCCCGCAGCCCTCCTGTACCGGATCGCGCGCAATCTCTGCATCGACACGCTCAGGAAAAAACGGACGGTTCCTTTCGGCGAGGAAGCCGCGCAGGTTCCCGATACGGCCGAGGGACCGGAGGCGTCCGCGATGTCGAGGGAGTCAGGAGACGAAGCGCGCGCGGCGATGGAAGCGTTGCCGCCCGGGGACAGGGAGCTCTGCTTCCTACGCTACTTCGAGGAACTCTCGGTACGCGACATCGCGCGCCTCGTGGGCAAGAGCGAAGGGACGGTGAAATTCGGGCTATTCAGGGCGCGCGGAAAGATCAGGAAAGCGCTGGAGGATCGTAATGAAGAAGAACGCCGGAGACGAATCCCTACGGGATGAGGTATCCCTTCGGGATGAGGCGGCGCTTGCAGCTACGGAGTATTTTTCCCGCCGGGTCGCCTCGGTCGACATACCGGCCTACCCGGCGCGGCTCGTCCGCGACGCGATGCGGAAGCGCGGAAGGGAGGGCGCGGCCGCCTTTCCCGCGGCCGCGGCGGCGGCCGCCGTGCTCGCCTTCGCGTCCTTGTCGGAGATCCCGCGGGCGCGGGACCTGAAACCCGTCGATCGCGGCGCCGCGCTGCTGTTCATGGACGAGGGAATCAGGCTCTCCCTCGCCGACAATGCGCTGCGCGCGGCCGAAGCGATCGGAAAATCGCTCAGGAAGGAGTTGCCATGAGAACCATGTCCGTCGTATCAACCCTTATCGTCGTGACGATATTCAGCTTCGGAGTCGTCGTCAGCGGCGCCGAATTCCCCTGGTACTTCGACGTTCCGTCGCTCGTCGTCATCCTCCTGCCGGCCTTCTTCCTCGCCGCGGCGGACCATTCATGGCAGACCGTCGGAAGGGCCTTCTCCTCGGCCTTCGGCCGGAAGCCGCGCGGCGCGGCCGACAAGGCCTCTTATGCCGCCGAACTCCTCGCCGCCAAGGCTCTTGGTCGCTATGCCTGGCTTTCCGCCCTGCTGGGCACCTTCATCGGCTTCGTGGCCATCTTAGCGTCCCTCGGCCAGGTACCCAGTACGGGGATACTCGGCCGGAACGTTTCGGTGGGCCTGCTCTGCGCCTTCACGGCGACCTGCTTCGAGCTGATCGTCGTGAGCCCGCTCAAAGGCCGGTTGGAGAAGCTGCTGCTGGATGCGGAAGATACGCAGGACGCGTCCCTATAGTTCGTACGAGACCTTCATGGACGAGAACAGCTCCAGCGCCGTGTCGAGGCCGTCCAGCCCGGTCCGGACCGTGCCGTCGGAGCCGTCCACGGAACCGGTGCCGACGGCGACGAAACGGGCTTCGGTCCGGTCGCCGCCTATCGTGAGTTCCGCGCGGTAGATGACCGAAGGTTGGCCGGAGACTCCGGCATTTTCCTTGGCGTACCGTCCGTTCCAGTCGTAGGAACGGTTCGTTTCCAGCATGATCACATAGGTGCCCGCGGGAAGCCGGGCCGCTATGCCGTTCCCGTAGGTGACCGCGGAGTCCGTAGTAGTAGCGGAAGAAACGGCGTCGGCGCTGCCCTGCCTAAGGTGGTACCAAACGGGAAGGGCTTCGGGACGGCCTTCCTTGGACGCCATCCGCCATTCGCCCTTTCCCCCCCGGGCGGTGACATAGACCGTTTCAAGATACTCCCCCCCGGGGGTCTCCAGCCAAACCGCGACCTGGGGCTGGACGGTGTAGCGGGCGGGAAAAGTTCCCACGGTCTTGGCGTAGTGCGGACCCGGTTCCAGATTCAGGACGAAGCGCGGACCGGATTCCGTGCCCGGCGAGGGGCTCGGGTTGCCCGCGCAAGCCGCCGATATGAGCGCGACCATGACCGCGGTGATTATCGTCTTCAATTTGCTCTTCACATCCTGCTCCTTATGATTCCTGATTCCCTTGATGCCCATAATTGTAGGCACTTCCTACATAATACTCATCAATGTTGGCGTTGACAACATATTTGACCGAGTAATGGCAAAAATGATAAACTGCCTGCGCCAGCAAAAGGAGAGCCGCCCTGAAAAACGCCGACAACTACCACCATGGGCACCTCCGCGCCGAACTGTTGAGGCTCGGGATGGAAGCCTTGGAGAAAGAAGGCTCTGACGAACTCAGCCTGCGGCTGCTCTCGGAGCGGGCGGGCGTCTCCAAGACGGCACCGTACCGGCACTTCGCCGACAAGGAAGACTTCCTCGGCGCACTGGCCGATGAAGGATTCCGGTTGCTTTATACCGCGCTCGAAGGTTTCGCGGAAGAAGGCCCGGCCGGCGTGCCGGCGATGGGCCGGACTTACATGGACTTCGCCGTCGCGCATCCAGCCCTGTACCGCCTCATGACTTCGACCCTGATCTGCACCCTGCCCGATGACCGCATGACCTGGGCGCGCCTGTCCCTCCGGCTCCTGGCCGGCAGCTTATCCGGCGCGACCGGCGAGGCGGTGGAGGAATTCGACACCGACGCGACGGCCGCCGCCTGGGCCTACATCCACGGTCTCGTGCTGCTGCGGATAGACGGCCTTTTCCCGGACTGGCTGAAGGCTCCCGACTGGGATAGGCTTGCGACCACGTTACCCAACCTGGCCATTCCGTCGGAAGGACGGGGAGCAACCTGACGAAACCCGGCCGGGCGCCGCCCGGGCGCCGGCCGGGCGCCGGCGCATGACCGGGCTACAGGGAGAAAAGCACTTTGAGCAGCACCTGGTGTTTGTCGGAAACGACCGGATCGTCGGCGAAAGCGTTCCCGCTCAGGTTGCGGAAATAAACCAGGTCGTATTCGACATAACCGGTATTCCAGAGCAGGCCGATATTCACGTTGTTCTGGTCCTCACCGTTGGAAACCCGGGTGTCGCCGTCCATGGAGCCAGCGCGCGCGCGTACGGCAAGAGCCTCGGTGAAATCGTAATTGATCTCGGCATAATCGGCCCACCGGAAGAAATCGTCGAACTCGGGTCCCCGGATCGCGCTGACCACGATGCCGGCTTTCAGTCCCAAAGATCCGATCCGGATGCCTGAGTCGACTCCGGCGAGCGTGACGGAACGATCGGGATCATCGGCGTAGAAATCCTGGTAAAGCGAAGCGCTCGTCCAGAATTCGGACACGGGCTCGAAGCGGAGGCGCGCGCCCACGGCCTTGGCCAGGCCTGAGTCCACCGAGCCGACCGCGTGGAAGCGCGGCGCTGCGGCCGCGGAAACGAAGCCTGCCGGATCGAAACCGTTTACCGCGTACAGCTCCAGTGCGAGGGTTTCGCCCAGGGGAGACTTCAAGGATAGGCCGTAGTCGGACCAGAGCTTGGGCAGGAAAATCCCCTCATCGTCCTGACGGCCTCCGTACAAATGATGGATGCCGAATTCGCCGAAAGGAATCAGGATCCGTCCGAGGGTCAAGCGATGCCCGCCGAACGTAAGTCCGAGTTCGAAAAGATCGTTCGGGTGGAAGATATCGGCAAATACGGATATCTCCTGATTTCCCGGAGCCTGGATCAGCAGGGCTTGGTGGTTCTGTTTGAAGGTGAAGGTCGGTTTGCCGGAGAAATCGCCCGCCGCCGCGGTTTCGATATCGAAATCCCCATAGAAATGAAAGCCCAGGCCCGAAGGTCCGGCGGGCGCCGCGCCTTCCGAAGCGCCGGTGACGGCGTCGGGCGATTCCTGGGCCCAGAGGACGCTCAGGGTCGCGAGAAAAACGAACGCGAATGAGATGCTCGGCATTTTCATATGGACTCCTGAAAGAAGACTGATGCCGGCCATGATCGATTCCGGAATCATTCCTGAAAGATTATCAGATTAGTTATGAATACGCCATTGCAATCGGCATGTCGGCGCGGTACCCTCTACGCATGACCCGAGAAAAGCACTACTCGCTCTCAGCGTTCTTATTGTTGCTGACCGCTCTTTCGGTCACAGGTTGCGTACAGATTTCAGATCCCGGGAGCCCGGCTTCGACCGCCACGCACTCGGTGAATTTCGCCGCATCCGCGGCGGACGATATAGATGGATCTGTCGCGGTTTCGGTCGCCACCAAGATCCTCGATTCTCCGGGCAACCATTCGCCGAAAAACGTCGTTGCGATCTGGATAGAGGACTCGGATGGGGCTTTCGTGAAAACCCTCGTCGTCAGGGCGTACGCCCGGATCAAGTACCTTTACTCATGGATAGACAGCCAGGGAAGCTCAACCCTTGACGGAATCACCGGAGCGACGAGGTCGAATCATGATACGAACCTTACAGCGACTTGGGACGGTACCAATATCGCCGGGAAAAGCATGAAAATGGACATCTACCGGCTCCGCGGCGAGCTGACCGACCATAACGGCTCAGGCGCGACCTTCTCCGTGGATATCGACCTGTCGGGCGGTGCGGCCAGCTCGACTCCCTATACGGGAAACGGGTTCCAGTCGGTCACCGCGACCTACACGGTTCCGTAACGGGCTTGCGCCCGGGCGCCGGCCAGACGCCGGTCCATGACCGGCGACGGCTGGACCGAACGCCAGCAGGACGGCCCGCCGTGGATCATTCATACAGGTCAGTACTTGTCGCCGCTCCGCGGAACGAGGCAGATGAACTTCAGTGGCGTCTTGCCGGTATTGATGAAGTTATGACTTTTCCCGCCTTCGATATATGCGACGGAACCTGCCTTGACCGGCTGCTCGACGCCTTCGATAACGACCTTCCCCTCGCCTTCCAGGATATAGTTGGCATGGAACCAGTCGTGCCGGTGACTCGGCGTATTGCCTCCGCTCTGGACGGTGAACACGCGGCAGAAACCGTCGTAACCGTCGTCCGGGCCGATGACTATCTGCTTGGTGACCCCGACGGCTCCGGCCATCGCCATCCCGACCGGCTCGATTTCGCTTTCATGACGTACCATTGATGCCTCCTTTTCCTTCAACCAGAATACACGGAACCGCGGCCCCGCGGCTCGCTCAAAAACTGAAACGGGAAACGACCGTCGCCTGCCAGGCTCCAGGCCGGTCCCAGGAAAACAGGTCGTCCGCCTGGCCGGACTGGACGGCGACGCTGCCGATGAGCCTGAGCCCTTCGAGGGGCGCCCATTGCACGGATACGGCGGATAAGGCCGACAGGTCCATGGGGGAAACGAGGGATCTGGCGAGCAGGAGGACGGTGTCCGCCCGCCAGGAAAGTTCGGGATACAGAAGCAGGGCGTAGGGCGAATCGAGACTCGTCGCGCCGCCCGCGAGGGCGGTCGGCCCCGCGGGAGCGGCCTGGATCGTTTCCGCCGTCCACGATCCATCGGGTCGGATCGAAGCCTCCAGGCGGAGGGCGAAGGTGCCGAGCACGGAGTCGCCCGATCCGTCATCCGCCGCCGGCACCGACCACTGGCGGTATAAGCCGGAACTGATCGTCCAGTCTTCGGCCGAAGGGGCGAGCGCGGTTCCCCGTACGCTCGCGCTGGAGGAAAGATGCCAATCGGCCCAGGCGTTGCCCTGGAGGCTGAAATAAGGCTCGTGCGCGGCGGGAACGGCGCGGTCGACCGACTCGCCCGAACGCAGGTAGCCGGCCTCCATCTTAACGCCGCCCAGGCGGGTATACGCGCGGCCGCCGAAGGAGCTGTTCTCAGGGCCGCCGCCCTCCGCGGACAGGACCGGGGGGAGCACGACGGCCTCCAGGAAGGAGAAGTCGCCCAGCGGAAGGTTCGCCGCGGCGAGCCAAGCGTTGTCGTCACGTAGGTCCTCCGCCGAGAGGTCCACGGCGGTATCCCCGAAAATAACGTTCCCCGCATTGAAAAGCGCACCTTCTCCCCAGGAGAGCCGCGTCTTTCCGATCGTCAGGCGGACGGCGTCCAGGCGCGCTTTGACCCATGCCTTCTGCAAGTCCACGTTGACCGTGTCTCCCGCCTTGACGTTCAGCGTCACCTGACCCTTGGTTTCCGGGGAAGGACTGGACGAGAAGGTCAGCTTTGCCCCGGAAAAGGCGGAGACGGCCGCTTCGTCCGCGCTGGTCGTACGGACCGCCGAAGCGACAGCGGCGATTTCGGTTGCCACGAGGGTTTCCGCTGCGGCCGCGGGAAGACCGGGCCCGGCAAGCGAGATAAGCGCGACAGCGCCGAGGAGGACGGCGGTGGCGAGCGGGGCGGCGGCGGCCGCGGCGGTCCGGCGCTGGGCCGTGGCGGCCGCGGCGGTCCGGTGCATGGAGGTGGCTACCATTTGAGGTTGTCCAGCGAAAAGATGTTCTTGGGCAGGCTCTGGTTCACCGTCAGGTCCCGGAACGCCATTTCCGTGCTCGTTCCGGCCTTCAGCATATCCCGCACCAGGAAACGCGTGTTGAAGGGGTAGCCGTCCACAACCAGACGCCCGGAGAAGGTCATTTCCTTGAGGAGTTTTCCCGACAGGTCGTAGAACTTGATCAGCGACGGCAGATAATCCGCCGCGTCGATCCAGGCCTCCTGGCGCGCGTAGGCGACGGTCCTGGACTTCGCCTTCAGGTCCAAATGGAATACCGACCGGCCTTCGAGCTGCTCCGTGCCCAGGATGACCGCGGTATAGTTCTGCGCGCGGTTCCGGTTACCGGTCATGTCCTCGTAGGAGATGTCGCTGCCGGCCATGCCCTGCCTCAGGGCCGATCCCTGCAGGCGCGTCACTTCCTCCGCGTCGGGGAAGAAGAGGTACAGTTCCTTCGCGTTGCGCAGGATCTTCTGGCCCCTTTCGGCGGCGGAGGTGAACTCCATGAAGGTATCGTCCTTGCCGCGCGACCAGACCTTGAATTCGGTGCGGCGCGTGCCGAAGCGGTCGACTATGGTCATCGTCGCGTTCGCATAGCTGCTCTCGAAGGTCTGGGCCTTGTCCAGGAGCACGAGCAGTTCGTCGGCGCCCGGCACGGCGAAGGCGGCGGCGGCTACGAGGGACAGAGCCGCGAAAAACGCCGCGGCGCGGATGCGGATGCGGATGCGGGAAATACTGAACAGCATATCAAACTCCTTCTTCGATCGATAAAGATTGGGCTTCGGCCTGCCGGGCTTCAGCCTGCCGGTCTAACCCCGAAGGGCGTCCACCGGTTCGATGCGCGCGGCGGACCAGGACGGCAACAGCGAGGCGAGGCCGGATATGACCACCGTCATCGCGAGGCTGCCGAGTACGGTTCCCGCCCTGAGGGCCGGGAATAGCAGGGTCGGAAATTCGACGTTGATGCCGCCCATGAAGGCGGTGAGGTCCAGGCCGCCGCGGGCGAAAAAGGCGCTGATGCCGCAACCGATCAGCGCGCCGGCCGTCGCCCCGAGGCTCGAGATGAAGACGGCTTCCAGCAGGAACAGGCGCACCAGCTCGTCGGCGCGCATCCCGAGGGCGCCCAGCATGCCGATCTCGGCGCGCCGTTCGAAGACGACCATCATCGTAGTGTTGATCACCACCGTGCTCCCCAGCAGGATGAACATGGCGGCGAGTATGTTGAAGATGACTCCGATATAACTTACTACGTAATACACCACACTCGACCGCGTCCAGCTCACCGCGGACAGTCCGAGAGGCACGAGTTCGGCGTTCCAGGCTTCGGCGACGTCAGCCGGATCCAAGCCCGGCTTGACCTTCGCGACGATCTCCAGCGCGGCGCCGTCCAGTTGCAGGAAGGACCGCGCCCGGTCTATCGGCAGGACGAAAGCGAGGGAATTGAGCGCCGCGACGGGAAAGTCCATGAGGCCGGAGATCCTCAGCGTCACCCCGTACATGCTCCGGTTCCGCGTCATCGTCATGAAGGTGAACTTGTCTCCGACTCCGAGGCCGAGCTTGCGCGCGAGGCCGATTCCGACCGCCGCCTCCCGCGTGCCCGCCTCGGGCAGACGCCCCGCCGAGACGAAGGAAGGCAGGCGCGAATAAGCCGTTTCCCGCGCAAGATCGACGCCGATCCCCTGGGCCTGGAAACGGCGCTCGTCCTTCTGGATGATGACGGAGAAGGCGGTGCGCGGCGTCGCCGCCTCCGTCTCGGGCAGAGCGGCCAGACGGGAGACCAGAGCGTCGGCGTCCGCCACGTTAAGGTGCAGGGGGTTGAGCAGCCTGTTCTTTTCGAACTGGGCGTGCTGGATCTTGATCTCCCCCCAGGTCCAGTCCTTCACGTTGCGCGCCATCTCCGCCTTCATTCCCTCGAGGAGGGAAAAGGCGAATACGAGGGCGGCGCTCACGACCAGCATGGCCAGGGCGGAGAGGAAGCTGCGGCGCCGGTTGCGCCGGATGTTGAGCCAAGCGATACGGGATAATTTCATGCTCCGCTCCTTAACCGTGCCTGAGCGCTTCGACTACGGACAGCTTCATTGCCCGCCTCGCCGGTATCACCGAAACGGCGAACGAAAGGAACGCGCCGACGGCGACGGACATCAACATGGTCCGCGCGTGCCAGGCGCCCCTGAGCCGCCCGGAAAACGGAAGGTCCACGCCGACCTTCTCGATCATCCAGCTGAGGTCGAAGCCGGTATTCACCAGGAACGCGTTGAAAGGCAGGGACAGGACCAGGCCGAGGATGCCGCCGATCAGGCCGATCGCGGCCGCTTCCATCATGAGGCTCGTCCGGAGTTCCCGGTCGTACATGCCCTGCGCGCGCAGCATGCCCATCTCCCGCGTCCGCTCCAGAATCGTCATGAGCATGGTGTTGGAAACGCCGACGGCCGCGATGATGAATACGAGGAGGAGAAGGACCCGGCTCAGGCCCGAACGGCTTTGCACGAAGGCCAGGAATTCGGCGCCCGTGACCGTCCAGGGCAGGACCGACAGGCCGCCCGCCACCGTTTTCAGTCCCTCTTCCAACTTCGCCGCCGCCTTCTCCGGATCCGCGTCCTCGTCCCCGGCGATCGCGATCTGGTTGACGCTCCCTTCCAGATAAAGGTACTCGTCGGCGAGATCCAGGGAGACGAAGGCGCTGAGCCGGTTGACGGCCGCGTTCGGCGTATTGACGATGCCGCTCACCCGCAGGTCCATGGTCTGGAAGGCGCCGTCGCGGGTACGGGCCATGACCGTCAGGGGATAGCCGATCCGCGCACCGAGGTCGCGGGCGAGCTGGTAGCCCAGTACGATGCCCGACGGGTCGTCGGACAACCATTTTCCTTCCTGCAGCGTTTCCCGGAGGCGGAAGACGGCGGCGTCCCGCCCGGGATCAAGGGCGACCATGCGGACCCGGACGGAACCCGATTCCGTCCAGGGATCGCCGGAGACGATGAGCTCCCCCATGAAGACCGCGCGCGGCGCCGCTTTGAAGCCCTTGGACCCGAGGAAATCGAGCACGGGCCCCGGATCGGCGATGGCGCGGTCCAGGGGCAGGGAATCTTTCTCTTCCCAATAGCCTGAATCCTGGACCTGCAGACTTCCGGTGTCGTACCAGATCATGCTCCGCGTCCCGTCGTTTTCCAGGCCCGTCAGGAGGGAATCGAAGAGGATGAAAAGGGAAAGCCCCGCCGCGAGCGAGGCCGCGGTGATGACGGTCCGGCGTTTGTGGCGCGTCAGGTTCCGGAAGGCGAAGCCCGCCAGATAGCGGATGTTCACGTGCGGACTCCCTCGTCGGAAACGACCAGGCCGTCGTGCAGGAGCACGAGGCGGGAGGCGCGATCCATCACCATCCTGTCATGGGTGGAGAAGACGAAGGTGGTTCCGTGCTTCGCGTTCATCGCCTTCATGAGGTCCAGGATGGAGGAACCGGTCGCCGAATCCAGGTTAGCCGTCGGCTCGTCGGCCAGGACCAGGGAAGGACGCTTCACCAGCGCCCGCGCCACCGCGACGCGCTGCTGCTGGCCGCCCGAAAGCCGCCCGGGACGCCGTTTTGCCTTGTCCGCCAGACCGACTTCCTCAAGGACCTCCATGCACCGCGCGTGGATCTCCTTCGGGTCCATGCCTAGCAGTTCCAGGGGAATCGCCACGTTCTCCATGACGGTCAGAACCGGCACGAGATTGTAGGATTGGAATACGAAACCGAGTTTTTCCCTGCGGAAACGCGCGCGCGCGGTCTTGTCCATGGACGCGATGTCGACCCCTTCGATCCGTATGCTGCCCCCGTCCAGGGAATCAAGGCAGCCCAGAAGGTTGAGCAGGGTCGTCTTTCCGGAACCGGAGGGCCCCGCGACGGCGAGGAATTGGCCGCGGCCGATATCAAGGTCGATCCCGCGCAGGGCGGGAACGTCGGCTTCGCCCGAGCGGTACGTCTTGCGCACGCCGCGGACTTCGATGATGCTCACTTGAATTCTCCTTCCCGAGGCGCAAGGCCGCGGACAAACAGTGAAACGGTTGCCGTAATATCGCGTTCGGCCTCGTCCAGGGCGAAAGTCTCGGAATGGAACCGCACGAGGGCCAGGAATCCGAAGACCTGGAAGAGGAAAGAACGGGTGAGGAAGCGGGGGGATAGATCCGATCTGATCTCGCCGGAAGCCGAGGCTTCCGCGAAAAGGGGCTCCAGATACCGGAGTACCTGCGGAATGACGATGCCCTTCATGACTTCGATCAATTCGGGATTCCTGGACGCCTCGGTATATAGCAGGAAAATGAGGCGTTCGTTCTTGGACAGGATACGCCACCGGTCTATCATGATGAGGGTCAGGGTCTCTTCCAGCGGCCTGCCCTTCTGGCTTTCCAGGATCTTCTCCACCGGCCGCATGAACAGCGGACGGCCGATCGTCTCCACGAGCGGCTCGATGATGGCGAACATGAGGTGGCGTTTGGTCGGGAAATACTTGAAAATGGTCGCCTCGGAAGTGCCCGCCTCCTGCGCGATCTCCCGGGTCCTGCTCCCGTCGAAGCCCTTGCGCGAAAAGACGCGGAGGGACGCCTCCAGTATTTCCTGTTTCCTTTGCCTGACTGCCGGAGAGTCGCCTTCGCTGGCCGCGGCGGCCGCTGCCGCGACACCTTCGGGCAACATGGAAAGCAGGACCTCCGCCAAGGGAGCCTCTTTGCCGGGTTTTTTATTCATCGATGACCTTCCTTCTGAGCAAGGTGAGTAATCACTTACTCACCCTATTCCTTTCAGCCTAGTTATGCAATCCCCCCTCTGCTGATTGTAGGGAAGCGGACTATAATCATCCTGGAGGAAAATATGAAGCGGATGCTGTACGCTATCGCCCTGTTCATGGCGGCATCGATCCTGTCGGCACAGACCGCCGGCGGGAACGGGAAAATCCTGTTAGTCTACGACGAGATCAACAAAGAGTCCGAACCCTACCTCGGTTACTTCCGGACCGGTTTCAAAGAGGCGGGGATTCCGTTCGACGAGGCGGCCGCGGCGGACCTGGATTCGAAGGATCTTTCGAAGTACCGCACTATCGTCGTCTACGGAATGGTGATGGCCTTCAATTTCAAGTCGCCCGTGCGGGACTGGCTGAAGACGGAGCCGGACCTTCGGGGCATGAAAGTTTCGATCTTCGTCACCGCCAACCGCTGGTTCCTGAAAAACCTGTACGGCCAGTTGACGGACCTCGCCGGGAAGAACGAGGCTGAGGTGACGGATGCGGTCTCGATGGCCACCAAGGAGCTGGAAGGCGGGCAGGAAGAAGCAGCGGTCAGGGCGCTCATCGCGAAACTGGAATTCTGATCGGACCGCCGGCGCCTTTTGACAGCGCATATCAATTGAACGTTAATTATTGATATGAAAAATACCGGATTAAAAAAAATACTTCTTGTCGAAGACCAGCCCCTCGTCGCCCTGGCGACCCTGAAAAACCTCAAATCATTCGGATTCGACGCCATCTCCGCTGCCACGGGGGAGGAAGCGATCCGCCTTTCGGCCGAGGACCGGACCATAGACCTGGTCTTGATGGATATGGACCTCGGTCCCGGGATCCCGGGGTCGGAGGCCGCACGGGAGATCCTGAAAGCCAGGACCGTACCCATCGTATTCCTCACATCCCATTCCGGGAAGGAAATGGTCGAAAAGGTCCGGGACATCACGCGCTACGGCTATGTCCTAAAGAGCGGCGGCGACTTCGTGCTCCGCTCTTCGATCGAAATGGCCCTGGAACTGTTCGAGGCTAACAGCAAGATTTCCGCGCTCCGGATCGATGCGATCCAAAGAAAGTTGTTCGAGAACATCGGCGACGTCATCGTCATCATGGATCGGGACGGCATCATCCGGTATAAAAGTCCCAATGTCGAAAAATGGTTCGGCTGGGCATCCGACAAATTGATAGGAACCGATTACCGGAAATACATCCATCCGGACGATACGGAAGGGTTGCGGGCGCGGTTCGCCCGCCTCGTACCCGAACCGACGGCCTCCCTGACGACCGAATGCCGGTTCCTGTGCAAAGACGGCAACTACAAGTGGATCGAGATAACCCTCGTCAATCTCCTGTCGGATCCGGATATTCGCGGAATCCTGGGCAATTACCGCGATGTCAGCGAGAGGAAACGCTATGAACGTTCCTTGATGGAGAACGAGCTCCGATTCAAGAACATGGCGGACAACTCGCCGGCGCTCATCTGGGAATCGACGCTCGACAAGAAATCGGTCTATTTCAACCAACGCTGGCTTGAGTATACGGGGAGGACTTTGCAGGAGGAGCTGGGCTTCGGCTGGATGGTCGGGATCCATCCCGACGACCTTGACGGTTGCTTCGAGGAATTCGCCAAGGCCTTCGATGAGCATAAAAGATTCTCGGGAGAATACCGGTTGCGCAAGGCGAACGGCGAATACGGGTGGGTTTTCGACCAAGGCAATCCCATCCTCGATCCCCAGGGGGATTGCATCGGATTCATCGGTTCCTGCATAGAGATCGATGAACGCAAGCAGGCCGAGGAAGCTTTGCGGAATTACCGGAACAAGCTCGATCGCATCATTTCCAACAGCAGCGACCTTATCTACGAAGTGGATGATCAGTTGCGCTACACCTTCGTCAGCGACAACTTCGAAAAAGTGTTCGGATACGGGCCGGACGAGCTGCTCGGATCGAAGGTCACGGAACTCATGCATCCCGACGATGCCGGGACCGCGTCGGATAAAATCGCGCGACGGACGGGGAGCGCCGAAAACACCGTCGATGAATGGCGATTCAGGAACAAGGAGGGAGAATACCGCACCTTCGAATGCCACGGAAGCGCCTATCCGGGCAAGGACGGCGCCATGACCACCGTCGTCATCGCCCATGACGTGACCGACCGGAATATCGCCGAGGGGAAGATCAGGAGCCTGCTCGCGGAGAAGGAACTGATCCTCAAGGAAGTCCACCACCGCGTCAAGAACAACCTGAACGTCATCATCAGCCTCTTATCCCTCCAGGCCGGAGCACTGGAGGATCCTGTCGCGGTCGGCGCCCTTCAGGACGCGAAGAACCGCGTCCACAGCCTTCTGCTCCTGTACGGGAAGTTGTACCAGACCGACGATGTCACGCAGCTGAACATGAAGGATTATTTTCCGGATCTTGTCCGCGAAATAGTAAACAATTTCCCGGACGGCGCATCGGTCCGGGTCGAGACGGATATGGACGATTTTGCCCTGAAGGTGAACGAAGCCCAATCGGTGGGCATCATCATCAACGAGTTGCTGACCAACATCATGAAATACGCGTTCGTCGGCGGGGTCGGAGGCACGATCTTCGTTTCCGCCCGGTCCGCCGACGGGTTGGTCCGCATCGCGGTCAGGGACGACGGCGTCGGGATACCCCCCTCCATCGACTTCGAGAATTCGAACGGCTTCGGACTGACCCTCGTCGGCGGTCTCGCCAAACAACTCAAGGGAACGATCCGGATCGAAAGATGCCGGGGGACGACGGTCGTTCTGGAATTCGAGGCCTGAGACTGACGGCCGCACGCCGGCCGTCCGATTCACCCGAGCGCAACCCGACTGTCCGGTTCACCCGAGCGCGGGCAGGCTTATCCTTATCACTGTTCCGGCGTCCGTCTCCATCGAAAGCGTGCCGCCGCATTGCTCCACCATGAGCCGGACCAGCTGGTGGCCGAACCCTTCTTTCTTATCCGGCGATCGCGTCGCGTCCAGGCCGATGCCGTCGTCGGACACGGTCATCCCGATTCCGCCGCCATCGCATCCCCGTACGCGGACGGTGACGGTGCCGCGCCGCTTGTCCGGGAACGCGTACTTCAAGGCGTTGATTATCAGTTCGTTCACGATGATGCCGATGGCGAAGCTGATCCGGGGCGGCGCATCCAGGTCATCGATCTCGGCCGTGATGCCGACCGAGTCGTCCGTGCGATAGATGTTCCCGATTTCCGCGATCAGGTCCTGGACGTAGGACCGCAACCCCACCGACGAATAATCCTCGGAACGGTACAGCCGTTCGTAGATCGCCATCATGGCCAGGACGCGCCCGCGCATTTCTTCCAGCACGGTCGCGGCGCCCGGTTCGGGCGAGGCTTCCGCGCTGATGGCGAGCAGGCTCGCGATGGTGGCCATGTTGTTCTTGATGCGGTGATGGACTTCCTTCAGAATCAGGGTCTTGCCGGCCAGGAGCCGCGCGACCTCTTCCTCGGCTCTCACGCGTTCGGTGATGTCCAGCCCGAATACCGCGAGGTAGGCGATCTCGTTCTCGATGCCGCGGACGGGGTAGATGACATTGTCGATGCGCCGGTCCGTCCGCTCGTCGCTGAAGCGTACGGGTTCTCCGCTCTCCAGGCAATGCCGTACCTCGTCCCGGCGGCGTTCGGCGACCTCAGGCGGCAGCATCCCGTACGCGTTCTTTCCGATGATCGAGTGCTTGTCGCTGCCGAGCCGCGCGGCCACCGTCTCGTTGGCGTACGCGATTTCGCCGTCCGGACGCATGAGGAAGGCCGATTCCTCCACCGCGTCCAGCATGGTCGACATCATATTGTGCTGCAGGCGGACCATGCGGTCGCTCGCTTCAGCCCGCGCCTTCACCGCGAAATCGCGTAGCCGGACCCGCTCCTGCCAGAAGGCGTAGGAGACTATAGCCGCCGCCATCATCGCGGGATTGGAGAAGCAGCTCCACTCCCGCGAGGTCAGCGCGCCTTCGGACAACAGCGCCGCAGCCAGCGCGGCCATGGGGAGCAGGACGATGGCGCCCAGGAATTTGCGGGCGCCCGCGGCGAACAGGAAGGCCGTGACGACGACGACCGAGATCCCGTTGGCGGCGGCGTGCAGGTCGGCAGGATCGAAATCATCGTGCAAAGCCACCGTCGCGGCTACCCCGCAGATCATGGCCATCATCGCCGCCAGCGAGATCGCATGCATCGGAACGATCAGGCCGGGCATTTTTCGGAACGCGCCGAACGAGAGCGCCAGGAATACGGTCAAGGGGAGCAAGCCGAGGATGCGCCAAGGAACGAAATCGCGGGTACCCACGATGAAGACGTCCTGCAGCCAGAAAAGAGCGATGGCGACGATGCCGATGCCGGCCATGATCCGCCCGGACGCAAGGGTCCTGTTCCGCGATTCGACCCTGAAAGCCGCAAGCACATCGGAAGGAATGGAGGGTTCGATGCGTTTTGCCATGGGCTTGGGCACTCCCGTGTCCCCAGTTTAGGTTTGTTAAGGTCAGCAGGTCAAATCAGGTCGCTTCAATCGCCTTGACCGCCCTCCTGTCGGCCGGCCTATTGCCCGGCGACGAGGGAAACCAGCGTTTCCCTGGCTCCTCTGGTCCGCAGGTTCCCGTAGCTCCGTACGACCTGGTCCGTGAAAGCGGCCGAGGCGGAAAGGTCGCCGAAAAGCTCATGGATGGCCAGAAGCCCGCGGGGATCGTCGCCGCCGAAGCCGGGAGCGGCGCGGAGGGTCGCGAGCATGGCGTCGCTCATGGGCATCGCCTTGCCAGCGTCGTCCTTGCCCTGCAGGTACCAGAGCCATGAGGCGACGGTGAAGGAGAGGCAGGAAATCCGGCCGCCTTTGCTGACCGCCTCGGCGATGGAAGGGAGCACGAATTTGGGGATGCGCGCGGACCCGTCGGTCCCGAGCCGGGCCAGGGTGTCCTTGATCGACCGGTTGGAGAAGCGTTCGATGAGGCTGCCCTTGTAGGCTTCCAGGTCGACCCCGGGAACGGGCGGCAGGATGGGCGTCACTTCGTCGTCCATCATCTTCCGCGCGAATTTGCGGATGAGGGGATCTTCCATCGCCTCGTTCACCAGGGCGTAGCCCATGAGCATGCCGACGTACGCGATCGCCTGGTGCCCCGCGTTCAGGAGGCGAATCTTCATCTTCTCGTAAGGGAGGACTTCTTCGACTAGCTGGGCCCCGACCTTCTCCCAGGCGGGACGGCCGAGGGGGAAGCGATCTTCGATCACCCATTGCCGGAACGGCTCGGTCACGACCGGCCAGGCGTCCGTAATCCCGAACGAGGTTTCCACCATCGCGCGGTTTTCGTCGGTCGTCGCGGGGGTGATGCGGTCCACCATACTGTTCGGAAAGGCGCATTCGGCGGCGACCCAGTCGTGCAGGCTCTTGTCCTTCAGCTTCAGGAAGGCAAGGAAAGTCTTCCTGAACATGTCCCCGTTCATCTGGATGTTGTCGCAGGACTGGGCGGTGAAGGGTTTCATTCCCCGCTCCCGGCGGCGCGAGAGGGCCGCGGCCAGGTAGCCGAATACGCACACGGGCGAACCGGTGTTGGAGAGTTCCTTCACGATGTCGGGGTGCTTCGCGTCCAGTTCGCCCGTACCCTGGTTGATGTAGTAGCCGCCCTCGGTGATGGTGAGCGCGACGATGCGGCAGTCCGGCGAAGCCATTTTTTCTATGACGGCCTCCGGATTCTCCGGCGCCCAAAGGAACGCGGTCATGGAACCGATGATGCGGGGAACATCCCCCTTGTTGTCGCGCTCCACCACCGTATAAAGGCAATCCTGCGCCGCCATGATTTCCGCCATGCGCTTGTCATGGGGCAGCAGACCGATCCCGCACAAGCCCCAGGCCTCGTTGCCGCTCGTATGCAAGAGATCGTCCAGGTACACGGCCTGGTGGGCCCGGTGGAAACCGCCGACCCCGATATGGACGATACCGTGCTTCAATCGGGAACGATCGTAAGTCGGTCGTTTGATGTCCTTGGAAATACGGTCCAGGTTGGCCAAGTTTAATTTATTCGGCATGAAGAGCCTCCGTTCGGCGGATTATATCATGGTTGGAGCCGGGGTCTATGCCCGGATCGCGCGCGCGGGCTACACTCGGGCCGATGAAGCAGAAACCGGCCGCGGAAAACGGGAAATTCGACCTCTTCTACCGTAAGGGCTGGGCCTACCTGACCGTCCGGCCGCCCGAGGGCACGGGAAGGCCGGTCTATCCCGAAGAGGTCGAAAATCGGATGAAACTGCTGGGCGTCCCGCGGGTCGGAGCCAAGACGATCCGCGATCTGATCGAGAAGGGCAGCGGCGAGGCGGTCCCCCTCGTGGAATGGCCGGGCGGCCGATCCCTTGCGGCCTCGATCATCGTCGATATAGCCGGGGACGGGATGTCCGCTTCGATCACCGTCCGCCCTCCGAAGAAGGGCGCCGCTTCCCCGATGCTTTCCGAGGTCCTGGAAGAGCTGGTACAGGCGGGCGTCAGCTTCGGCATCGACAGCGAATGCATCCGGGGCTTGCTTTTCCGGAAAGATTACGGCAAACCCGTACCGGTGGCGGCAGGGGTCCAGCCGGTTTTCGGGCGGGCGCACCGGGCGGTCCACCACTTCAACGCGAACCGGGGCAAGCCCTGGCTGGAAATGGACTTCGGCCGCATCAACCTGAAAGAGCTGAACTTCATAGAAAACCGCAAGGCAGGGGATCTTCTGGCGGAGCTCGTGCCGCCGGTCGTGGCGGTCGACGGCAGGAAGGTCACGGGCGAAACGATACCCGCGGCTACGGACAGCGAGATCGTCAAGCTCGGCGCGGGAGCGAATACCCGGCTGTCTCCGGACGGCACCCGGCTCTACGCCGAATGCGACGGCAACGTGAGGCTCGCCGACGGGAAGATACTCATCGAGCCGGTGATCACCGTGCGCAACGTCAACTACGAAACCGGGAACATCCGCTTCGACGGCTCGGTCGTCATCGAGGGAAGCGTAGCCGACGGCTTCAGCGTCGAAGCCGGCGGCGACCTGCAGGTCGGCAACAGCGTCGGCAAGGCCTCGCTCAAGGCGGGGGGAAGCATCCTGCTGAAGACCGGCATAAACGGCAACGGCGGAGGCGCCATCGACTGCGGCGGCGATCTCTTGGCCAGATACATCGTAAGCTGCACGGTGACCTGCCGCGGAAACGTGCTGGCGGAAGAGGCGATCATGCACTCCCGCATAACCGCCTTCAAGCATTGCGTCCTGAACGGCCGGCGATCGGAGGTCATCGCGAGCGACCTCGTCGTCGGCGGTAGTTTCTGGTGCAAGAAGCTCGGCAATTTCAACGAGGCTGCGACGAAGCTTTCCATCGGCGTGGAACCGATCCTGCTGCTCGAATACCGGGCCACCGCGGCGGGCATCAACCGGAAGCAGGATGAATGGGACAAGGTCGAAAGGCAGCTGGAACAGCTCGGGAAACTGATCAAGGACGGCCGCGCGGACAGCCCGGCCGAAGCCCGCGCGCAGCAGGCGCGGCTTCAGCTCCAGGCGTCTCTGGACGGGATCAGCGCGGAGATCGCCGCGCTCCGCGGTAAATTCCCCGCCCTGCGCGATCGCCTGCTCCCCTCGCGCCGGAGCATCGCCGTCATAGAAGAAACCATGTTCAAGGGCGTCGTCGTGACCTTCGGAAACCTGGAATACCGCGTGCCGGACGCCGGCATACGCAGGACGATACTCAAGGCAGGCGAGAACCAGATCCTGGAATCGGGCTTCAACTTCAACGAAAAACCGGAACTCGTGTTCGACGCCCCGGAAGATTGATCGCGCCGAGACGGTTCGATAGCGGAGGGCACGACGAGAAGCGCGAACGCGATTCACCGCTCTGCGATGAATTATTCCGTGCTGATATTGAACCGGATCGTTCGCATCATTCTTTTGCGGCGCCCTGAGGCAGCTCGGCGACCACAACCCTGATTCCGCGTTTTTCGCACAGCCGGCGGTCCTCGTCGGACAGGCCGGAATCCGTTATCAGGCAGTCGACCAGCTCGAGGCCCCCCAGGATGGCCAGGGACGACCGGCCGAATTTGGTCGAATCCGCCAGGAGGAAGACTTCCGCCGCGGACTCGATCATCGCGCGCTTGACGGGAATGTCGCTCAGCCCGGGATAGGTCAGGTCTCCGTTCACGGAGATGCCGCCCGTCGCCAGGAAGAGTTTTGACGATCTGATATTCTGGAAGAAACCCGCGGCCTTCTCCCCCGTGAGCGAAAGGGTAGGAGGCTTGAATTCGCCCCCGGTCACCAGGACTTCCATGCCGCGTTCGGCGCCGAGCAACAGCGCTATGTTGAGGGCGTTCGTCACGATGGTCAGGTCGTGACGGCCGACCAGACGTTTGGCGAACTCGCTGACGGTGGAGCCTGAATCCAGGATCAGCGATTCGCCGTCGGAGACGAAGGCCGCCGCCGCGTCCGCTATCGCCGACTTGCGGTCCATGTTATCGCCGTGCTGGAGCGCGAAGCTCTTCACCTGCACGGGAACGGATTTCAGGAACGCTCCGCCGTGTTCCTTGACTATCAGGCCTTCCCCGTCCAGCTTCTCCAGATCCTGGCGGATCGTGGGTTCGGTGACCGAGAAGATGCGCGCGAGGTCACGGACCCTGGCGCTGCCTTCTTCCTGGATGAGTTCGAGTATCTTCAATCGCCGTTGTTCCGCGAACATGATCACATCATACCCGCTTAATCACCGCGCTCCAAGGCCCGAGCTTCGGTGAGCGCCCGCCCGACGGCGCCCTTCCAGCCGCGGTAGAGCTTGTCGATCACGGCCTTCTCCATGGTTCCCCTGAATTCCGTATCGCTCGCCCGGAGGGAAGCGATCTCCGCTTTGTCCTTCCAGAACCCGACCGCCAGGCCCGCCATATAGGCGGAACCGGTCGCCGATAGCTCCTCGATCCCGGAGCGGACCACCGGTACGGAAAGGATGTCAGCCTGGAAGCGCATCAGGAATTCGTCCCGGGTCGGACCGCCGTCCACGCGCAATTCCGGAAGATCGGTGCCGGACTCCCTGACCATGAGGTCCAGGATATCCTTGATCTGGTAGGCGATGGATTCCTCCGCGGCGCGGACCACATGCGCCTTCCCGGTACCCCTGGAAATGCCCGTGATGGAGGCGCGGGCCGCGCTGTCCCAGTACGGCGCGCTCAGGCCGACGAAGGCGGGCACCAGGTAGACGCCCTGGGTGTCCGGCACCGTCGCGGCGATCCTTCCCGCCTCCTTCGCCGATCCGATCAGCTGGAGGTCGTCGACCAGCCACTGGATCGTCGCGCCCGTGCAGTTGATGTTGCCCTCGAATACGTATTCGACTTTTCCGTCCATGCCCCAGGCGATCGAGCATACCAGACCGCTTCCGGAACGGATCGGGCGATCGCCTATGTTCATCATGATGGAGGATCCGGTGCCGTAGGTCGCCTTGGCCATGCCCTTAACGAAGCAGTTCTGACCGAATAGGGCGGCGTGCGAATCGCCCATCACTCCGGAGACCGGAATCGGCTTTTCCAGGAGTCCTTCAAGATCGGTCTGCGCGAAGGCCCGGTCGGAGAACCGGAGCTCCGCCATCATGCTCCGGGGAATCGAGAAAAGGTCGAGCAGCTCCTCGTCCCAGCGCAATTCCCCGATATCGAAGAGCTGGGTCCGGCTCGCGTTGGAATAGTCGGTCGCATGAGCCTTACCGCCCGAGAGCTTCCAGATCAGCCAGGAATCCACGGTCCCGCAGAGCAGTCCGCCGCGTTCCGCCTTTTCGCGCGCGCCGGGGACGTTGTCCAGAATCCACCGGATCTTGGATGCGGAGAAGTAGGGCGAGAGCACGAGTCCGGTCCTTTCCTTTATGAGGTCCGCCCTCCCCTCCCCTTCAAGGCGCGCCGCAAGGCTGTCGCAGATGGCGGCTCCCCGTTGGCATTGCCAGACGACGGCGTTGTGGACGGGACGGCCGCTCCCCTTTTCCCAGACGACTGCGGTCTCCCGTTGATTCGTCAGGGCCAGGGCCGCGATTCCGGCGCGGTCGACGCCCGTTTCGGCCAATAATTTGCGGACCGCCAGGATCGTATTCCGGTAGATTTCTTCCGGATCGTGTTCCACCCAGCCGGGCCGCGGATAATGCTGGGCGTGGGCGACGTCGCATCGGTGGAGGATGGCGCCCCGATCCGAGAAAAGCAGGGCTTTCGTGCCGGAGGTGCTTTGGTCGATCCCCAGCAGGTACCTCCCGCTCATGGCCGCTCCGCCTTCCGACCCGCCTTCCGACCCGCCTTCCCGGTCGCCTTCCCGGTCGCCTTCCCGGTCGCCTTCCCGGTCGCCTTCCCGGCCGCGAGGGCCACCAGGGCGGCGGCCTCGATACCCCGGGCGTTCAGCCCGTAATGCTCGAACAGCTCAGCGGAACTGCCCGCGACGATCGCCTCGTCGGGGAGGCCGAGCATGCGCATGGGAACGGGCCTGTTCCGGACCACCGTCTGCGCGACCGCCGCGCCGAGGCCGCCGTTCACGCTATGCTCCTCCACGGTGATGATGAGCCCCGTTTCGGCGGCGGCCGCGATCACGGCTTCCTCGTCCAGGGGCTTCAGGGTGTGCATGTCCAGCACGCGGGCGCCCACGCCTCCCGCCTCCAGGGCCAGGGCCGCGTCCAGCGCGTGCCGGACCATCTCCCCGGCCGCGATGATGGTGAGGTCCGATCCTTCCTTGAGCCGGTTCGCCTTCCCCATGACGAAGGGCGGATCGTCCGTTTCGTATACGTCGGGTACCGCGCCTCGCCCCATGCGCATGTAGGCGGCGCCTTCGTTCAGAGCGAGCCATTCGGTCATCTTCCGGGTCTGCCGGGCGTCGCAGGGGAGGAAGACGATGATCCCGTGGATGGCCCGGAAGACGGCGATGTCGTGAAGGGAATGGTGCGAAGTCCCCAGGGCGCCGTAGCTGACGCCTCCCGAGACGCCGACTATCTTGACGTTTGTGCCCGAGTAGGCAACGTCGACCTTGATCTGTTCGAGGCTACGCGCAGAAAGGAAGCACGCGGGCGCGCATACGAAGGCGGTCTTCCCGCAGCTCGCGAGGCCTGCCGCGATGCCGACCTCGTTCTGTTCGGCTATGCCGACTTCCACGAACTGGGCGGGAAGCGCGGCCGCGTACTCGCCCAGGGAAACGGAACCGCGCGAGTCGGAAGTAAGCGCGACGATGCGGGGATCGGCTTTGGCCAGGCGGAGAAGGGCGGAAGTGAACGACTCCCGGCAGCTGCTCGCGGCGCTCATTCGGATAAATCCGCGAGGAGGCTATCCAATTCGGCGAACGCCTGGACCATCTGTTCCTGCGAGGGCACGCCGTGGTGCCACTTGGCGACGTTTTCCATGAAGGAAATGTCTTTCCCTTTGACCGTGTTGGCGATGACCATGCTGGGCTTCCCCTTTCTGAACGGTATAGTACGGAAGGTTTTCAGTAATTGCAGTATATCGTGGCCGTCGACCTCGCGGACCTCCCACCCGAACTCGGTCCATTTGCCTTTCAAGCTGTCCAGGCGCATCACCTTCTCCGTGTCGCCGGAAATCTGGAGGCGGTTCCGGTCGACGATGCCGACCAGGTTGTCCAGGCCGAAGTTCGCCGCGGCCATCGCTCCTTCCCAGATCGAGCCTTCCGCCAGCTCTCCGTCCCCCATCAGGACGAATACGCGGTAATCCTTGGCGTCCATCTTGCCGGCAAGCGCCATGCCGACCGAAGCCGACAAGCCGTGTCCGAGCGCTCCCGTATTCATCTCGATGCCGGGAACCTTGACGTTCGGGTGCCCGATGAGGCGGGTCTTGAATTTGCTGAAGGTCGCGAGCTCTTCCTTGGGGAAGAATCCCTTGTCCGCCAGGATATTATAGTAACCTTCGACGCTGTGCCCCTTGCTGAGCACGAAGCGGTCCCTGTCCGGCCAAGCCGGATTCGCGCTGTCCATTTTCAGGATTCCATAGAACAGGGCCGTAAGGATGTCCAGGGACGAAAGCGAGCCGCCGGTGTGGCCGGTCTTTGCCCCGTAGATCATCGCGATCAGGTCCTTCCGCAATTCTATCGCTTTGCGGCGGAGCTGATTCGTTTCTTCCATATCATGTCTCCTAGTATTAGTAGAAGTAGAAATTCATAGTCATTTAGAGGCAATAGAAGACTAACAAAACTATACGAATGTGTCAAACGAAATAAAAGAAAATAATAATTGACATACGAAAATACAAGTGGTAGAAATAAGTAAGCATTTTTTCAAGGAGGCTCTCATGAAATTGTCGAAGCTCGTACTCGCCGCTCTGGCGACCGCGGCCCTCTCCAGCTCGCTTTACGCCGCCGGCCAGGGCGACGCCGCCAAGGCGGCAACGGGAAAGAAACTCATCGTGATCATCACCCCTTCGCCCGCCAATCCCTTTTTCAAGTCCGAGGCGGTCGCCGCCGAAGCCCGGGCGAAGGCCATGGGTTACGAGCCGATGGTCCTGGTCCATGACGATGACGCGAACAAGCAGAACAACCTGATCGACACCGCCATCGCCAACAAGGCGCTGGCCATCATCCTGGACAACGCCGGCGCCGACGCGACCATCACCGCCGTAAAGAAGGCGAAGGACGCGGGCATCCCCAGCTTCCTGATCGATCGCGAAATCAACGCCACCGGAGTCGCCGTATCCCAGATCGTCTCCAACAACTACCAGGGCGCCAAGCTCGGAGCGGAGGAGTTCGTGAAACTGATGGGAGAGAAGGGCGATTTCGTGGAATTGGTCGGAAAGGAATCGGATACCAACGCCGGCATCCGCTCCAAGGGATACCACGACGTGATCGACCAGTATCCCGCATTGAAGATGGTCGCCCGCCAGAGCGCCAACTGGAGCCAACCCGAGGCTTACTCCAAGATGGAATCCATCCTGCAGGCCAATCCGAACATCAAGGGCGTCATCTGCGGCAACGACACGATGGCCATGGGCGCGATGGCAGCTCTCAAGACCGCAGGAAAGGGCAATGTCATCGTCGTCGGATTCGATGGTTCAAACGATGTCCGCGATTCCATCAAGGCAGGCGACATCAAGGCGACGGTCCTGCAGCCGGCCGCCCGCATCTCCGAGATGGCGGTCGAACAGGCCGATACGTACCTCAAGAACAAGTCGACCGGGCTCCCCGAAAAACAGCTGATCGATTGCGTATTGATCACGGCGGCGAACGCGGACAAGCTTGAAACCTTCGCGCTGAAGCAATAGGGTTTCCCGCGGAGTCGGCCGGGGCGCGGGATAGCGCCCCGGTCTTATCGTATCGCAGCCGAGGAGTAACCGAATGAGGCGATCGTTTCCGCTCGTATGCATGAGCGCTCTCGTCCTGCTTTCCTGCGTTGTTGTCAGGCACGACGAAAAGGACGCCGGAAAAACCAAGGGCGCCCTGGAAATCTATTTCGCCGACGGGTCGTTCGATGCGAAAGCCTATGTCGGCGAACTTTGGGATGCCCGTCTCCTTCCGTATTCGACGGAAAAATCGACCGAACTCTCTTCATTGCTGGAGCGGCTCGCCGCCGATGAGGCGGGGGCTTCACGCGAATTCGGGCGGCGCCAGGTGGCGGAGGGCGCGCCGTTCAATTTCGCCGTCAGGGGCGAGGCGCGGGTGCTCAAGGTCAACACCGAATCCCGGGTCGGGATCGCCGAACTCGACCTTCTATCCGCCCCGGGCGCCGCAGGGGACGGGAAGGCGGACGCGCTCCTCCAGATAGGACCGGTCTTTAAAGGAAGCTCGATCCGCGACGCGCTTCCGTTCGTGTCATTCGACGATTTCGTCAATCAACTCGATTATGCGGCTCTCTCCAACGAGCTCAATGCGCGGGTGAGGGATGGGGTGTTCGCCGAAACCGATCCTTCCGCGATGACGGGGAAAAAACTCGTCTTCCACGGATTCGTAACCTACGAGCGCGGGATTCCCGTCGTAGTCACTCCTGTTCGCCTTGAATGGAAATGAACGCAATGCCTGACCGCGATATCATACTCAGCGCCCGGAACGTGACCAAGGTGTATCCGGGGACAAGGGCCCTGGATTCGGTGGATTTCGACGTCAGGCGCGGCAAGGTGAACGTGCTGATAGGAGAAAACGGGGCGGGCAAATCCACCCTGATGAAAATACTGGCGGGGGTGGAGCGGGCGAGCGACGGGAAACTCCTTCTTGAAGGCAAGCCCGTCCGCCACGCGGACACGATAGAGGCGGAGAAGGACGGGATCGTCATCATCTACCAGGAACTCAACCTCTTCCCGAACCTGAGCATCGCGGAGAATATCTTCGCGGGCCGCGAGAAAGCCCGCAACGGAATTCATATCGACCACCGCGCCCAGGAGGAGGAAGCCCGGTCCCTGCTGGCGCGGCTTCAACACGATCTGGATCCGAAAACGCTCGTGGGCGAACTCCGCATCGGGGAACAGCAGATAGTCGAGATCGCCAAGGCGCTTTCCCGCGACGCGAAGATACTCATCATGGACGAGCCGAGTTCCGCCCTGAGCGATTCCGAGACGGAGGTGCTGTTCAAGATCATAGACGAATTGAAGGCTTCCGGCGTATCGATCGTCTATATCTCCCATCGGCTGGAAGAGCTTCTGCGCATCGGCGATTACATTACGGTGCTTCGGGACGGGAAGCTCAGGGCCAGCGCGCCCCGATCGGACGTGGATCTTCCCTGGATAATCCGGCATATGACCGGCGGCATGAACATCGACGTCGGATCCGACGAGTCCCGAAAAATAGGCGAGCCGTATTTCGAGCTCCGCGGCGTCTCGTTGCCCCGGGTCGGCGGCGGCTGGACGGTGGACAAGGTTTCCTTGCGCCTTCGACGCGGGGAAATCCTCGGTCTATACGGCCTTATCGGCGCCGGCCGTTCCGAACTGTTCGAATGCATAATGGCGGCGAGGCCGGAAGCTACGGGGGAGATCGTCATCAACGGCAAGACGTTGACGACCTCGGACATAGCCGGCCGGATATCGGACGGCATCGCCCTGATTCCGGAGGACCGGCAACGGGAGGGCCTCATCCAGAACCTGTCCGTAGCAAGCAATATGACGATTTCCAGCCTGGGACGTTTCACCAAGTTTTTCCGGATTCTGGATGCGGAGGAAGACCGCGAAGTCGACGGACGCATCAAGCAGCTCTCAATCAAGGTGAGTTCGCGCGACGCGTCCATCGGTTCGCTGTCGGGCGGAAACCAGCAGAAGGTCGTAATCGGCAAAGGTCTGCTGGCCTGTCCGAAGGTTCTTTTGATGGACGAGCCTACCCGGGGCATCGATGTCGCCGCCAAAGGCGACGTCTTCAGGATCGTGCGCGCGCTCGCCTCGGACGGGATGGGCGTAATCTTGGTTACCTCCGAACTCAAGGAAATATTGGCCATTTCGGACAGGATAATCGTCCTTTCGAAAGGACGGGTGACGGGTACCTTCGATCGCTCGGAAGCGACGGAGGAAAAGCTGGTGGCGGCTTCAGTCGCCTTGGCATGACGCGGACAAACGGACAAGGAGCATAAACATGCCTACTAACTTGGGAAAACGAGCCGGCGGCCGCATCGACGCGAGGCTGCTCTTGATTCAATTGCGGACCTTCATCGCCCTTTTCATGCTGACGGCGGTCTTCAGTATCCTGTCTCCCAATTTCTTTACGATCGGAAACTTGGTGATCATGTCCAAGCATGTCGCGATAAACGCGATCCTCGCGCTCGGCATGACCTTCGTCGTTATTTCGGGCGGAATCGATCTCTCCGTCGGCGCGGTGGTCGGCTTCTCGGGCATGATCGCGGGCGGGCTCATCTATGAAGGCCTCATCCTGGATATTTTCGGCGTCACGATATATTTCAGCGTTCCCGTCGTCATTTTCATCTCCTTGTCCCTCGGCGTGCTGATAGGGCTCATCAACGGCTTGCTGATTACGCGGTTCAAGGTCGCGCCCTTCATCGCCACCCTGGGAACGATGTACGTCGCCCGCGGCTTCGCCTTGCTGAGGTCGAGCGGAAAAACCTTTCCGAACCTGATCGGCAATCCGGCCCTGGGAAATACCGGGTTTCCCCTGTTGGGAGCCGGAAATTTCCTCGGTATACCGTTCCTCATCTGGATAATGATCGCGCTTAGTCTGCTATCCGCCTATACCGCGCGGAAAACGCCCCTGGGCCGGCATATTTACGCGGTCGGCGGAAACGAAAACGCCTCCCGGCTCTCAGGCATCCACGTAAACCGCGTCAAAATCATCGTGTATATGTTCAGCGGCTTCACCGCCGCCATAGTCGGTTTGGTGGTCAGTTCGCAATTGGTGGCCTCCCATCCCGCGACGGGCGAATCTTTCGAGATGAACGCGATCGCCGCCGCGGTGCTCGGCGGGACCTCGCTGTCGGGCGGCAAAGGCGGTATCGGCGGTTCGATAATCGGCGCCTTCGTCATCGGCGTGCTGGGGGACGGCTTGGTCATGCTCGGCGTTTCCTCCTTCTGGCAGATTGTCATCAAGGGCTTGGTCATCATCACCGCCGTAGTCGCGGACCAGCTGCAGAGCGACCTGCAACGCAAGGCGTCGTTCAAGCTCTGGGCGACCAAATAGGCCGGACGGATACGCAATAATAGTGCTACGGAGGGATAACATGAGAGGCATAATGGCCCGGCCGACCTGCTTCGGCCTCATCATCGGCACCCGCAACATATTCAACGGCGAGCTCGCCAGACAAGCGCGCGCCCAGGTCCTGGCCAGGCTCGACGGTCTCGGCATCGACTACGTGATTCCGCCCGAAGGCGCCACCCGGAACGGCGCTATCGAGTCGGTCAGGGACGCGGCCCTCTGCGCGGAGCTTTTCCGCAAGGAAAGCGAACGAATCGACGGTATCGTCGTAATCCTGCCCAACTTCAGCGACGAGCTCGGCATCGTGGAGACCCTCGCCCGCTCCCGCCTGAACCTTCCCGTTCTGGTCCAGGCTTCGGACGACGAAAACGACAAGGTGGGCCTCGCGCAGCGCCGCGATTCATTCTGCGGCAAGCTTTCAGTCTGCAACAACCTGTTCCAGAACGGAATCCGCTTCACCGACACGGCCACCCACACCTGCGCGGTGGAGAGCGACGCCTTCGCCGAGGACCTGCGGCGTTTCGCCGCCGTCTGCCGTACCGCGCGCGGGCTCAGGAACGCACGCATCGGCCAGATCGGCACCCGGCCCGGCGCCTTCCGCACTGTCCGCTACAGCGAGAAATTGCTGCAGGCGACCGGTATCGTGGTGGAACCCGTGGACCTCTCGGAAATCCTGGCCCGGGCGAACAAGGTGAAAACCGGTGATCCGGCCCTGAAGGCCAAGCTCGCCGCGATCCGCGCCTACGGCCGCCTGGCTCCGGAAGCGGTCGCCGAAAAGCTCGAACGCCAGGCCCGCTTCGGCCTCGTCGTCGAGCGCTGGATGGACGAGAACGACCTGGACGCAAGCGCCATCCAGTGCTGGGACAGCATCCAGTACAACTACGGCTGCGCCTCCTGCCTTTCCATGAGCATGATGGGCGAAGAAGGCCGCCCCTCCGCCTGCGAGACCGACATCGCAGGCGCGGTCTCCATGTACGCCCTGCTGCTTGCGGGCGGGAATCCTCCCGGTTTCCTGGACTGGAACAACAACTTCGCCGGTCACCCCGACAAATGCGTCGGCACCCACTGCGCCAACTATCCCCGGAGCTTCTTCGGCACGGAGCCGGAAATCGGAACCCTCGACATCCTGGGCAACACTATCGGCCGGGAGTCCTGTTTCGGCGCAGTGAAAGGCAAGGTCAAGGCAGGGGAGATGACTTTCTTCCGCATGTCGACAGACGATACCGCGGGCAGGATCAAGGGCTATGTCGGCCACGGCCGCTTCACCGACGACCCCTACGGCATGGACGGCGGCATCGCCGTCTGCGAGGTTCCGCGCCTGCGCAAGCTGATGGCCACCCTGTGCGCCAACGGTTTCGAGCACCATGTCGCCATGGCCCGCGGTTCCTGCGCTCCGGTCATCCGCGAGGCGACCGAAAAGTACCTTGGATGGGCGATCTACGACCATACTGGCGGGGATAACGACGCCGCGGCGCTGATCTGACCGAAGATCCGCAACAACCGGAAGGAGGGCGAATCCGGCGGCGCTTGATGAGTTGGCGTCGTGGGCGTACACTACGAAAACACTTATGGAAAGCAACCCGATTTTCGAAGCCAGCGAGCCCCGGACCACTGCCGTCGAACAGGTAGTGGCGGCGATCCGGACTTCGCTCGTACAGCGCAGATTGAAACCCGGGGATCTCATCCCTCCGGAAGGCGAGCTCGCCGAGTTGCTGCACGTGGGCCGTGGATCCATCAGGGAAGCGATGAAGATCCTTTCGGCCTTCGGCGTCATCGATATACGCAGGGGCGACGGAACCTACGTGGCCACGAGGGCGAACAAGAAGCTCTTCGACCCGCTGCTCTTCCGCCTGCTGGTTTCCGGATCGGACGTGGCTGAACTGGTCGAACTCCGGATACTGGTGGAGACCGGTGTCGTATCGCTTATCCTGAACCGGCTGGAGACGGACGATTCCGCGCTCCGGGAAATGGAAGCGGCCTACGGCGCGCTCGCGCACTGCGACGCCGAACACCGCGGCGACGCGGCCATGGCTTTGCCCTTGGACCTGGCCTTCCACGCGGCGATGGGACGGGCGACCGGCAACCTGCTCGTGGAAAACCTTTACGCGTTCGTCATCGAACTGCTTGAACCGACCATGCAGCCCGGACACGGGCTTGAGACCCACGGCGCCCTGGTGGACGCCCTGAAACGGCGCGACGAAAAGGCCGCCCTGGCGGCGATCCGCGAGCACGACGTCATCTGGCGCGGCTTGATCACCGAACGGAAGGAAGGGACGACCGGCTGAAGGTCCGGCGCTTCCTTCAGCCCCGAAAGAAGGAAGGTTACGCATGATGACCGATACCGCGCTCAGTCCCCTGGCCCGCTGGACGGCACCGGGCATCCGCGATGTTTCCTGGACCGGCGGTTTCTGGGCGCAAAAGACGAAGCTCTGCGCCGAGCGCATGGTTCCGAACATGCGCGCCCTGTTGGAAGATCCGGCGGTGAGCCATTGCTGGACCAATTTCCGCGTCGCCGCCGGCATTGAAGAGGGAGAGCACCGGGGTCCGCCGTTCCATGACGGCGACTTCTACAAATGGCTGGAAGCGGCCTGCTTCTCCCTCGTCGATTATCCTGACCCGGAACTGCGGGGCTTCGTGGACGATGCGGTCTCCGTCATCGCACGCGTCCAGGAGCCGAGCGGCTACATCTTCACCAAACGCGCGATAGAAAAAGCGGCCGACCCCGATGCGCAATCGCCCCTGGCGGACGAACTCAACTTTGAGGTCTACAACCTGGGCCACCTGATGACGGCCGCCTGCGTCCATTTCCGGGCTTTCGGGACACGGAAGCTGCTGGAAGTCGCCGAAAAGGCAGCCGGGTACCTGGATTCGGTCTTTTCCTCCGTATCGCCCGACAAGGCCAAGACCGCGGTCTGTCCTTCCCACTACATGGGACTGGCGGAATTGTACCGCGCCACCGGAAACCGCCGGTGGCTCGAGCTTTGCCGCCGGCTCATCGCGCTACGCGACCAGGTCCGCAACGGGACCGACGACAACCAGGACCGGACTCCCCTGCTCTCCCAACGGGAGGCGATGGGCCACGCCGTCCGCGCGAGCTACCTGTACGCGGGGGTCGCGGACCTATACGCCGAAAGCGATGCCGGGGTCGGCGCCGGGGTCGGCGCCGGCATCGGCGCCGGATACCGGGATATGCTGGAATGCGTCTGGAACGATGTCGTCTTCCGGAAGATGTACATCACCGGAAGCTGCGGCGCCCTATACGACGGAGTCTCCCCCTACGGTTCCTCCGATTATTTCAGCATCCAGCGCACCCACCAGTCCTTCGGGCGTGCATACGAACTGCCGAACGTCACCGCCTACAACGAGACCTGCGCCGCCATCGGCAACTACCTGTGGAACTGGCGCATGTTCCTCATTTCAGGCGAATCGCGTTTCCTGGACGTAATGGAAGCGGTGCTGTACAACGGAGCCCTGGCGGGGATCAGCCTGGACGGCACGCGCTATTTCTACGCGAACGCTCTCCGCCGCGTCCGCGAATTGCCCTTCTCCCTGAAGTGGTCGCGGCAGCGGGAACCGTACATTTCGTCTTTCTGCTGCCCGCCCAATCTGGTACGCACGATCGCGGAAACCAAGGCCTACGCGTACGCCGTCTCGCTTCCGGCGGCAGCCCCGGAATGCCGCGTCCTGTTCTACGGCTCCAATTCGGCGAGCCTGACGATGGGCAACGGAACGACGGTGAGGCTGGAGCAGACGGGCGATTATCCCTGGGAGGGCCGGATATCCCTGCGCATCGCCGGGATAAGGGGCGCCGCCGCTTTCACGATTTCCGCCCGCATCCCCGCCTGGGCCGGCGCGGCGCCCGTCCGCCTCAACGGTTCGGCGATCGACGCCCCGGTCGGCGAGGACGGCTTCATCCGGGTTGAGCGCTCCTGGTCGGCGGGGGACCTGCTGGAGCTGGAGCTCCCCATGGACGCCAGGTTGATGGAAGCGCATCCCCTACTTGAAGAAACCCGGAACCAGGTCGCCGTCATGCGCGGCCCCCTGGTCTACTGCCTTGAGTCCGCCGACCTGGGCGACGGCGTTTCGGTCTTCGATGTCCACCTTCCCCGGAACGCCTCGTTCAGGCCGACGGAGATGGAGGTTGAAGGCGAACGGGTCGTCGGCCTGAACTGCACGGGTTTCGCGCGACAGGCATCGGGGGGCACCGGGGGCGGGCCTCTGTACCGGCCCTTCGTGAATACGCCGCCGGCGCCGATTCCCGTCCGCATGGTGCCCTACTACGCCTGGGACAACAGGGGCTTCGGGGAAATGAGCGTCTGGCTGCCGCTGGCCTGAGCCGGCGCGGCTGACCCGGCTCTCGCTCCCGGCAGGGAGCCGGCGCGGCCTGCCCGCGCCCACTCCCGGAAGGCTTCAGCCGATTTTCCTGAGCCGGATGGCGATATAGGGCTTGCCCGGGAGTTCGATCCGGCAAGCCCCCTCGCAGGCGCCGCCCGCGCGCGTCACGGTCATGTCCCAGGCGTCGATGATGTCGGCCTCGTAGCGCCGGCCCTCCGGAAGCGTCAGGTTCTTGTAGGCCGGCTGTCCGCTTCCCAGGTAGATCAGGAAGTACGAGTCGCCGACTCCCGAAACCGCATGCACGGTCTTCCCGAGGTTCGCCGGCTCGAGCCCTTCGGCCGGGCCCTCCTCCAAAATACTTCGCAGGAAAGCGATCCTGGCGGGGCTTCCCCCGACGAGGTCGCCGCCCTTCGCCCACCAGATCTCGTCGCGCTCCCTCAGGTAGGTTTCCCCGTGCCCGACATAGGCTCCCCTGGCGAAGCCTTCCCAGAACCGGTTGACCATCTCCTGGGCAGTGAGGTCGCCCCAGCGTAGGGGCAGGTTCCCTTCGTATTTGCATTCGTCGACCACGACCGGCTTTCCGAACTGGCCCAGCCAATCGGTGGCGAGCGAAAGGTCGCCGTGCTGGATGCTGCATTGGGTGATCCAGGGCTTGCCGTGGTCGTAGAAAGGCCGGCAGTTGTGGATCGAACGCAGGTGGTCCCAGGGGTCGCATTCCTGGACGATTTTGAAGAGTCGGTCCCAATCGGCGATCGTCTTCCAGGGCATCAGGTCGTATTCGTTGGACAGGGACCACCAGACGTTCCGGAAGGCGGCCAGCCGGGCGACGACGTGGCGCAGGTAGCGCTCGTCGTTCTCCGCGCCCATATCGGCGAAGCCCCAACGGTCGTAGGGGTGGAAAAGGATGAGATCCGCCTCGATTCCGAGTTTCGCCAGCGCCGCGATCTGGCCTTCCAAACGACGGAAGAAACCGGGGTCGAAGCGCGAATAATCCCAACGGCCGGATGAAGACGCCGAACCGGGAGCGAAAGCGTAGGACGGCGGCTCGTTCGCGTTGAAGTCGTAGTGCTTCGGGAATACGCACATGCGCAGCTTGTTGAAGGGCGCTCCCGAAAGTGTATGCAGAGTACGGGCGGCCAGGTCGTCGTCCTGGTTGTTCCAGGCATAGCAGGTCGTTCCGACCGGCCGGTAGAACGTACCGTCCTCGTAGGTGAAATGATGGCGGGCGCCAATCCTCACGGGCCCATGGACGCCGCGTTCAGCGGGCCCGCAGCGGAAACTCCCGCGGGCCGTCCCTACGCAGGGGAACGACGGTAGCGCCTCCCATGTCCACTCTCCTTCCGCGCGCCATGGCGGAAAACCGCCCGAAGCGGCGGGCCGCCGTACGCGGCGTCATCGACCGGACCGCTCAAGGAAAGTTCGAATAAATTCCAGCGCGCCGTTTCCCGCCTGTCCTCTTCGCCCATCGCGTACCCCTCCGGACTTGTGCCCGTATATTTCTTTTGATTTTCTATATCTTTCATATTTCCTGTCAATAGAAATAAAAAGAAATAATAAGTGAATAGGAACCCTTTTTTTCTTGACAATATTGAAAAAACGACTCAGAATCAGTCATAATACGTCGTATGTTTATGGAGTATCGATGGATTCACCGAAACGCCTGAGTTGCGAACACGCAATCAACCCGACGGCCCTGGAAACGCGACGGCCCCGCCTGTCCTGGATCCCCGAGAGCCGGCTCCGCGGAGAAGCGCAGACGGCGTACCGGATCATTTGCTCCGCCGACAAAGGGACGGTCGAACGGGGCCGCGGAGACCTGTGGGATTCCGGCAAGGTCCGATCCGCCGAAAACCATCTGGTGGCTTGGGGCGGACCGGATCTGGACGAATGCTCCGCGTACTTCTGGGCGGTCAGGACCTGGGGCGAAGTCCGCGGCGCGGCCGCGGAGGGGAAGGAGACGGAAAGCCCCTGGAGCGAGGCGGCGAGCATGGAAACGGCGGTGCTGGACCAGGCTTCCTGGAAGGCTTCCTGGATCTCTATGGAAGACCCCGCCTTTGAAGAAACCTCCGTCCTCCTGGTCAAGGACACCATCAACAACAACGTCCATGTCCCCTCCAAGCTCTATCAAGCCATCTACCTCCGCCACGAGTTCGACCTGAAGGAAGCGCCGGTCCGCGCCCGGGCCTACGTCTGCGGACTCGGGTATTATGAAGCCTACGCGAACGGAACGCGCCTCGGCGACCACCGGCTCGATCCCGGCCAGACGGACTATTCGCGGAAGGCCCTCTATTCCACCTATAACGCCGAAGGACTACTGCGCAAGGGCCGGAACGCCCTGGGCATCATCCTCGGGAACGGGCGCTACCTTGACGCCTACGGTTTCGGCGAGCCTCGGGCCTTCCTGCAGCTGCTCTGCGAATTCTCCGACGGAAGCCGGACCCTGATCGTCACCGGCCCGTCCTGGACCTGCTCCCACGGCCCCATCCTCCACAACGGCATCTATTCCGGAGAGACCTGCGACGCGCGGCTGGAGCAGGAAGGCTGGGCCGGGCCCGGATTCACCGGCTCCGGCTGGAAAAACGTCGTGGTCGTCGAAGGGCCGAAGCTGGAGTCCCAGACCCTGCCCCCGATCCGGGCAACGGTGACCCTCCCCGCCCGGGACCTCGCCAATCCGGCGCCGGGGGTCTACGTCTTCGACTTCGGCCAGAATTTCTCGGGAGTCGTCCGGCTCCGCCTCCGGGGCCCGCGGGGAACGCCGGTGACCCTGCAATTCGCGGAACTCCTCGGTCCCGACGGCCGGCTGAACCTCGGAACGAACCGGGAATCCCGTTCCAGGGACAGGTACATCCTCAGCGGCAAGGGCGAGGAAACGTTCGAACCGCGCTTCACCTACCACGGCTTCCGCTACGCCGAAGTGACGGGCTTCCCCGGGGTCCCCGGCCTGGACAGCGCCGAGGGCGTCGTCATCCATACCGATGTCCGGACCGCCGGAACCTTCGTCTGCGCCGATCCCCTGGTGAACAAGATCCACCGGAACATCCTCTGGGGCCAGCTTTCCAACCTGATGAGCGCGCCCACCGATTGCCCCCAGCGGGGAGAGCGGATGGGATGGCTCGGTGACGCCCAGCTCGCCAGCGAGGAAGCCTGCTGCAACTTCGACATGGCGGGCTTCTACGTGAAGTACCTGGAGGATATCCGCCTGGCGCAGCGGAGCGACGGCAGCCTTTCGGACGTGGTTCCCCCTTACTGGCCCCTGTACCCGGCCGATCCGGCCTGGGGCGCCGCCTACGTTACCCTCGCGTTGACCATGTACGAGCAGTACGGGGATCCGGACATCCTGGACCGTCATTACGAAGGCATGAAGCGCTACGTGGATTTCCTGGAGAGCAGCGCCGAGGACCATATACTGAAAAGCCTCGGCCGTTACGGCGACTGGTGCCCGCCGGGTACCATCTATCCGAAAAAGACCCCGATGGAGTTCACCTCCACCTGGTACCTGTATTTCGACACCCTCCGTTTCTCGCGGATCGCCGCGGCGCTGGGACGGAAAACCGACGCGGAGGAATACGCTTCGCGCGCGGAAGAGGTCGCCCGGGCCTTCAACGACGCGTTCCTGCTGGGCGAAGGGCGGTATACGACCTTCCGCATGAGTCCCATCGACAGGAGCGTCGGCCAGACGACCCAGACCCTGCCGCTTTTCCTGGACCTCGTTCCCCCCGATCAGCGGGAACGCGCCGTGATCCATCTCATGAAAGCGGTGGCCACGGACGCTGACTGCCATGTGGATACGGGCATCGTCGGCGCCCGCTATCTCTTCGAGGTGCTGAGGGACGCGGGCCATGCGGAGACCGCATGGAAGGTGATCACCCAGACTTCCTATCCCGGGTGGGGATACATGGTGGCCGAAGGGGCCACTAGTCTCTGGGAGCGCTGGGAAAAATTGGGCAGCATGGGCATGAACAGCCACAACCACATCATGTTCGGGAGCGTCGACGCCTGGTTCTACCGGACCCTGGGAGGCATCATCCCCCTGGAACCGCTCTGGCAACTGATCTCCATCGCGCCTTATGCGGTCGGCGCTCTTACCCATGCGGCGGTCTCCCAGGAAACGATCCGCGGCACCGTCGCCGTCTCGTGGAGCCGTTCGGGAAGCCTGGCCCAGCCCGGCGCGGCTGATGCGGCTGATGCGGCGGACGCTTCCGAAACGTCCGGGCGGGGTCCCGGCGAGTTCCGGCTTTCCGTCACGGTACCTTCCGGAACCCGCGCCAAGCTCCGCCTGCCTTTCGCAACCCTCGCGCGGGAATTGTCGGAAGGAGGGATCCCGCTATGGTCGAGCGGGGACAGCGCGGCCCTCGCCGGTTCCAGCCCCGGGGTGGGTCCGATCTCCAGGATCGACCAGGCATTCATGATCGATCTGGATTCGGGAACCTACGAGTTCCTGCTGCGCTGTTGAAGGGAGAGGAAAAGCATGGAATACGCTCCAAGATTGGGAGGAAGGGTCGCTGTCGTCACCGGCGCGAGCAGGGGCATCGGGCGGGGCATCGCGCTCCGCTTGGCGCGGGAAGGCGCCGCCGTCATGGTCGCCGCCAATGAAGCGCTCTGCGCGGACGTCGCGGCCGAGATCCGCGCCGAGGGTGGACGCGCCGCCTCCATGGTATGCGACGTCACCGTCAAGGCCCAAGTGGAGAACCTGTACGATTCGGTCCTCCGCGACTTCGGCCGGCTGGACATTTCCGTGCAGAACGCGGGAGTGATCACCATCGCCCGGCTGGAGGAACTGGAAGAGGAAGACTGGGACAGGGTGATGGCGGTGAACACCAAGGGAGTATTCCTGTGCTGCCAGGCCGCGGCAGCGCGCATGAAGGAGCCGGGGCGCCTCATCAACACCGCGTCCGGGCAGGCCCGACAGGGTTTCATCTATACGCCCCACTACGCCGCAAGCAAGATGGGCGTCGTCGGAATCACGCAGAGCCTGGCCAAGGAACTCGCGGGCCGGGGCATCACGGTCAACGCGTTCTGTCCGGGAATCATCGACACTGAGATGTGGGCGTACAACGACAGGGAATGGGGAAAGCTCCTGGGCGACTACGCGCCGGGGGAATTGATGCGCGAGTGGGTGGCCGGCATCCCCCTGAAACGGGCGGGAAAACCGGAAGACGTCGCCGCCCTCGTCGCCTTCCTCGCCTCCGACGACGCCGCGTACATCACCGGCCAAACCATCAACGTGGACGGCGGCTTGTTCATGAACTGAATTCGGGATCCATAGGATCCCGCGGGATCCCTGGGATCCCGCCAATCACTATCGGAGGTGTATCATGAAGAAAGGAATCCTGCTCAGCGCGCTCGCCGCACTCGCGTTGGCGATGTTCGCGCCGCTCGGCGCGGTGGCTGAAGGACAGAAGGAGGTGACCCTCACCTACGTCCTGCAGAATACGACCAAGACGACGGCCGTCGAGGCGATTTTCGCGGCGTACAAGGCGAAAACCGGCGTCTCGGTGGAGATCCAGGCGCTGCCCGCCGGCGAAGAGTACGGCCGCCTGATGCAGACCCGGTTCGCCACCAACGACTATCCGGATCTCTTCGAAATGGATCCCGGCACAAAGCAATACATCAAGTTCCGGGCCGATGAGACGCTGTACGACTGGACCTCCGATCCCGTCATCAAGCGGATCGCCGCCAGCACCGTGGACTTCCAGACCCTGGACGGGAAGATCTACGGGATCCCGTGGGGATCCACCGGTTCCATGGGCGTCTACTACAACAAAGCCGTCTTCAAGGCCATCGGAAAGACCCCTCCCGCCAAGTGGGGAGACCTCGTCGGCATCGCCAAGGCCGCCAAAGCCGTGGGCTACATCCCCCTGTACGAGGGAGTGAAGACCGGCTGGCCCCTCCAGGTATTCTCCCTGGCCGGCTGGACCAGTTTCGTGGATCCCGCCATCGGAGACGCGGGGGTGCGCAAGCTTGAGAAGAACGAGCTCAGGCTCAACGCCATACCGGCGCTTTCGGACGTCCTGAAACGCCAGTACGATATCATGAAGGCAGGCTACGTCCAGGACAACGCGCTTTCGGGCACCTACGAGGAGCAGCAGGAATTGTTCGGACAGGGCAAGATCGCCATGTCCCTGCAGATTCCCGGCTTCCTGTCGGCGCTGGAGCAGAAATTCGGCAAGCAATTCGTGATCGACAACGTCGGCTGGTTCCCCATGCCCTCCGATACCGATACGGGCATTGCTACCCTGACCCCCGCCGGACAGATCCTCGTGCCGCGGCTGGGCAAGAACGTCGAAGCGGCGGTTGACCTGGTGCGCTTCATGACCGAAAAGGCAAATGTGGATATCCTGTACCAGAACATGCCCGGGATCCCGGTTTACCTTGAAGCTTCGGCTTCCCTGTATCCCGCCCAGGAAGAGGTGCTCAAGTACGTGAAGGCGAACAAGGCCAAGATCAACGTCCAGAACCGCCTGTCCTCCTCCTTCACCGACTATCCCAAGATCCTCCAGGCGCTCTTCATCGATGGAAACGTACAGGCAGCAGTGGATCTCCTGGACGAAAATTACCGCAAGACCGGAAAAGCCAGGGCCCTTCCGGGATTCTGATCATAGACTGGAAAGGGGCGCGACATGACGATGGAACGAAGACAGAATTATCCGTATTGGTTCCTTTTGCCGGCCTTCGCCGTGTTCGCGCTCCTGTACCTGACCCCGACCTTGACGGGGCTTTATTACAGCTTCACCGACTGGAACATTAACAAGAAAACAATAGATTTCGTCGGCCTGGAAAATTTCAGGTCCCTATTCTCCGACAGGAAAATGGTGGCGGCACTGTGGCATACCCTCATCTATGCCTTCGCGGTGACCGTGATCAGGAACAGCGTCGGATTGGGCATGGCGCTCGTGCTCAACGTGAAGATGCGCTTCCGGAATCTCTTCCGAACGGTGTTTTTCCTCCCCTACATGATCTCGCCGCTCATCATCGGCTATCTCTTCACCGCCATCTACCATCCGGCCAACGGCCTGCTCAACATGGGACTGAAGGGAGCCGGCCTGGGCGTCTTCGCGGTTGACTGGCTCAACGATCCGCGCTTCGCACTTTTCTCCGCCATCATGGTGGACGTATGGCGTACTTCCGGTTTCGCGATGGTCATCTACCTCGCGGGCCTGCAGATGATTCCGGGCGAATTGTACGAAAGCGCGTCCCTCGACGGCGCGAGGTTCACGCAGACTTTCCGTCATATCATGTTTCCGCTGATCGCCCCATCCCTTACCATCAACCTGGTGCTTTCCCTCATAGGCACCATGAAGGTCTTCGTGATGATCCTGGTGCTCACCAACGGAGGCCCCGGTTACACGACGGAAGTGATCAACACCTATATCATGACGGAATTCAGCCTCGGGCTGTACGGCCTCGGGACAGCTGCCAACCTCGTCCTGACCGCCTTGATCGTCCTCCTGGGCTTCCCGGTTCTGATCCTGCTCCGCAAGCGCGAGGTCGCCTTATGAAACGGTCGAACTTTTACAGGATCCCGCTTTTCCTCGTCTGCGTCGCCGTCAGCCTGATCGTGCTGGTGCCCTTCGCGATGATACTGGTGAATTCCTTCAAGGACGCCCGCCAATCGGCCTTGTTCAAGCTATCGCTTCCGGACGAATTCCTCTGGAGCAACTACAAGCTGGTCCTGTCCAAACCGGCGGTGATACGCAGCTTCCTGAATACCATCTACATCGCGGTTTTCTCCGTGCTGCTCACCGACCTCTGCGCCGCCATGGCCGCGTTCGTGATACAGCGCCGGCCGACCAGGCTCGGGAAAGCCGCCTATTACACCTTCCTCATGGGACTGGTGATCCCGATTTCCATCATCCCGACCATCCGGCTCATGATGAATACGGGTCTGCACAACACCTACCGGGGGATGATCCTCTACTACACCGCCATCAACCTGCCCTTCGCCATCTTCCTGTTGACCGGTTTCATCGGCTCTGTTCCCAAAGAGCTGGACGAGTCCGCCATGCTGGACGGATGCAAGCCGCTCAGGCTCTTCTTCCGCATCATCCTGCCCCTGCTGAGCACCGTGATGGTCACCTCCACCATCGTCGTCGCGATCGCCGTCTGGGACGACTTCGTAGGTCCCTTCTACCTTATTTCCGATTACCGGAAGTGGACCATAGTCCTGAACATCTACACCTTCGTATCCCAATACGAAACTAATTGGGGCGTGGTATTCGCCTTCCTCATGCTCGTGATGACGCCGATCCTGCTGCTGTATTTCGCGTTGCAGCGGTACATCATCTCCGGCCTGACCGCGGGCGCGCTGAAGGGCTGAAGGGCTGAAAGGTTGAAGGGCTGAAGGGCTCCGCTCAGGACGACCTTTTTCGACGACTTTTTCCCTGATCATTTTTATTGACAGATCCCGAAACCGGGACTATCATACCTATGACATCATACGTCTGACATACAACGATAGCCAGAAATGCATCAACATGAATCCTTAAGCGAATGGAGTAACAGGTTATGGCAAAGCGCAGGATAGCGGCGATCTACACCGGCGTCGCGCTGGTGAAGCCCCTTTCGGACCAACTGAAAGAAACGCTTCCCGAATTCGATATCATGAACATCCTGGACGACAGCATGATCGCGGACATCATCGCCGCAGGAACGCTCACCCAAGCCGTCAGGCGCAGGCTTTATTCGTACTACGATGCGGCCTGCTCATCCGGCGTCGAGCTGATCCTGAATACCTGCTCTTCAATCGGCGATGCGGTGTACGCTGCGCGGGACATTTTTCCGGTTCCCATCGTCCGCATCGACGAAGCCATGGTCCGCCAGGCGGTGGCGCAAGCGAAGAGGATCGCCATCCTCGCCACGCTCGGCACGACCATCGATCCGACCGTCCGCCTCATCGAAAGGTGCGCGGCCGAAGCGGGCAAGAAAGTCGCCGTCATTTCCGTGATCGCCGAAGGCGCCTTCCCCGCGATCTGCTCAGGCGACGCGGCGACCCACGACAAGCTGATAGCCGGAACGGCCGCGAGAATAGCCAAGGATTGCGACATCATCCTGCTGGCCCAGGGCTCCATGGCCAGGATGGAACAGCCGCTCCGCGATCTGACCGGGATGACCGTGCTGTCAAGCCCGGCGCTCGGCATCGCCATGGTCAGGACGATTCTTGGAGGCGAATGAAATGGCCGACAGCGCCAGGATACGGAAGCTCGAGGAACAGGCGAGGCAGCTGCGCCGCGATGTCGTGGACATGGTGCATAAAAGCGGAGACGGACACCCTTCGCCCAGCATGTCGGTGGCCGATATCGTAACCGCGATGTATTTCGACGTGCTGCGCATCGATCCTTCCCGTCCCGAATGGATGGATCGGGACCGGTTCGTCCTTTCCAAGGGACACGCCTGCCCCGTGCTGTACGCCGCGCTCGCAAGGCGGGGTTACTTCGGCATCGAAGAGCTCCCAACACTGCGCTCCATCCACTCGAACCTCCAGGGGCATCCCTACGCCCCGAAGACCCGCGGACTGGACGCCACCACCGGATCCCTCGGCAACGGAGTCTCCGTCGCGATCGGCATGGCCCTGGCCGCGAGGATGCAGGAACGCGATTACCGCGTGTACGCGGTCACCGGCGACGGAGAGCTCGGGGAAGGGCTCATCTGGGAGGCCGCGATGTGCGCGGGGCATCAGAAGCTCGCCAACCTGACCGTGTTCGTCGACAACAACAACTACCAATCCGGCGGAACGGTCGGCGAGGTGTCGGGCGTGTATCCGATCAAGGAAAAGTGGGAGGCCTTCGGCTGGACCTGCCGAATGATCGACGGACACGACATGGGCCAGATCCTGGATGCGGTCGACAGCGCGAGGAAAGAGAAGGAAAGGCCTTCCGCCATCATCGCCAAGACGGTCAAGGGACAGGGCGTCTCGTTCATGATCGGGGACAATTCCTGGCACAAACGGATTTTCACCGATGCGGAATACGCGTCGGCCATGAAGGAACTCGGAGGATCGAAATGAGCGACATCGCGAACACCAGGGCAGGTTTCCGCGACGGGCTCGTCGCCCTCGCCGAGAAGCGCGACGACATCGTCTTCGTGTCCACGGATTCCGTCAAGGTCGTCAAGGCGGAGGACTTCGCCAAGAGATGGCCCGAGCGCATGATCGAGGTCGGCATCGCGGAACAGAACGGAGTGGCCGTCTCCGCGGGGCTCGCGGCTTCGGGAATGACGCCGTACCTCTGCACCTATGCGGGTTTCCTCACGATGCGCGCCTGCGAACAGATGCGAACCTTCGTCGCGTATCCGAAGCTGAAAGTCAGGTTCGTGGGAGTCAACGCCGGACTCTTCGGCGGCAACCGGGAAGGCGTCTCCCACCAGTTCATAGAGGATATCGGCATCCTGAGGGCCATCCCCGGCTTCACGATCCTGTGTCCGGCGGACGGCGACCAGGTGAAGCAGGCCGTGCTCGCCTCCGCGGATACCGAAGGCCCCGTGTACATCAGGATAGGGTCCGGAAAGGAAGAAAGGGTTTTCCCGGACGGAACGCCCTTCCGGATCGGCAAGATCCGCATCATCGGATCCTCGGGCCGCGACGTCGCCCTGTTCTGCCACGGCTTCGTGACGAACCGCGTGATCCGGGCCGCGGCGGAACTGGAGAAGGCGGGCGTCCGCGCGACCGTGGTGGAAGTCGCCACGATCAAGCCTCTCGACGTCGCGGGAATTTCCGAGGTACTCGGCAAATGCGGCTGCGCCGTCAGCATAGAAGACCATAACGTCATCGGAGGGCTGGGAAGCGCGATAGCCGAAGTGATCGCGGAACATGCCCCCGCGACCTTGGCGCGGCTCGGGCTCCAGGATCGCTACGGCGAGTCCGGCCATCCCGATGAACTGCTCGACGCTTACGGGATGTCGACGGCGAACATCGCGGAAACCGCGAAAGCCCTCGTCGCGCGGAAAAAACAGGGATTGCGCCGGTTCCGTACGGAACAGGCATGATACAGCGTTCAACCAAAAGGAAGGCGGAGAACATGAAGAAGCTATTGGCCTTATCGGTAATCGGAATGATGGCGGCGGCGATGGGCGTTTTCGCTCAGACCCCGGCGAAACCGCTGAACCTGCGCTACGCGCACATGAATCCGCCGAACAGCCCGAACGGTCTGCAGGCGCAGTATTTCGCGGACAGGATCGCCGAGAAGACGAACGGGGCGATCAAGATCACGGTCTACCCGAGCTCGCAGCTCGGTTCCATCGCCGAAATGGCGGAACAGGTTTCCATGGGGACGATAGCCCTGCACCACAATACCTACGGCGGACTGCAGCCCCTGCTCGAGGATCTCGGGCTCTTCGATACCCCCTACCTTTACCGTGACGTCGACCACCTGCTCGCCGCCACCGACCCCAAGACTTCGCCGGCCTTGATGGAGCTTAACGCCAAGCTCATCGCGAGCCGGAATGTCCGGGTGCTGTATTCGTTCTATTTCGGAACCCGCGACCTCACGGCGAACAAGGCCGTCTATTCGCCCAAGGACCTGGCCGGAAAGAAGATCCGCGCCATCCCCTCGGCCATCTACCAGGCGGCCGTCGAAGGCATGGGCGCCGTCGCGGTTCCCATCGATTGGGCGGAGGTACCCGTGGCCCTTTCCACCGGCGTCGCCGACGGGCAGGAAAATCCCGTCAGCACGATCGCGACGTCCAAGCTTTACGAAGTCCAGAAGTTCGTCATGCAGACCCATCACATCATGGGCTCCGAACCCGTCGTGATCAACGAAAAAATATACCAGGCCCTTTCGGCTGAGAACAAGAAGATCTTCGACGAGGTCGCCGCGGAGACCTGCAAGTGGGCGTCCGATTACGTACGGAACAGCGAGGACAAGGATCTCCAGACCCTCAAGGACAAGGGCATGAAAGTCATCGGTACGGGTGAAGGCCTCAAGGTCGATGAATTCCGGACCTCGGTGAACGCGGTGGTGGACAAACGCTTCGGCGCGAAATGGGGCAAGTACTATGCCCAGATCAAGGCCGTAAAATAAACCGATCGAGCCATCCCCCGTACGGCCCGAGCGGGTCGTACGGGGATTCCCTATCCTGGAAGGTGAACCATGAGACGATTCATACACGGAGCGAGCAGGATTTTTGAAAACACGGCTGTCGTTTTCCTGTTCGCGCTCATCCTGTCCGTCGGCATCCAGATCGTGATGAGGAACGTCTTTTCCGCCGGATCGGCCGTGATCGAGGAGTTGTCGCGATTTTCCCTGATCGCCGCGGTTTTCCTGATGATCCCCGTTCTTACGATAGAAAAAAAACAGATCATCGTCGACCTCGTACTGACTCGCCTGCCCGCATCGGTGCGCAGGGTTTTCGACCTCGCGATCCAGCTGATCTCCGCGTGCCTCGGCCTATTCATCCTGTACGCGATCCTGCTCATCATGGAAAAAAATTGGAGCGTGCGGACTCCCGCGATCCGCATGCCCAACGCGCTTTTTTATCTCCCCGTATTTCTCGGGATCGCCCTTTTCGTGATCGGCTCCGCGGACAATTTCATGCGCGCCCTCACGGGAAAAGGAGCGGAGAAATGAGCGGCATCCTGATCATAGGAATCTTCGTCGCCTTGATGTTATGCGGCATCCCCATCGCGGCCAGCATGGCCGTACCCGCGGGGATCTACCTGGTGGTAATGGACATTCCCGTAACCACGTTGATACAGCGGATGGTGTCGTCCCTCAATTCATTCACCTTGCTTGCGGTGCCCATGTTCATCTTTGCCGCCAATCTGATGAACAATTCAGGAATCACCAATCGCCTATTTGATTCGACCAGATTGCTCGTCGGCAAGATGCGGGGCGGACTGGCTCAGGTGAACGTCTTCGCGAGCCTCGTGTTCGCCGGTATTTCCGGAGCCGCCCTCGCCGATATCGGCGGCATAGGCAACATCGAGCTCGACGCGATGAAGAAGCAGAATTACAGGATGGAGGACGCCGCCGCGATCACCGCGGCGTCCGCGTCCATCGGCCCCATCTTCCCGCCGAGCATTCCGCTGATCATCTACGCGGCAGCCGCCGAGACGTCCTCGATGCGGCTCCTGATGGCGGGCGTGCTCCCCGGCATCCTCATCACGGGCGTATTGATGCTGCAAGTCGCCTTCTTCGCGAGGAAATATAATTGGCCGCGCGGCATCGACGGCAAATGGCCGAAGGGCGAAATCATCAGGATCGCCAAGCGCGGCATCCCCTCCATGCTCATGCCGATGATCCTCATGGGCGGCATGCTCTCGGGCTGGTTCTCCCCTACCGAAGTAGCCGCGGTAGCGATCACGTACGCCTTCATCCTCAGCTTCGCCTACAAGTCCTTCGCCTGGGCTGACCTCGTCAGGATCGCCAAGGAGACGCTCGTCTCCACCGCATCCGTGCTGTTCATCGTCGCCGCGGCCGCGATCTTCGCCTGGACCCTCACCGTGGAACAGCTGCCCCAGCAGGCTTCGGAAGCGCTGCTGTCGATAACCCGCAACCCCATTGTCCTGCTGCTTATGGTCAACATTTTGCTCCTCATCGTCGGCATGTTCCTGGAGACGACGGCCGCCATCATGATCTTCACTCCAATTCTCCTGCCGACGCTCATGGAGGTCGGAATCAATCCGGTCCATTTCGGCCTCGTGATGGTGTTCAACCTCATGATCGGCATGCTCACCCCGCCGGTCGGAATGAGCATCTACATGCTGAGCCCCATGGCGGGCCTTCCGGTCAATACGCTGTTCAAATCCGTCCTGCCTTACCTGGTTCCGCTTTTCATCGCCCTTATGATACTCACCTTCGTGCCCCAGATTTCCCTCTGGCTGCCGAATCTGCTCTACAACTGACAACAGACTGAAGGAGGATGCGCAGAATGGCCAGCAAGCGATATTTCCACAGGGTCCATGAAGAAACGCCCACGCGGTTCTGGATCAACAATCCGACCCTGGAGCAGGCGCGCAGCGCGATCGACGCCGGCGCGGTCGGATGCACCACCAACCCGAGCTACGTCTCCAAGCTCTTCGGTTCGCCCGACGATTTCAAGGCGGTGACGCGGGCCATCGATATGTTCGTCCCCTACGAAAAGAACGATTCGATCGTAGCCGCCAAGGTACAGGCCCACATGGTCGGCCGCCTCAGCGATGAGTTCATGCCGCTGTATCGAAGCTCCGAGGGAACGAAGGGCTTCGTCACGATCCAGGGCGATCCTTTTACGGAAACCGTCGCGCGGAAAATCATCGACGAGGGCATCGACAATCGGAAAATCGGCGACAACGTCATCATCAAGATCCCCGTCACCGAACCCGGAATCGAGGCGATCGAATTTTTCGTGGACCGGAATATCCCGACGATGGCGACGGAAGTCATGGGCCTCCCCCAGGCGATCTCCATTTGCGAAGCGTACAAGGCCGCATCCGCAAAATCCGGCAACAAGCCCGTTTTCTATGTCACGCACATCACGGGAATCCTGGACGATTTCTTCAAGAACCAGATCAAGGAGAAGGGCCTCGCGATCTCGGCCGAGGCGGTGAAATACGCCGGCCTCTCCGTCGCGAAGAAAGAATACGCCCTGCTCAAGGAGCGCAAATATCCGGGCGTGCTCCTGGGCGGCGGCGCACGGAAGCTGGAGGATTTCACCGAACTCGTCGGCGGCGATCTGGCCGTCACCATCAATTGGACAGGAACCGCCGAGACCCTGATAGAACAGGACAAGCCCGTCGTGCCGCGGATAGGCGCGGAACCCGACGCCGCGCTAGTGGCGGAACTCAAGGCCAAATTGCCCGGCTTCAATGCGGCCTATGAAATCGACGGCATGAAGCCGTCCGAATACTACGATTACGGCGCCGTGGAACTTTTCCGGAATTCCTTCATGAAGGGCTGGAAGGAACTCGTAACCCTGGTGGCCGAAAGAAGGAGCGCAATCTGATGGCGGCACCCAACAAACATCTCGGAAACCTACACTCGGACCCGCGCGTCGCAAGGGCGGCCGGCATCGACCGGATCACTCTGACCTATGACGACGACAACATGATGTGCTACTTCTACCTGAAAAAAGGGGCCAAGCTTCCGATGCACACGCACCCGCAGTCGCAGAACGGCATCGTCATGAAAGGCAGGATCAATTTCATCAAAGGCGACGGGAAAATTCTTGAACTGAAACAGGGCGACGCATATTACTTCCCGCCGAACGATCCGCACGGGTCGGAAATGTTCGAAGACACCGAGCTGCTGGAATGCTTCACGCCGTCCAGGGATGATTACAAAGACTGACCAATCGAGGTTCTTCGGGAGTACAGCGTGCCGGTGAAAGACAAGTTTGCCGTAAAAGAGGAAAGGCCTTCAGCCGTGCTGATGGTGATCGACAAGATCAAGGAACTCCTCATCCAGAAAAAACTATCGCCGGGAGAACTCATTCCCAGCGAGAGCGTGCTCGCCGAAAGCCTGAAGGTCGGCAGGGGCACCATCCGGGAAGCCTTGAAAATACTCTCCGCATACGGGGTGATCGAAATCAAAAGGGGCGCGGGAACCTACATTTCCAGCGCTTCCAACAAACGCCTTTTCGACCCCCAGCTCTTCCAGATCCTCGTGCAGGAGCGGGATTACGGGACGCTCACGCAGGTGCGCGAATTCCTCGAAGAAGGGATCGTGAAACTGGTGATCCAGTTCGCCGCGGAGGAAGATCTGGCGTCGCTGGAAACCGCGATGGGAAGCTTCCTGGCGGAATTGGAGAAGGCGGTTCCTTCGGTCGAGGCCGCGGGCAGGTTCGACATCGAATACCACCGACTCCTCGGGAAATACACGCATAACGCGATCATCGAGAATATCTACGGCTTCGTGATCGAACTGTTCACCCCCACCATCAGCCCCACACATTCCGGCGTGCATGAGGTACACGAGGACCTGCATCGCGCGATAATGCGGCGGGACCTGGATAGCGCGCTCGCCGCGGTCCGTCGCCACACGGAGATCTGGACCGAATCGCACGGCGCCCAGCCCGTGGCATAGGGCCGCGGGTGAGGCTCAGTCCGTGGCATAAGGCCGGCCGGGGCCCGCTGCCACGGAACCGCTCGATGACCTTGCTTCCCGCGGCGGAATCTCCATACTTTCCTGTATCGCGTTATACCGGAGGAGTACCATGAAGAAAGCCGCCGCCGCCGCGTGCGTCGTTTCCGCCCTGCTCTTCACGACCTGCGAAAAATCTCCCGTCGCGCCGCAGGACATCGTCCGTGCAACCAAGGGCTTCGTCCGCGGGGCCGTTTCCCTCGCGGGCGACATCGTCCCGGACGCGGTCCAGGGCGCGATGGTACTCGTGCAGAACGTGCGGTCGGGTGAAGTCTTCCAAGGCATCGTGGATGCGGCGGGAAAATACGACATCCCCCTCACCGCGATAGCGGATGCCGCCGCGGACTCCTCCTCCTACATGCTCTCGGTGGTAAGCAAGGCCGGTAAGCCTCTCGGGACCCTCACCTACAAGACCGCTTCCAACGTCATAGCCGCCGGTATCGACCTCCTGGACGGCGCGGTGCTGGACCTGAACCTGCCATCCGATCCCCTCGCCGCCCCACTGGCCATCGCGGGGGGAGCCTATAAACTGGCGGAGGACATCGTGGTCCGCGCGTCCGCCGCGGGGGTGCCGGCCGGCCTCGCGTCTTACGGCAAGGTCGGGAGCGATTCCGGTTCCTGGACTCCCGGCAACGCGGCCGATCCGGACGGCGACGGCCTGCCCTCCGTCATCGACGCCGACGACGACGGCGACGGGATAGCCGACGAATTCGATCCTGATACCGACGCGGGCTATGCGGGCAATTCCCGCGTGAAGGTCTCGCTCGGCTTCCTCCTTGACCTGGAAAACGAGGATGTCCTGGACTACTACCCGAAGGACGACCTCGCGGGGAACGCGTACCAATCCGCACCCCTCTACTTCGGGCCCTCCTCGGACGAGCGGCGGAACCTCATCGGCCTCACTCGGGATGTGCGGATCGACTTCTGGGTCCAGCCCGAGAACGGCGTGCTCGTCAAATCGGCGCGACTCGTCGGAGTCCCCGCCCCGGCGTACGTCGCGAGCCTGCGCACCGGCGCGCCGAACCTCCGCGATTCCAACAACCAATTGTTGCCCCCCATGTTCTGGAAGGACAAGCTTTCTCCTTCCGGGGCTGGCTATTCCCTGGACCTGATCCCGGAGGGCCAACCTACAGCCGGCCTCAACGGTGACCGCAAGGGCGGGGCTTACTTCTGGAGCCCCAGCCTGAACGAGGGGCCCTCGGAGGCCGGGTTCGAGGACATCACGCAGGATAGCCCGCGCTTCTCCCTCGGCGACACCTTCACCTTCGAGATAGAGGAGGAGGGAGGCGCCAAATACCTGGTCTCCAAGATGATCAACTTCGCGTTCACCAAGCCCTTCTTCTTCAAGAGCTACGGCCCGTCGGGAGGAACCAAGGTCGAATTCTCCCCTTCCTACAGCGGGGTGAACAACATCTGGCGGATCGATCCGGAGCAGGACCTGGAGATCGTATTCACCTCGCCCCTGGACGAAGGCGGCCAGCCCCTCGTCTCGGGCGCGAGCTTCGAGATTGTGATGAACTACTTCGATCAAGGGAACCAGATCCAGGGAATCGATTGGCAGGGCTTCCTCGCCGCGAACTCGATCGCGCCGCCCGCGCTCAAGGGCGTCGCCTGGGACGGCCGCCGCTGGAGAAGCCCGCAGGAGGGGCTCGGGATCGACGCCGGATCGGCGGACGGGGAATTCACTATCACGATCCCGAAGGAGCTGCTCCTTTCGACCGTAGTCGACGAAAGCGGCGCATCCCACCCGGTCGACTCCTGGATAATCGGCGCCGCCTTCATGGTGGGAGCGGTCGGAAGCTGGGACGCGTCGACCATCCAGAACCGCGTCTCGTGCGCGGTCGCGGCGCCCTGAGGCCAGTCCGGGCGCTGGCGCGGCGTCCGGAAGCCGGGCGCTCCGGGGAGGCTACGATGCCGGCGGGGAGCCATGACTTCGCCACCATTCCGCCGAATGAACCTGCGGTATATTGCATACCATGATCCTGATCCAAAGCGATGAAAGGAGTCCGCAATGAATCCTATCCTGTCCCGCAACGCGTATTTCGTAAAAGAGCACGTCGGCATGTTCAAGGCCGCGAACAACTTCGACATCCTTGATCCCGAATCAGGCCAGATCATCCTCGAATGCCGCGAGCCCAAACTCGGTTTTTTCACCAAATGGTTCAGATTCACGAAATACAAGCGCTATACCCCGTTCGCCATCGAGATCAGGGACAGCACGGGGGAACCGGTCGCGTACGTCCGCCGGAACGCCAGCTTTTTCAGATCGATAGTCCAGGTATTCGACGAGAAGGAAACGCCGGTCGGTTCATTCAGGCAGAAATTGCTTTCGATCGGGGGCAAGTTCGAAATACTCGACGCCGAGGGGAATAGCGGTTGCATGCTGAAAGGGTCGTGGAGCAGCTGGAATTTCCGATTCGAAAGGGACGGGGTCCTGCTCGCGCAGGTGAGCAAGAAATGGGCCGGCATCGGCAAGGAACTATTCACCTCCGCCGACAACTACATGCTTGTGATCGAAGCGTCGGTTCCCTCCGCCGATCCTATCCGCCGCCTCATACTCGCTGCCGTACTCTGCATCGATATGGTGCTGAAGGAATAACCGTGCGGAAGCTTCTCGCTGGAATCAAACGTGTTCCGGGGACCTGAAAATCGCCCGGCAACTTATGTACCTGACTGTCGCTTTTGGTGAAGACGATAAAGACCGGGGATCGTGGGGAGCAACCCCGGACACGGATACCTCAAATTCGCGTTGATCGGCTAAGGCTCGCAACCGTCGCGATGAACCGATCCTCCTCGACGGGTTTGCCGAACAGGTATCCCTGACCCTCGTCGCAACCGCGTTTCTGGAGATAGGAAAGCTGGGTCTCCGTTTCGATGCCCTCCGCCAGGGTAGAAATGCCGAGGCTCCGTGACATCGCGATCACCGCGTCCACGATCGTCGCCATGGTGGCCTCGGATTTGATACCGCGGACGAAGGACTGGTCGATTTTTAGTTTGTCGACGGGGAAGCGGCTCAGATAGCTCAGGGACGAATAGCCGGTCCCGAAATCGTCGATCGCGATTTTCATGCCGATTTCCCTGAATTCGTTCATGGTGCGCTGCGCCATCGCCACGTCGGCCATGACCGCGGTCTCGGTTATCTCCACGACGAGGAGCTCGGGCGGGAGTCCCGTCGCGGCGAGGCAGGCCTCGATCTTCCTCGCGAGACCGACGTGCTCGAATTGGCGCGGCGAGAAGTTGACCGAAATGGCGATCGGCATACCGTCGCGGAACCACCGCATCGCCGCCGCGCAAGCTTCGGCGAGGATCCAATCGCCGAGCTTCAGGATGATGCCCGTCTCCTCAGCGAGGCCGATGAAGGAGCCGGGCGCGACCAGTTCGCCGTTTCGGCGCCAGCGCACGAGCGCCTCGGCCCCGTGGATGAGGCCGTCCGCCAAGCCGACGATGGGTTGGTAGTGGACCTCGAAGTCGCGGTGTTCGACCGCCCGACGGAGTTCCGATTCGAGGGTGAGGCGAGTCATGCTCGTCGCCTCGGTCTCGCTCGAGACGAAGCGGAAGGTGTCCCTCCCGCCGCTCTTGGCCTGATACATGGCGGCATCGGCCTTGCGCATGAGCCCTTCCGCGGTCTCGTCGTCGTCGGGGAAGAGGGCGATTCCGATGCTCGCGCCTATGAAGACTTCCCTATCGTGCAGAAGGAAGGGCTTCCCGAGTTCCTCGATGATGTTCCGCGCCACGGACCCGGCGAATTCGCCCCTGCCGACCTGATCGAGGATGATGGTGAACTCATCGCCGCCGAGCCTGCAAACGGTATCCGAGTCGCGCACCGTACCGGACAATCGCCTTGACACCTCGACGAGGAGCCGATCGCCCATCGGGTGACCCATCGCGTCGTTGACGATCTTGAAGCGATCGAGGTCGAGGACCAGGAGGGCGATCCGGCTCGCGTAGCGGCGCGAACGGAGCATCGCATGCTCGAGCCGATCGAGGAAGAGGGCGCGGTTCGGCAAGGCGGTGAGGGGGTCGTAGTACGCGAGTTTGTTTAGCCGCTCTTCGGTCTCCTTGATTCGGGAGATATCGGAGGAGAGGCCCACAAACCATCGCGGAAGACCGTCCTCCTGCCGCACTACGTTGATCGTGAGCCATTTGGGATACACCTCTCCCGATTTTTTCCGGTCCCAGATTTCGCCTGTCCAGGTATCCTCAGCCAGGAGATGTTCCCAGAGTTGACGGTAGAATACTTCGTCGTGACGCTCCGATTTCAGTATCCGGGGATTCTTGCCGAGAAGTTCGTCACGCGAATAACCTGATCCGGCGCAGAACGCCTCGTTCACCACAAGCATTTTCGCGTCCAGGTCGGTTATGACTACGGCCTCGCTCGTGTTTTCGACGACCTTGGCCATAAGGCGAAGATCGTCCGACGCTCTCGCGAGCTCGCGGGTCCGCTCCTCGACCTTGGACTCGAGCTTGTCGTTCGCGTCGCGGAGCTCGCGGTCCTGAACGGCGAGGCTTTCGCTCATCTGCTGGAAGGCCGCGGAGAGATCGCCGATCTCGTCAGCGCGCGCGATAAGGGAGGGAGGCAAGCGGGCGCCCCCTTCGATCTCGAAATATTTGATATGGGCCCGGATTATCGACAGCGGCCGGATCACGAGCTTCGACATGAGGACGACCATGACGAAACAGAAAGCGATCCCGAGTCCGACGATGAGGTAGCGCGAAACCCGGATAGTCTCGCGACCCCAGGCGCTGATTTCCCGCTCCGTCTTGGTGCTGATGACGAGGGCGGGTGATCCCCACAGGTCGCGGAGCAGGGCGTAGCCGCGTATCGCGTCGACCGAGGTCTCCAGGAAGCGTTCCTTTGATAGCAACCGGGCGAAATCGATTCCCGTCGCGGCGGGAGGATGCAATTCGGCGGCGACGCTCGTACGTCCGGAAAGCGCGGCATCGAAGGACCGATCGATTCTGCGGCCCATGATGAAGCTTCCGCGGACGGGGCCGCTCGTATCGCTCCGAAGGATCGGGGTGGAGGCGATCAAATAATAGCCGCGCGGGGAATCCATGAAGCCTTGGATATAACTTTCGTCCGCCCGTCCGGACTGGATGTAGGGCGCGTCGAGTGGAGCCTCGGAAGGAAAGGTATCGTCAGGAACGATCGCGTCCGATGCCGTATCGAGGCGGCCCGAATATCGTTTTTTCCGGTCAAGGCCGTAGACCGCGATGATGTCGGCCTTGGTCGCCTTCCAGGCCTCGAGCCCGAGATTCGTTTCGATATAATCGGAGTTTTCACCGGCGACAAAGGCATAGGTATCGTCCCAGTTGCTCCAATCGGCGACGAAGGTGGCGAGATGCTCCGATTCGCTATCTATCGCAGACATGACGCGTGCGAGGTCCCGTGAGGCCGCCGCCATCTCGAGTTCCTTGAATCTCGACTGGATATAGACCTTGTCTACGATGATCATCGCGCCGAAATAGAGGACGAACAGACCGGCGAGGGCGAGCGGAATCTTGAAAAGGATGCGCATGGTACCCGTCCTCGCTGGCAGAACCTCGGCGGTTATGAAACGGCTTGTCGGTCGAGCGGTCGCGCTGCGGACTGATAGGTGCCAACGTTTTTTCGGTAACGGTCATTCGTCGGCAAGGAGCGTAGAACCGGCCGCCGTACGAATCAATCTTCCGCTTTTCGACTTTTCCGTTCGGTATTTGTGCCAATCAATGTCGGAACTTAAATCGTTGGCTTCGCTTCTGCATTTGTCAAGCAAATTTCCGGTATTAAAAAGACCGTATATAAAAAGGCATCACCATACCACTCCGGGCAGACCGCTCACTTTGTTGCCTCCTTTTCGGGAGGGCAATACGCGGTGCCCATCCAGGACAAAGGGACACCCCGGAGCCGCGCTTCCTTGCCCCGGGGACAACGGCCTTCAGGCCCCGTGGCAGCGCTTGTATTTCTTCCCGCTTCCGCAGGGACAGGGATCGTTGCGGCCGGCGGCAGGCTTGGAGGGGGGAGTCGCAGCCGCTCCGGTTAGGCCGAGATGGCGGCGGTATACGCGTCGGTAGACGGCGCGGATGGCGGCGTGGCGCCGGGCCAACTCCTTCGCGGCCTCCCTGTTCACGGCGATCATCGCTTCGATGATCCTCTCTGGTCTTGGAGAGCCAGGTTGGAGGGGCGGAATCACCTCGACCTCGCCTGTCCGGTAGTCGTATATGGCCTCCTGGTCATTGGACAAGATCCGGCCATCCGCGATGGGCACGAGGCTCAGCATGACGTTGTGACAATCGCAGTCAGGGTGCACGCAGTATTGATCGAAAATGACAAAATCGGCGCCGTCAACACTGGCGGGGAACCTGAGGGCGGCAGGGAATACGCCGGAGAATTGGACCATCGCCGAGTAATCCTTAATGGCATCCACGTCGAAGGGGATATCGGGAACATCGAGCTTCCGGTAGTCGGCCTCGACGATGTACCGTTCCTTTTCGTTAAAAAATAAAACGCACAGGATGTTCCAGTCCTCGTCACGCATCGCAGCCTCGAACCGACGGGCAAAAAGCTTCTCGCCACCCTCAAGCTTCCCGCTACCGTGCAGACGCCGCCTCTCAAGCTCGAGTTCGATCGCGCGCGGCGGGACTCCGTCGCTGGCAGGGCCTGCGAACTCCAGCGTGAGCGTATCGCAGGAACAGAAGGGATTGGTACAGATGCTGATCCCGAGGGGATAAACCCTGGAGGGCTCTTCTTCGAAACGCCACTCGAACCTTCGACCGTGAAGCTTTGTCAGCATGCCTTCCTCGCTTGCACCGAGGATAACGTGGAACTCGGGATTCCGCCAGCGCCCGCGGGATTTGCCCCCCGGAGAGGTCCGCTATTTCAGGGGATACCGGCTCTTCGCGAGCAGGACTTCGCCCTTGAGCTGGCCGGCGGACACCCCGGAGACCGGGAGGGCGAGCAGCTCGAGCGGGCCGTCCGGGTTCGACAACGTCGAGCCGTCGGTCTCGATGGTCGTGGCGGCCGTTTCCGCGCTCTCGATCATGCTTGCGGGTACGGTGCGGAATCCGAGGAGCCGTTCGCCCGGCGCGGGAGCTTCCCCGCATCGGATGGCGAAAATGGACGAGATGCCTTCTTCGTCGACGGGCAGGATGAAGGAGCTGGCGCCCGATGCGTCGGGCGTCTTCCTGAGGGCGATGCGCGATCTCGTATCCTCGTCGTAGTAGACGAGGAAAACATCGCCGGAGCGCGCCTTTCCCCTCGCCCGTACCATGACGGTCGCCTCGCGCTTCGCCCGGGAGCGGGGGGCCGGCGCCGTAGCCGCCACTGCCGTCCCGGCGGCAACCCCGGCCGAGAACGCGATCGCCTGCCGCTCGATAGAAACCGAAATCTCCGGTTTGGCCTCGGAGATCATCGCGCAAGCCTGTTCGAAAACGGACCGGTACAGATCCTTGAAAGTCGCGTCTATAGCGGTCTTGTTATAGTATGGGTAGAACCAGATGACGTAGCCCTTGGAGCCGGAAGCCGTTTTCGCGGCGACCTCGTTCATTCCATCGTAAAGCTGGATGCTGACTTCGAGCTTGCACTTCCCCCATTGAGGAGTGAAGGGGAAATACCCGACGAAGGGATAGTAAAAAAGGGCATCCAGGATGATCGTTCGATGTTCCGTGTGATCGGGGAGAACGCGGACGTCCATGGCCAAATACGGTGCGCTCTTGTCCACGAGGAGGGGGTTGCTCCTCGCGTCGACGACCCTGTAAAACTTGTTCCTCGATTCGACGTAGGCGATGAACTGCCGGGCCATGCTCCCGGTCTTGTCGCCGTCCTTATTGTCCGCCGATGTCAGGTTCTGCAACGAAAAACCGGTCAAATAAAGAGTCGCGCGGGAAAAGTCCGGCTTGGAGGAAGCGAAGGTGGGATCGACCGGGACCATGACATGGCGCGCGGTCGCACAGGAGGCGAGAGCGATCGAAAACGTCAGGACCGCCGTCGCGCAGGATATTCGTCCCCTCATATTCCCCCCGGATGGATGTGCAAGCAAAACCACGACGGCGTATACTATAACCCAATCGGCCTGTCATCGTCTCGGGCAGCTCGGCGAATGATCTAAAGTTTTCATGATGAGGTATCGGAATGTTAAAACCGTTGCGGATCGCGCTCGCGCTCGTTTTCGCCCTGACAGTGATCGCCGCCGCCGGAGCCGAGGAGAAGCGCATAGCCCTCGTGATAGGCAATGGAGCCTACCCGAGCACGCCGCTCAAGAATCCGCCCAATGACGCGAGGGATATGGCCGAAGCGTTGGGACGGCTCGGTTTCAAGACCACCCTCATCCTCGACGCCGATCTTGCCCGGATGAACAGGGCGGTCAGGGACTTCGGAAACGACCTGCGCGATCCGGATGCCGTCGGCCTCTTCTACTTCTCGGGCCACGGCTTGCAGATAAAGGGCGCGAACTACCTTATTCCGGCGTTCATGGACATCGCCGACCAGGAGGAGGTTCCCTTTCAATCGCTCAACGTGGACCTCATCTACTCCAAAATGGAGAACTCGGGAGACAAGACGAACATAGTCATTCTCGACGCCTGCAGGAACAATCCGTTCCCAGGTTCGGAACGCTCGGCCGAGAAGGGACTGGCGGTCGTCGGTTCCCAACCTCCGCGATCGATCATCATTTTCGCCACCGCCCCTGGCAAGACCGCGCAGGACGGTTCCGGCCGCAACGGCACTTTCACCAGGTATTTCCTGAAGTACATGGACCTCCCCGGCCTGGACATCGAAACCATGATGCGCTCCGTACGCGAGGATGTGATGACAGAAACAAAGGGAGCTCAGGTCCCATGGAACAATTCCTCGCTGACGAGGGGGGGCTTCACCTTCCTGGCGGGAGGCGCGGCGTCGACGACGGAGACCAGAACCGGCGCGCTCAGGTATTCGCTTCCCGAGGGCGTCACGGCCGACTTGACGATAAAGGGAGCCGTCGTATCGATCGCGGGCGCGGGCATCCTCGAAAACCTGCCTGCCGGTATGCTGAGCATCGGCGCCCATGGCCAGGATTGGGCGGAGGATGGACGACGCGTCACGATCCTGCCGGACCGGACGGTCATCTACTCGCCGGCAATGTCCAGGGCGCCTGCATGGCTAGAGAAGGACTTCAAGGCCAGGCTGGCGGCCCTCTCCGCCGATGCGCCTTCGACCGAGGCCGAGAGACGATCCTCATACCAGGCAGCCCTCGACCTGAAGGCCGAGATAGACGACTCCGCACAACCCTTCCCCGAGTTGGCGATCCGCGCGGCGAAGCTCGTCGCGGCGAAGGCCGAGGCGCTCGGCAAGGACGCCGCCAAGTCCATGCGGTGAGCCGGGTCACCTCGACTTCGTTCGTCCGTCCCCCCTGCCCCTCCTACTTCGGCCGCTTGTCCACCACCCTCCTGAGCTTGCTGCCCTGCGACCGCTCGATGGTCTTGCGCTCCACGAACGTGACGCGGGTATGGATGCCGAGGGTCTCGTCTATGCTGTTCTGAAGTCGCGTGCGGAGGGAGGCCACCTTGCCGAGCTCGTCGAGGTAGGGGAAGTCCTCGGAGACTTCGGTCTGAACCTCGATGCTGTCCACGCCCTCCTCCCTGTCCAGGATGATGCGGTAATGGGGCGCGATGCCCTCCACCTTGAGCAGGGCATCTTCTATCTGGGAGGGAAAGATGTTCACCCCGTCCACGATGATCATGTCGTCGATCCGCCCGGACACCCGGCCCATCCGTCGGTGGGTCCTGCCGCAGGGACAGGGGCTGTCGAGGATGGAGGAGATGTCGCCGGTCCTGTAGCGGATAAGCGGGAAGCCCTGCTTGGTTATGGTCGTGAAGACGAGCTCGCCCTCCTCGCCGGCTTTCAGGGGCTTCAGGGTATTCCGGTCGATCACTTCCATGATGAAGTGGTCCTCGCTGACGTGGAGGCCCTTCCGTTCCGAACATTCGAAGGCGACCCCCGGTCCCATGAGTTCCGTGAGGCCGTAGTTGTCGTAGGCCTTCAGGTGGAGGCCGTCCTCTATTTCCGCCCGCATCGCCTCGCTCCAGCTTTCCGCGCCGAAGAGGCCCGCGCGGAGGCGCAGCTCGTCGGGGTGGATGCGGTTTTCCCGCAGGTAGCCGGAAATGTGGAGGGCGTAGCCCGGCGTGCCCACGAGGGCCGTGGTCTTGTAGTCGCGCATGATCGTCACCTGGCGGCCGACGCTTTCGCCGGAGGAGGGAACGACGGAGGCGCCCAGCTTCTCGGCACCGTAATGGAAGCCCAGGCCAGCCGAGGAAAGGTTGTAGTTGAAGGCGATCTGGACCAGGTCGTGCTCGCTGAGGTCGGCGGCGCGCAGGACGCGGGCGACCAGGGAAGCCCAGACGGCGATGTCGTTGGCCGTGTAGCCGACGACCACCGGCTTGCCCGTGGTGCCCGAGGTCGAATGGATCCTCACGATGTCCTTCAGCGGCACCGCGAACATTCCGTAGGGGTAGCTCAGGCGCAGGTCCTCTTTCGTGGTGAAGGGGAGCTCGGCCAGGTCCGCAAGCGACTTGATCTTCTCGATATCGATGGCGCGGCGCTCGAAGCTCTCGCGGTAGAAGGCGACGTTCTGGCAGGCGCGGTTGACCGTCGCCTGGAGGCGCTCGACCTGGACCTGCTCGAGGTCGTCCCTGTCCATCGTCTCGTATCGGTCGGCTTGAGTCATGTACCCTCCCGTTCGTCCGCGATGGACGCGTATTCCTTGCCGAGGTAGGCGCGCTGCACGTCGCGGTTGGCCAGCAGTTCCGCTCCCGTCCCCTCCAGCACCAAGTTTCCCGTCTCCATCACGTAGCCGCGGCTCGCTATCTTCAGGATGGCCTTGGCGTTCTGTTCCACGACCAGTATGGTCTTTCCCCGCGCGCTCAGGGAGACGATCGCGGCGAAGATGTCCCGTATCACGAGCGGCGCCAGTCCCATGGAAGGCTCGTCCAGCATGATGAGCTCCGGGCGGGACATGAGGGACCGTCCTATGGCGAGCATCTGCTGTTCCCCGCCGGAGAGGGTTCCGGCGAGCTGGTGCTGCCTCTCCTTCAGGCGCGGAAAGAGGTCGAAGGCCGATTCGATGTCCGCCTCCGATTCCTTCCTGCCCCGACGCCCGCCGAAACGGCGGCGGATCGCGTAGCCGCCTAGCTCCAGGTTTTCGCGGACCGTCATGGGAGCGAAGAGCTTGCGCCCTTCGGGAACGAGGGAGCAGCCCCTCGCCAGGATGCGCTCGGGCCGGGCGCCCGTGATTTCTTCGCCCTTGAGGGTCACGCTGCCCGCGGAGGGCTTCACGAGGCCCGCGAGGCTGTTGAGCAGGGTCGACTTCCCGGCCCCGTTCGCCCCGATTATGGTGACGATCTCGCCGGGGAAAACGTGGAGGGATGCGCCCTTCAACACCTTGAGGTCCCCGTAGCCCGCCTCCAGGCTCCGCGCCTTAAGCATCGTCCTCTCCCAGGTAGATGTCGATCACTTCCCTGTTCGCCTGGATCTCGCGGGGTTTCCCCTGGGCGAGCTTCTTTCCGAAGTTCAGGACGACGATCTCGTCGGATATGTCCATCACCAGTGACATGTCGTGTTCCACCACCAGGATGGTGATCCCCCTGCCGCGGATCCGCGAGACGAGCTCCGCCAGGACCCTGGTCTCGCGCACGTTGAGGCCCGAGGCCGGCTCGTCCAGCAGCAGGAGCTTGGGCTCGGCCGCTATCGCGCGTGCGAGCTCCACCGAGCGCTGGATGCCGAAGGGCAGGCTCCCCGTCTCCTTGTCCCGGTAGTCCGCGATGCCGAGGAGCTCGATGGCCTTCATCGCCTCTTCCCGTATCGAGCGCTCTTCCTTCTTCGCCCAGGGAGAGGCGAGCATGCCGGAGGCGAAACCGGCGCGGCTCCGAACATGGCGACCGATCATGACGTTCTCCAGGGCGGTCATGCGCCTGGAGAGCTTAACCGTCTGGAAGGTCCTGGATATTCCCCTGCGCGCCACGCGGAAGGGCTTCAAGCCGGTGATGTCCTCGCCGTCGAAGACGACCCGCCCGCTATCGGGCATGAGGCTACCCGAAATGAGATTGAAGAGGGTGGTCTTGCCCGCCCCGTTGGGACCGATCACCGCGGTGATCCCGCGCTCCTCGGCTCCGAATCCGACGCCGTCCACCGCGCGCAGGCCTCCGAAAGAACGCGAGAGACCGGACACCTGCAGGATGCTCATCCGGCCCTTCCTTTCCGCCTTAAGAACGAAGAAAAGGAATGTCCGAACGCCTTCCCTTCCGGAGCGAGCATCATCACGAAAATGAGCACGATGCCGAAGACAGCGTCGTCCAGGCTGCCGAAGATGCCGCGCAGCGAGAGGAAATTCAGGAGAAGTCCCGCTATGAGGGTTCCCGTCAGGTTGGCCATCCCGCCGACCGAGACTATGGCGACATAGCGGACCGATTTCATCACGTTGGCTTCGCCGGGACCGATGCTGCCGTTGTAGTGCGTGAGCAGCACGCCGGCGACGGCCGCGAAAACCGCGCCGAGGATGAAGACGTTGAGCTTGTACCGGCTCGTGTCCACGCCGTTCGCGCCCGCAGCCTCCTCGCCGTCGTGGAGGGCGCGCAGGGCCCTGCCCGCGCGCGAGCGGAAGAGGTTGACGAGGGCCAGCAGGGCCAGGGCGAGGACCACCCAGGAGATGGTGAAATTGGAGGCCCTGGCGGCCTTCCCTCCGGTCACGACCAGTCCGGGCAGGATGGGAAAACCGGGGACGTTGGAGAGCCCGTCGGCCGCCCCGAGGGCCTTGGTGCCCCGGACTACCTTCTCAATGACGAGGCCGAAACCGAGGGTCGCCATGGCCAGGTAATGGCCCTTCAGCTTGAGCACCGGCATCCCTATCAGGGCGGCGACCGCGGCAGCGAGCAGTACGGCAAGGATGCAGGAGACCCAGGGCGAGAGCGACAGCAGGGCCACTCCGTAGGGATCCGTCCCCCGCGAAAGGAGGCCGGCCAGATCCAGCGCCTTCGCGAGGGGGGAGGAGGCGATCGCCTGGAGGTTGCGGGTCGCGATGAAGGAAGACGCGTAGCCGCCTATCGCGAAAAAGCCGGCCTGCCCGAGGGATATCTGTCCCGCGTAGCCCATGAGGGCGCAGAGCCCGAGTGAAGCGAGGGCGTAGTAGGCGGACATGGTGAGCTGGGTGAGGTAGAAGGCGGACTTCGCGGCGGTAAGGACGGGCGGAAGGAGGAAGGCGCAGACCGCGAGCGCGATCACGGGTAGGTACGGCTTGATGCTCATGCTCAGTAGTCCTTCAGCGCGCCGGCCGCGCGCGACCCGAACAGTCCCGAGGGTTTGACGAAGAGCACCGCGAGAAGGACGCAGATGCTGACGACGTCCTTGTAGGCTTCGGGGACGAAGACGATGGAGAAGGATTCCAGCATGCCCAGGAAGAGGCCCGCGACGACGGCCGCGACGCTGTTGCCCAGGCCGCCGAAAGCCGCGACGGTGAAACCCTTGATGGCAAGTCCCGAGCCTATCGCGTAGTGCGTCTGGGTGAGCGGGGCGACGACGCAGCCGGCGACGGCCCCGATTCCCGCGCTCAGGGTGAAGGCGATGGTCACCATCCTGTCGGGGTCGATGCCGCAGAGGCTGGCGCCTTCGCGGCTCGCCGAACAGCCGCGCATCGCCTTTCCCATCAGCGTGAAGCGGAAAAAGGCCGTGAGGGCAGCCACCGTCAAAGCGGTGACGCCGACGACCCAGAAAACCTGGGGAGAAAAATTCGCGCCAAGGAAGGAAACGGAGCTGACCTCGTTGCCCGTGAAGAAGGGCAAGGTCCGGACCGATTCGCCCCACGCGAGCAGGGCAGCCTCGCGGATGACGATGGACAGGCCTATCGTCGTGACTATCATCTTAAGGACGCCGCCGCGCGCGACCCTCCGGAGGAAGACGCGCTCCAGGACAGCCCCCGACAGTGCCGTCAGGACCATCGCCACTGCTATGGCGAGAGCGAGGGGGAGACGGGCGGAAAGTGAGGAAGCGAACATCCCCCCGAGCATCGCGAACTCGCCCTGCGCGAAGTTGATGATGCCGGTCGCGTTGTAGATTATGTTGAAGCCGATGGCCACCGCGGCATAGATGCTACCGTAGATCAAGCCGGAGATCAGGTACTGGAGCACGACTTCAGGCGGCATCACAGGGGTTCCTCGCGTCATTCCTATTGATAAAAGACGAATTTGCCCTTCCGGACAGTCATCATGTCGATGGAGTCCATCTGAAGGCCGTTGTGGTCCTCCGCGGAAAAACTGAAGACGCCGGCCGTGCCGTAGAAGTCTTTCAGCCCTTCGATCGCTTTGACTATCTTGTCCGCGTCGGTACTTTTCGCCGACTCGATCGCGGCCTTGAGGATGGTGAGCGCGTCGTAGGCATGGCCGCCGAAAGTGCTCGCGTCCTCCTTGTACATCGCCTTGTAATCGGCGTTGTACTTGACCATGAGTTTCTTCTGGGGATTGGAGTCGGGCAGCTGGTCGGCGACGATGAGCCTTCCGCAGGGGAAGATGATTCCTTCGGCCGCCTCCCCCGCCGCCTCCACGTACTTGATGTTGGCGAAACCGTGGCTCTGAAAGAGTTGCGCCGTCATCTTCAGCTGCCTCATGTTCTTCGCGACGATGGACTGGGCCGGCTCGATGGACCAGTTGACGACGGCCTGGACGCCGGATGCGTTGACTTTGGTGAGGAGGGCGGAGAGGTCCGTCGCGTTGGCATCGTAGACTTCGGATATAGCGATGGCGATCCCGTACTTGGCCGCGTACTTCTCCAGTTGCGCCTTGCCGCCGTTGCCGAAACCCGTGTTGGCCGCGATGACGCCGATCTTCGAGATGCCCGTCTTGTTCATCGTCCGGTACATCCATTCGACAACATAGTTGTCCTTCTGCGGCACCTTGAATACGTACTTCGCGACGGGGGTCGTAATGGTTTCCGCCGAGGCGCAGGAAATCAGGGGCATCCCCGCCTTCTGGCAGATGTCCTTTATCGCCATCGACTCACCGGAGGTGGTCGGACCGATAATGGCGACGACTTCCTCCTCGTCGATGAGCTGCTTCGCGAAAGAGATCGCCTTCTCGGCGCTCGCGCCCGAATCCTTGACGATGAGCTGGATCCGCCTGCCGAGTATGCCGCCGCTGCGGTTCATCTCCTCGACGACCATCCTCGCCGTCCTTTCCTCCGGCGCGCCCAGATAAGCCGCCGGTCCGGTGACGCCGAAAATCGCCCCGATCTTTATCGCCTCGGCGGCGAAGACCGGGGAAAAACAAAAGAAGGCCAGCGCGCAGAAGGCGGCGGGTTTGGCGATACGGTCCGTTCGCATCAGTATCCTCCGGATGATGGGCGTTACTATAGGAAGATGCGAGCGAACCTGGCAAGTACCCGGGAAAAATACGGATCTTCCCTCCGGTGGTTCCCTTATTTGGCCGGATACAGGACGAACTTGCCGTTTTTCACCGTCGTCATCACGATCGAATCCATCTGCAGGCCGTTGTGGTCCGCGGCCGAAAAGTTGAAGATGCCCGCAGTGCCGGAAAAATTCCTGAGCCCTTCGATCGCCGTGACGATCTTGTCCGGATCGGTGCTCTTGGCGCTCTCGATGGCAGCCTTCAGTATCGTCAGCGCGTCGTACGCATGCCCGCCGAAGGTGCTCGCATCCTCTTTATAGTTGGCCTTGTAGTCGTTTGCGTATTTGACGAGGAGCTTCTTCTGGGGATTGGAATCGGGCAGCTGATCAGCCACAAGCAGCCTGCCGCAGGGGAAGATGATCCCTTCCGCAGCCTCGCCTGCCGCTTCCACGTACTTGATGTTCCCGAAACCGTGGCTCTGGAAAAGCTGCGCCGTCATTTTCAGCTGCTTCATGTTTTTTGCGACGATGGCCTGGGCGGGTTCGATGGACCAATTCACGACGGCCTGGACGCCGGACGCGTTGACTTTTGTGAGAAGGGCCGAGAGGTCCGTCGCGTTGGCATCGTAGACCTCGGATATCGCGATGGTTATCCCGTATTGGGATGCGTATTTCTCAAGCTGCGCTTTGCCTCCGTTCCCGAAACCGGTGTTGGCCGCGATGACGCCGATCTTGGAAATGCCCATCTTGTTCATCGTCTGGTAGATCCATTCGACAACGTAATTGTCCTTCTGCGGGGACTTGAAGACGTACTTCGCGACCGGATTCACGATGGTCTCCGACGAAGCGCAGGTGAAGAGCGGCATCCCGGCCTTCTGGCAGATATCCTTTATCGCCATCGATTCGCCGGAAGTGGTCGGACCGATGATGGCCACGACTTCCTCCTCGTCGATGAGCTGCTTGGCGAAAGAGATCGCCTTCTCCGAGCTCGCGCCCGAATCCTTGACGATGAGCTGGACCTGCCTTCCGAGTATGCCGCCGGACTTGTTGATTTCCTCGACGAGCATCCTCACCGTCTTTTCTTCCGGGGCGCCGAGATAGGCGGCCGGGCCGGTCACCGCGAGTATCGCCCCGATTTTGATCGCTTCGGCTGCGGAAGCCGCCGAAAGGCCTGATAAGGCAAGAGCGGAGAAAACGATGGTCCTTGCGATACGTCCGATTCGCATAGTATCTCCTTGTCGAGTCTTCGACCTGATACCGACCAGACAGTCGGTCTGAATCCATAAAAATACGCGCCCTCTCCGGCGCCGCCTTCCTACGCCCGTCTCCCCGTGTAGATGCCCTTGCGCAGGACGGCCAGAATGAAATCCCATTCCTCGATGTAGCGCGCGACGACAGTGGAAATCGCGGCGCCCGAGGACATCTCACGGAGAAAATCGGTCCGCGTCTTCACGAGTATCCATTTCATCAGATCGACGAGGCGATCCTTGGGGAAGGCCAGGGAGTCATCCGCGGCCGAGTCGAAGATGCTGGCGAAGTGTTCGTCGAAGATCGCGCGGGCCTTTCCGGCGAGCGCGCCGTCGTCGATGCGCGAGGTCCTCGCGATGATTCCGATCATCTCCGGATGCGCGACATAGAAATCGATCGCGGCGCGGGAGACGACAGCGAAACGCTCCAGCAAGTCGGCCGGCAGACTTTTCCCTTCCCGCTCCAGGCTCGCGTGGAGATAGTCGTATAGACGTGTATAGGAGAATTCGACGATGAAGAGATAGAGTTCATCCTTCGAGGAAATGTACTCGTACAGGCCGCCCTTGGAGATGCCCGCCGCCTCGACGATGCGGTCAAGCGCCGCCTTCTCGAAGTCGCGGGCGCCGAATTCAGCGAGGGAGGCCCGTATTATTTTTTCCCGCTTTTCGGCCGGTAAGTTGAAGAAGACTTGTTTCATCGCATTACCGACTGATCGGTCGGGAAAAAATTACCATGGATGAATCGGGCTGTCAAGAATTTTTCGTTGACAGGACGGAAATTCTGGTCATATCATTGATCATAACACTGATATGATCAATGGAGCGGCTCATGACAAGAAGAGAAAGGATCCTATGCGCCCTTAAAGGCGGCAAACCGGACCGCGTGCCCGTGTCCGTATACCAGCATTCGACGGTGCATAATCGCGGAGTCGAAGAATTCGTTGCGTATACCCTCGCTTTCCACCGGAAATTCGATCCGGATTATCTGAAAGTCATGTACGACGAGCTCTACGACGCACCGGTCAATTACCAGTTCGCCGTGGATTCCGGCGTCTGGGATCTGCTGGAGGATCTTGATCCGCATAAGGCGGCATTCGGCCGCTATCTCGAATCGCTCAAAAGAATACGCGGAGCGGTAGACGCCGATACTCCCGTCATCGCGACCGTGTTCTCCCCTTTCCACATCGCGGTCCGGTTGGCTTGGACAAGGCTCCCGCAGGATTGCCGGACGGACCGGGAGCGGACGATACGCGGTCTCGCGACCATATCCCGGAATATAACGGCCTTCATCTCGGCGGCGAGGAACGAAGCGGGAGTGGACGGATTCTTCCTGGGCTGCTTCGGCTGCGAGCCGGCTTGGTTGAATCAGGAGGAATACGAGTCGTTCGCGAGCCCCTTCGACCGCGAGCTGATCGCCGAGATGCGGAAATCGCCATTGACTTTCGTCCACTCCCACGGCGAACAGGGCTCCTACTTCGACCTCTTGTCCCGGTACGAGTGCGATGCGGTCAGCTGGGAAGACCGGCAAGCCGGCCCGAGTATCGGAGCGGCTCGGAAAAAATCCGGCAAATGCCTTGTGGGCGGCGTAGACCATGTCGCGGCGGTGACCTCCTCCTCCGCGACCGTCCGCGAGCAGGCAATCGACGCGATCAGACAGGCGGAGGGACGCGGTTTCATCCTCGCTCCCGGCTGCACCTTCCTGGAAGGCACTCCCGATGAAAACATGACGGCGCTCAAGGAAGCGTCGATAATCGGAGCCGGACTATGATCGCCGCGATGGCGGCGAAGGTCCGTTCGCCGCAAAATCAGACGCGGAAGGAAGAAGCGTACAACCTCATTCTGGAAATGATCCTGAAGGGCGAAGTCAAAGACAGCGACTTCCTTGCCGAACAACGCCTCGCCGATGTTTTCGGAATGAGCCGGGCTCCGATAAGGGAAGCGCTCCACGCCCTGTGCACCGAACGCATCATGGAGAGCATTCCGAGACTCGGTTACCGCGTCATGCCGGTGAGCATCCGGGAAATCATGGATTGCATCGACGTGCGGCTCTTCCTTGAGATCGAAATCGTACGCCGCGCCTGCTTGAACCGGACGCCGGAATTCCTCGCCCGGCTCGACGACCTTATCGATCGCTATTCGCGGAGCGCCGATCCCGATGAAAAGCTTCACCTTTGGATCAGCAGGGCCGATTCCATCCACCTCTTTCTCGCCGAGATGTCCGGCAACGTCATACTCGTCCGCACCATCGGGCCAATCATCGACCTCACCAGACGCGCGAGCATCCATCTCATCCACGACGGCAGGATGCAGCCCAACGACCAGACCCTCCATCTCGCGATCCTGAACGCCGTACGCGAAGGGGACGCCGAAAAAGCTCAGTCGCTCATGCGCGAGGATATCCTCGTGCTCAAGAATACATTCTTAGCTCAGTAGGGAGAGACCATGGCGAACATTGTGAACGTTCCGAGCATAAAGGAAGAGAAAATCGATCTGGCCCGCATGTGCATAGAGCACCGCGCGACATGGATGGCGCTGACGTACGAGGAGATGGAAAAGGCCGGGATGGACGCGGAAAAAATTACCCGAGCCGCGGTGAAGCGCTGCGGCAACATCCATGGTCTGGGAATCAAGGCCCGCTGCTCCGATCCGTCTGACGTCACGGTTTTTAATGAAGTATTCCTTTTCGAGGACGGGAAAAAAAACTTTGAAATCAATGTCACGGACGTGGACAAGAAACACCTGAACGCCGAATTCCATTACTGCGCCCTCGTCGCCGCGTGGCAGAAGCTCGGCCTTTCGAAGGAAAAAATTGAGCTCTTCTGCGATATCGCGATGGACGGCGACAGGGGTATCGCCGAATCGATGGGATTGAAATTCGAACTCGGCGATACGATCTCCCACGGCTGCGCGACCTGCAAGCTGGAATTCCGCAAATAGCCGGAACCCACGGGTCATGAATCGAACCTCCGAACTTCGGGGAAACGATATTTCTATATGGAAAGGAGCAAAGGAATGAACAAGAGCACAGGCTCTCGGGTTATGATTCTTGCCGTAGTCTCATTGTTTTCCGTATCGTTGGCTTTCGGAGCCGGATCGGAGGAGGCGAAGTCCGGTTCGGTGAAGACCTACAAAGTGGGCGTTCTCGCTCCGATCACCGGCACCAACGCCGAATACGGAAAAGGTTTCCAGATCGCAACCAAGATGGCGGCGGACGAGATCAACGCCAAAGGCGAAATGAGGATCGAGCTCGTCGTCAAGGATTCCAAGGGCGATCCCAAGGAAAGCGCCGACCTCGCGCGCCAGTTCGGCGATGACCCGAACGTCATGGCCATCATCGGCGACTTCACGAGTTCATGCTGCATGGCGAACGCGCCTATCATCGACGAGGCCGGAATCGTCCAGCTCTCCCCGACCGCGTCCAATCCCAATTACGCGTCCATGAGCAAATTCGCGTTCTCCGCCATGGGTCGGCAGGACGGCGAGGCGCCCTTCTTCGCGAGCTACCTCCTCAAGAAGTACGCCGGCGCCAAGAACATCGGCGTCATCTGGGTCAATTCCGATTGGGGCAAATCCGCCCATGACAACCTGGTGAACCAAGCGCTGAAGGACGGCCTCAACGTCGTTTCGGACGTCAATTACATCGCCGACGAAAAGGATTTCAGCTCTTCCATCGCCAAACTCCGCAGGCCCAATCCCGACCACATCGTCATCCTGGACCAGGGCGCCGTGCCTACGATCATCAACCAGATCGCCCAGGCCGGTTGGACCGACGTGCGGATCACGACCCTCGGCCCGGGCACCTCCGCCCAGATCCTGAACCTCACCAAGGGCAACTCCGAGCGCCTGCTCCTGACGACGCCCTTCTTCTTCGACCTGACCAACAAGCGGGACAAGGACTGGTCCGACACCTTCGAGAAAGCCGCGGGCTTCGCTCCCACGGTCCACCCGGCGGTGGCCTACGACTGCATGTACCTTCTTGAAGCGTCGATAAAGGCTTCCGGCGCCGCCGTGACCCGCGAAAGCATCCGCGAGAATCTCCAGAACCTGAAGGATTTCTCCGGACTCACCGGCCCCATCAAGTTCAACCCCGACGGCGACATTTTCCGCAAGTACCTCATCGTCGCGGTCGAGAACGGCGCCTTCGTGAAGAAGACCGATTTCGATTTCGCCAAATAACGGACGGCATTTCGTGAACCGGGAATAGAGGTTCGGTACCGCGCGGGGGATATTCCCGCGCGCGGTATCCCGCGGAATGCGCCGACCGGCACAGAAGGATCGGGAATGGATTACTATCTTTCGCAATTGATCAACGGAATATGCCAGGGATCGATCTATGCCCTGATGGCCATCGGCTATTCCGTCGTCGTAGGTGTCGTCGGCCTCGTGACTTTCACTCACGGCGAGGTCATAATGCTCGGAGCGTTCGCCTCCTATTTCGCGTTCCAGATATTCGGGAACAATCTATTCCTGGGAATCGTCGCCAGTTTCGCCGCTTCCGCCTTCATCGGAATATTCGTCTACAAGGTTTGCTACGAACGCTTTTTCGACGCTCCGAGGCATATTTCCCTCATTTGCACCATCGGCGTCAGCATGCTCCTGAAAAACTTGACCCAGATCTTCATCGGCGCCAACAATTTCCCCCTGCTGGAAATCATACCCAACAGATTCTTCGGCTGGGGTACGGTCGGCGTCACCCTCGTCCAGATAATCGTCATCGTGACGGTCGTTTCGCTTTCCCTGCTGCTTTTCCTCTTCTTCAACAAAACCCGGTGGGGCGTCATGCTGCGGGCGGTCAGCCAGGACAAGAAAGCGGCAGCCCTCATGGGCATCAACGTGAAACTGACGACGCTCGCGGGCAACTGCATCGGATGCGGCCTCGGCGGAATAGCGGGAATGCTTCTCGCGATCTATTACCAGACCCTCATCGCGACCATGGGCGGTTCCGCGGGCATGAAGGCGTTTTCGGCTTCGGTCCTCGGCGGACTCACGGACGTGCCCAGCGCCGCACTCGGCGGCCTCTGCCTCGGCGTCATAGAAAACCTCGGCATCACCGTATCGTCGGCCAGCTTCCGCGACATCTTCGCCTTCATTTTCCTGCTTCTCGTATTGCTGTTCAAGCCGGAAGGATTCGCCCGCAAGAAAGGAGTCAGACCGTGAGCTACGCCGACCTTATCCTACGCAAGACGCCGGCCTGGCTCAAGTTCGCCCTCCTCGGAGGACTCTTCCTGTTCCTTCTGGCGTTTCCCCGGATTTATCCGAAATCCTACGCGATGGGCGTCATGTGCCGCATCCTCATGTACACTATCCTGGCCGGATCGCTCAACGTCATAAACGGCTATTCGGGTCAATTCAACATCGGCCATGCCGGATTCTATTGCGTAGGGGCTTACTGCGAGGCGATCCTGGCCACCAGATTCGGCATCACATTCTGGATCGCGCTTCCGCTGTCGGGCATCGCCGCCGCATGCGTCGGCCTCCTCGTTTCGCTACCGACTTTGCGGCTCAAGGGCATCTACCTCGCCATCGTGACCCTCGGTTCATCCGAAATCATCCGGTTGCTGTTTCTCAACGGCAATGATTTCACCGGCGGTCCTATCGGAATCAAGAACATCCCATCACCCTATATCGGGAGTTTCAAGATTTCCAAGTCCGTGCATTTCTACTATATTTTCCTCTTTCTTGCCGCGATATTCTTCTTTCTGACCTACAGGATCATCAAGTCCCGCGTCGGACGGGCCTGGGTTTCCATCCGGGAAGACGAGCTCGCCGCAAAGTCCCTCGGCGTCGAGACCAGCCGCTACAAGGCGTCCAACTTCATGTACGGCGCGTTTTGGGCCGGCATCGCGGGCGCGGCCTTCGCCCCGTATTTCAAGTTCATCTCGTCGGACATGTTCACGCTGGACGAGGGTTTCAATATCCTTTCCATGGTGATCATCGGAGGACAGGGAACGCTCATCGGCCCGATCGTTGGTTCTATAATCGTGAATTTCCTCACGGAATTCCTCAGGCCGATTTCCCAATATCGCCTGGTCGTCTATGCGCTGCTCATCATCGTCATGATGTGGATCCGGCCGCAGGGACTCGTCGGCGCCTCGAATTCGATACTCGCGAGCGGACGCATCCGCTTTCGCGGCCGCAAGAAATCCGCGGGAGAAACGAAATGAAAAGCGTGTTGCTGGAAGCCCGTGACATCTGCCAATATTTCGGCGGCCTCAAAGCCGTCGAGAAAGTGAACATGCAAATCCGTGTAGGCGATATATTCGGCGTCATCGGCCCGAACGGCGCGGGCAAGACGACTTTCTTCAATATCTGTTCGGGCATCTTCAAACCCACGTCGGGGGAAATATTCTTCCGCGGAGAATCCATCAACGGATTCGCCCCCGAAAAAATCGCCAGGCTCGGAATGGCGCGAACTTTCCAGAACATCCAGCTCTTCAAGTTCATGACCGTGCTGGAGAACGTGAAAATCGGATTCCACATCCGCACCAAGACGGGAATGCTTTCGGCGATATTGCGCGACCGGCAATACCGTGAAGACGAGCGTTTCGCGAACGAGAAGGGAATCGAGGTCCTTGAACGGGTCGGCCTCATGAGTTTCAAGGATACCTTGGCGAGCAACCTTCCCTACGGCATCCAGCGGAAAGTGGAGATCGCGAGGGCTCTCGCCTTGGACCCGAAAATACTGCTGCTGGACGAGCCGGTAGCCGGCATGAATCCGATCGAGACGAAAGCGTTGAGCGACTTCATCATCGACCTCAACAAAAGCGGCTACACTATCGCGGTGATCGAACACGACATGAAGTTCGTGATGAATACCTGCAACCGCATCCTCGTCCTAAATTTCGGCCAGAAAATATGCGAGGGTACGCCGGAAACGGTCCGCAACGACAAGGGCGTCAATGAGGCCTATTTCGGGAAAGGGATAATCGCCGGAGGGAATTCATAATGCTCACCATCGAAAACCTGACGGTCAATTACGGACATATATCCGCCCTCACCGACGTGACGATCCATGTGAACGAAGGTGAAATCATTACCCTGATCGGCGGCAACGGCGCCGGCAAGACGACGACGCTGATGTCTATTTCCAATCTCATTGAAAAATCGGAAGGCCGCATAATGTTCAAAGGCGTAGACATCACTGATATGCCTCCGCACAAAATCGTGAAAATGGGAATCTGCCATGTCCCTGAAGGCCGCCGGATATTCCCCGCGCTCACCGTACGCGAGAATCTCATCGCCGGGACGATCGGTAATCCTTCCCTGAAAAAGGCCGATGCAGAGCGTTTATTCGAGGAAGTATACGCGCTGTTCCCGCGACTTTCCGAGCGTATGGATCAGGGCGGCGGTTCGCTGTCGGGAGGCGAACAGCAGATGCTGGCCATCGCGCGGGGACTCATGATGGAACCCGATATCATCATGCTCGACGAGCCCTCGCTCGGCCTCGCGCCCATCCTGGTCGAGGAAATATTCGAACTCATTCTGGAAATCAAACGGAAAGGAAAGACGATCCTGCTCATCGAACAAAACGCGTCCATGGCCCTGCAGGTCGCGGACCGCGGCTATGTGCTCGTGACCGGACGCGTCTCCACGGAAGGAACGGGCAAGGACCTTCTGGTGAATCCGGAAGTCAGGAACGCGTATTTAGGCATATAGACCGAACAGCGGGAGGAACGAATGAGAAAGGTAATCAACAAGCCCGAGGATTTCGTCGACGAAGTCATCGACGGCATCACTTGCGCTTACGGAGATAAAATCCGCACCCTTGACGGCGACAGGCGGATCATCCTGCGCAATACCCCCGTACGGTCCGGGAAAGTCGGGATAGTGACGGGAGGCGGTTCGGGCCATCTTCCGGTTTTCCTCGGCTACGTGGGCGAGGGAATGCTCGACGGCTGCGCGGTCGGCAATGTCTTCGCTTCGCCGTCCTCGCAGAAGATGTTCGAAATGATCAAGGCCTGCGACCGCGGATCCGGCGTGCTCTGCCTTTACGGAAATTACGGCGGGGACAACCTTAATTTCGATATGGCTTGCGAAATGGCCGATTTCGAGGACATCAAAACCAAAACGGTGCGCGTGAACGACGACGTCGCCTCCGCGCCGCCGGGCGACGCCGATAGACGGCGCGGCGTCGCGGGCATGGTCTACGCGTTCAAGGTCGCAGGAGCGGCCGCCGAGGAAGGCCGGAGCCTTGAGGAGGTCGCCGCGGTCGCCCGGAAGGCACTGGACAACATCCGCACCATGGGAGTAGCCCTGAGTCCCTGCATTGTGCCGCAGGTCGGGAAACCCACCTTCTCCATCAAAGACGACGAAATCGAAATCGGCATGGGCATCCACGGCGAACCCGGGATAGAGGTCCGTCCGATGATGGGCGCGGACGAAATCGCGGATACGGTCCTCGCGCGCATTCTCGCGGACATGCCGCTCGCTTCAGGCGACATCGTTTCGGTGATGGTAAACGGCCTGGGCGCCACGCCGCTGGAAGAACTGCTGATCGTCTACCGGCGGATCTTCGCCAAGATGTCCGAGGCCGGAGTCTCCTTGTTCATGCCGCACATCGGGGAATTCGCCACGTCGATGGAAATGGCCGGCCTTTCGGTTACCGTGATGCGGCTGGACGCGGAATTGAAGTCCCTCCTCCGCGCTCCCGGTTCGACTCCCTTCTACACCAACGCGAACAAATAGGCGGATTGCGCAATGGATATTCACCGGCTGAAAGACGCCATCGGCCGCATCAGCGCGACGATGGCCGAGAATCGGGATTACCTGATCGAATTGGACCAGCGCAACGGCGACGGTGATCTCGGCATTTCCATGAGCGAAGGCTACAAGGCGATCGCCGCCTGGCTGGGGGAAACGACGGAGACCGACCTCGGGAAGGCGCTCATGAAATGCTCGGGGATCTTCAACGAAAGCGCCCCTTCCACGCTGGGCACCATCACCTCCTTTTTCCTGCTCGCCATGGCAAAGGCCCTCAAGGGAAAGACCTCGGCGACGCTCGCCGAAGTCGCGGCCGCCATGGAGGCCGGATTGGCCGTTGTGATGGAAAAGGCGAAATCCAAACCGGGGGAAAAGACCATCCTCGATTCCGTCCATCCCGCGGTCATGGCACTCTCGGAACATGTCGCCGAAGGTACGGTGGACGCGTTCCGTCATGCGGCCGAGGCGGCGGCCATGGGCTGCGAAAACACCAAAGCCATGCGGTCCGTGCACGGCCGCGCGGCGTATTACGGAGAAAAGAGCATCGGCATCGTGGACGGCGGCGCGGTCGTCGGGATGCTGATCTTCCGTAGCGTCAGCGATTACCTTTCGGCCGCGACGGGACCAGACCGATGATCCCGCGCGGCACCCGTGATGATTACCTCAGGATCCTCCGCGACGAACTGGTGCCCGCCCTCGGCTGCACCGATCCGATAGCGATCGCCTTCGCGTCGGCCACGGCCAGGGAGCTCCTCGGAACCATGCCTGACCGTATCGAGATGAGGTGTTCGGGGAACATCATCAAGAACGCGAGGGCCGTGACTGTTCCGAACACCGGTGGCATGAAGGGGATCGAGACGGCGGCGATCGCCGGCGTCCTAGCCGCCGAAGCCCTCGCCGCCGGAGCCCTCGCCGCCGAGGCCCTCGCCCCGGCCGGGAATCAGCGGGTAGCCCGACTTGGACTCCGGATCCTGGAAACCATGCCGTCCGATGCCATCGATCGCCTGCGGGTCCTCCGCGCATCGGGTATGTGCTCGACCCTTCTGGCGAAAGGCACCGACAACCTCCACATCCACGTGAAATTATTCGCCGGAGAGAGCGTCGCGGAAGTCGTGGTGAGCACGACGTACACCGGTATCGTTCGCATGGTCAAAGACGGCGCGATCGTGTTTGAGAAAGCGGAAACCGGATCCCGGGGCGCCGACGAAAGCGGGGATCGGAGACTCCTCAACGTCAGGGACATCATCGAATTCTCGGAGACGGTCGACCTGGATGAGGTGCGCCCCGTCATATCGAATCAGATCGAGCGCAATACCGCCATTTCCGACGAAGGCCTTTCAAGGAATTACGGGATGGACGTCGGCAGGACGCTTCTCAAGATCTACGGAAATGACGTACGGACAAGGGCGAAGGCGCGCGCCGCGGCGGGCAGCGATGCCCGCATGAGCGGCTGCTCCATGCCCGTAGTGATCAACTCGGGCTCCGGCAACCAGGGCTTGACCGCATCGCTTCCGGTCGTCGAATACGCCAAGGAATTGAAGATAGGCGAAGACAGGATGCACCGCGCGCTGGTGCTCAGCAACCTCATCGCCATCCATCAGAAGACCCGTATCGGAAGTCTTTCGGCCTATTGCGGAGCCGTGTGCGCGGCATGCGGCAGCGGGGCAGCCATCGCCTGGATGGACGGCGGATCCTACGAAGAAATATGCGGCACCATCACCAATACGATCGCGAATATAGGCGGCATGGTGTGCGACGGCGCCAAGCCTTCCTGCGCCGCGAAGATCGCATCCGCCGTGGACGCGGCCATCATGGCTTGGCATCTGAGCGCCGAAGGCAAGGTCTTCGGTCCGGGAGAGGGCCTCGTCAAAGATGATATCGAAAGCACGATCGAAAGCGTCGGACGGATGGGCAGCATCGGCATGAAGGGCACGGACGCGGAAATCCTGGACATCATGATCGGGGCATGAAGGCGGCCCCTTCCTGCCGAATTCTATGAAGCGATAATCACCAGGTACCGGGCACGCGTCGTTCCGGCGTTGGATATTCCGTGGGGACGGCTCGCGTCGAGGATCATCGATTCGTTCGAATCCAGGATATGGCGTTCGCCGTCGATCTCCACGGCGCACTTTCCGTCGAGGACGTAGAAGGCTTCCACGCCCCCGTGCGTGTGGGCCGCATGCGACCTGCCGCCGGCTTCAAGCTCGGAAACATGGAAGCGGACCTTTTCCGCATCGACGCCCTCCCCGACGAGGTATCTGGATATGCCCTTAACAGTGAGTTCCGTAATCAATTGAGCCCCCCATTCGACGAACTCCGCCGCCGCGCCCGCAAGACGGACGGCCTCGCTACAATTGGAAACCGATGAAGAATCGCGGATCGACCACAAGGATGCCCGCCCCGGTGAGTACGGTGAATTTCTCGCCAATTCCCGTCATATCATGGAAGTTCTTGGTGAATACCGGAAGTTCGACGCCCGCGAGCAATCCCGAGTTCCGGAATAGCTTGCAGCTCGCGAAGACGCGTCCCTGGGGCACGATTTTCTCGTAATACTTTTCGTCCTCCACGAGCTCCACCCGTCCCGAGTTGGACCGGTAGGCGACGCCGCCGTCGATGTGGAACGCGAAACCCTCGAAAACGGCCGGGATCCGGAAGCCGAGTCCCGCGCCCGCCAGGAAATCGGGATAACCGTCGTCCCCGCTTTCAGAGACCGCGGTCCAACCGGCCTGCACGTACTTGTAGAAGTAGCGGCTACCGAGGCGGAGGTAGGTCGAAGCGAACAGACTGTCGTTCAATTCGTCGAATTCGGTCGCGGACGTCTGCAGGATCGCATCGACATGGTTCTCCCCGTTGAATTGGATATCGATCAAGCCGATCGGGATCCCGTCCAATTTTCGGGAGACGTTCACCAGTCCGAGCTGGACGCCCGTCTGCTCCTCTGAATAATTGAAGAGTCCGGCCTGCAGACCCGTAACCTTCTTCCCGAGGTTCGCGAGCCCGAACTGTAGCCCTCCGATTGCCTTCGAGGATTTGTTGATAGCGCCTATCTGGAAATAGGAACCTTCCCCCGCGACGACGTTGGCGATCCCGATCTGGCCGATCTTGACGTCGGCGCTCGCGTGGTTGAATGCCGACAGCTGCACCCCCTTGAGGTTTCCGCCCGCCTCGTTGAATAGGAGGGCCGTCTGCAAACCGAACAGGTCGCCCCGCGCGAAGTTCACGCCGAGGCTGCCCTGGAAACCGTAGAAGTCGGCGCCCGCGATGTTCGCGAAGAGCGAGCCCTGGAAACCCGAAGAATCCATGACGGTCTGGCTATAAAGGAGACTCGCCTGCAATCCTTCCACCGATGAAATCTTGCCCCCGAGCAGGTTGAGGTAGAGCGAAGAGCCGCCCTCCTCCGCCTTCACGCTGAATCCGAATGGAAGAAACGCAACCGGAGATCCTCCGGTCCCGCGCAGGGCCGCGGTGGCGGCCTTTATTCCTCGGAACGCATCGCGGCGGACTTCGTACTGCTTGCTCTCGTCCACGATGAGCACGGTCTCGTACAGCGAGCCGCCCTCCTCCAGCAGGACCTTGTAGTATCCCTGTTCCACGCCGATCGTCATCTCCTTCTCGTCGGTCTTGCGGATTTCAAGCACGAGGTTGTCGGAGACGTCGCGGAGGGAGAGCCGGCCCATCAGGCCTTTGGGCAGCTTGAGGGTGGCCTCCCCGGCGCGGAGGTCTGTGACCACGAGGCTGCCTGTTCCGTTCAGCTTGATGTCGAAGGCGGGGTGCTGCGCTCCGGCCCGGGCCCGTTCCGTTTCCGCGAGCGTCCGGTCGTACGCGTACTGGTAGGCCTCGTTGAGGTTTACGGTGCCGTCGTCGTTCTCGTCCGCCGCGCCGCGCAGGCCGTTGATGAGGGAATGCGTGAAGAACGAGGAACCGATCCTATCGGATTCCTGGGAAGCTTCCTCGGCCGTGCTGGACGTCAGATAGGCATGGCCTTCCACCGATACCGATTCGTCCATGAGGAAGGGCGCGACGAAGGACCCGCCCTTCTCCCGGGTGAAGGCTCCGGAAGAACAGGAATCCAGTATCACGATGCGCACCTCGGCGCCCAGGGACGCCAAGGCCGCTTTCAGCTCCCCGTAGTCATAGTATTCCCCGAAGAGCAGCAGGCCGCGCTCGTCGGAGTGGCCGGAATAGTAGAAGACGAACTGGGCCTGCGACTCCGGCGTCCGCGCCTTCCGTATTTTTGCGGCCATGAAGGCGAAGCCGTTGGCGAGGGCCTCGCGCTCCGGATTCACGAGGAGCAGGGCGTTCTCCTCCCTGGTTCCGCCGATGCGGACGAGCACGTCCCGCATCCGCTTGGCGTCGGCCGCGGCGTACTTGAGTTCCTGCGTGGTCTTGCCGCCTATGTTCGCGCCTGCGACGATGGCGTAGCGGCGGATGTCTCCGACCTCCGCGAAGGCGGCGGATACCGCCAGCAGGCAGATGAAAAGGAAGGAGATGCGTTTCATTCGGAGGACTCCTTCTTGGCGACGCGCACGGTCGCGTAATTCAGGGGCGAAGGAAGCTGCGCGGCGACCGTGCCGTCGGCTTTGCCGTCGGCTTTGCCGTTGTCGTACGCGGCTTTCAGGAAGGGTTCCACGGCGGAGACGGTGAAGCGCTTCGGGGAAACGACGAGGTACACGTCCTCGAAACCCGGCGCGTCGTCCAGGCGATAGGAATACGGCAGCAATTCGAATTCCTTCGTATCGATCTCCAGGGCGTCGTCGCCGTGTAGGGGCATATGCCGGGTGACGGAACCGCGGCCGTCCACCGACATGATGGCGGCGTACGAGCGACCCCGGGCGAAGTACGATATCTGGATCTCGTCCCCGGCGGAGAGCCGATCCCGGGGACCGAGGATGCCTACGCCGCTCTGGGTCTTCCGGTAGACGAAGACGTTCAGGTCGCTGCCCTTCATCCGCGTCGCGCCGGAACGGTCGAAGACGGAAGGCGCCGCGAGGACGACGGCAAGGCAGGCGGCGAGCGCCGTCCCGAGGGCCGCGCCTCGCGAGAGGAGCCGCCGGGAACGGCGCCGGCGGACGAGGGCAAGGAACTCGGCCGGAGGATGGTCGGCCAGGAAGGCCGCGTCGGCCTCCGTTCGGCTTGAAAGGGTGCGGTATTCGACGTTCATGCGATCTTCTCCTTCCGGCGCCGGGCGTGCGCCTTGAACGCGTCCAGGTGTTTGCGGACGGCGGAAAAGGAGAGCCCGACCCGCTCGGCGATCTCCTGCAGCCCCAATCCGTCCGCGTAGCGGCAGTACGCGATTTCCCGCGTCCGCGCGCCCACGCCGTCCGCCAGCAGTTCAAGCAACATCGCCGCCGCGAGCGCGTCTTCGGCATCGAGGGAGCGGGCGTCGGCGGGCTCCGCGACCGCGTCTATCGCCACCCGGAGCCGCCTCCGGTCGCGCCTCAGCTGGTTCAGCGCGGCGTTCGTCGCGGCGCGGTACAGGTAGGCAGCCGGGTCCCGCATCCGCGCGAGAACGAACGGCGAGTCCATCAGCTTCACGAAGACCTCCTGCAACGCGTCGTAGGCCGCTTCTTCGTCCCGCAGGACGGAAAGGCAGCGCCGGTACGCCATCGGCCCGTGTGCCACGTACAGCTCCTCGATCCGTTCCCTCATCAGGGCGCCTTCGTGATCAGCGCCTCGTACTCCTGCGCCGATCCGTCCTCCGCGGTCACGACGAAGGTCACGGGGCCGGAAAAGTCGACGAAATTGGATGCGTAAGCGATATCGTTTTTCGTCTTGAGTATCCGCGTCTCCCCGTCGGCCTCCGTCGCGGTGATCGAGATACCCGTGATCGTCGGGAGGACGTAGAGGGAGGAGAGGGATACGCTCGAATAATTGGGAAACTCATAAACCAGGCTGGTCGCGTAGTCGGGGTAGCTCCAGGAATAGGTTCCGGTCGTAGCCGTCGAAATACGGCCGATCAGGATCGAAGACAGCTCCTTCGCCGCGCTGGCGGGCGATACGGTCGCGACCACGCGGTAGGTCGTATCGAAACCGTAGGCGCCGCGGACGACGTAATCGACCGGAACAGAAAAGTCGTTTTCGGTGACGCCGCTCGACTGCAAAACCCCGGAGACCTCCACGCCTTCGCCATCATACGAGAGTTGTGCAACAAGCTGCGTCGGATCGGTGCCGTACGGCAAGGATACGCTAACGGAATTATCGCTTTGGTCGACTGTCCCGTAAAGCACACTTCCGTCGCCTGTCCAAAGCCAGAAGTAGCTTAATGAGGGTCGACGTTCGATACGGATGATGCGAGTTACGGTCGAGAGATCCTCCGCGGTGAGCACGAGGGTGACGGGCTCGGTCAGGTCGACATCAATGTCCATGGAATACGCGTCGAAGGGTTCGCGCGAAACCTCCGACCCGAGATCGAATTCTTTGCCGTCCAACTCTACGGCGCACGCATCCGACCATACGATGAGCCGGATCGCGCGCAGGGCATCGGTCGGGGTGATGTATGGGCACCGGCCGATGAGGTCGCTCCCATCTTCGAACCATTCGACGTTATATTCCCAGTAATAATAGCCTCCATCATAGTCTCCGTACCAATCACCATAAGCTCCTATCCTCGCCTCCACCAAGCTCTTTTCCGTCCTCGCCGGCACGATCGTCACCTCCACCCGGTATGCGGTCGCCTCATCGTCCTTCCCGACGACTTCATAGACGACCGGCCGCGTGAAATCATTGCGGGTAACGCCGCTTTCCTGGACGCGTCCGCCGACGCGGACCTCGAATCCCTCGAAACCGAAGTCGGCCGCCATCGACTTCGCGTCCATGTAGTCCGGGATCTCGATGCGGATTGTGCCCGCCTCCTTGTCGATAGTTCCGACGCGTGCCAGGCGCAAACCCGGGTTCGCGGCCTTCGTGAACGAAAAGGAGACGAGCTCCCGATCGTTGAAGCTGCCGTCCAGGATCAGGCAAGACGCGAGGAAGGCGCAGGCCGCGGCGAGGACGGCGAAGGCGGTAAGGCCGGTAAGCCCGGCGGAAAGTGAAATTCGTCGCGCCGGGAAGCGGTCGGTTTTGGTTTCCATATATATTCCTGTATAGACGACACTCGGGAGCTGAAAAAGTGCTACCGTTTTTTCGGAATTCGATTCGAAAATACAACATAGCGCTGAAAATTCACACAGGGTCGAATGAATCACCCTGAAAACGCTTCCTGTCGACGAAGCTCTTCGATTTCGCCATGCGGCAACTGTACTCACCCGCCATCCGGAGCTTCCCGAAGGAGTTCGATCCTATTGCGCCATATGTCACTGCCGTATCGGTGAGCGGCGCTTTCCATACCGGTTTGCCCGGATGCAGTCCGTTGGCGCCATCGCCGTAACGGATGAAAAAACCGTTACGGACTTGTTCGAACAGTGGAAAGGCAGGGGGGATCCGCTTCGCGCAACCTCCCTTTGCGCGGCCTCCCGTCGCGCAACCTCCCGTCGCCCTCGGATTCGGGCAGACCTTCCTCGCGATCGATCCCGACGCACACTGCATCCATGTCTTTGTCCGGCCCTGACGGAGAAAGATTTGCATCGCTTATCCGAATCCCACACGAGGAGTATCCATCATGATCGATGCGATAAGGAATCGCCGTAACGTTCGCTAGTACTTGCCGACTGAAATCCGTGATGACACGGTACTCGAGATCCTGGATTGCACGGCCATGGATAACGCTGGACGGAAGAAGCCCCTGCCGGGTTCGCTTGGTTCAAGCAGGCGAACATCCTCCCGTTGATGAGCATTCAGGGAGATAAATTCGTCACCGGCATCGTCGCTCCCGGGTTATCCCGCGGGATGTTGGGCGTCCCTGGACAGTGCCCTTCCAGTCACCGCGTATATTCCCTTCTCAAGAATTTGAATGAGATCGTGCAAGCGTTCGGTTCGCGACAGAGTGATCCTTTCTCGCCCCGGAAGCGGAAGATCATCGATATCGCCTTGGAGGCCGACCCGTCAGGAAACAAGGAAAAACCGCGTCACCGTACTTCCGCGTTCCTTTTGGGTGCCAATTTCTAAATGCGCACCTTTCTCCGTTCACGGCACGGTATCATCCCTCCTATAAGATTCGCGCAGTACATCTTCCGCGCGATGTATTTAAGGAGAGATGAATGAATCGATTCCGTCTTCCGTTCGTGGCAGCGGCGCTCTGCCTCGCAATCACTGGCTGCCCCATGCTAACCGGCTCGGACAAAAAGCCCGCGCAGTCAGGCGACGCGAGATTGCTACAGTTGACCGTGAACGGCACGGTCATCGCGGCGACCGCGACCGGCTATGCGACGACGCTTCCCTACCAAACAGCGAATGTCCTCATCATGGTCTCCCTGCCAACGGGCGCGACCGCGTTGATCGGCGATGTCGCCGGCTCCACGCGGACCGTCCCGATCAACGTCGGAGACAATCCCCTGACTATCGTGGTGATCGCCGAGAACGGCACGCGGCTCCAGCACCAGCTCGTCGTCACCCGCCAACCCTCTTCCGACGCGTCGCTGACGACGCTCAGGGTGGACGGCGTCGCCATTCCCGCGACGGCCGGTGAGTACGCGCTGAGCGTCGCCACCGGGATTACCGCCGCGGCGATCGTCCTCACCTTGCCCGAAGGCGCGGCCGCCACGATCCGCGGCGACACGGGCTCCACCTATGCCGCGACGGACCTCGCCGTGGGACCGAATGAATTCGCCATAGTCGTCACCGCCCAGGACGGAACCACCAGCGGGAGTTACCTCCTTGTCGTGACCCGTCTCCCGCCCCCTATTTCCGGCGATTCCTCTATCGCCAGCCTTGTCGTCAACGATGCCCTCGTGGTTCCCGTCGTATCCGCATATGAGTGGAGCCTCGGCTACGATGATGCATCGGTTGAAATCGTCCTCACGATCGCCGCGAACGCGAGCGCGACCATCGACGGAAACGCGGGGACGTCGGTTACCCTACCCCTTTCCCGCTTCGCTTTCGGCAAGCCTGCGGGCAACGCCGTTACCGTAGTCGTGACCGCCGAGGATGGAACGACCGCAACGAACTACACAATGACGGTCGCCGACTACCGGCTCTCAGCTCCGACGGGACTTTCCGTCGCGGCCGATCCCAACGCCTTCGCCCTGGACGTCTCGTGGATCCCCGTGGACCATGCCGAAGGCTACGTCGTCTACCGGGGAGAGGAGGTCGCGTACGAGGGTACCGCCCCCGGATTCAGGGACGATGACCTTGCGCATGGATCGACCTTTGAGTACCGCGTCGCGGCCCGGAACGTACTCGGGAACGGTCCGTTCTCCGTGACGGCACCCGGCACCACCGTCGGCGACGGGTCCATCGTCATAATAGCGAATTAAGGAGAAAAGGATGAAATCAGCAAAATTCGCCGCGGCTCTCGCAGCGACCCTCGCCCTCCTCTCCTGCTCGGCGGGCATCGCCGAGAGGTTCGAAGCGGGCACGTCCCGCATCCGGCTCCAGGTAGCGCCGATCGGGAGCGCCTACCTTTCGATACTTTCGTCCCGCGCCGACGCGGCCTCCGCTGCGGAAAGCTCCGCGTCCTCCTCACCGCGCTCCCTCTCCGGCGAGCGCGCCCTCATGGCCGCCACCGCAGCCCGGGCCCGTCTGATGCGCGAGGGCGTCCTGATCGACGAATGGACGACAACGCTCGCTGAATATATGAGTCCGAAGAAGACCTCTTCCCGTAGCCTCTCTTCCGCCGAGCACGTCGTGCCTGTAGGTACCGGCTATGTGCTCGAACTGGAGATCTACAACGCGGCGAACGGAGAAGATCCCGTGGTCGAGGGCAATTCCGATCCCTTCGATGTCGCATCCGATTCCGTCGTCCAAGTCACGATAGTCTGCCGTCCGTCCGCCCCGATCGCTTTATCGTACGGGACAGCGCGGGATATCGAGTTGCTGCCGGCCCGGTATTTCGAAGGCGCGGACGGGAGGGGCGCGATGACAGCCGGCAGCGAAGCCTGGTTTTCCTTCGTCGGAAACGGCCAGCTCGTCCGCGTCGTCGCGACGACCGAGGCCGTCGGCGACGCGCCCGGCGCCGTCTGTGCCCTCGCGGCCTTTGACGCGGATGGCGTCCAAGTGGAAAACGATACCGGAGGCTACGCCGTTTGGGCAGGCCAGGGCTGTTCCCTCTACTTCCAGACCGATTCCGGCGCCACGTACTACGTCGCGGCTGTTGACACGGGCGACGTCGAGGACGACTATCGCATTTACCAGTCAGGATCCCCCCTGCCGCCGTTAGGAACCTCCAACCACGTATCGATCCGCGTTGAAGAACCCGTCCCGGACGCGGCCGACCCCGCGGACGACTCCGCGGCAGGCGCGACTTCCCTGACCCCCGGGACTCCGATCACGGCCTCCCTCTATCCCTTCGGAGACGAGGATTGGTACTCATTCGAGGCCATCGCGGGCGTCCGCTATGACATAGAGACCTCCGCCGCGGACGGAACGGTAACCCAGGCATCCCTCAGCATTTACGCGGCCAAAAATCCAGATTCCCCCTTGGTTAACTACTACGATGGCTCTTCGAACGAGGTCGATGGTTTCTTCGGCCAAATCAAAGCCTGGTCCTGCACCGCGAGCGACACCTACCTGGTCAAGGTCCAGCCCGAAAATCGATACTACTTGGGTCAGTCCGACCAAGGGCCCTACAGGCTCGTCGTGAAGGAAAATGCCGCCCCGGCCACGATCGAGGTCACCGCCGGCGATCCGCCAACTACATCCGCATTGATTTCGTGGTCCGTTGTTCCCGACGCTTCCGCCTACCGCCTCTACAGGACTCCGAACGGCGTATACCAAACCGCGACCCTCATATACGAAGGACCCGGACTGACCTTCGTCGATACGGAACTGGAAGCGGATACCTCGTACTACTTCTCGGCGAGCGCCTTCATCGGCGGCTCCTGGACGCTCACCAGCGCCCGCGAACCTTACAGGACCGCCCCGAACACATCCATCGACGTCGATATCAACTGAGGAGACCGATATGAACAAAAGATTCGCGCTCGCGCCGCTCTCCGCGGCGCTCCTTGCCACCGCGATCCTCGCAGCCTCCTGCGACGGCCTCCTCTCCCGCCCGGCCATCGCGGCTCATGCAGGAAAGGGGACCCTTCTGGTCACAGTCCCGGCGGTACACCCAGCCCTCTCTCCCGAAGGCTCGGCGGGCAGCCGCGCCTTCGGTTTCGCGTCCCGCGTGGACATCGCCCTCTATCCCTCCGACAACCCGGATTCCCCGATCGAAGGCGGCTGGTCCTTCGTTCCCGATTACCAGGCCGGAGGGAAATACGACTCTTCCCGCGGGGGAGTGAACGGCTACAGGATCGAGGTACCCTCAGGCAGCGGCTACGCGCTCTCCGTCAAGGTGTACAATTCCACGGTATCCTCGACCGAGCCCACTGCCGTTGGCCGCGTGGAGGACCTCGTGATCGAGGAGTACGAGATAACCCCCGTCTCCGTCACCTGCGCCCCAACCTCCTCTACGCCCCTGGTCTTCGGCTCCTCTGCGGAATTCGCGTTGACCCCAACATTGGAGTCGGACACGGAATTTCTTATCGGGACGGAAGCCTGGTACAAGATCGGGGGCATCGGCGGCTGGGTCGAGCTGAAAGCCGAGAATCTCAGCTGGTCGGCGGAGGACGATTCCGGGTTCGCCGTCGCCGCACCTGCCGGTTCCGTCCGCGGTATGATCGAGGGTCCGAGTATTTCGCCCACCGCAGGCATCTTCGTCGCCGTCTTCTCGAATGACGGCGCGGCGCTCGGCGATCCTTGGAATCCCAAGCGGATCAGCGTGCGCGAGGCCGAGGGATCGCTTTACCTGCTGACTGAAGCCGGCGCGAGCTACTACCTCTGCGCCGTTGCCTACGGCGACGAGCAACAAAATCCCGTCGACGTCCGCCTCAGCTACCAGGCCGTCCCCGGCCCCGCCCCGGCTCCTGTCCTGACCGGCGCCAACGAAGCCGTCATCGTGGACTGGTCAGCCTCCGGCACCGGCCTCCCGGCCCGGATCAAGTACTGGAAGGAAGGCACGGACGAATCGACGGCGATAGTCGAGAAAGAGGACCCTTCGGGCTACAATCCCGGTAATTGGATCTCCGGCAAGACGTCCTTCGCCCTGACGAAACTCGGGTACGGAGACGGGTACAACGTTCGCATGCAATACAAGTACGGCGATTGGATACGCGAAAGCGAGGTCGCGACCGTCGCCGCGATCGGCGAAGCTCCCGCGCTCCTTTCCCCTTCTCCGGCGGGCACATGGAAGGCGGTGGACCTCGGCTACGCGGAGGTTCCGGGCACCGCGGCCTACGATGAGGCAACGGATACCTTAGGCATCATCTCCACCGCGCCATTATTCTACGGCGGAACCAGCGATGCGGGTTGTTTCGTTTATACGCAAGCGAGCGGCAACTTCGATATCACCGTCAAGATGCCCAACCAGGGTCCGCAGGCCGTCGATTCGGCGACGGGCGTTACGCGCGCCCTCCTGGTGCGTACGGGACTCTCCTCCGGCGCTCGCTCGGCGCAGATCATCATGAGCGATAGGCCAGGAACGGATTTGTTCTATAATCCCGAGACGTCGGTGAATGATCAGCTGCCCTCCATGGACATCGCGATGGGATCGCGCGAGAACGACGGGGAAGCATTGGCACTGGGCGGCACATCGATGCGAATCACAACGGATGACGCCTACCTCAAGCTGACAAGGTCGCGCGGGGTCGTGATGGGCTACTACTCCTCAGACGGGATCGCCTGGATCGCCCACTTCATGAATTTCATCGATCCGGCCAATCCCTACATCCAGGGCAACGGTCCCTACCTATACGACGGAGATGTCCTTGTGGGCATCCTCGGAAGATCCGGAGGCGAAGCCCTGGACATCGGTATCGAGGTCCTCGACTATTCCACGCTCGCTTCCTCAACCTCCCTGACCTGCGAGGAGCAGGATCTCTACCCCTCCACGCCGGACGGATATATGGATACGTTCCGACTCTCATGGACGGCCGTCGCCGGGGCTGAAGCCTATGCGGTCTACGCGTACGCGGCCAATGGCCGGGCAAGTTCGGACGCCGATTTCCGGATCGGCATCCCGCTCAAGATCGCCGACATACCCGACGGCGCCACGACCTCCTTCGATATCACGAGGAATGAACATCAGCTCTTCTCCCAAGGCTACTACGACGACCAGGCCGATCAAGTCGTCATCAAGGTGGTGCCCGTGATCGGCGGGGCCGAGCGCAACTACTGGATGGAAGACGGGGTTGAAGTGAATTGCAGCAATAACTAATACTGAGTGTCAACGAAGAAGGCCGCCCCGGGGGCATCCCGGGGCGGCTTCCCGCGCCGTGGTGCCTTATCCAAGAAGACAAACAGGAGAACGGCCAGGGAGCGTCTCATGTCAGCCATGACGATCTTCCTGTGCGTGGGCGAATTCGCCCGGCCTATGGTTGGAAGACCGCCGTACTCGATAAGGCAAAAACAACGGTGCGCTATTGTATATCGGAGCGTATCGACGGGAGCGGCGCGACAGCACCCTCGATCGAGGGCTGTCTACGTTTTCTTTGTAGACAGCCCCATTTGGATTTCCGCCGCTTACGCCATCAGGGTGCGATGACGGTCGATTTGATTTGAGTATAGTAATTGAGCTCTTCGGGACCGTTTTCCCGACCGAATCCGGACTGTTTGTATCCGCCGAAGGGAACGGACGGATCGAGGATTGCCCATGAGTTCACCCAAATAATCCCCGCTTTGAGTTGCGGAGCTACCCGATGGACTCTTCCGACATCCCGCGTGTGGAATCCTGCCGCAAGGCCGTATACCGTGCTGTTCGCCAGGGTCACCGCTTCCTCTTCCGTGTCAAAGGCCTGTACCGTCAGCACCGGTCCGAATATTTCTTCCTGAACAAGACGAGACTGATTGGTCACCCCCGTCACAAGCGTCGGCGGGAAATAGAATCCTCCGTCCTTGTCGATCCTCTGGCCTCCCACGGCGATGGTCGCCTTTTCTTCCAGCGCGATCCGGCAATATTCTTCCGCGGTCGCCCGCTGCTTGGCGCTCACCATAGGACCGATGACCGTATCGGGATCGAAGGGGTTACCCAAGGGGACGTGCGGCAACGCGCCCACCAAGGCACCCACGACGGCATCATACAGAGGACGCGCCACCAACAGCCGCGTTCCCGCCATGCAGAACTGACCCGTATTGAAAACGATTCCCTGGATGACGGCTCCAACCGCCTTCTCAACGTCAGCGTCCCCGAAAATGATGTGGCCCGATTTGCCGCCCAGCTCCATCGTCATCGGCTTGATTGCCGCGCCCGCAGCCTTGGCTACCTCGCGCCCGACCTCCGTGGAGCCCGTAAAGGCGATCTTGTCGATTCCGGGGTGGCACGACATCGCCTCCCCGATAACGGAACCGGGACCGGTTATTACGTTAACGACTCCGTCCGGAATTCCCGCTTCCGCGAAAATCTCGGCCATCAGCAAGGCGCTCAACGGGGTTTCGCTGGCAGGCTTGTGGACGATGGTGTTCCCCATCGCCAGAGCCGGCGCGAGCTTGGTATTCGAGAGTATCAACGGGAAGTTGAAGGGCGTGATCGCGCCGATAACCCCCAGAGGCTCACGGTAGACATATGCCTTGGCTCCGCCCGGCACCTCGCGGAAGCTTCCCTCTTTTACTTGGGCCAGCGCCGCATAATACTCGTAGGTCTCGATGACCGTCTGGACATCCACGATCCGGCTGAAGGTCACGGGCTTGCCCACGTCAACGCTCTCCGTGAGGACAAGCTCGTCCGTCCGGCGGCGCATGACTTCGGCCACCTTCAGGAGTATCCGCGCGCGTTCCCGTCCGCTCATTTTCGCCCAGTCGCCCTGGTCGAATGCCTTGCGTGCGGCGGCCACGGCCGCGTCCAGATCAGGTACTCCGGCTTCCGCCACCGTCGTTACGGCCCGACCCGTTGAGGGATCGAACACTTCTCGACGCTTTCCCCCTTTTGCCTCTACCCATCGCCCGCCGAAGAAAAGTTGCCGAGGCCCTATCCGGGGACGATCCAGGATCGTTGTTTGCGCATCTTTTGTGGACATTGCGGTTCCTCCTTATCCTATTGAGTCAGGACCGGTTTGATGACCAGACCCTTTTCCATATCCTCGACAGCCTGATTTATCTGTTCGAACGGGTAATACTTGATCAACTTGTCGTAGGGAAACCTTCCCTGTCTGTTCAATTCGATAAGTTTCGGAATGAATAGGTCCGGAACCGCGTCGCCTTCGATGATTCCCTTAATGGTCCTGCCGTTCATGATGAGATTCATGTCGAGCTTGACTTCCGTCCCCGGCGCGACAACCCCTACGAGACCGCAAACGCCCATGAGCGGAAGAATGTCGATCGCTTGTCGGAAAATCGAAGGATTCCCCACGCATTCCAGGCTGAAATTCGGTCCGCCCTTCGTCATTTCAAGAATGGTTTTGACCGGATCAACCTCCTTCGCGTTCACGACATGCGTCGCGCCCAGGTCCATCGCCGTTTTCAACCGATTTTCTTTTACGTCGACGGCGATGATGGTAGTGCAACCGCATACCTTCGCGGCCATAATCGCGCTCATGCCCACGGTCCCCGAACCGAAAATGGCGATGGAACTCCCCGGACTCGGCTTGAGCGAATTCATGACAGCCCCCGCTCCGGTCATGACCCCGCAACCGAGGGGCCCCATGATCTCGATGGGAACGGAGTCGGTTACCTTGACGATGTTGTCTTCCGTTACGAGCGCGTGGCTCGCGAAAGAGGATTGTCCGAAAAAAGATCCGTGAAGCGGCTTGCCGTCACGGCGCAGGGTCGTGGTCCCATCGTTACGCACGCCGCCGAAATTCAACTTGAGGAAGTCCTGACAGTAGACGTTATTGCCCGACCTACAAGCGTCACAAACTCCGCAACTCAGCCAGCTCAGGGTTACGTGGTCTCCGGGCATTACTTTCGTAACCGCTGAACCTATTTTTTCCACGATGCCCGCGCCTTCGTGGCCGAGCACGCCGGGGAGCGGGAAGGGAATGTACTGATTTTTCGCCGAGATATCGGTATGACAGATACCCGTGGCTTTTACCCTAACCAGAATCTCAAACTCTCTAGGATCATCGATTTGAACGGTCTCGATCGAAAACTCGCTGCCGGCGGAATTCGTTACTGCGGCATTAATATCCATAAAACGCCTCCTGGTATCGTGCCTGGTTCCGCTGCGGGGTTTGAATTCCGCAGTCTATCAAGATTGCCGGACTAGCTTTGAACCGCTTCCTGCGTAGACGTCTTTTTGAAGATGAACACGGCTATGGGGCCGATGATAGTCCCGTACGCGGTGCCGATCAGGAAAAAAAACGCGCCGTAAAACCAATTCATATTAGCCGGATTGGCGTTGTCCTTGAGCGCGAACCAAATTCCGTAGGTACCCAGTGTAAACGCTACCATGTTGAACACAGTATCCTTAAGGAACACCACGTGAACGAGGGCAAGGAGATATGTGACGATGAGCGCGCAAAGACCGAACGCGACGATCGTGGGGATTCCCATCCCAAGGAAGAAGCCCAATAAACCGAAGAAGGCAACCCCGTACACGGGACCGCAAGCGGCGCTCAGAAGCATGTTCGGCAGAGTCTTGAACGTACCCTGCGCTGCGACGACAAGACCGAGCCCGGCGAAGGCAGTCCACAATAAATTGAACAACGGATTCATCCGGGAAGGATCGATCGGATTAAAATTGAAAATCAGAGCCCAAACTACACAGAATGCCGTGAGCGCGAGGGTGATCGTAGCCGCGAGAATCATGAAAAATTTCCTTGGCATTTCTCTTCCTCCTCTGGTGGGTAGTTGCTGTCGTTAACCGACGAGCCATAAAATGATCTTAGGGGAGGATTTTTCAGCCGTATATTATACGAAAGTAGAATTTTCGACGGGTTGCGGATTTAGGAGGACAACAAAGCGTAAACCAAGGCGGCCCGATTATCGACCCCGGTTTTTTGGAAAACATTCTGCAGGTGTTTTTTCACGGTTACTTCGCTTATATACAGGTTCCTGGCGATCTCAGCGTTATGAAGGCCTTTCACCACTTGATTCGCGACTTCCTTTTCCCGTTCACTGAGATTGAACGTTGCCAAGTGTTCTTCCGCTGCCGGTTCGGCGATCCTGTCCACTTCGTCTATGTTGATCATGAATAACGGTGAATCCCCTGAGCCGCCCCGATCGTGCACGAGTTTTGACTGGACGGAAAACGACCCTGCATCATTCCGGAACACTCGTCTCCTTGGAAGCGATAATACATCGGATCCGAAAGCATCCAATTCTTCCGCCATGTCAGAGAAATCTTCCATAAACGCAGGGTGTATATCCTGGACGTTCATCATTTCAATTGAGCTTTTTTTGACAAGACCGCAAATCTCACGGGCACGATCATTCACGTGGATGATCCGCCGCGACTTGTCCAGGAGAATGATGCCGGTTCCAAGATTGTTCTCTATCATCTGTAGCAGTCCATTTTTCCGCTCGAGTTCGTTTTTTGCCCTATTATTTTCCAAGGCATTCGCGAGATATGGCGTGATCTCTTTCGCGTCCCTCAAAGCCGACTCAGAAAAATTCCCCGATTTCCGTGATCGGAGGAGCAGGATTTTCCCCAGAACACCGTTTCGGCCTTGGAGTATCGCAAGCAGTTTGTAGTGTATTTTTTGAGGCGAAAGGAAATCGTTATAGTATTCGCTTTTTCGGCAGGATTCATAATCGATGTTCCTTACGATATCCGCTTTAGATGCCTCTCCTACGTTTTTGTGCATTAGGTTGAGAGGGTCGAATCTATAATAGTATTCCTTGTAATTGCGGTTAAGTTTTTCATCGATATTGTTCTTGATGATATCCGTGAATCCGCCGCGGCCGTCATCAGGGGCGAAAAAGACCGATTGCTCGCCGCCGAAAAGTTTCTGGTACGTATCGATGATCTTTTTACCGATAAGGCGGTCGTCGTCGGAGCTTTGGACGACATCGATTATCTCAAAAAGATCTTTCACCGGAAAGGATAACGCACTCAAAAACCCCTCCTCTTATCTGGTCATAGATCGAGGGTATGCCGACAATATAGGAGGATACTAATACAGGGCCGCCGAGTTGTCAATTAATTTCGATGAATGCATTCACTTAACGTGATATGATAGCTTACGAATGCGAATTGGAAAGAGAGGCACCAATGACCGTAAAGAAAATCCAACGGGAGGCCCTTTGGTCGGCGCCTTTCATTCTCATTCTGATAGTCAGCCTCTTGGTGAGTACGGGACACTACATGCTTATGTCCACGTTGCCGCTCTACGCCGTGAGACTCAGCGGGAATAGGGCCATGGCGGGACTGATGGTTACGCTCCTCACGATATCGGCCCTGCTTTTCAGGCCCTTCTTCGGAAACCTTATGGATAGTCGCGGAAGGAAACCGGTACTTGTCACGGGCGCTTTCATATTGATGGCGACGGCTCTTCTGTATAATTTTACCGCGGCATTGTCCCTCCTCCTTATAATCCGGTTTTTTCAGGGCGCCGGATTCAGCGCCCACACGACCTCGTCCGGAACCATCGTGGCCGATATGGTTCCCGCATCGAGGCTCTCTGAAGGAATAGGTTATTTTGGAATGGCCAACACTGCGGCGACCGCCTTAGGCCCCTCAATCGGTCTGTATTGTGTAGATCGCCTGGGATATAACATGCTGTTCGTATGGGTTCTTGTACTTTCCGTCCTGAGCTTCCTCAGCACGCTGATGGTCAATTACGGAAAAAAATATTCTTCGACCGGCGCTTCGCCGGACAATGATCCTCCAGGTTCGGGGCAACGATCCGAGGGAATCCAGGCGCTACGCAAGAATCAGCATTTCATTGAAGCGACATCGATCAGACCATCCTTAGTCATGTTCTTTATCGCATTGACCTTCGGAGCCATCATTGCCTATATACCGGCGTTCGGAATCTCCAGGAAAATAGACAACATCGGCATTTTCTTCACGGTTTACGCAGTCGCGGTCTTGATCGCCCGGACTTTCACGGGTCGCATAGCGGATACGCATGGCTTTACCAAAGTCATGATACCTGGGCTGATCGTTCTCTGCCTGTCCCTCGCGATTCTCGCGAATGGCTATACCCTTCAAGCGGTTCTTCTTGCGGGCACGCTTTACGGATTCGGATATGGGATTTGTTATCCCCTTTCCAACGCCATCGTCATCCGCCTCTGTCCCAAAGACAGGAGAGGGGCGGCAACGGCGACCATTTTCGCCGCGATGGATATCGGTATAGGCATGGGAGCCATACTCTGGGGCTGGGTAGCCGGGGCATCGGGTTACTCCGCCGTATTTCTTCTTTCATCGATCTGTATTCTTATCTCCTTATTGTTATATATGACACTTGTCTTTAAACGCATCCCCGGCGAAAGGGAGAAATTCTGCCCCAAGATAATGTAGAAGCATAATGAACCATCGAGCTTGAACGTTCTTCGTACGGACCGTAGCGTCTACAGCCTTCGCTGTGAGCCGCATACGGTTCGCTTCATTCGATTACGGTTTGATTATTTCACGCCGCGGGTAAAAAAATCCTTCCCGTATTTTGCCAGCTCGTCCTCGTAGATCCGTTTCACTTCCGGGAAAATTGGAACGATATTGGGAATGCAGGGGACGAAGGCTCCGCGCGAACAATAATCATCGATGCAACGGCGTACCTCGGCGCGTATCACCGCCTCGTCGGCTTCGGCCATGTCAATGATCTGCGCGTCGATTCCGCCGATGATGGCCATCCGTCCGCCGAGCTTCTTCTGAATCCCCGCGATATCGTCTTGCGGGATTGCGCCCTGCCAAATATCGATTCCGATTTCAGCCATATCCTCGACGATAGGCCCGCACACCGAGTCCGAATGGTGCATGAACAGGGCGCCCCCCGCCTTGACGCAGTCGACGATCCGTTTGTGGTGCGGCTTGATGACCTCTCGCCAGATTCCGGGAGGCAAGAAGACGTTGCTTTTATCGCCCCAGTCGTCATGAAAATGAATCACGTCGGGTTTCAAGTGTTTGAGTATCAGCTTGAGCTGTCCTATTTTCCAATCCGCGATCGCGCCGACGAGCTCGGACATCGTATCGGGGTCATCCATATACGCGCACAACGCGTCCTCGAATCCCATGAGGTAATGGGACCTCTCGAACAAACCGCCGGGAACGAAAGACATGACCAAGTTGTTGTCACGATCGATTGAGGAGACATAATCCTCGAATGGCTTCCAATCCAGGCCGTCGAGTGCCGGGAACTTCACGACATCCTTCCAAGCCGATAGCTCTTTTAGCGCCTTGTTTTCATTCGTGATGTATGGAGTCGCGCCCGGATCACCCGTATGGATCATCCAGGTCACGCCCCACGAATCCACGTACGGATGATCGAAAACCCTCTTGGATGAGATGGCCGCCGAGACGGGGTCGCTGATGAAAACATTGTCAAAAAAGTTGCCTTTGAAGGCTTCCCAGGGCTTCCCTATCCAACCCGCACCATCGGTTTTTATTAGCCTGAGCCAGTTTTCCTTTGCGTTCATCTTTTCCTCCGTGGTTTTCGGGAGCATTAATCAATTTAGAAGACATTCACTGAACACATTCAGCGTACCATGAGTTTCCTGGCCTGTCATCTGGAATTTGTCAAAGGCTCGACCCAATCGAGTAAAAAACACGTTTTTCAATCTTTCACTCTCTGCGCTTATTTTTACAACGAACATGCTCACCGAATTAATCCATCCTCAAGCCTCAGCCTCTTCACTGGTATCGTATTCAGCTCAAGGAATTCATGCTCAGTCTGAATGTCTTTGACCAAACGGGAATCGCGAATGAGGTTTTCCACGCCCCGCTTTCTTCATAGTCGGTATGACATTCAAATTCAGTCATATTTTCAAATTTCGGTCCGGCTGATTTGTTCCCTCATTCTCGGAACCACAATCGGTCACTCATACAGGCGAAATACTTTACGATGCATCCAGCGCTGTCCTTTTTTCGCTAAACCGGTAAACCATTCCCTGAAGAAAGATAGAAACATCAACCCAATGATCGGCGCCTGCGGGATCTCCGCATTCCCGATATCGGTATAAATTACTTGAAGATTAGCGAGCGAGGTAGATCATTCGAGCATCGCTTTCTTCGCACGTCATTGGAGCGAATTTATAAGGGTATCTTTGTTCGATCATCGCTGGAGGCAGTTTACGCTCAAGCTCCGTATATCGCCAACTATGGCGAGGCAATGAATATTCGTAACAGGGCACCAATCCGAATGCACAATTATGCGAACCTTGGCGGTCACCTTCATCGGAATAATCGGCGAGTTTGTTACATTTGGGGGGTCTCAATCTTATTTCCTTTTACGAATTATATTTAGGAAAAATAAACACCATTTGCGGACGACCTTCTCCCTCATCAATCCCACTCGGAAAACCGGAAATCATCGTTTCATGGATCATGCCCCCTGTCAATTATTTTATAATGAATAAACTCATTGAACAGATTCAGTGAGTTTATTCATTTTCAGCTTGACAACTGAGAATTTTGCATTCCATACTGATGTGGGCAGCGTCGCTGCGTGGAAGGAGGAGTTGGAGGATCGTTTCATCCGAGCGGTTTTGCATGCACCACGAATAACGGAATCTTCTATCTGACTTCATAACCGGTCAATATGGATTCCAATTGATTGGCCGTGTAACAGCAACCGGAGAAATGGCTACCGATTCGTAAAGAGGACTTAAGGAGTTTGCTTATGAAGCGAATGAGTCTACGAGGTTCCCTATTTCTATTGGCGATGCTTTCCATATCGTTCACATGCGCTCCCGTTTTCGCACAGACCAAGTCGGTCAAACTGCGTTACTCGGTTTTATGGCCGGCGACCCACCCCATAACCGGCATGGTGAAGCAATGGGGCGCGGATGTGGAGAAGGCAACGGAAGGAAGAGTCACGGTCAGCGTTTTCCCCGGAAGCGTTCTTTCTCCCCCAATGCAAGCATACGACAATGTTGTAAAAGGGATCATCGACATAGCCGGCGGTCTTTTAGCCTATGCTCCGGGAAGACTCCCGCTTTCCGAAGTCCTGCAACAGCCACTTGGTTACAAGAATGGCTATCAGGCAACAAAGCTCGCCAACGCCTTTTTCCAAAAATTCCAGCCGAAGGAATTCGATGAGGTGAAGGTCATGTACCTCCATGGCGCGGCGCCCGGATTCATAATGACCAAGAAAGCCGTCAATTCCATCAAGGACGTGAAGGGCTTACGGATCAAAGCGAACGCCGAGAATGCGGATATCGTAACGAACCTCGGAGCCGCTCCGGTTACGATGCCCGTCAGCGAGGCGTACGATTCCATCCAGCGCGGCGTCATTGATGGCACCCTGTTCCCTATCGAAGCGCTCCAAGGATATAAGATCGGTGAGGTCGTTAAGACCGTGATCGAGAATTACGGTTTCTCCTACATGACCTCCATGTATGTCATCATGAACAAAGATAAATGGAATTCCATTTCCGCCGCAGACCAGAAAGCCATTGAAGCGATCAACGCCCAGTATATCGAAACGCAAGGAAAGCTTTGGGTGGAGTTGGACAATAGAGCCAAAGTATATTCCATCGAAAAAGGCGTTAAATTCCTCCAAGTCTCCAAAGAAGATTACGACATGACAGTACAGGCGATGAAGCCGATATTCGATAAATACGTCGCGATGGCGAAATCGAAAGGCCTGCCCGGAGACGAAGCGCTCAAATTCTGCCAGGATTTTTTGAAACAGAACCCGTGATTTCCTGAATATTGCCATTCCGCCGGGTAAGGAGCTTTTCTGACGCTTATCCGGCGGCTTTCAAAAAACGACACAATTATCGTCAAGCACAGGTAGCGAGTTCGTTCGCATTTGGAGGATTAGATGAATCGATTATTGTCCGGAATCCTGAAAATTGACAAAATTATGTATACTATAGCCGGCATAACGTTGGTTTGTATGGTTCTGCTTACTCTCGTCGATGTCATTTTGAGGAACTTCGGCCATCCGATTACTGGATCCATGGAATTAATCCAGTATGGAGGATCGATCGTCTTCGCCTTTTCAGTCCCCTACGCGACTTTCTTGAAGGCTCAAGTGCAAGTCGATCTCGTTACCGAAAAGCTGAAGCCTATTCCGAGGAAGATTTTAAGCATCATCACAAGGATCGTCGGGATATCGTTTTTCTTATTCGTTTCATATAACTTCTATCTATTCGGATGGGATTCGAAACGATCCGGAGAAGTGACGGCAAGTTTCCGTTTGCCTTTTTATCCGATTATCTTCTCCATCGCGGTATGCTTCTTGTTTCAAAGTCTGACAGTATTCTATGACCTAATCGAAACGATAAGGAAGGCGGAAGATGAGCAGTGATGTTTTGATTGGGATCGTAGGCATCGTAGTCATGATTTTCCTGTTTTTGACAGGACTGGAAATGGCCTATTGCATGGCCTTGGTCGGTTTTTTTGGGTTCACCTTTTTGATGTCTATCGGACCGGCCTCCAATCTGGTAGCGAAAGACTTCATGGACGCGTTCACGACCTATAGCTATACCGTCATTCCGCTCTTCGTACTTATGGGTGAATTCGCGGCGAATTCGAATATAGCAAAACGGCTGTACAACGGCGCGTACAAATGGTTCGGCCACGTTCCTGGCGGTCTGGCTATGACCACCGTCGTCGGCGCGACCGCGTTCAAAGCTATGTGCGGATCGACTCTCGCGACCGTCGGAACCTTTGCCGGCCTCGCGATTCCGGAAATGGATAGGTACGGTTATAAAAAAGAACTTTCAGCCGGTACGGTCGCTTCAGTCGGCACGATCGGAATGATATTGCCGCCCAGCACCGTATTAATTATTTACGGGCTGATCTGCGAACAATCTATAGGTCGGCTTTTCCTAGCGGGAATACTGCCTGCCCTCATGATTTCCTTCCTTTTCATCATGGTTATAGCCATTTGGGTTACGATTGATCCCAAAGTGGCTCCGCGAGCCGAGAAAGCAAAATGGAAAGAAAGATTCGTCGTCTTGCCGGAAGTGTTGATCGTACTGATCATCTTCGGAATCGTCATAGGCGGAATGATGGCCGGATTCTTCAGTCCGACCGAAGCCGGCACCATCGGAACGGTATCGGTTTTCGTCATGGCTTTCCTGCGACGTGAAACCAGTTTTGAGATGATCAAAAAATCCATAAAGGGATCATTGAAGACGGCGATAATGACCCTTATGCTGATTGCCGGTTCTTCGATATTCGGGCATTTTCTTACCATCACCGAAATACCGTTCATAACGGCTGATTGGGCGTCTGCGTTACCCTTTCCGCCGGCCGCGATTATGGCCGTTATCGTAGTCCTTTACCTTGTCGGCGGCTCGATCATGGACGATTTGGCGTTTATGGTCCTTGCCACCCCAATATTCTTCCCGACGGCCCTGGCGCTCGGTTTTGATCCTATATGGTTCGGAATAATGGTCAGCATCACGCTAATGATAGGGGGCTTGATTCCGCCCATCGCCCTTTATGTATTCATCACAGGAAACATCACGGGATTGCCGTTCAAAACCATCTACAAAGGAGTGATGCCGTTCCTGGGGGCGCTAGTTTTCGCCTTGATTCTGATTTTCATTTTTCCGCAAATCGTTACTTGGCTTCCCACATTGATAATGGGATAGCAGCGTATTCAAAGCCGATTGAATAAGTGAATAGGGAAGGGGCGGCCTATTGGGCGCCCCTTCTCTATTTAAGAATATTCGCGTCGTGAATGAGACTGGGACTACCCTTGAATTTGGACATGCCGATCTGGAAGGCTACGGATTTGCCGCGCTATTCCAATTTTTCAGCTACCGTCTCAAGGAATAAAGCTGGATTATATAATACTAGGATGGATCGGATTCAGCGAGACTATCTCTCCCGCAACTGCTTCTCCATACCCGCGACACGCGCGACATATCTCCTGAAGGTCTTGGTCCGAGCTGGAAAATCCGCTGTCGAACAGGACCAAGCCCTCCCCGGTATCCAGCAGATGTCCAGAAAAGAGTCACCCGGCTATTTCGTTCCGCATTCGCCGGTCATCCTCCCGCCCCCTGCATATAGTCCCGGTATGCTTTTCGGCTCCGTCGCTTTCATCAGCGACAAAAAAGAACCGTAAAGCCCAAAAGTGCTTTACGGTTCTCTAGATTGTCGGTTGAAACAATCCCCGAAGTGCTCGGCTAAGTAAATCGCTTCAAAAGCGTATCCATCAGCCTTTGTACTTGCTCGGCGTAAGTGTCCGGTAATAACTTCCGCAAAGATGCTTCGGATTGATGATCTCCCGGACCTTATATTGGTAAACCGTCACCAAGGGCTGCGGCAACTTCACGTACATCTCGTCATGCTGTTCCTGCGTGAATCCGTAGCCGTCTTCCCGTCGCAGGTCCTGGTTCCAATGACCCATGTCCACGCCGAGTCCCTTTTCGGTCATCCAGCGCTGGGTTTCATTGAAGAAATCCGCCGTACCCTTGATGGAAGCCTTGTCGTGGGCATCGAAATTGGTGAAGTACTCCCAGCCGGTCGGACCGCCGCCGCCGATGATGGAAATGCTACCCATGTCGGAATCGCCGCCGTGCGCCGCTATGTGCGTATGTTCAAGTTCCCATTTCCTCTTCAGGGCAGCGGCTTCTTCCATCACCTTCGCGCTCACGAACATGTTGCCCGAAAGACCGTAATTGCCCTCGTACGCTCCGCAGAGAGCGTAGTTCAGGTTCTTATGTCCAAGCCGGATAAGGTATAGAAGGACATAGTCCATCATATCTTTTTCGAGCATGAACTGATTCTTCCATCCGCCGGACATTTCAAGAACAGTGTCCAACACTTTTTCTTTGTAGTCGGTATCGCGCCTCGTGACTCCCGCGATTATGACCTGGATTTCTATCTTCATGTCGTCGTTGATTTTCTTGAGTTCCGGATCGGCCGTATATTCAGGTATTTCGGCGAGCTGGCCATCCGGATCCGTCAAGATCTTCAACATGGCGGTTTTTATGTCCCGTCCGAACATGTTGAACTGCCTATGACCGAGGAAAAGTATTTCCGCTTCATGGAGCAGGGAAAGGCCTTTCGCGTAATCGTCCCAGGTCTTGAAGCAAAGGGTATACGCCTTGAAATTGTCCGGGAGGTCCGCTTTATAGGCGGGGACCACTCCCCTGGAAGGGATGTGCGTCGGACCGGGCCAAGGGTGCAGACGGATAGCCATTTTCGTGCACACGCCCAGAGAGCCCGTACTGCCCTGAAAACCGCGCAGAATAGCTCGAGTGCTCGGCCCTGGCCCTTCACCGCAGAACCAGCCGGACCCGGCGCCGAGGGAACCGGTCCTCAAGACCTCTCCGTTCGGCAATACCCATTCCGCTCCCAGCATATTCTCGCTCGCGCAGCCCATGGAGATCGATGTCGGACCGAATCCGACCCAACCGGCGGTGCTGGCAAGCGGGGAACTGCTGCAACCGACGCCCGGGACGTTCAACGTCAGCCCGACTTTCATCGCCTCGGCCTGGACGACGGCGCCGATCGCGTACGGCTCGACAATCGCGATCATATTTTTCTCGTCGATCTCGATGCTCCGCATTCGCCTCATGTCCAACTGAACACCGTTATCGTCGGTAATGAAGCCCATGGCCGACCAGAAAGTTGAGGACGCTTTGAATTTCACGTCGTACTTGTTGCAGAGGCGAACGATATTCTTGACCTCTTCCGTGCTTCCAGGCAGCAAAACCGCTTCCGGCATCGGTGTCCGATGGTTATACGGCCCATAGTGCGCGGAGGATTGAGCCGCCGCGCAACGATACGTTTCCCGGATTCCCAAATCCCGGGCGATGTTGCGTTTTCCTACTACAGCCTCAAAGGCCTGATACATTTCATTTGAGAAAGCCATCTTCTTCCTTCTCCTTATAATGCCTTTTCGACCAGCTCGACGATGTCGAGGACGTTGATACCTTTCCCGTTCTCATCGACGGCTTTGCGGAAATTGGATTCGCACCATGGACACGCGGTAACCATCGCCTCGGCTCCGGTGGAGTTGGCTTCCGTGATACGTTCGGATGCGGTCCAATCGGAAAACTCGGGACTTGTATCGCTGCATCCGCCACCGGCTCCGCAGCACCACGAATATTCCCTGATCCTCTCCATTTCCGTGAGATTGACGCCCGGGATGCTCTTGATGACGTTGCGCGGAGCATCGTAGATTCCGTGCGCGCCATTGTACCTCGGCCGCTTCGGCGTCCACGTGTGGACCTGATTCAGGATTTTCTTCTCGGTACCGTTCCAGGGGACGTACTGTTCCCCGAGCCGGCCGAGATGGCAGGGATCGTGGTAGGTGACGTTCATCGGAACGGATTTGGTGAACTTGATCTTGCCTTGTCCGATCAGCCGATCCAGATACTCGACCGTATGCAGCACTTCCACCTCAAGCCCCAGCTTCGCGTACTGTCGCTTGAACGCATGATAGCAATCCGAGCAGGGCGTCACGATGGTCTTCACTCCGGCCTTCTTGAAAAGCGCGATATTGGCTTCGGCGTTCTTGGCGAAGTCTTCGGTGAATCCCATCTGGAGGGTGCGGCCCGCGCAGCACATATCCTGGCTGCCCATGTACCCGAGATCCACACCCGATTTCTTGAGGATACGAACCGCCGACTGGGCGGTCTTCTGGAGTTTCTCGTCATAGCTGAATTTGCAGCCGGGGAAGAAAAGTACATCGCCTTTCTCCTTGGACAAATCCTTCAGACCAAGACCGTCAGCCCATTTCGTCCGGGACGCTTTGGTTTTCCCGACAAGCATCGTCTTCTCTTTTGCGAGGGCTTCGAGTACAGGCTTTTGGGCAGGCAAGGTCTTGCCCTTCTTCACCGCGTCGGCCTTAAGCTCAAGATTGTGCTCAAGGGGTTCGAGGTTGAACCGTGTGATCTTGCAGGATACGTCGCAAAGGCCGCACGCAAGGCACTCGTGTACCGCTTCGGTTACGGTCTCGGTGTATTCCACCTCTTTCTTCGCTATGGCCAATCCTAATTGAAAGCGGCCGCGCGCGGAATACGTATTGAAGTTGTAGTAGCAAACGCTCGGGCAATTCTCCCCGAAACGCTGACTCTTGATCTTATCGAAAGGAGTCCACTTGCAGCCAAGGCAGTTGCTGCATCGTTCCTGCATTGCCTCAAAATCTTCTAATGCCATGATCATTCCCCCTTATACGCTGAGCTTCCCGGTATTCATGATATTGTTCGGATCGAATACGTTCTTCACTTCCTTCAGCAGGAAAGCCGACTGCGCGTCTTTGTTCAACTGCAGCCGTGACCAGATGCCGTGCGGACGAAGGTAGTACGCGCCCATGGCCGAGAACATCTCGCTCGCAGCGATAAACAGTTTCTTGGCGATAGCGGTTTGTTTTTTATCACCGCCGTCGTAGAAAAGGGAAAACTCGCAATGGCAGCTCGTTCCCATATTCTGGGGCTGAATATAAGTCCCGATGTCGGAAGCGGAGAATCCGAATTCGTCCGCGAGGGAAAGCATCGCCGCGATGAACGAAGGAGTTTTATCGATCGTCGTCGTAAAGAAAATATCCTGGAACGACCCTTTCGCACCTTCCTTCCAGTATTTTTCCGGTGAAGGATTCATGATCTTTTCCAGAACCTGGTCTCCCTTCGCGCCCGGGACGGCAGGAACGAGCTTCAGTCCGAATTGCTGGGCGATCTCGGAGATATCCGCCTCCTGATACTGAACTCGTTCTTCCGGAAGCAATTCCCTTCCGGCTATGCCGACGAGAGCGACCCAATTGGGAAGCTCGGCTTTCAAGGCAGCGACTTGCTCAGCCGATTCACCCAATAAAGCCGCCAAGTAAGAGCCGTTCATCACCATCAACTCATTGCTGAAGCGAAGCCGCAGCACCCGGTACACGAAATCGTTCAGGTCTTCCGCTTTTTTCGAAGCTACGAAATGGAGTTTGTGGACTTTCGTATCGACATCGCATTTCAAGGAAGCCCAAGTAACGATACCCATGGTCCCCTGGGAACCGGTCAATAATCGGTAGAAGTCGAGCATCATGGGTCCGGTGCCGCTCTGTTGCCACTTATCGGCGCTCCACTGTTTCTCGACATCCATGGGGCTTCCGCCGGCCTCTCCTGTATACATCCGGTTTCCGTCACCCCATACGACTTCCGTACAGCGCAAGGGATCTATGAAGTTCCACTGATGAAGGGAATTCAACCGGGGTTCCATATCCAGAACGCTCGCGACGACGGACTTTGAAGCCTTCGGCGTCAGCGGCACTGAAAGCGTAAGGCCTTCTTTTCTTAATGCCGCTATCAATTCGCCGTAGGTTACGCCCGGCTCCACCATAGCGACTCTCTGTTGGCGATTTATGTTCAGGATTTTTTTCATTCCGCTCAGATCGAGGATGATAGACTCCGGAACGCTCGGGACGGTATCCCCTCTATAGCGCTTTCCTCCGGAGCTCACGGGAATGAGAGGCGTTTTCATCTCGTTCGCCAATTTCACGATTTTCTGGACTTCCTCCGCATTCTTTGCCTTCACGACGAAACGGGGGAGCATGCTTTTCGCGAAACTCTCGTCATGCGAGAACAACGCGAGGGACTTCTCATCGTCGAAAACATTCTCTCGACCGACGATGGCGTTCAACCGCTCTTTCAGACCATCCATAACTTACCCTCCAAGTTTCCGATTTTACCGCGCAATTCCAATCAACCACGTTAAAACTGCAAATATTGATTCACTGAACCTATTCAGGTTATTTCATAATTCCTCAGTTGTCAATCAAAACATAAGGAACGATGCTAAAGTTCTCCTATTGCACCGAAATAACTCATCGATCAAACCAATTTTCCGGATTTGATCAAGCCGAACATATCGCCTCGGACTATCGTGCCTTGCGTTCTCTCCGCGGCATCGTCCACAACAAATAATTTTCTGTTGATAACATAATATTATTTCCTTAACCTACGTATAATTACTTTCCAATTACTGTTTTTTTCAACTTTCCTGCTCATCTGTTTCTTTTTTAGGCGTATTAAACAAACACATTTTCTCAGCATGTGCCAAAACGGCCAATCAGGATCCGAACCGTGCCATAAAGCTTAAGCGAGCATGTGAATGAACCCATCCTTTTCCATTATTGCATCACCGATATTCTTCTACTAATGTACGTTTTTAACTTGCACGTTTATATATTCCCTGTTACTATTCAGTGAACGCGCTCACTAATATTTTCATGACCGTCCCACTTACCATGCAGCGAAGCGGTAGCTGTGGAGCGATGAATTGTGGTTAACTCTTTACTCGACCCGCTTTGATCGGGTTGAATACATCTTTTTTGAGAGGAAATTATGGAAGCCAAGGAAAAGATTGCCGCATTGATGGCCAGAGCCCGCGATGCTCAAGAAAAAATTGAGTATTGGAGTCAGGATCAAGTTGATACCCTAACCAAAGCGCTCGTTTGGGACATCGTGAAGCCCGGAATAATTGAAAAAGTGGCGCAAATTGCGGTAGACGAATCCAAACTGGGTAATTATCAAGGAAAGTACACAAAGCTGCAAAAAAAGCTCAGGGGCGCCTTGCGGGATATGACTGGCAAGAAGTCCGTAGGAATAATCGAAGAAGACGAGGGAAAGGGATTGATTAAAATCGCGAAACCGATCGGCGTGGTCGGCGCGTTGATTCCCTGTACGAATCCGGAAGCAACTCCCGTCTTCATGGCGATTTCCGCGATCAAGGGTCGCAACGCAATAATAATGGCGCCGCATCCGAGAACCAAGAAGACCAATACATTTATCGTGAATATCCTCCGCGCGACATTGAAGAAGTATGGAGCTCCTGAAGATTTGCTCATCGGCTTGGAAGAACCGAGCATGGAGGATTCGGGCGAATTAATGAAACAGTGCGACCTTATCGTCGCGACGGGCGGTGCCCCTCTCGTAAAAGTCGCCTACAGCTCAGGAACACCCGCTTACGGTGTCGGAGCCGGTAATGCCGTTATTGTCGTTGACGAGACAGCCGATATTGCTGACGCCGCGAAGAAGATAAAATTAAGCAAAACGTTCGATTTCGCCACCAGTTGCTCATCCGACAATTCGATCGTTGTCGTAGATAAAGTCTACGACTCCTTGATGGCGGCTCTCCAAAAGGAAGGCGGCTATATCGTAAATCAAGATGAAAAGAAGAAGCTGCAAGCGACCCTTTGGCCTGACGGCCACTTGAGCAGAGAAACGACGGCCCAATCCCCCGAAAGAATCGCCGAATTGGCGGGAATCGATCTCCCGAAGGACCGATTATTCTTCATGGTACCCGAGACGGGGGTCGGCCCGGACGCGCCCTTCTCCGGAGAGAAGATGTGCGTTGTCCTTGCTGTCTACAGGGTTTCGAATTTTGATGCCGCCATCCAAACAGTGAATGAAATAACCGGATATCAAGGAATGGGTCATTCATGCGGTCTTTACTCAACGGATCGGAAGCATATCGTTGAGATCGGCTTGCGCACGAAAGTAAGCCGAATCATGATTCGGCAGCCTCAGTGCTACGGCAACACCGGGAACTGGGAAAACGGCATGCCCTTCACCATGACCTTAGGCTGCGGTTCCTGGGGCGGAAATATTACAACCGAAAATATTTCCTGGAAGCACATGATCAATACGACTTGGGTCTCATTGCCAATCAAGGAAAACATTCCCGACGATAAGATACTTTTCGAAGGTGTTATGGATTAGGGACAAGTCCGGACTCAATAAATAAGTTCCATTGAATATGGTAGACCACTGAAAACCTGGTTTCTAGCGGTCTACCATATTAAGTTTCCTTCATACGGCATTCATTTCTTCATATCAAACAGGTTTAAATATTCTGGATATAATGCAATGAATGATGGATGACGAGGAATATTCCGCTGATTATGACCTTGGGTAAGCAAGTTTTTCGGTATAGTCAAGAACACATTTAGGACAAGCGACAAAAAGCGGATCTATATTCCCCGACCAAATCGGAGGTGTCTTATCAATACGCTGCACGAAGCCCATATGGGGCCCGTCCTGCCTTTTCATCAGCAATTGATACGTGCCATCCTGAAGCAAGCCAGGGATCCAGAGCTTCCGACTCGCGCGGTCGCCAGGGGTCAGGCGGCTTTTTTATAACCGGATTATCAGTTATTCGCTCCGATCGTTTATATGATTTATAATCTTCAGTTATCCTCATGCCGATAAGGACGAGAAAAAACGACGCCAGAAGACTCACAGCTAACATAGCGTATCCCAAAACAAACAGCTCATGATCACTTCCTTCAAGATTATAGCGGAATATTTCCGTGCTTCTTTTCTGGACAGTTTTCCTTCTTCCGGTAGTGCATTTCCAACGACCGTATAAGTTCAATCCGCGTCCTCTCCGGTGATATCACATCGTCGACGAACCCATACCCGGCCGCGACATACGGATTCATGAAACTCTCTCTTAATTCGCGAATCTTTTCAATTTCTTTTCCTTTCGGATCCTCGGATTCGGAAATTTCTTTTCTGCAAATAACTTTCGCCGCACCATCGGCTCCCATTACGGCGATTTGAGTATTCGGATAACAGATAACCCGATCGTACCCAAGCGCCTTCGAACTCATGGAAATGAATGCGCCTCCATATGACTTCCGTAATATGAGGGATACTTTCGGGACCGTCGCCTCGGCGATCGCGTATAAAAGTTTCGCGCCGTGCCGGATTATACCCCCATGCTCCTGCGCAACCCCCGGCAGGAAACCGGGGACATCCACCAACGCGACTATGGGGATATTGAAGGCATCGCAGAAACGTATGAACCGTGCGGCTTTATCGGAGGCGTTGATATCCAGCACCGCGGCGAGATACGCGGGCTGATTCGCGAAGATTCCGACCGTCCTACCGCCGAGGCGTGCAAGCCCGACGACGATATTCTGCGCGTAGTCTTTCGAAACTTCGATGAACGAGTCTTTGTCGAACACCTCTTCTATGATCGCCCTTACGTCGTACGCATGTTTTTCGCTGTCCGGTATGATAGTGAATACCGCAGGCGTCTCCCTGTCGCGCGGATCACCGTTTTCGACAACGGGCGGACGTTCCCGATTGTTTAGGGGAAGGTATCCAAGAAACCGTTTCAGAAAAGCCATACACTCGTTTTCAGAGGAAAACCGGAAGTGGGCGACGCCGCTCTTTGTACAATGAACCTCAGTACCTCCAAGCGCCTCGTGCGTGATTTCCTCACCGGTAACCGCTTTTATGACGTCCGGCCCGGTAATGTACATATTACTGATTCCGTCCACCATAAAAATAAAATCGGTGATCGCCGGCGAGTATACGGCGCCTCCGGCGCACGGGCCGAGAATCACTGAAATCTGGGGGATCACCCCGGATGCGCGCGTGTTGTTCCGGAATATTTTACCGTATCCGTTCAGTGATAATACGCCTTCCTGGATTCTCGCTCCGCCCGAGTCGTTGATCTGGACGAAAGGACACCCATTTTTTAGCGCAGCTTCCTGTATTGCCGCGATACGCTCGGCCTGCATTTCGCCGAGTGACCCCCCAAGTACCGTAAAATCCTGGGAATACAGGAATATCTGCCTGTCATCGATCTTCCCGCAACCGGTGATAACCCCGTCACCGAGAAAATGCTTCTCTCCCAGACCGAAATCGGATGCCCGTCCCAGCACGTACGCTTGATCCTCGATGAATGATCCTTCGTCCACTAAAAGATCAATACGTTCGCGGCAAGTCAACTTCCCTTTTTGGTGTTGGCTTTGGATTCCCTTCTCTCCCCCGCCCTGGAGCATGACGCTCCTTATGTTGGAGTACTTCTCAGAAAAGCTCTTCTCCATGTGTTTCTCCGTATCTCATGCTGCTATAGGTAATTAGCAATATTCGACCTTAATCTAGCACTCGGGCGACGTTCAGGATCCGACGATACCTTTTCGAATCAAGTCCGCGATATCCGCGGCACCGATGCCGAGAACCTCATCCAGACTATCTTCGGCATATTCATCCAAATTTTCCGGCGGTTTTCGTATTTCCCTGGAAGACCTCATCATCTTATCTTCTCTGATTTCCGGTTGGTTGACTACCACAATCACCCCTAAACTGAAAATTCCTTTCGGCTGCATCTCCGTCGATGGCATTGAAACGACCATTCCACGGAGCGATGGTCGCAAGCGGATCAATCCATTCAACTGAAGCGCACAGTACCAAGGCAGAGAAAAACTGACGAAATCAACCCTCAGCGAATCGAAATCGACACCGGTACGGCGTGCGCTTCACATTCATTGTCGCCGCATCGCGGATACCCGTCGGCATTCAATATATGAAGCAGTTCACTGAATGTGTTCAGTATAATCCATAATCGGTGATTGTCAATAATATTCTTAATGAAGGGCTAGCTTCGAGCATAATGCACTTTCCCCAAAAAAGGTCGGCGACCCTTAGAAATATTTCGATGCCCTCAGAATTGCAGGCATAATCGTGCTAATTCACGAGGGAAAACGGCCATGCCTACTGAAGTTGCGCTCTCGTCAAATCAAGCAGCTAAAAGACATAGAACCTACCGTTAGCGATAAAACAAAAAAAGACCAACCGCGCCATGGAAAAGATCGAAGACTGCTTGCCGACTGAATGGGAAAGGATGATCCGGTACCCCTTACCGCTTGATCTTTCGAGGACTTTTCTGACCGGCCGTGACAAACGGTTCATTGAGCAATAGACAAAAATCTGACATTGAGCTAATCTGGTAAAAAATAGGGACGGTTCGTTTCCGCCTTTCTATATGAATAGGAGGCCTGGATGGCCAATGAGAAGCTGACAACCAGGAAAATTCAGGCGGACAAGACTCGCAAAAAGATCTATGCCGTTTCCATATCTTTTATGGAGAAAAAGGGCTACAACGATACGACGATTGAAGAAATCTGCAAAAAAGCCGGCGTTTCCGTAGGCACGTTTTATAACTACTTCAAATCAAAAGATGATATTTTCTTTGATATTTACAAAATGGCCGATGAGTATTTTGAGAACACCGTAATACCAAAACTGAACGAATCGAATGCCAACGCATTGGATAAAATCGTAATATTTTTTAAATATTACGCAAGCTACAATAGCAAACGAGGTCTAGAAAACATCTCCCAGTTATATAATACAAAAAACAGATTCTTCACAATCAAAAAGAGATTCATGCAAGAATCCCTGAATAAAATAATCAAAGACGGGCAAGAAGCGAACCAGATTACGATCACGACGGCTCCGGACGAAATTACCGACTTTCTTTTTATTGCAAGCCGGGGAGTCGTATACGATTGGTGCATCCACCAAGGCAAGTATGACCTTGAAGAAAAAATGGAGCATTATATTAAAAACATTGTTGTGATATTCGCGCAATAAGAAGATAGTCTCATCTATCGCTTTCGAGACGATACAGCTTCCAGAGCTCCCTCTCACTTCTCACCCCGATGACCGGATTCGAGGGCAGAATGTCCGTCCGGATCGAAGCGCAGTACCTGAAGGAGGCAAACGGCGCTCTGCGGTCCCGGCGCCAGCTGCCTGCCTTACAGCTATTCCTTGAAACAAAAACTACCGTGAAAAGACCAATGCCGTTCCGCGCTTCGTGCTCACGGTCTCCTCATCCAGGTTGTACACCATTTTTCATACTGCTTAATGAACCGCCTTTACGATGCGGTCGACCCATTCCTTTCCAAACTGGGCGGTCGCTTGATCGTATACAGGCCGAGCCGCCGCTCGGAAGGGTTCCAATGATGGGCGGGACACTTCCATCCCATTCTTCTCCAGACGCTCGAGGGCGGCCGCTTCGTTATCAACTACCATCTTGATATGGTCTTTCATCAAGCTCCGGGCTCCTTCCTTCAACAAAGACTGGTGCCCGGGCGATAAAGTCTTCCAGATGCGCTCGGAGATCATGACGGTCGCGAAAGCGTTCTTATAATTCAGGATCGAGATATGCTTCTGGACCTCGTACAGGCGCGCGCCTTCGATATTGTAGACGGTGTTCTCCTGGCCGTCGATCTCGCCCGAGGCCAGGGCTTCATATACTTTGGTAAAGGGCATGGCAACCGGAACGACCCCCAGAGCCTTGAGCGTCCGTATCGTCATCTCGCTTTCCACCGCCCTGATTCTCAGCCCGGACATATCCTGTGGGGCACGAATCGACCTGACGTTGTTCGTGATCTGCACAAAGCCGCTTTCCCAGAACGCGAGGGCTCTCAGTCCCCTCGCGGGTAGACTCGCCGCCATTTCCTCGACGATCGGGCTTTCCAATAAGGACCCCACCTGCTTGTAGGATGAGAAAAGGAAGGGTAGCTCGAATATTCCCAATCTTGGTTCATATTCCTGCTGCAGGGGCGTGATGACCATATCGAGCGCGCCTTCCGCCGTGTCCTTCACCATCTTCGTTTCAGATCCGAGCATTTCGGCAGGGAATAGTTCCAACCGAACGGCGCCGTGCGTTTTCTCATCCACCCACCGAGCGAGCCGCTCAGCGCTCAGGTGCCGAGGATGGGCCTTGGACTGGCTGTATCCGAGGCGGAGTATCGTTTCCCCGGTCTTGTACGAGCGTACGTTGGCATAGAGCGTATCGGAGAGTTCCTTGTTGCGAATGCTCATCCCTTTCACGGTCTCCACCGTTATTTCCATATGACCGGTATTTTTTATGATATCCCTGACAGTCTCGCCTACGCGAGAATTCCCTTCAATCAGGCGCGCCATTTCAGACTCGATCGCACGGCTCCCGCTTACCATTTCCTCCGATCCCTGGCGGACATCGTTGGTGATCTGTCGTAGCCTGCCTGTCGATTCCATGATGTTTCGGGAACCCTCGCCCTGCTCGTCCATGGAGCTCTTGATCTGGTTCTCCAGCATGGCGAGACCGGATATCCGTTCGCGGACCGTCGCGAAAGCATGGTCGGTTACGGCTGAATCGCCGTCCAATTCGGTAATTCCGGAACGGATGGTTTTGATTGTTTTAGCGATCTGCTTTGACTGCTGGGCGGCCGATTCCGCCAATTTTCGTATTTCTTGAGAAACGACCGAGAACCCCCTGCCCGAATCGCCTGCGTGTGCCGCCTCTATCGCCGCGTTCATGGCCAAGAGGTTCGTTTGCGCAGCGATCGAGGCGATAACATCGTTCGCCTCCTGCAGACTATCCGACTGTTTCGAGATCTCGGTAGTCCGTTGTATCATCGCGATGAGTTTCTCGTTGCCGTTTTTCAAAGCCGACTGGAGATCCCCGAATGATTCGTCCATTTTAGTCGTATTGCGCGCGATCATCTGCGAATTGGCGATCATTTGCTCTACCGCAGCCGCTGTTTGCCCGACCGCGGTTGCTTGGGACTCGATCGAAACATTCTGCCGGTCCAGATTCTCGATAATACGCTTGATAGTTACCGCGGTCTCCTCGATTCCCGCGGTCTGATCGATCACTTGGTCGTTAACGGTTTTTGCCCCGGCGGAAATTCCTTTCACGACGGTCGCGGCTTTCGACATCTCCTGATCAAGCTCATTGCCGACGCTATACAGCCCTTGGCCGATCGTTCTCCGTTCGTTCGTTTCACCCGAAAGTTTCTTCACCAGAGTCACGACGGCGTCGGCGAGACGCTCTTCGTTCTTGTTCATTTTTCCGCCGGATGATGGACGTGCGGCGGCCAGATCCCCTTCAGCCAATTTACCGATGGCCAGGGCGGTTTCGTTAAGCGATTTCTTAAATTTTCGCGAAACGAGGAGGAATCCAGAAGCCGCGATGACAGTGAAAATAGGAACGATGACCAAGATCAGTACAAGTGCCATAGCCCATCCTCCAAAAAACAAAACTGTGAATTCTCTCCATATTACTATGGATACTAAGATGCGAAAGGTTTATTTTCTTGGAGAATGACAGAAAGACGACACCGGACGGTTCAGATGCTCCGGCACGTCGTACAAATTCTGGTCCCCCGCCCCCGTTGAGGCTCCGCTCGGAACGTTTGGAACGCCGTTTGGAGCCGGATTCGCCATATCTTGACCGACTACGTCATGCCCTATCGGCCATCGCGCCCAAAAAGGCGCTCGGATTCCCCCCCCCTCATTCTCCACGACATCTGCGGACAGGCCGCATATTTTCAGGCATCTTCGTCAAGTGTTCCGCCATGCATGGGGCTTGATCCGATACCGCTTCGCCGGCATTTACCCGTGCCTAGCTGTTCCCGGGTTCGGGCGCCCCGGACTTCAGGGCAGGCAGAAACCTCCCCATTCCCCGTCCCGGCTGCACTTTTACTGGCCGCTGCGAGCCCGGGCTTCGTAACACGACCGGGAACTCGGGCTCCATCCTTGCGACCCCCAATTCATGCTCCTCAGCTACGCGCACCACGACCGCTGGGGCTTGGTCAGGCCCATCGCGGAGTATTCGAAAGCCACCACCTATATAGAGCCCGGCCATACTCCGGGCGCGACATCCATTTTCTTTGAAGACAGCGGAGACGATGGACGCGTTTGCCGCTGTATCCGCTTCAAGTCGGCGGTCGCCCTCGGAAGAAGCGGTGCGGGTAGTAGAGGGAAACGCGGCGCAAGACTTACAATGTCGGGCTTGTCGCGGCTGCCACCCGTCGACGAGGATACGCCCAAGGAGCGGGAAACCTGGTTCTCTTCAGGAAATGGAGAGGCCGGCGATCCGGTGAGGTCCACGGACGTCCGGAGCGCCATGAAGGTCGGCTGGATTGCTCCGACGTCGTCGGCGTACCAATCGAAACCTTCCCCATCCTGATGGTCGAAGGAATCAACTCGAACGGGATTGGCGACTGAAATCCCATCGGGTCTATCGCTGTTGCCTGCAGATCGATTAAGCCTTCAAAAAAAAGCACAAGCGACCATACGGGAGCGAGCCGATGGAAATCGAGGCTGATCATGAAAAGCATTCGGTCGCAAAGCGATGCGAAATCCCGGGAATCAGCCAATCGCCTATTACTCCAAACAGGAGCAGACAACTGGTGAACGTAATTTGGCGAACTTCTGGGCGATTCTTAAGGTACTGGGACGCATTCCGTCCGACGGTAATGAAAGGTAGGCCGAAAACTCGCCGATCTTGGCGTTGATCCGTCGCATCATGAACAAACAGGATTGAGGGATCCGTATCAGGGAAAACAGACGAGCTTACCGGTATGGTACCACAAGTAGTATCCATATCTCGGGCGACATACATCACGTACATCAAGCCAGCTGGCGGGGACTACTTCTTCGCGTCTACGCCAGGGAAAAGTTCGGCCGCAAAGGATTGGCAAGTACGCAGGCTTTCAATTGCCGGAGAAGGATTCCTCCACGATCTTGTTGAACGTGCCGTCCCGCTTCATGTCGTACATCGCCTTGTTGAAGGCCGCGAGAATCTGCTCCTTGCGTGCGGTTTTTCCGAACGCCAAGTATACTTTATTGATGACCAGAAATTTCGGCAGCATCTTCACCTTCCCCTCCAGCTTGAGGGCCTTTATCGCGGCTTCTCCGCTTTCTACGATGGATATCACCCCGTTGTTCCGGCCGTCCATCATTTTCAGGAAATTGCTTTTATCGTTTGTTGCGCCGCTATCGGAAGTGATCTTGCCCGCCTTCACCGCGGCGTCGAAATCATCGCCGTAGCTCCAGCCGCTGAGGACATTGAAAGACTTTCCGTAGAGATCTTCCATTTTATCAAATCCGAACTCCTTCCCCGTAGGCACGAAGATAGCCAGACGTTCTTCATAGAAGGGTTCCGAAAAATCATATTTCTTCAGGCGTTCGCTATTCTGGTAGATGCCGCCGGTACCGGCTCTTCCGGCGTCGGTATCGTCGAGCGCCCGTTTCCAGGGAACGGCCGTCAATTCCGTCCGTACGCCCATGCGGGAAAAAGCTTCCTTGAAAAGCGCCGGATACAAGCCGGCCGCAACTTCGCCCTTTGCGTACATGAACGGCGGATTCGCTTGGTCGAATTGGACAAGTTCCTGGGCGGGCAAGACCCCGACTCCAAGCATCGCAAGGAGAAGCGGCATGAGGCATATTCTTTTCATATTCCCCTCCTCTTCACAAACGAGATCCATTCCCTATACACTTTCTATTATCCGCCGCCGATTGTCAAATATGCCGCGAAAGGCAGCTTAATGGTTTCGGAGGTGTCAGTCTTGCGTATCAGGACCCGGTTGCTGGTATTCCAACTAATCGTATTGATCATAGCCGTAGCGGCAGTCGGATTTTTCATCCTGAGCGAATCCCGAGCAGCCGGGGAGAAGAAGCTTGCCGCGGAAGCAGACCGGTTGGCGGCGCGGCTGGAGCTCAACTTGGTCGCCCCCCTTTGGAACTACGAGGAATCCGCTTTGAATGCCAGCCTTACGGCGGAAGCGTCGTCGCCTTCGGTCCATGCGCTCGTGGTTCGGGAAAAGGCGGGGATCAAGGTAGCGGTAAATGAAGACGGTGAAGCAAGAATAATTGAAGATTCTGTCCTTCCCCAATCGCTTAGTCGTCCGCCCGACCGAAAGGTCAAGATCAAATTCCAGGACAATGATCTCGCGGATGTTGAAGTCTTCATTTCTCGAAGGGAGCTGGATGAGGAATTCCGAAGATCCGTAATCACCATGATCCTGGAGATGGCGGTCTTTGCGGCCGCCATCGGTCTCGCCACCCTTTTCAGCGTGATCAAGACCATCGATAGGCCACTGAATCAGGTCGTTTCCAGAGTCCGCGAATTGGGATCGGGCGACGCGGATCTTACGAAGTCGCTTCAGAAGGCGGGGAACGACGAACTCGGAGCATTAGCCGACTCGTTGAATCTATTCATCGGCAAGCTGAGGAGCATCGTCGAACACGCCAAGATCAACACGGAAGCCGTTCGTCAAATTCAACTGGCGGTTGGTTCAAACGCTACGGAAACGGCGGCTTCAATCATGCAGATAACCGCGAATATCAAGGCCATCGGAGAGCGGATAGCGTCGCTCGACGCGGAAGCCGCCTTGACCGGTTCTAGGCTCAAAGAGCTTGATGCGAGCCTATCCGCTCTCCGCTCGGCGATTGAACTTGAACACGTCACCGTGGACGATACTGCGCGTGCCGCGGACGAAATGGAACTCGCCGGGCAGGTCGTCAGGGCAAATTCGAAGGAGAGCACGGAAAGCCTCAAGATGCTGCGCGGTTCCGCGCTCGCCGGCGGGGCGAAGCTCTCCGAGACCGGTACGGCGGTGGAGACCATCCGGTCCAAGGTCGATACGATCGCGGAGTTCATCGGGATCATCGATGGCATAGCTTCCCAGACGAATCTGCTCGCTATGAATGCCGCGATCGAGGCAGCACACGCCGGCGCCGCCGGGAAAGGCTTTTCCGTTGTGGCCGACGAAATCCGCAAACTTGCCGAGAATTCCGCCGAACAGTCCAAAAGCATCGCCGGAACGATTCAGGAGATCATCGGTATCATCGTCGCGGCCGCCGATTCCACGAGGGAGACGGACACCGCTTTCCGGGAAATCGACAACCGCATAACCGGGCTCGTCGGTCATCTGGAAAAGATGAACGCGGCGATCGGCGAATTCGAGAGGACGGGCAAGGTAATAGCCGACGCAGCCGCGAAGTTGAAGGAAGGAGCCCGATCGGTGGAGTCCGAGGCGCAAGAAATAGACCGCGCGCGGAGGAACGCTATCGCGGCCGTAGATACGGTCGTGAACATGTCCGCCGAGGTGTCGAACGGCATGACCGAGATCAAGAACGCGACGGAAGAGATCAACTACGCGATTAACGATCTGAAAGACCGCACGAACGAGCTGGGCGACGTCACCACCGATCTCAGCGACACCATGCGGCAATTCAGGACTTGACGTCGACACTCAGGAGAATACGGGCGGCCGGGGCCAATCGGGACTTATGATTCCGGTGCCGCTGCCGGGCCTCCAATTTCCCGCAAGCCCTTTGGGCATATGCATTTCAAAGCTCTCACTCTCCGCGCATGACAGGGCGAGGAGGATGCGACGCCGGATCGCCATCCCGTCCCGGGAGGACAGAGATCTGTGAGGATACGGCTTGCTCATGCGCACGCAGATACGACTCATGCTCGTTTCGCCGCCAACCATGAGAATTGGGCCGCAATAGGACTCATGATGCCAGTCACGTTGATAATGAACCGGGAGGCCGCGTTTATCCGGCATCAATGCCCGATTCCTGCATTCAGGAATCAGGGGATAGCCACGCAGATCTTCGCAGCAATTTATCGAGTTTTAGGCCCCTCAACTCCTTCCTGATGTTCCGCGCCGGAATCGGTCTGGGCAAGGCTTTTTCAAGAGCGCTCAGGATGCCACGTCCTCTGCCCCAACCACGGAAAGCGCTTGGGCGGTCTGTGGATCATGATGAAACTGCCTGAAGGGCAAGAATTTTGTCCTTCAAGGCGACATCGAGAAAGGCGGGCCTTCGCTTGGCGATGAACCGTAGCGGACTAACAGGACCGAACCGCAGTCCGGTCCAGTTCGGTGATCAGCACGGACGCGTCGCATTCCAAGTCAAGGTCGAATTCGTGCCCATCAGCCCTTAGGGAGAGGACTACCGGCTCTCCCAGCCGGCGTATATTCGGTTCAACGACCTTATAGCCGCGCAACTCGGCGAAGGGAAGGAAAAGCCAGGAAATACCGTAGACCGCTTCATGACCGCGGAGCCGCTCGTCCTTACCGCGCGTTACGACCGCAAGTTCTTCGCCATTGTCCAGGATCGCGTTGCCCAACCGTCCCGCCCGGCGACGAAAGAGGCGTCGACGCCGATCCTCCGCTTCGCAGTGGATGGGCCGGAACCTTCCGTCGCGGGCAACCAGGTCGGCTATTGCGTATCCAAAAGGGAATTTGTCGACGACCGCGGTAGCCTCCGGCAAGAATCCGTTCACGGCGGGAGGAAACCGCGCGCGAAGGAAATCGACGAGCGGCTGGACGAGGCCGCCCGATACCGTGTTGTAGGCCACGACGCGGGTTTCGCCGCCCCGCAGGTAAAGGATCAGCTCGCCATTCAGCAGTATCTCTTCATGCCGTAGCGCGACCACGCTGCCGAGTCCGATGCGCCGCTTCCCGATCTCCGATCCCGAACGCTCCAGTAGGGTGACGCCGTCCTCGTCCGCAGCAAGAACGGCCCGGTACATAGGCATGCCCGGCATGAGGTCGCGCCTTTCCTCGTGCACCGGGATCTTGAACAGGAAGGTCGCAGTCCGCAGCTCGGGATACCAGGATCGGAAGCAGGGCGGCATTTCCTCCTCCGATCCGATTTCAAGCATCCACGGCCCGAATTGGTCGTATTCGCGTTTTTCCGCAGGATCGGCGGCGCAGTTCGGCTTCACGCAATGCGAGGCAGGCTTCTTCAAAAATATACCGATCATAATTCCGGCTCCCGGGTCCGCAGGTAACCCGTCAATGCCTCGATGCCGGCCGTCGCGGCTTCCAAGTCCCCGCGCGGCATGCGGTCGAACAATTTATCGAATTCTTCCTCCCGGCGGCGGGCGATCAGGTCGACGATCGCCTCTCCGATGTCGGTCAGCCGTATCCGGTAGCTCCGCGCGTCGCGCGGGACGGCTTCCCTGGCGATATAGCCTTCATCGACCAGCCCCCGGACGACGGTCGTTAGGCTGCCCTTCTGCAGATTGAAGACCGCGGTGATCTCCCCAGGCGTCATCGATCCCTGCACGGAAACGGCAAGGAGCACGATGATCTCGTTCTCGGTGAAGCGGCGGCCGCGATAGCTGCCGCGATGGAGGATGGGATTGATGAAGAGGAAGTACTGCTTCATGAATGAGGCGAAGGCGTCCGAAAAATCCTTGGCGCGACCGTCTGCCATGCCGATTTCCCTTTTCATAGATAGTAAGAATTCTAACTATCATAGTCTCCTCCGGAAAAGCGAAGGCGTCAAGTAAAATTCCGCTTCGGCCCGTCAGTTTCCTTCAATTCTGGCAATCGGACGCGTCGCCATCGAAAGCGCTCAAGTAGCCCGCAAATGACGCTTTCCAGGGCAGGGCGTCCTTGCCCCGGTCCCTTGCCGGGCCGATCGAATGCCGGTAATGTCGCCGCACGGGCGGCTCCGATGTTATACTCGGGGCACGCGACATGAAAATCGACCGCTTGCTTTCCATAATCGTCTATCTGCTGAACAGGGAGCTCGTGAGCGCCAAGGCGTTGTCAGATCGCTTCGGGGTATCGATCCGGACCATTCAGCGGGATATGGACACCATCGACTTGGCGGGCATCCCCATCGTCAGCGTGCAGGGTCCGAGCGGCGGTTACGGGATCATGGAAACGTACAAGATGGACCGCCGGCTCATGACGACCGACGACCTTTTCTACATCATCACCGCGCTCTCCGGCATATCCTCCACGATCGATGACCGCAGGATCGGCGGTACGCTGGAGAAGATGAAAGGGCTCGTGCCGCCCTCCCCGACCGATCCGTTCAGGGCGCGGCAAGAGAAGCTCTACGTCGATTTCAGCATGTTGGGCGGGGGGCCGGCCCAGCGGGAGGTATTCCGCGTCGTGCAGGCGGCCGTGGAAGGCGGCCGCCTCCTGCGCTTCACTTACACGAGCAATAAGCTGGAGCGGGCGACCCGCGTGGTCGAGCCGATGACGGTCGTCTTCAAGTGGCGGGCTTGGTACTTGTACGCCTACTGCAGGCTCCGCGGCGATTACCGCTTGTTCAGGATATCGAGGATTCAGAAGCCGGAAGTCATTGAAGAGGGATTCCGCCGCAGGGAGCTCGGTTTTGACGACTTCTCCCGCGATTATGATCCGGCGCTGACCGGCGCCTTGCTTGAAATGCGCCTGCGTTTCTCCGCCGAGATGGCGCCCCTCGTCGAAGAATTCTATAATGAAGAGGATATCGAGCGCCATGGCGACGAGTTGGTCGTCAGTGCGCGCATGCCGGAGGACGGATGGCTGTACGGCTACATCCTCAGCTTCGGCCACTTCGTCGAAGTGCTGGAACCGGCTCGCCTCAGGAATATCATCAGGGACTCTTCGATAAAAATACGGAAGTTGTACGAATAGCGCGGATAACCATGACAGACAGTTGTCGTAATACCCATGCCATGATGGGGGCATCTTACGACAAGGAGGACGATATGGAAATCGTCGAGCTGAAGGAACGGAAAACGCTGGCGGTACGTTTTCGGACGCCCGCTAAGGAATTGCCGACCAGAATGGGCCCTATCTACGCTGAGATAGCAGGCTATATGGCCAAGATGGGGATCCCGTTCGCGGGCGCTCCCTTCGCGATGTACTACAATATGGACATGAACGACCTCGACGTGGAGATAGGTTTCCCCGTGGCCAAGGCCGCTCCGGAAGAAGGCAGGGTCAAAGCCGGCACGCTCCCAGGAGGGAAGTTGGCGACGGCCAAGCACGTCGGTTCCTACGGGACCATAGAGGCCACCTACAACAAGCTCATGGCCTTCGTCGGGCAGCAGGGGTTGAAGACGGAGGCCTTCATGTACGAGGAGTACCTCAACTCCCCGGAAGACACCCCTCCGGACAAGCTGGAGACTAACATATACTTCCCGCTGAAGTCCTAGCTCCCCGCCCCGTCCGAAAAACCGGACGGGGTCGCCGAACCTCAATCGATGGATACCGGTCGTCCGTTCGATCTCTTGATGGCGTCCACGATTTTGACGGCCCGCAAGACCGGAAGGACCATCCGCGAGGAACGGCCACCCGGACCGAACGCACCGGTAGAACTCGGCGATCAGTTTTCCATAGTATAGCCCCCATTCCGATTTATCGCCCGTCGCTGCTTCGCCGGGGATGAAGGAATTCTCCACCTCCGATTCTATGCGTAGCCCTTTCTGGGAGACCGTCAGTTTGGCCCGCTCGCAGTGTGTTTCCACGGTAGCCTGCGTGCCCAGCGGATAGCAATTCGTGAAGTACCCGACCGCCTGCGCCCAGTTGCGCAGTCTGAAATTGGCCATGTAGCTGTCATCGACCTCGTGATCATCCGTGTCCCGGAGACGCGTCGCGATGGCGGTGACCCCGTCGACCCCGCCGCAGAGGTAATCGAGCAGATCGATAGTGTGTATCGACTAATTTATTATGCACCCGCCGCCTTCGGTGGCGTATCGTCCGCGCCAGTCCGACCCGGTATAGTACGTTCCGTGCCGGTCCCAAGCCACCAAGCCCATTGCGCTCCGGATCTCGCCGTATTTCTTGGAGTCCAGCAGCCGCTTCGCCTCGATGCGGGCCGCGGGATTCATACGGTTCTGGAAGCAGACGCCCAAGTACCGGTCGTGCCTGCGTGCGGTCTCGATTATCGCCAGGGCATCGTCGGGAACGATAGCGAGCGGTTTCTCGTAGAACACGTGCTTTCCGCCGATCAGCATCTCGTTCGCTATCGACGGATGGGAAAGGTGCGGCGTGCAGATATGCACGACGTCGACGCCGGGTCTGCCGGAGAGGTCGCGGTGTCGGCGAGCGGGAATCCTCCGAATGGTACGGAGAACGCTTTCGCCCTTTCCGGCTTGGTGTCTATGCAATAGGCGAGTTCGTTGTCAGGACTTCCGACGACGGCGGCGCCGTGGTTCTTGGAAATCGCGCTGCAACTGATGACGGCGATTTTCCACTTGTCCATAGATGGCTCCTATCGTCGATCGCTGTCCGAATATTCGCTCGCGATTAATTCCTTGTATTGTCCCGGGTGCACGATATGGACGTCCATGTGGTCTGCCGGTCGCCATGGATTTGAGGCGGAACACCGGGTGATGGTTTTGACCATGCAGCAGGGCCAACAGCACCGCAGCTCCATCATCAGGAGCGCGAGCTCCCTTTGATTCGATTGGAAGTGGCTTCGAATATATCTATATTGGAAGCATGCCGAAGCGGTTGCTACTGGACTGGACGGAAGTACGGTCCCGGGGGCTCGGGAAATCGGGGAAAAGAGGGAGCGAGAAAAGGCCCGGAAGCTGAAAGAGAGCATTAACTCCCTCGGAACGGACCCGGGCGACGCTGTACGGTATGGTGGAGGCACGGAGCCGGCCACAAACTGAGAGCGCTCGATCAGTGCATATCGGGAGGCGTTGCATGCACATACTCGTACTCGTTCGGCACGGCGAAAGCGAATGGAATAAGGAAAATCGATTCACCGGATGGACCGATGTCGATCTCTCGCCCAAAGGCGAGCAGGAAGCGGAGGCCGCCGGAGCCGTGCTGCTGAAAGAAGGTTATACCTTCGATTTCGCTTTTTGTTCGGTCCTTACCCGCGCGGTGAGGACCTTGAATATCATCCTTTCCGGCATGGACCTCCTCTGGATTCCGGTCGTCAAGAGCTGGCGGCTGAATGAACGCCATTACGGCGCGCTGCAGGGGCTCAATAAAGCCGAGACGGCCGAGAAGCACGGCGAGGACCAGGTCAAGATTTGGCGGCGCGCCTACGACATCGCCCCGCCACCCATGACCAAGGATGATCCGCGCTATTCGGGAAAAGATCCCCGCTACGCCGATCTGGAAGAGACGGATATTCCTCTCACCGAATGCCTGAAGGATACCGTTGCCCGCGCGGTGCCTTTCTGGGACAGCGACATAGCTCCGGCGATGAAGAGCGGCAAAAAAGTGATCGTCGCGGCGCACGGGAACAGCCTGCGCGCACTGGTGAAATACCTGGACAATATAGGGGAAGCCGAAATAGTCGAACTGAACATACCGACCGGCATCCCCTTGGTGTACGAGCTGGACGATGACTTGAAGGCGATCCGGCATTACTATCTGGGTGACGAGGAAACGATCAAGGCTGCGACCGCAGCGGTGGCGGCGCAGGGAAAAAAAGCCTGAGGGTAATGGCAGCGAGAAGGAGCGGACCGATGAAAATAGCTGTACCCGCGGAAGTCCATCCAGGCGAAACTCGCGTGGCGATGACGCCTGAAAGCGCCGCGAAGCTCGTGAAGATGGGGGCGGAGGTCGCCGTGGAACGGGGCTTGGGCCGATACATGCACGTTACCGACGCGGAATACGAAAAATCGGGAGCGCGCGTGGCGTCCGGGCGCGAAGAGATGCTACGTGAAGCCGACTTGGTGCTCCGCGTCCGCCAGCCGCCCGAGGTCGAAGCGGCATGGCTTAAGTCCGGTTGCATCCATATCAGCTACCTGGACCCCTTCAGCCAAAGTGCGCTGACCGTGAAACTGGCGGCCGCGGGGGTGAGCGCGGTGAGCATCGAGATGATCCCGCGGTCCACGCTCGCGCAGAAAATGGACGCGCTCAGCTCCCAGGCGAGCCTCGCCGGCTACGTCGCAGTGATCGTGGCCGCGCAACGGCTGCCCCGGGTATTCCCCATGATGATGACGCCCGCGGGAACCATCACTCCGGCGAACGTATTCGTTATCGGGGCGGGGGTGGCCGGCTTGCAGGCCATCGCCACCGCCAAACGTCTCGGGGCGCGGGTCACCGCTTTCGACGTCCGTCCCTCCTCCTCGACGGAGGTGGAATCGCTCGGAGCCCGCTTCCTTAAGATCGATATCGGCGACGTCGGCCAGACGCTTGACGGCTACGCCAAGGAGCTGAGCGCCGAACAATTGTCCAAACAAAAAGAGGGACAAGCGAAGGCGTGCGCCGCGAGCGACGTCGTGATCACTACCGCCCAGATTTTCGGCTGCCGCGCGCCCCGGCTCATCGACCGTTCCACGATAGAACGCATGAAACCCGGAAGCGTCATCGTCGACATGGCCGTCGAAACCGGCGGAAACGTCGAAGGTTCCGTGCCGGACGAAGCCGTCGAAATCGGCGGGGTGAGCGTCCTCGGTTATACCAACTTGGCCGGGCGGGTGCCAGACCATGCGAGCCAGATGTACGCCAACAACCTGGCGAACCTCGTGGAACATTTTTGGAATACCGGGAAAGGGGCAATGGAGCTCAAGATCGATGACGCCATCCTGAAGGGGTGCCTGGTGACCCACGGCGGCGAGATGGTTAACGAAAGGCTGCGCGCGTTGCGCTGAGGCCAAAGGAAAAGCCATGCAAGCGGATTCCATTTCCCTGTTGTTCATTCTGGTCCTGTCGATTTTCCTCGGTTTCGAACTTATCTCGAAGGTTCCTTCAACCTTGCATACGCCTTTGATGTCGGGATCCAACGCGATCTCCGGCATCACATTGGTCGGGGCGCTCATAGCCGCGGGCGAAGGGAGCGACGCCATGACGCTGGCGCTGGGGACGGCAGCCGTGGCTTTCGCGACGATAAACGTAGTCGGGGGTTACCTGGTCACCGACAGGATGCTGGGGATGTTCAAACGCAAAGGCGGGGAGAATAAAAAGTGAACGGCATCTACATTAACCTGGCGTACATATTCGCAAGCATCCTTTTCGTGATCGGCATCAAGATGCTCAGCTCCCCGACGACGGCGAGGAAGGGCAATTTGGTCTCGGCGGTGGGAATGTTGATGGCGGTGGTCACCACCCTGCTGAAAAGCGGTCTCGGCTATCAATGGATCGTCATCGGCCTCGTCACAGGCACCGTGATCGGGGCCGTGACAGCTTATCGGGTCGCCATGACGGCCATGCCGGAGATGGTGGCCCTGCTCAACGGGTTCGGAGGCATCGCCAGCCTCCTGGTGGGTTGGGCGGAATTCCGCCGTATCGGGGGCGCGGGTTGGGGAACGCTCATACCGATATTCTTGGCAGTCCTCATAGGCGGCGTAACCTTCACCGGCAGCATGCTGGCGTACGGCAAGCTTTCCGAAAAGCTTAGCTCCAAACCTTGGCTTTTCCCGGGGCAAGGCGCTTTGAACGCGGCGCTCATGCTGATCGCGTTGGCCGCGGGGGTGATGATGGTCACCGGCATCGGCCCCGACGGCGCCTCCACTTGGGCCCTTTGGACGGCGATCGGCCTCAGTCTGGTTCTCGGCGTGCTCGCCGTGGTGCCGATCGGCGGCGGCGACATGCCGGTCGTCATATCGCTGCTCAATAGCTATTCCGGATTGGCCGCGTGCGCGGCGGGCTTCATCATCTCCAATACCGTCCTGATAGTCGCCGGCGCGCTGGTCGGCGCCAGCGGGCTCATCCTTACCGGCATCATGTGCAAAGCGATGAACCGAAGCCTGTTCAACGTTCTGTTCAGCGGATTCGGAGCGGGATCCGCGGGAAACGGAAGCGCCGAAGCCGGCGAACACGGCGAAGCGAAACCCATCAGCGCCGACGACGCCTACTACGTCCTGGAAGCGGCCCGCAACGTACTTTTCGTCCCCGGCTACGGCATGGCGGTGGCGCAGGCGCAACACGCCGTTCGCGAGCTCGCTAATCTCCTGATCGAAAACGGCGCCGAAGTACGCTTCGCGATCCATCCGGTCGCGGGGCGCATGCCGGGGCACATGAACGTCCTGCTCGCGGAGGCGAACGTCGATTACGATCTGCTGGTGGAGCCGCACGCCGTGAATCCGACCATGGAAACGATCGACGTCTGCCTGGTCATCGGCGCGAACGACGTCGTGAACCCGGCCGCCCGCGACGATAAGAACAGCCTCATCTACGGAATGCCCATCATCGAAGTCGACCGCGCCCGGTCTGTCTTCGTCCTCAAACGCTCGATGCGGAGCGGCTTCGCAGGTATAGAAAATCCGTTATTCTATAAGGAGAATACGCGGATGCTTTTCGGAGACGCGAAAGAATCGATTGCCAGGCTCGTTGAACAATTCAAGGAGGATTGAGTCGCCCATCGGGTCTACGCATCAAGGAAGAAAAAAAGCTGAATAATTGACATCGCGGAATTTGCGAAGGATACTGACTACCTCCCGATCGTGCGCGCAGGATGACAGGTCGGAAAAGGCTTCATTCGGTTATCGGAGGTGTCGGAGATGACGATCGATGGACAGGGCGGATCGATCCGGCGTTCCTTGACCGTTCTGCTGCCAACCTTCTTCATCCTCTACCTTTTCAGCAGGTACAGTTATCTTCTTTTCCATACCTTCGCCGAATTCGCGAGCAGCATGATCGCCGCGGCCGCGTTCATAATCGCATGGAATACGCGCAGGCACTCCCAAAACGAATGGATTGTCTTCTTGGGGATCGCGTACGCGCATGTCGCGGTCATCGATATATTCCACACGCTCTCGTTTTCCGGCATGCCGATCTTCGTCGGCTACGACTATCCGGCGGGTCAGGCGTGGTTGATTGCCCGCAGCCTTGAAGCGGTCTCCCTGCTGATCTTTTCCGCCTTTTACGGAAAACCGTCACCTGTGCCTAGACCGGCGGTTTTTTTGGCTTTCACAATTTTTACGGTCGGCGGTCTCGCGTCGATTTTCGTATTCCGGATCTTCCCTCCGTGTTTTGTCGAAGGCCAGGGCCAGACCCCGTTCAAGGTCATAGGGGAAACGGCGATCATCTGCGTACTCCTGCTCGCATCTTACTTCGCTTTCCGTTCCCGCGGCGCGATGCGTTCTCCGGTTTTCGGCCTGACCGAAGCGTCCATACTCCTCACGGCAGTCTCGGAAGTCATGTTCGCCGGTTACGTGCAGGTCGACGATGCGATGAACCTCTTCGGGCATTTCATCAAAGTCGCCTCCTTTTACTATTTTTATGAGGCCATTGTACGCCGGGGACTGGAAGACCCTGCGGAACTCATTTTCGCGAACCTGTCCGCGAGCGAAGCCCAGCTCAAAAGGTCGAATGCCGCCAAAGACGCATTCATATCCATACTTGCCCACGACTTGCGCAATCCCATCAGCGGGATCGCGAATCTCTCCCGGAATCTCCTGGATTATCCGGATGAAAGCGGCCCCCTCGCGGACAGGCGCGAGCTGGAAGTCATCCAGAGCACTGCCCGGCATGCCCTGGATCTCGTGACGGACTTGCTCGATTGGGCGGGCTATCATGACCGGAAGATAGACGACAAACCCGAAACCATCGATCTGCGCGAAGTCGCGGCGGAAGCCATCGGGCTCCATTTGGGCAGCGCCTCGGACGCGGGAGTCGCGCTGGCCAACGAGATTCCCAAGGGCACGATGATCCACGCCGATCCCATGCGGGTGAACACCATCATGAGAAACCTGATCGGGAACGGAATCAAGTTCACACCCGGCGGGGGGAAGGTCGCGGTCGCGGTCAAGGATCAGGACGAAGAGGAGGACTTCATTTCTTTGGAAGTCGCCGATACCGGAATCGGTATCCACGACGACGACCTCAAAATGCTTTTCCAAATCGAGAAACGTTTTTCCAGACGCGGTCTCCGCGACGAGCGGGGGACGGGGTTCGGCCTGCTCCTGGTCAAGGAACTCGCCGAACAGGGCGGAGGTTCGGTGGCGGTTCGGAGCCGCCTCGGCGAGGGCAGCGTTTTCAGCGTCGCCCTGCCCCGGGGAAGCGGCAGGCAGGGAGCCCGGGCCACCTCCTGAAGGAGCCCATGACGTCCGCTGCAGGAGTCCGCGACAATGGAAGGGCTCCACCGGCTGCGGCTGTTCGTCCGGTTGCGGCTCAATCGCTTACGGTTATCGACCCGGTCATACCCGGATGTATCGTGCAATGGTAATCCCATGTTCCGGCCGAAGCGAAAGTGACGGTGAAGGTATCGCCGTTGCCCAGATTTCCGCTTGAAAAGGAGGGGCTTCCCGAATCGCTCGTCACGTTGTGCGTTGAAAACCCGGAATGGGTCCAGGTCACGATGGTTCCGGTAGTCGCCGTTATCGCGCCGGGCGAAAAACTGTTGTCGCGTATGGTGACCTCGTCCCCGGCTACCGGGTCGGGATCGGGACTGGAATCGATCCGGCAGGCTGCGAGCATGCCGACCGCGGCTATCAACAGAATCAACTTTGCGAACGCTTTCATACGCTTCTCCTTTTCAGGACCAGGGCTTCAATCGAAATAAACGTCGAGTTTCCTTCTGATTACGAAACCGAACGTCAATTCGTCCTTCGCGCCAAAACCGGCTCCCGCAAGGGTCCTCATTCTGAGGTCGTTCCCGTTCCCGCCGTAAAGTATGAATTGATGCCCCGCGGTCTTCACCAGGAAGCCCGCGCTCCAGAAATACACGGGCGCTTCATCCGCGGGGAATCCTCCCGATCCCTCCAAAAGCAGGCTGAAGGGAAGGCGGGGGATTCCCAACCCGAGACCGACACCGAAATTCAGGTTTGAATAGCCCGTATCGTATTGGAGGTTCGCGGCCATGGTCAGGACTTCACTCACGAGGGGAGCGGACGCGAAAACGGTACCCGCCCAGGAAACGGCCGGAACTCCCGCAGGCGCGCCTATCCCGCTCCCCGCGTTCATTTCTACTCCGACTCCGGCTCGCAGCCCGCCGATTGCGCGCCATACGGAAAGCTCCCCTGTAAATTCCTCTTCCTTGGTTTGGTAGTACGCTTGCGCCCGACTTGTGTCGAAGAAGACGGCACCGACGCCCAGCAGTGCGTTGGCTCCGTGCAGGGGGAAGAGTTGAAGGAACCGATGCTGGAAATCAAGCTGGAACATGAGGGGGGATTCGGCGCGTGAGGGGGTCGTCAGCGTCATGAAGCCATCGTCCCACGCAAAAAGCTCGACCGCGCACAACGATAGAGATAAGGCCAAAATACGTGAAGCTCCTCGCCGCCTCTGCATGTGGGCCTCCTCACGGCGTAGACATACGGATTCCGGAGCGTCCGGCCTATTTCGCGGTTTTGTCGTCCTGGTAAATCCCGAAGATATTACCTTCCGTGTCCTTGAAATAGGCCGAATAGCCGATTCCGGGAATCGCGATCTTCGGCAAGGCGAGGCTCCCTCCGGCTTCCGGAATTTTCACCGAATACTCGTCTACGTTCCCCACCTCTATTACGTTGACGAACCCGTTCATGGGCTGGCCGTCAATGGGCGGCGGGGAAAGACGCTTCATCAAGCCTCCGTTGATGCCTGGCGTACCCTCCGGTCCGGTAGTGATCATGAAGTAGCTTTCATCGCCCCAACCTTCGAATTTCCATCCAAAAAGGTCTTCATAAAATTTACGGGCCCTTGTCGGATCTTCGGAATGGATTTCGAAGTGAATTACTCGATTCATGTAGACCTCCATTGGCGTCGGACGTCCGGCCTCACCTGGTTTCCATAGCCGAATAGCCGCGCGGAGCGGGGCCTTCGTAAATGCTGGCCGGCCGATATATCCGGTTGTCTTTACGCTGCTCAAGAATATGCGCTAACCAGCCGGAGACGCGGCCCATCGCAAAGATGGGCGTGAACAGCTGCGGCGGAATTCCGAGCAACTGGAATACCGAGCCGGAGAAAAAGTCCACGTTGGCATATATATGGTGCTCCTTCTTCCCCAGAACGGGAGCCGATAGAGCCTCGAGCTTCTTGAGGATATCGTAATTCCTGAAGTCGTTCCTTTTTCCCGAAAGCGTTTTCAGGTCTTCCTCCATGATGTACGCCCGCGGATCTTTCGCGACGTACACGCGGTGCCCCATTCCCGGAATCTTCTTTTTTTTCGCGATGGCGTCGGCGAACCATGCGTCCACGTTCTCCGCGGAGCCGATTTCGTCGATCATTTTGAGTACGTCCTCGTTGGCGCCGCCATGCAGCGATCCGCTGAGAGCGCCGATAGCTGCGGAAATGCTGCTGTAGCATGTGGAGAGGGTCGACGCCACAACTCGGGCGGTGAAAGTAGAAGCGTTCAATTCGTGTTCGGCATGGATCACGAGCGCCCGGTCCATGATCTCCGCTTCATGAGGCTCCGGCTTCGTTCCGCGAAGCATGTACAGGAAATTACCTCCGTGGGATAATTCCATATCGGGTTCGACGTACTGTTTGCCTTCCTTGAAGCGTTGGTAGGTGGCGACGACGCTGGTGAGCTGCACTATTTGATGGAGGGTTATCCGGCAGTCGCAGGTGGCCGAATGATGGATCTTATGCTCCACGTACCCCGAAAGGTAAGAAACCACCGATTGAAGGAGTTCCATGCATTTCCCGTCGGGCGGGAAATTCTTTATCATGCTCCTGATGTGCGGATCCAAGGACCGCGAACGGCGCATCCTTGCCTGGAATTCCGTCAGTTCGTCTTTGGTCGGAAGATGTTCGTTGAGCAGGAGATACGTCGTTTCTTCGAAAGTCGAATGGGCCGCAAGATCTTCAATGGGGTATCCCCGGTAATACAGTTTCCCGTTGATGCCGTCCACTTGGCAGATTTCGCTGCGGGCAACAACAACCCCGTCGAGTCCCTTGGAAAATACCGCGTCTTCCATGGCGTTCACTCCCCTTCGAATCGATCCTTCCATCGCCCAGGCGATCGCATGACCATCGGACAGTCTCGTGAACTTCTACACTTAACAATATACTCAATTTCAGCTCTTCCGAAATCTTTAAAAACCACCGGAAAAAACGAAGTTAACGGTGAAAATGTATCGACCTTCCCTCCACGTCCATCGCCGCTTCTTTGACGGCTTCCGAGAAGGTAGGATGCGCATGCAGAGTCCTCGCGATATCTTCAGAGCTCCCTCCGAACTCCATCACCGTGACTATCTCCGAGATCAAGTCCGAAGCCCGGGCTCCCACCACCACACCACCGAGCACCCTATCGGTATCCCGATGGGCGACGATTTTGACGAAGCCTTCCGCGCTATCGGAAGTGACGGCTCTCCCGTTCGCTACGAAACGGAATATCCCCGTCCGGTACGGAATAGCCTCTTCCTTGCACCGGTTTTCCGTCCTGCCTACAGTCGCCAGTTCGGGCCATGCGTACACTACGCTCGGAATAGTCTCATAATTTACCGATCCCGCTTTCCCGGCGATATTCTCGGCGGCGGCGAGGCCTTCGCCCGCCGCTTTATGCGCGAGCATGGGACCATCGACGATATCGCCGATCGCGTATACGTTCGGCCGGGATGTCCGCATCTTCGCGTCTACTTTCACTTTTCCCCGGTCGGTAAGGGTGATGCCCGCATCCGCCAGGCCGAGGCTTTCGATATCAGCTTTTCTCCCGACGGCTACGAGGACCTTGTCCGCCTTGAAAAAAAGGGCTCCGCCATTTTGATCCCTGCACCCGACAGTCGCGATTCCGTTCCCGACTGAACAGGAGACGATCTCGGTGGACAGCAAAAAATCGATTCCACGTTTTTTCAGCGCCTGCATCAGGGCGCGCGCGGCCTGAGGGTCCACGCCTGGAAGGATCTGATCGGCAGTCTCCGCTATCGTAACGCTTGATCCAAGCCGCGCCCAAACGCTTCCCAATTCGATGCCGATCGCGTCCGCGCCGACGACAAGCAAGCGCTCAGGAATTTCTTGGAACGACAGGGCTTCATCGGAACCAACGATGGTCTTTCCGTCGAACGGAAGTGCCGGGAAGGTCGCCGGTACGCTACCGGAGGCCAGGATGATCGCGCGTCCCATCAATAACGACTCCGTGCCGTCGGCGTCCTTCACGACCACGCCGTCCGCTCCGGATAGGCGCCCGCTTCCGCGGAATGTTGTGACACCGTTTTGCTTGAGCAGGATCGCTATCCCGCCGGACAGCTTCTCAATGGCTTCCCGCTTTTTTTTCATCACGGTCGACAAGTCGATCTTGAGGTTCTCGAAGGAAATACCGTATATCGCTGATTTTTCCCTGATCACGGAATATAGCTCGGTCGCGTCCAATAGCGATTTCGCGGGAATGCATCCGCTGTTTACGCAAGTGCCTCCGTAATTCGCACCCTTTTCCACCAAGGCTGTCGTCAGTCCGAGCTGGGCCGCCCTGATGGCCGCGGTGTACCCCCCCGGGCCCCCGCCGATTATGACGACGTCAAAAACCGCATTTTCGCCCACTTGTAAATCCTTCGCTCTAGCTGCCCAAGAACAGCTTGTCGGGGTCTTCTATCAATTCCTTTATCAAGGACAAAAAGCCGACTGCCTCCCTCCCGTCGATCAGGCGGTGATCGTACGTCAGGGCGACATACATCATCGGCCGTATCGCGATTTGGCCGTCGATCGCGACAGGCCTGTCTTTGATCGCATGGAGCCCGAGGATCGCCGGCTGCGGATGATTCGGAATCGGCGTCGACATCATGGACCCGAATATCCCTCCGTTCGTGATGGAGAAAGTGCCGCCCTGCAATTCCGGAAGCGATANNATGAAGAACGAAACGATCCCCAATTTCACTCCGTGCTTTTCCGTAAAATCCGTCTGGTGGAGGGCGCGGATCTCCATAAGTTTTTTCATGTCGATTTCGTTGAAGGTCGTCAGGTACGCCGCTTCCCGCCGTGCAACAGCTAAATGATCCGCGATGGTTTTCCGGATGAGGGACATGGGTTTGCGTACGATAGGCCGATCGGCGGCCGGTGCTTCGACGGATGATACGCTGGCTATAAGGTCGCCCTTCGTAAGCCGACCGTCCTTTCCGGTACCCTTCATCATTCCGGCATCGATGCCTTTCTCTTCGACGATCCTGCGAGCTGCAGGCGAGAGCGGTTTGGCGGCCGCGGCCGNNGCGGACGGCGCGACTGGCGCTGTCGGAGCGACCGGGACTGACTGCGCGATCCCGGTTTCAATTTTGGCTATTTTCTGACCGATGCTGACGGTCTCGCTTTCCTTCACCATGATTTCCAGTCTCCCTTCAAAGGGGCTGGGTACGGCGACGCTCGCCTTCGCGGTTTCGAGTTCAAGGAGATTCTCACCCGCTTTTACGTAGTCTCCGCTTTTCTTGTACCATACCGAAATCACTCCATCGACGATCGACTCCCCGACGGCAGGCACGGTCACGTATTCGTTCATCGGTTTGCCCCTTGCGCCGCTATACCCTTCACCGCCCTAAGGACGATCGAGCCCTGTTCTTCCCTATGCTGCTTCATCGTCCCCGCGGCGGGGCTGGCGCTCGGTTCCCGTCCGATATATCCGATCCGCGTTTCCGGAAAATCCTCATCGAATTTCCCGCGGATATACGTCCAAGCCCCCCGGTTTTTCGGCTCCTCCTGAACCCAAAATATCTCGTTTCCCGTTCCATGGCTTTTCAGGATCACGCCGATCTCGTCCGCGGGGAACGGATACAGTTGTTCCATCCGGGCGATCCGTACTCTTTTCCCGCCTTCGGCTCCGACCTGGGCGGCTTTCAGTTCGTAGTAAATCTTTCCGCTGCAAAACAGCAGCCGGTCGGTTACGTCCGAGGGGCCATCGTCGATCGCTTTCCGGAAAGCGCCATCGGCCAATTCGCCTAAAGGGGAAAAGGACGCCGGCAGCCGGAGCAGGCTTTTTGGCGTCATCAGCACCAACGGCGGGGAATATCTTCTTTTTTTCTGGTTCCTCAAAAGATGGAAATATTGGGAGGGAGTCGTCGGGTTGCATACCGTCATATTGTTTTCCGCGCAAAGCTGCAGGAAACGCGCAAGGTGTCCGTTCGAATGTTCCGGACCCAATCCTTCGTATCCGTGCGGCAAAAGCAGGACGAGGTCGGCATGTACGTTCCATTTGGAACGCGCCGCCGCGACGTAGGAATCGACTATCACCTGCGCGCCGTTGACGAAGTCGCCGAACTGCGCTTCCCATAGCACCAACGCGTCCATTCTGGAAACGGAGTACCCGAACTCGAAGGCCAAAACGGAATACTCGGCCAGCGGACTGTTGCAGACCGCGAACTGCGCCTGGTCGGCGGAAAGACCTTGCAAAGGAATGATGCTGCAGCAATTCTCCCGTTCCTTTTCCCACCAAACCAGATGCCTGTGCGAAAAAGTTCCGCGTTCGCTATCCTGGCCGCTCAGCCTCACGGGAATCCCCTCCAACAAGAGGGATCCGAAGGCCATCGACTCGGCCAGAGCCCAATCCACCATCCCGCTCTCTGTGAACTTCTTGTAGTTGCCTTCGAGCAGACGCCGCAAGCGCGGCTGCATTCCGAAATCTTCCGGAACTTGGAGAACTTTTCCGGCAATCGCCTGGAGCGTATNNTCTTCCTTCTTTCCGAGCTTAAGGCTTCATTCAGGCTTTTAATATAAGCGGCCCGCGATTCCTCGATTTCCCCGCTTTCGACGACGCCCTCTTCCAGGCATTTTTTCAGGTACAATGCAGCCGCGCTTTGATGGTCCTTGATCAGCGAATACATGTAAGGCTGAGTGTACGAAGGTTCGTCGCCTTCATTATGTCCATGGCGGCGATAGCATACGATATCGATGACGATATCCCTGTTGAACTCCTGCCGAAAATCCAGCGCCAGCAATGCCGCGTGCGCGGCAGCTTCGGGTTCGTCGCCGTTCACGTGAAGAACCGGAGCCTCCACCGCTCTGGCGACGTCCGTCGGATTCAGGCCGGACCGTCCGCGCAACGGGGATGTGGTGAAACCGACCTGGTTATTGATCACGATATGCACGGTTCCGCCGGTCGAATAGTCGGGAAGCCTCGATAAATTGAAAGTTTCGGAGACGACGCCCTGCCCGGCGAACGATGCGTCTCCGTGTATTATTATCGGCAGCACCCTCTTTCCGAAGACATCACCCTTCAGATCCTGGAGCCCGCGCGCGTTGCCTTCCACGATCGCGTCGACCGATTCAAGATGGCTGGAATTGGGCAGCAGGGTGATATTGACCGAAGTTCCGTCTGCATGCGCGTGCCGCGCGCAGTATCCGATATGATACTTGACGTCTCCCGATCCGCCAGGAACGCCGGGAGCATGGTCGTCCTCGAAAAGATAAAAAATGTCCTCGGGCGATTTGTCGAGGATCAGGTTGAGAATCGACAATCTGCCGCGGTGGCTTGTGCCCATCACTATATCTTCGATACCCGAATCGGAAGCCTTGTCCACCAGAAAGTGAAGGACAGGCACCGTCACGTCGGCTCCCTGAATGGAAAAACGCTTCTGCCCAATAAACGAGCTATGCAGGAAGTTTTCCATTTCCTCGGTCTTGATCAGATCATCAAGGATTATCCGCTTCCGGGAAGCGGAAAAAACAGTCGCGTTTTCGCTCGATTCAAAACGTTCGATGAACCAATCCCTGATGAGCTTATCCCTGATATGCAGGAACTCCACGCCCACGAAACCGCAATACGTGCGCTTGAATCGCGCGACGATATCCCGCAGAGGCGCTTTCCCCGCGCTTTTCCCGCCGAAGAAATCAGTATCGAGGTCCGCTTCGGAAAGATCGAAGCTTTCGATCTCCAATCGGCGGTACGATGAATTTCGGTATTCCTCCACACGGGTATAGTCGCGCGCGTACTCCTCGCCGAAGGGATTGAGGTTCGCGTACAAATACCCGATCTCGCGGTATGCCCAAAGCAGGCTATCGACTCGGGTCTGCTTGAACACTATTTCGGAAGGCGGCGCGGAAGGCGGCGCCGAAGCCGTCGCGAACCGTTCCGCCCGGTTATCGAGGGCCGATTCCAAAGACTGCCCGTCGCCGAAAAGTCCTTCCAAATAGTCAAAACTATTGTTGAACATTATTGTGACAAGGCTCCGGGTATCTCGTCAGGCCGGTCCGCGACCGGCACTCCGATATCGCGGAAAGCTTTGACTTTCGCTTCCGCGGTTTCTCCGGCTCCCGATATCAGGGCTCCTGCGTGGCCCATCCTTTTGCCGGGAGGCGCGGTCCGTCCCGAAATGAAAACGACGACTTTCTTGGAAAACTTCGCCTTGATGAATTCCGCCGCCTTGGCTTCCTCGTCGCCGCCTATTTCGCCGATCAGAACCACTCCGTCGGTACCGGGGTCCTTCTCGAACATTTCAAGAATTTCGGTGAACCCCGTGCCGATTATCGGGTCGCCGCCGATACCGATACAGGTGGACTGTCCGATCCCCGCTTTCGTCAGCGCGTAAACGACTTCGTAGGTCAGGGTGCCGCTACGTGAAATCACGCCTATCCTTCCCGGAAGGTGGATCGGCCCCGGCATTATTCCGATCTTGCATTTTCCCGGGGTAATGAGGCCAGGACAGTTCGGACCGATCAGCCGCTTATGCCTCGCCTTAACGTAATGATAGTTCTCTATCATCTCCTGCACCGGAATACCTTCAGTGATGCAGATGACCAGATCGATGCCGCCGTCCGCGGCTTCCCGGATCGCCGCCGAAGCGAATTTCGCGGGAACGAAAATAACCGATGCATCGGCGCCGGTCGCGGCGACCGCTTCCTTTATCGAATCGAACACGGGCACGCCGTTGACAAGGATTCCGCCTTTCCCCGGCGTGACTCCGCCGACGACCTTGGTCCCGTATTCCTTCATGGACGAGGCGTGGAAGGAGCCGTCGCGGCCCGTTATCCCTTGCACGATCACGCGCGTATTCCCGTCTATGAGTATGCTCATGGACTCACCCTCTTCGCTTCCGAAATCACTTTTTTAATGGCCTCGTTGAGATCCGTATACGCTTCGAGTCCCTGGTCTCCCAGTATCCTCCTGCCCAATTCGTCGTTCGTACCGATCAGCCGGATCACGAACGGGACCCGGATGTCGAGGGATTCCTTCGCCATTATCACGCCTTTGGCGATATCGTCGCAGCGCGTTATCCCGCCGAAGATATTCATCAGAATCGCCGAGACCTGAGGATTACGCATTAGGATCGTCAGGGCGTGCACGACTTTGCGGGAGTTCGAACTTCCCCCGATATCCAGGAAATTCGCGGGCTCTTCTCCGTAGTATTTTATCAAGTCGCTCGTCGCCATGGCGAGTCCCGCCCCGTTCACGATGCAGCCGATCCTGCCACCGAGGCTCACAAAACTCAGGGACGCGGTCCTCGCGTCTATTTCGTCCCGGCTGTATTCCTCCGGGTTCCGGAAAACCTCCAGCTCGGGCCGCAAGGCCAGGGCGTTGTCGTCGATGACGATTTTCGCGTCCAGGGCGACAAGCGTCCCTTCCGCCGTCAAGGCCAGCGGATTGATCTCCACCAGTGAACAGTCCTTCTCCTTGAAGAGGCGGTAAACGTTCCTTGCGATCGCAAGGGCTTGATATGCGAGCATTCCGGTTTCGAAAGAAGTCTCGAATGTTCTGCGCAGGGACGCTTCGTCCAATCCCGTGAAGGGATCGATCGGATGCCGTCCGATTTTTTCAGGAGCGGTCGCGGCGATTTCCTCGATTTCCATTCCGCCGGCCGAACTGAAAATCAATTGCGAACATTTCGCGTTCCGGTCCACGACGACGCTGATATAGTATTCTTTTTTTATTTCGGTCATTTCGGTAACGTAAAGCGCATTGACCGGATTTTCCTTGATTGTCATGCCGAGAATGGCCGTCGCGGCCTTCAGGGCATCATCCCCGACCCGGATCAGTTTCACTCCACCGGCCTTGCCCCTGCCGCCCGTCAGCACCTGGGCTTTGAGCACGCCGGTTCCCCCGTGTCTGCCGATTATTTCCGCCGCGGTCGCGGGATCACGGGCGATTTCCCCGTGCGGCACGGGTATCCCGTATTCCGAGAGCAGCGATGCCGACTGGTACTCGAAAAGCTTCATAATGCACACCCCCCGGCCGAGCGCGTCCGCTACCGGATTTCCGCTTCTCTGTTATAATGTACTGCCGTTCTCCTTGAAGTCCGTAATAGCTTTTTTCGACATGTTGATATTTTTCGTTACCTTAATCTCGCGGGGACATACCTTCGTGCAGTTGAAGTGGTTTTCGCACGGCCACACTCCGTTCGGATCGTCAAGCGCGGGCAAGCGATCTTTGAAACCGGTGTCCCTCCCGTCAAAGATGAATCGCGCCGCGTTCACGATGGCGGCCGGGCCGATGAAATCCGGATTTTTCCCCCGTATGACGGGGCAGGAGGAATAGCATGCCGCGCAGAGGATGCATTTGGTCGCGTCGTCGTATTTCGCGCGCTCTTCGATGCTTTGCGTCCGCTCGCCTTTCGCGGGAAGCGTATCCGAAATAAAAAACGGTTTCACGGCTCGGAAGTTTTCGAAAAACCGCGTCTGGTCGACGATCAAGTCTTTCATGACGGGGAGGTTTTGCAGGGGCTCCACGGTTATCGTCCGCGATTCCGCGGAGGCGGCGGCGCCGACCAAGTCCTTGATGAGCGTCTTGCACGCGAGCCGCTCGGTTCCGTTCACTATCATCGCGTCTGAACCGCAGACTCCATGGGCGCAGCTTTTCCTGAAACCCAAAGATCCGTCCAGATGCGTCTGGACGAAAACAAGCGCATCAAGGAGCCGGTCGTTCGGATCGGCCTCCAACCTGTATTCCTGGTAGAACGATTCCTTGCCCTTCTTCGCGATGAACCTCTTGATCTTCAGCGTGATTTCCATTTGGTCTCCCGACAATGCGCTACGGGCCTATGCCTGCGCTAATAAGTCCTCGGTTTCGGCTTGAAAATCGAGATGTCGACGCTCTTCCGATCCATTCGGTACTTTCCTCCGTCCAGCCAGATAAGGCTGTGGTAGAGCCACTCCCCGTCATTCCGTTCGGGAAAATCTTCCCGCATATGGGCTCCGCGGCTTTCCGTTCTGCGTTCGGCCGAAGCCGCCGTCAGGCACGCCAGGTCGAGCAAGTTCTCCAGCTCAAGTACGCCCGAGAGTTCCGTATTGAATTCGCCTTGTTTCTCCGCGATCCGCACCTCTCCGAATTCTTCCCTGAGCGTCCGCAGGATAGATAGGGCTTCCCGCATCCCCTCCTCCGTGCGGTTCACCCCGACTTTTTCCATCATCGTTTCGCGCATGCTTTCGCCGAGCTCCCAGGCGGGCCTCCCCTTTTTTCCGTCCGCGAGGCGCCCCAACTTTTCGCGCGCTCCGTCCTCCGCGGAAACGGGCATCGGACCGAAGCCGGCATCCTTCACGAATCCGGCCATCTCGCGGCCGCTCCGCTTTCCGAAAACGATGAGGTCCACGAGACTGTTCGTACCCAAGCGGTTCGCTCCGTGGACCGAAACGCAGGCGCACTCTCCCGCGGCGTAAAGGCCTTCGTAGACGGCTCCGGACGCGTCGCGCAGTACGCGGCCCTGAGTATCGGTGGGGATTCCCCCCATGGCGTAGTGGGCGGTAGGCTGGACCGGTATCGGTTTTTCCGCGATGTCGATGCCCAGGTAGGTGGCGCAGAAACCGGCTATATCGGGGATTTTTTTCCCTATCGCCTCGCGGCCGATCCGCGACGCGTCGAGGTACACAAAATCGTCGATCTTTTTGTCTCCCCTTATTCCGTTGCCCTTCCGTATCTCGGTGAGGATGGCGCGACTCACCATATCCCGCGGGGCAAGATCCACGAGCGTGGGGGCGTATTCCTCCATGAACCTTTCGCCGTTCCGGTTCAGGAGTATGCCGCCCTCGCCGCGAACCGCTTCCGTTATCAGGATGCCCATGCCGTAAATGCCCGTCGGATGAAATTGGAAGAACTCCATATCCATGAGCGGCACGCCCGCCCTCGCCAGAAGGGCCGGACCGTCACCGGTATTCGCGTACGCGTTGGAGGTAGTTTTATACATCCTCCCGAAACCGCCCGTGGCGAAGAGCACGGCTTTCGCCTGGAAGGTATGCAATTCGCCGGTTGCCAGCTCGAGCACGACTAGGCCGTTGCATTTGCCGTTTTCGATGAGAACTTCCATGACGATGTACTCGTCGAAAAAATGCACGCCGTTCTTTATGCATTGCTGGTACAGGGTCTGCAGGATCATGTGGCCGGTCCGGTCCGCGGCGTAGCAGGCGCGCATCACCGGGGCCTCGCCGAAATTACGCGTGTGGCCGCCGAATCGCCGCTGGTCGATTTTGCCGTCCGCCGTACGGCTGAAAGGAAGTCCCATGTTCTCCAGGTGGTAAACGGCCTCGACGGCTCCTTCAACCAGGATCTTTACGGCGTTCTGGTCAGCCAGGTAATCGCCGCCTTTGATGGTGTCGAAGGCATGCCATTCGGGTTTATCCTCCTCCAGATTTCCCAAGGCAGCGCCGATCCCCCCCTGGGCCGCCCCGGTATGGCTGCGAAGGGGATGGAGTTTGGACAGCACGGCGGTTTTAGCTCCAGCGCTCGCTTCAAGGGCCGCGTACAGCCCGGCGCCTCCCGCGCCCACGATGATGGCGTCGTACACGTATTTCATTACTTCTCCTTCGTCATATTGAGGATGCCTCCGGCGAGGAGAATTTTCCGGTGTCTGTCGGATACGTCGAGCAGGGCGACGATTTTCTTTCCGCCAATCTCCACCGGTATTTCCTCAGCGCCGTCTGCGATCAATTTCCTGATGCCCGGGATAGCGATTACGGCGCCTTGCTCGATGGCGTCATAGTCCGCCGGATTCTTGAAAGTCAGCGGGACGATGCCGAAATTGATGAGGTTGGCCTTGTGGATGCGCGCGATGCTCTTTACGAGCTTGGCCGTGACGCCGAGATAGCGGGGAGCCAGCGCGGCGTGCTCGCGCGACGAGCCCTGGCCGTAATTCTCACCGCCGACTATCACGCCGCCGCCCTTTTCCCTGGCTCTTTTCGCGAAATCCTTGTCCAGCATATCGAACACGAAATCGCTTATCGCCGGGATGTTGCTCCTGAACGGAAGCACGCGGTTGCCCGCGGGCATGATGATATCGGTGCTGATGTCGTCTCCCACCTTTAAAAGCACTTCGCCGGTGATGGTGTCGGACAGGCCTCCGAATACCGGGAATTCCTTGATGTTCGGTCCCTTGACGATTTCCACCGAATCCGGGTCGGAGGAAGGCTGGAGAAACCATTTGGTGTTGTGCAGGTACTCCTTGGGGAAAACGATCTTGGGGTATTTCCCCGAGGTCCGGGGGTCGGTGATTTTCCCGGTCAGGGCCGAGGCCGCCGCGGTCTCGGGCGAGCACAGGTACACCGAATCGTCCAGGGTGCCGCTGCGGCCCTTGAAATTGCGCGGGAAGGTCCGCAAGGAATTTGTCCCCGAGGCCGGGGCCTGCCCCATGCCTATGCAACCGAGGCAACCGGGTTCATGCACCCGCGCGCCCGATTCGATCAGGGTCCGGATTCCCCCCGCCGCCATCACGTTGTCCAAGGTTTCCCGGCTGCCCGGATTAATTTCGAAACTCACCTGCGGATGCCGCAGTTTTCCTTCGACCATTTTCGCGGCTATCATGTAATCCCGGAAGTCCCCGTTGCACGACGACCCGATGATCACCTGATGCACCGGTACATCCCCGAGCTCGCGCGCCGGCTTCACGTTGTCCGGATTGCTGGGGCACGCCACCATGGGTTCGATTTCGTCCAGCTTGAGCTCGATGAGCTCGTCGTAGTCCGGTGCCGTTCCGGTCAGAATTTCCTTGAAATCCCCGGCCCTGCCCAGCTGCCTGAGATACGCTTTCGTAATGTTGTCCGACGGAAAGACGCAAGCCGTGAACCCCATGTCCACCGACATGTTCGCGATGGTAGCCCTGGCAGCCATGTCCAGATTGGCCAACCCCGGTCCGTGGAACTCCATGACTTTCCCGATGCCCGACTTGGCCGAATATTTCCCGAGGAGAGTGAGGATGAGGTCTTTCCCGGACACGTAGGGCTGGAATCCGCCTGCGACGCGAACGCCCCAGACGGTGGGCGTATTCAGATAATACGGTTCCCCCGCCATCGCCATCGCAACCTCTATGCCGCCCGAGCCCATCGCCAGCATGCAGAGGCAACCCCCGGTCGTTGAATGGCTATCGGAGCCGATGAGGGTCTTCCCGGGCACNNCGGTGGTCGTCGGCGTTCTTGAAATCGGTCTGGATGATGTTGTGGTCCACATAGCTGACCGCGAGCTCGACCTTCACGCGTTTGAGGCCCATGGATTCGAACTCCAGATACACCATGGTTCCCGTCGCATCCTGCGTCAGCGTCTGGTCGATCCGTATCCCGATCTCCTTGCCCGGAACCAGCTGCCCTTCCAGGAGATGGTCCTTCAGAAGCCTTTCGGTAATCGTCCCCTTCATATGTCCCCCATGAATGATTCCAACACCCGATAAGTACCCCGTGATCGGCCAGCGACCCTTGCTCTCGCCGTTACTAAACGATAGATGATGGAAGGCGGGATTTCAAATCGTCCTCAGGCCATCCGCCCCGGATCCAGAAGCTCGTCCAGATCGCCCTCTATCCGCAGGCCCATATCCGCGATCGTCTCCCGTATCGTCTTGTTTTCCCTGAAAGCCTTCTGCGCGATTTCCGCGCATTTGTCGTAACCGATCAACGGGGTCAGGTTGGTGACGGTCATCAGCATCCGGTCCAATTGCGTCCTGATCTGCGCCTCGTTCGCCCTCAACCCGTCCAGGCAATGCATGATGAAGGAATCGATGCCGCCGGCCAGAATCGAGGCCGAATCGAGCAGGTTATAGATCATCACCGGCTTGCAGACGTTCAGGTCCAGGATGCTTCCGAATCCTTCGGCCGCCACGATCACAGCGTCGTTGCCGAGCACCTGGAGGCAGACCTGAATGAGGGCTTCCGACTGGGTCGGGTTTATCTTGCCCGGCATGATCGACGATCCGGGTTCGTTCGCCGGGAGCAGCAATTCGAACAGCCCCGCACGCGGGCCGCTTCCCATCCAACGGATGTCGTTGGCCATCTTGAGCAGGGACAGGGCGGTCTGCCGCAGCGCGGCGCTCGCCGAAACGATCGCGATGTGCGACGCGATCCCTTCGGCTTTGACCGGATTTAAAACGAAGGGTAACGCGGCGATGCGCGCCAGATTTTTCACCGCGAGTTCGGCGAAACCTTCGGGCGCGTTGATTCCGGTGCCCACGGCCGTCCCTCCGAGGGGCACGTAAAGGAGCTCATTGCACGCGGACTCGATCCTCTCGATCGCGGTCTCCGTTTGGCGCCGGTAGACGCGGAATTCCATGTCGAGCGGAATGGGCACCGCATCCTGCAGATGCGTCCTGCCGACCTTCACGATTCCCTTGAACTCGCGGATTTTTCCGTCGAGCCGGCGGCCCAATGCCTCCAGCGCAGGCACGAGCTTCTCCCGCAGCAGATGCATGGCCGAAAGGTTCATGGCGGCGGGAATCACGTCGTTGGAAGACTGCCCGAGGTTCACGTGGTCGTTCGGATGGACGGGGCTCTTCCTGCCCATCGGTTGCCCCAGGATCTCGTTGGCCCGGTTCGCCAGCACCTCGTTCATGTTCATGTTTTCTTGCGTGCCCGAGCCTGTCTGGTACAGGTCGATCGGGAATTGGTCCATGAAACGCCTTTCGTCCAGCAGTTCCCGGACAGCGCGGGTAAGCGCCCGGCCCACGGCCGGTTCGATCAAGCCCAGTTCGATGTTCGCTTCCAGGCAAGCCAGCTTGACCTCGGCGAGCGACCGGATAAAAACCTCTGGAAGCCGCTTGTCGCTTATCCGGAAATTCTCGGTCGCCCGGAAGGTATTCACGCCCCAGTAGGCGTCGGCCGGAAGGAGGACCTCTCCGAGCACGTCTTTTTCCGTACGAAATTCGGCATCGCCTTTCATACGATTCCACCTCTGCGAGATTAACCATAAGCCGTGCGAGGCCGCGATGCAATCGAATAGGCGCGGCTTGCCCCAAGCCGTCGCAGGGCAAGGATGGCTTGGGGCGTTGCCGGCGGTTCGACAGCCCGGACGGATCAGCTCGGACGGATCAGCTCGGACGGATCACATCGGATTTTTGATGATCTCTCCATTAGGCGCGACGAGGTACCAGACCTTTCCCACGTCCTGACCGACGACGTCTCCGCTCTTCGTATCCCTGATGTAATAGTAGAGGGGCCAGCCCTTGTAGGTGACCTGACTAGTGCCGTCCTTGCGCTTGGTCGTGCCGAGAAGGGCGCGGTCAAGGCCTTCCCCAAGAGTCGTCGCTCCGGTAGTCAGCAAGGGTGGCCAATTCTGGGCACAGCCTCCGTAGCAGTTGGTCAGATCCGCGGTGTCCTTCGTGTACATGTAAAGGCTATTTCCTTGGTCGTCCGCGAGGAACTTGCCGAATTTGGGGTTTTCGGCGATCTTCAGGGACGCCGGCTTGATGATGAATCCTTCCGAAGAGAGCACCCACCATACTTTTCCTACGGCCTGCCCTACCCGGTCCCCCGCTTTCGTGTCCCTGGCATAGTAATAGAGCGGCCACCCGTTATAGGTGATCTGCGTGGTCCCGTCCGTGCGCTTGACAGTCCCGATCATCGCGGCACTGATCCCTTCCTTGACCATGGGCGGCTGGCCGTCGGTCAGGAGAGGAGGCCAGGCCTGGGCGCAATTGCCGTAGCAATTGGTTATGCCCTTGGCGTCCTTCGTGTACATATACAGGGTATTGCCTTCGCCGTCGGCGAGGAAGCTTCCCAATTGGTCGTTCTTGACCAATTGCAGGCTGACCGGCCCTGCCCCCGGCGCGGCGGCTATCATGCCCTTGCCTGGAGCCAATACGAAAAGCGCGGTCACGGCAATCGCCGCCGCGCGGAAGACGGACTTGGTGTTCATAGCTGCACCTCCGAAAAAACCTTTGGCTCTTCGACCGCAACGATGGCGATCGAAGTAAGGGAAAGATACGTACGCGCCCGCGGGGCGAACAGGGTACGAAGGCCAGCGTTTTTCCAAAATTTGGTCCCCGGTGCGCGCCGGAGAAGGTCGCAGGATTCAGGGGACCAAAGTCCTGAAAATCGGGACCATGGATCCTTCGCCGTACAGGCGTCGGATGCGTATATTGAAAGCGATGAAGACACCGGAGTTCATGAAGAGTTTCGGGTGGGAACACCACTTCCTCATCGCGAGCCTTGGCGTTCTTTTGGCGGCCATGGCCGGAATCGGATTCTGGGTCGGCTCCCAGATCCAGGGCGGCGTGGTCCATCAGACCGCGGCCTACACCGCCCTCTATGTATCCAGCATGGTCGAACCGAAACTCCAGGCGTTGGCGGAGGGGGACAGGCTCCCTCCGGAAGATCTGGCCGCCTTGTCCGCTCTTTTCAAGGATAGGGGCATCGGCCAGCACATCGTTGCGGTCAAAGTGTGGGACAAAACCGGCAAAGTGGTCTACGCGACGGAAGCGCAGGTCATCGGCCTCGTCTTTCCTATCGAAAAGAAACTACGGCGCGCGCTGAACGGTTGGGTCGCATCGGAGATCAGCGCCATGGATCGACCGGAAAACGCCTTCGACGCGGACCGGGGCCGCAGGCGCCTGGAGACGTATAGTCCCGTTCGCCGCACGGGGACCAACGAGATCATCGCCGCCGTCGAATTTTATCAGACGGTGGATTCCTTGGAGAGGAACATCGAGGCGGCCCAGCGGAACAGTTGGCTCATCGTGGGCATCGCGACCCTGGTGATTTACGGCCTTCTCGCGGGCTTCGTGCGCAAGGCCAGCGATACCCTGCGACGCCAGAGGGACGAGCTGGGCAGCCAGGTCGTCCAGCTGCAGAATCTGCTGAAACAGAACGCGGAATTGCACGAGCGCGTGCGCCGCGCCGCCCAGCGGACCGCGGCGGTCAACGAGCGGTTCCTGCGCCGCATCAGCGCCGAACTTCATGACGGACCGGCCCAGGACCTGGGCTATGCCCTCCTTCGCCTGGATCGCCTGATCCCTGCGGAGGAATCCGGCACGGAAGGGCGGATGGAGGAAGGCTCGGACTTCTACCAGGTGCAGGCTTCCCTGCGCCGCGGCCTTCAGGAAATCCGGGCGATCTCCGCCGGCGTGGGTCTCCCCGAGTTGGAGAACGTGACCCTCGGAGAGACCATCGCCCGGGCGGTGAGGGCCCACGAACGAAGGACCGGCACCCAGGTTTCGCTGACCGTCGGGGGCATACCGGAGACTTCGCCGCCGACCGTGAAGATGACGATGTACAGGATCATCCAGGAGGCGCTGAGCAACGCGTACCGCCATGCGGACGGCGCTGGCCAGCGCGTGGAAGTGACCTGTCACCAGGGCATCCTCGCCCTGGTCGTCTCGGATCGCGGCAAGGGGTTCGAAGGAGTGCTCGAGGCGGATTGGGATGAACACCTCGGACTCCTGGGAATGCGGGAGAGGGTGGAGAGTCTCGGGGGAGACTTCAGCATCGTGAGCGAGAAGGGCGTGGGGACCGAGGTTCGAGCCCAGGTTCCTCTGGACGGCTTGGGAGAATTCGTATGAGCGACATGATCCAGATCATCATCGTCGATGATCACCCGATATTCCGCGACGGCGTCGTCAAAACCCTTGAAGCGGAGCCGGACATCGAGATCGTGGGACAGGCCACTTCGGCGGAGGAAGCGGAGCGTCTCGCAGGCGAGCTCCTGCCCGACCTCATCCTCCTGGACATCACCATTCCGGGCGGCGGTTTGCATGCGGCGAAAGCCATCGCCGCGAGCTCGCCCTTCGCCAAGATAGTCATGCTCACGGCCTCCGAAGCCGAGGACGATGTCCTCGCCGCGCTCAAAGCCGGGGCGCGCGGGTACATACTGAAGGGAGTATCCGGCCGGGACTTGGTCAAGATCATCAGATCCGTGCATGCGGGAGAGGCCTACGTAACGCCGTCACTCGCGGCCAGCCTGCTCTCCGACATGCAGGAAGGAAGCCGGGGTTGCGGACAGGAGCCCAGTCCCCTGGACGAGCTGACGGAACGCGAGCACCAAATCCTGAAAAAACTCGCTTCGGGATTGAGCAACAAGGAAATCGCCCAGCAATTGGCTCTGAGCGAGAAAACGGTAAAACACTACATGACCAATATCCTGCAGAAACTTCAGGTCCGTAATCGTGTGGAGGCGGCCCTGCTGGCGCAGAAAGCCGGAACCTAATGGAGGTGATCACATGGACAAAAGAGTCGTACTGGCGATCGCCGCAACCGGCGTTACGGTCGCCTTCCTGTTGGGCCGCACCGCCGGCGCCATGGCCTCGCCTCGCGAGGGAGCCGTACCGGCCTTGCTTCCGTCGGTTTTCGAGCAGGCTCCGCAGGCCCCGCAGGCCTCGCAGGCCCCGCGGATCCCGATAGCATTCTCGGTTCCGCCGGCCGCCGTCCTCGTCAGCGGCGTCGGATGCGATTCGGTGGAAGGCGAAGCGATCCATATCCACGCGCAGCTCCAGATCTACTTCAACGGCTTCTCCATCCCCCTTCCCGCCGGCCTGGGCTTCACCGGACGCTGCACCTATTGGCTCCACACGCACACGGATGACGGGGTCATCCATGTGGAATCCCCCGTGGTACGGACCTTCAGGCTGGGCCAGTTCCTCGATATCGCCGGCTTTCCGCGCTTCGGGAGCGGCGCCGGCATGATAGCATTCGTGGATACCCAGGACGGGAAAGGCTTCCGGGAATTCGATGGAGACTATCGGGATATCCCGCTGACGCCCCACGCGGTCATCGCCATGGGAATCGGGGAGTTCGATCCTCAGCCCTTCGCCTTCGCGCCGAACCAGTGACCGGACCCTGATGCGGCGCTACCGGCCGAACAACAGGTCCAGCAGGCCGCGGCGGCCCCGCGGGCGGATGCGTTTGACCTTGATATTGCTCATCGAAAGGGCGCCTTCGATGACGATGCGGTTGGCGCTCCTCGTCGGGAAAGGACCCCGGTCCTTGACGTTGCTTGCGGAGTTCCGGGTTATTCGGCAATCGACCTGCCAGTCCGACGGGACGACAAGCTTGAGGTTGGACATGGATAGGTCGACGTCCAGCTTCATCGAAAAATCCCGGGCATCCGCGTAGTCGCGATAATCGAGCTCGAAGTTGGACATCTTTCCGTCCAGGCGGTAAGCCCGCGCGTCCACCCAATCGCCCCGCTTCTTGAGGCTGGTCATATTGAGGGCGATATCCCGCGTACCCTCGATCGCGGGTTCAGCGTGGGCCGCGGTTCCCGCGGTTCCCGGGTGGGTTGCGGGCACGAACGGCGCGAGACCCGCCTCAGCCGCGCGGAGCTCCACCTCTCCGGAAGCGGTCTGGATGCGCGCGACGAAGGCCTCGAATGCGGCCTCGTCCAGCTTATCCAGCGCAAAGGCCGAGGCGGCCCGGTCGATCAAGGCATCCCGATATTTCTGCAGTTCCATGCCGGCATCTTAACCCCTAATCGGACTATTGCGAATCCCCGGGGAGCGGTTTCAAGGGATGGGGCGGGCATCGGGCTCCCAAGACGCCGCGTCAAGCTCCCGGCCTGGCGCAGCCCGGCCTGACGCGGCCCGCATGATGAATGCCGTTCAGGCTAGGCGTTCCACTTCGTGGACCCTGACGGGTTCGTCGCTGGACCAGCAACGGATTTCCGCGCTCCGTCCGAGGACAAGGGAACCGTGGATCGACTCTACCGCGGCATCGTTAGCGCCCACTCCCGAGACCGCGTTTTCTTTCATCCAGAGGTGCAGCGAACCCGCCAGGTAGACGGGGCTCCCGAGCACATCGGCGGAAGCGTACTGCGAATGGCCGATCGGACCCATCCATACCGCTCCCGAACTGACGGAAACGCGCATCGGCCGCGGCGAGGCGGCTTTCGCGGCGAAAGCCGCTTTGAAGGCGCGGATGCGATGGCCTTCCCCCGCGAACACGCAGAGCAATTCATCGCCTTCGTATTTGATGGGCACGCCGTCCCTGGCGATCATATGTTCGGTAAGCGGGTAAAAGAAGGCATTGAGCGCGATGGCGAGATCCGCCGGAGAAAGGCTTCTCGCCAAAGGTCCGAAACCTTCCATGTCGGCGTATACGACCGTCGATTCGATCGTCCGCTTGTCGCGGTAATTGGAGCCGAGCAGGGCGTCTATCGACGTCCCGAGGGTTTCCGAGAGCGCGGGCAACAACGCGATATCCGGCGCGTTCTCCCCGCGTTCCCACTTGGATACCGCCTGCGGACTCACCTGGAGCGCCGAGGCGAGGTCGTTCTGCGTGAAACCGATACGGACCCGGTAGGTCCTGATCGTATTGCCGAGATCTTCGATATTCATTGCGATTCTCCTTTCGGCGCCTGCATATACTGTACTCCCGCCGCGGCCCGGGCGAAATGACGGCATTCGGGAATAAGCGCAACCGGAGGTTATTGACGGTAAAAAATAATAGCTGTCCGCCCGTGCCGCGACCTCGCCTGCGCGACCTCGCCTGCGCGACCTCGCCTGGCGTTCACGCATTCGTCCCATCGGCGACCATACATGGATCCGCGTCGCTTTTCGGAAACCGCCCTAGGAGCCTGTCGGACTTATGATCGCGAGAGTGCTGAATATTGAATATTAGCACCTTTAATGCGCTTTTTTGTTGGACTCGGCGATCCGCGGCGTAAAAAAGGCTCGTCAATCGGGCCATACAGGAAGTATGGCCCTCAATCCTCGCCCTTTTTCCACTCGCGGTCGCTGCTTGCAGCGCACCTTCGCCCAGCAAAAATCCTAAGTCCGACAGACTCCTAGATCTGACGAACGGCCGAAAGCGCGGATTCGAGAATGATAGTTTGGCCGGACTCGTTCGGGTGGATGCCGTCGGCGCACATCTTGGCGCCGTAGTTCCCGCTGATGAGGAAATCCTGACGAACGTCGATGAGGAACAGCCCGTTCCTGTTCGCGGTCTGGCGAACGACGTTATTGTACGCTTCTTGCCATCGGTATATGCGGTTTATATCCCCAAGCCAGGAACGGAGGTTTCCGATGTTCAGGCCGCGCGACAGCCAAGCGAAATATTTGTCCGCGTCAAGGGGAGGAAGGGACATGAGGACCGGCTCTATCCTGAATGACCTGAATAAGTCGATGATCGATTGAAGGATGGCGGCGAATCGGTCCAGCGGCGTTTTGGGAAGATGGCCGCCCTCCGGATTCGCCGAAATTTCCGCCCAATTGAAATCGCAATCGTTCCCGCCGTATTCCAGAAGAGCGATCTCATCCGTACCGGGGAGCTTCCGCGCCAAGGACCGCGTGATCCTTTCGAACGCCTTTCCGACGGTCATTCCGAAGCTCGCGTGATTCATGACGGCCGCGCCGGTTATCTCGGCGAATCTCGCGACGCAATTTTTTTGGGGGACGCGGTACCGTCCATCGGTTTCATCCAGAACGATCCCTTTCATGATGGAGTCGCCCCAGATGTCGATGCGCGTATTTTCGAAAGTCATATACTTCCTTTTGCGGCGGCAAGGGGTATTCCCAGTTCCTTCAACAGCGACGGTTTCGGGACCCCGTTCGCGTCGTATCCCTTCTTGCGGTAATACGCTTTGACGAGCGGTTCTATCGGAACGACGCTTTTTACCGGATGCTTCGTTTCCGCCTCATTGAGGAATCGTCCGGGCAGGGTATCGTCTTCAGGCCTTACCCCGCAAATGATGTTCATATGCCTCTCAAGGACATGGGTCCTCCGCCCCGACTTGAGGAAATCGCGCATGCCGATCTTTCGCCCCGTGATCGACGAGACCAGGTTCGACAGCGCGCTCCAATCCAGGACGAGCTGGGCGACGGACGGCATGAAGGTCATCGCCAACTTGAGGAGCGGCTTGGGCGTATACTTTGCGATCGGCGGTTCGAGTATGTAGCCGAAAACGGAGAATTGGCAGGTCTGTACCGAGTTGACGGCGCTGAACAGGTCTTCGAAAAAGGCGACCCACGATACTTTCGACAACTTGCTGTATTGCGGTATGTAACGCACGAGCGCTTCGAGGGCTATCGGGTACGCGTTGAGGTGGCAGCCGCCCCGGTTCGCTATGGCGTAATTGAGCCCCTGTCCCCATCCCGCCCGCGGATCGTAGGCGGCCATCTCCAAGCCTTTCACCTGGATGGCGAAATCGAGACCGCCGTACTTTTCAGCGAGCCGCTTGGTGCCCCGGGCCAGTTCGTTGCCCTCGCCGCGGAGATGCGCGATATCGTTCAGCACGTCCGCGATATTGTCCGTCTTGCCGAAAGCCAAGGCGCTCGCCCGCAGGCCTTTTTCGGCGGCTTCCATCGCCCAGCCCACGGTGACCCCGCATGAGATCGTATCGATGCCGAGTTCGTTCATCCGGTCGTTCCAGGCGCCGACAATATCAGGGTCGAAATTGAGGATATTGCCGCCCCAGACGCCTATGGTCTCGTATTCGGGGATATGGCGCTCAAGCCCGTCGGGGTAGGTTCCTTTATGCCCGCAGAGCACCATGCAGGGCGCGCAGGAGGCGTGCTTCGTTTTATAGCGCTCCGCCATAGCCTCTCCGGACAGGTTACGACAGCGTTCGTCCGTCCGGTCGCGGAAATTCCTGACCGGCGCGTAGCCCGCATCGACGCCGGGATTGACGCCGTAATTGGTGCCGAACTCGCGATAGGCGCGGATCAGCCCGTTCCGGTTTATCATCGCCTTCGCTTTTTTGTTATGCCGGGCGAACGCCTCGGGTTCGGCGGGCGTCACGCGGTGCGACATTCCCGTCGCGACGACGGCCTTCAGGTTTTTGGAGCCCATCACGGTCCCCATGCCCCCGCGGCCCAGGAAGCGTTCCCCGGAACGGATCACCGAGTACAGGACTCCGTTCTCGCCCGCCGGTCCGATGACCAGCGCTCCCTGCCGCGGATTGTCCACCAGGCGGTCCTGTGCCGCGCCGGTTTCAAGGCCCCACAGGTCCCCGGCGTCCTCGAAGACCGCGCCGTGCTCGTCGATCCGGAGCACGGTCGGTACGGCGGCTTTCCCGCTTACCAACAAACCGTCCCAACCCGCGGTCTTGCACGCCATGCCGAAGGGGCCGCCGCAGGAAGAGCCGACCATGATGCCGGTGAGGGGTGATTTCGTCACGCCTTCGAACCGCGCCGAGCACGGCGCGCCGGTCCCGATGAAGGTCCCCATCATGAAGGCCAGGATGTTCTCGGACCCCAGCGGGTCCACCTGCTCCAGGCGGGAGCCGAGCCGGTCGTAGATGAGTTTCAGGCCGAGTCCCTTGCCGCCGATATAGTCGCGGAGGTCATCATCGGTCGGCGTAAAAACCTTCCATTCACGCGTGGTCAGATCCGCTTCAAGATAGCGCCTGGATTCGCCTATGATCGTTTTCATTTGTTGATCGCCTCCCTGGCGGGCTCCCGTAGTTCGATGCATTCCATGGGGCAATAAAATGCGCAATATCCGCAGGAGACGCAGGTTTCGGGAGCGGAGAGCGACGGCCAAGCCTCGAGTCCTCCCGGCTTTCCCTCGGAAAGCCTGATGCAGCCCGCGGGACATTTCTCTTCGCAGGCGCCGCACGATATGCATCGATCGAGGTCGAAAACGGGTTTGGGCCAGGCGGCGCGGGGCATCAGGCGGGCGACGACTTTGCCGTTTCCGTCAACGACGGCTCCCTGGGGACAGACCCTTCCGCACGCGCCGCATCCAACGCATTTCCCCGGATTGATGACGTGGATCGCCTTCTTCTGCCCGCTTATGGCTCCGACGGGGCAAGCCCGTACGCATACCGTACATCCGGTGCAGTTGTCTTTTATCTCCATGATCATGGGCAGGCTCCTGAGGGGGCCAAAGCCCGCCTGACGAAATTGGTGATGGAAGCGATGAGAGCTTCCTCGTCGATCGGCTCATCCCCGGAAAGCCCGAGGAAAATCCGCAGACGTTCCTGATAGTAGTCGGAGGCGAACGAAAACTGGAAAAGGACCATGATGCTGTCAAGGCAGAAAGCGTCGGCGCCCGTATCGGTTCCGGCGCGGACTTCCCCGCGTTCGATGGCGGCCGCCAGAATCTTCCGGTACATTTCCGCCGTGATGGTCTCAAGGCTGCCCGACAGCCTGCGCGAGAGATGGCGCAGCCCGTGCGTGGTCGCGTCAAGATAAATGCGGTTCAGCTCGGGATTCGCGAGCGCGTAGTCACGGGCGCGCCGGACCAGCGTTTCATAGCTCGCGAAGAACGGGGCGGCCGCATCGATATCCCCCAGGGCTTCCTCAAGCAACGCCCTGCCCTGTTCCACGACGGTAAGGTACAGATCGTCTTTCGACGGGAAATAACTATACAGGGCTCCGATTGAAATTCCGGCGCCACGGGCGATATCGTTCACGCTCGTCGCGCTGAAGCCTTTCTCGGCGAACTGCGCCAAGGCTGTCGCGAGCAGTTTTTCCCTGCGCTTGACGTCGGCCTTCGCGAAAGTCTGGGTGTGGAAGCGTCCGGAATTCGGCTTGTCGTCAGTGTTCGGTTCCATAAGTAGTCGGATCGTAGGCGGACGGTTTCCGGCCGTCAAGGGCCGGTCCGCCGCCGTCGATCCCAATCGCTCCTATTTCGCGTAAGCGCCGACCAGTTTCATGTATTCGCCGAGCATCGCCCCGTACTCGGGCGCGCCGAGCATGCTGATCCTTCGCGAGACCGTCGCTTCGATCATGTCGTCCTTTTCAAGAAGAATGCCGAGAGCGCTGTCCACCGAATCGAAACTCATCGTGAAGAAGGGCTTGGACCGTTCGTAAACGCCGCGCGCGGCGCGGGTATTGCCCGCCTTCACCCTGATGTACGCCCCGAGGTCAGGCCTGCCGTCCACGCTGAACGCGTAGACGCGGTCCGGGCTCACGGAGGCCCACTTGGACACCGCGGGGTGTCCGGTCTTGTTGAGCCGGCTGATGCCCGACGACAGAAGGTAGAAGAACAGTTTCACCAGCAGCGCCCGTTCCTCGGCCGTCTTCGGCGCTTCTTTCGCCCCGAGCGCGGCGGACATGGCCAGAAGCCCCGTGAAAGTCGCGACCAACAGCCCCGGAGCCTTCAGCGCGCCCCTTATCCGCGGCAGCTTCATCGATTTTCCGGCGAAGAAACCGTTGAAGGCCTTGAGCGAAGGGAATTCCAGCTCGATGTCCGGCGATCCGGCGAGGCGCGTGAAGCAGGACAGTTTTCCGTCCTTGACCATGAAATGGGTTCCGATTTTTTCGGGCGCGGTCTTTTCGGAGCTCTGTCCCTCCGGCTCGCCCGTCTCACCCGTCTCGCCGGGTTTCGGCCTGACGCTCACCTGTATCGTCCCGTTCTTGCCCGCGAAGGCATTTCTGACTGCCGCTTTTTCTTCCGCGAGCGTTTTGAGGAGCGGCAGGGCTGAATAAAGAAAAATGGAAGAAGCGTATTCGGCATCCGTCGCCATGGCTACACCTCGTCGTCCCAGTTCTCGTCCGCCTCGAAATCCTTGCCCATCATTTCCCGTACGGCGGCAGCTATCCCGTTCTCGTCGATGCCGTAGTGGGCAAGGAGGTCTTCGTGCTGGCCGATGAGGGAAAAGCAGTCGGGTATCCCCAGCCGCGCGAAGCTGAAAGACTTTCCGGTCTCCGCCGCCACTTCCGCCACGGCGCCGCCCAGGCCTCCTATCACGTTGTGGTCCTCCACGGTGATGACCCGCCGCGTCTCCTTGATCGCGCGGTCGATCGCTTCCTTGTCGATGGGTTTGATCGTATGCATATCCAGCACGCGGACCGAAAGGCCGTCCGTTTTTTCCAGCATCCTCGCCGCCTCCAGCGCGCGCCACACGCACGAGCCGCAGGCGATGATCGTGAGGTCGGTGCCGTCCTTCAATTGGATCGCCTTGCCGATCTCGAAGTTTTTTCCGGCGGCCGGTCCGCCGTCCGATCCGGCGGCCGAGCCGGCGGCTGCGCCGTCGGACGCTTCCCCGTCATAGACGATCTGGTCGAAGCCGCGGTTGATCCTGATGTAGACCGGTCCCTTCCTTTCGTACGCGGCGCGGACGGCGCGGCCGGTGGAAGCGCCGTCGGCGGGCGCGATCACCGTAAGGTTCGCCATCGAGCGCATGATCGCGATATCCTCGGTGCAATGGTGGGTCGATCCCGCCTGCCCGAAGGAGAGCCCCGCATGGGTGGCGATCATCTTCACGTTCAGGTTTTGGTAGCAGATGTCGGTATGCACCTGGTCCAGGCCGCGCATGGAGGTGAAGATGGCGAAGGTCGAGACGAAGGGGACCAGCCCCGTTTTGGCCAAGCCCGCGGCGACGCCGAACATGTTCTGCTCGGCTATGCCGACGTTGAAGAACCGGTCGGGAAATTTCTCTCCGAAGGTTCCGATCTTGGTCGATTTTGCCAGGTCGGCGGAGAGGGCGACAACGTCCCGATGTTCCGCGCCGAGCTCGCAGAGGGCGGCGCCGTAAACTTCCGCCGTGGACATCTTGGCGGCGTCCAGCATGGTGAAGGTCAATCCTCCGCTCATCGCGCTTCTCCTTTCGCCGTGCCGATGCGGCGTTCGTGGTAACGGGCGAGGCTTTCCTTCGCCTTCGCGGCCTTCTCCGCGTCGAAGGATCCGTAATGCCACTTGTAGTCGTTCTCGATGAAATCGATGCCCGCGCCCTTGACCGTGTCGGCGATGATGACGACCGGCTTGTCCTTCGCCGCGAGCGCGCGCTCAACGGCGGCCGAAAGCGAATCGAAGTCGTGTCCGTCCGCCTCGACCACTTCGAAGCCGAAGGCCCGCCATTTGTCGGCGAAAGGTTCCAGCGCCATCACTTCCTCGGTGGGGCCGTCGATCATGCACCGGTTCCGGTCCACGATCGTCACCAGGTTCACCGCCTTGAAGTGCGCGGCGGCCATCGCGGCCTCCCACACGGAACCCTCGTCGCATTCGCCATCGCCGAGCAGCACGAAAACGCGCCAGCTTTCTCCCTTGACCCGCGCGCCGAGCGCCATGCCGAGTCCGAGGGACAGGCCGTGCCCGAGCGATCCGGTGGATGCCTCCACCCCCGGCACCTTGAGCGAATCCAGGTGCATCCCGAGAGGGCTTCCCGTGTGGTTGTATTCCTTGAGCAATTCCGGATCGAAGTAGCCCAGGTTCGCGAGCACGGGCGCGTAGCCCACGCCGACGTGCCCTTTGGAAAGGATGAACCTGTCGCGTCCGGTTTTGGCCGGATCGGAAGGATCGATCTTCATGTACTTGTGGTACAGGATCGTCATGATATCCATCGCCGACATGGCTCCGCCGATATGTCCCGACCCTGCCCAGCCGACGGTGTCCAGCGAGAGGAGCCTCAGTTCGTGGGCTTTCTTTTCAAGCCGCGATTTTTCTTCGATGGCCAGGCTCATGATTGCCATCCTTTGCGGGCGGACAGGGGACCGTCCCGCTTGACCGCCGCGAACGCCTCGTCGGCGATTTCCAGCGTGAACCGGATGTCCTCGTCCGACACGGCCGTGTTGATGAACAGGTTGTGGTGGTTGGTGAAATAGACGCCCCGGCGCACGCACTCGGCCACCCAGGCCTGGTGGTGGTCGAAGTCCGGATCGTCCGCGATCCGCATGAACCACATGGAAGGTTCGCCGGAGACCACCAGGTTGAAGCCGTGCGCCTTTCCCGCCGCGGCCAGGCCTTCGGTGAGCTTGGTTCCCTTTTCCAGGCATATTTTCGCGGAATCGATGCGCCGCATCTTCGTGACGCAGGCGACGGCCGCCGCGATGGGCGCCGCGGAGAGCCAGTAGGACCCGGTATACATGATGGAAGCCGCCGCGTCGCGCAGGGCGTCCGTACCGCAGAGCGCCGAGACGTTCCAGCCGTTGGCCAGCGCCTTGCAGAAGCATTCAAGGTCGGCTTTGAAGCCGTAATGCGCGTCGCTTCCCCGCGTGTCCAGGCGGAAGCCGCAGCGCACGTCGTCCACGGCGAGGACAACGCCTTCCCTCGTGCAGAGCTCGCGCACCTTTTTCCAATAACCGTCGGGCGGAAGCCGGTTGTCTTCGAACACGGGGTGGTGATACGGGGTAGCCATGAAACAGGCGATTTCGCCTCTGTTTTCGGTGAAGAGGCGTTCCAGCGCCGCATAGTCGCCGAACTCCGCGTACAGGTTGTTGGCGACATCTTCCGGGGTGATGCCGGGATGTCCCGCCTTCTGCGTCCAGGGGGCGACGCCGTGGTAGCCGCCTCGCGTCAGCACGATTTTCTTCCTTCCCGTGGCGGCGCGGGCGATCATGATCGCGAACGCGGTCGTGTCGCCTCCGTTCTTGCAGAAGAAGGCCCAATCGGCCATTTCCACCGTATCCGTCATGAGCTCGCCGAACTCCACCATTTTCGCGGTGGGAAGGGAAGCGCAGTTCCCTTCCTTCAGTTGCGCGTGCGCCGCCGCGTCCACGTCGGGATCGTTGTAGCCCAGGATGTTCGGACCGAACGCGCACATGTAGTCGATGAAACGGTTGCCGTCCGCGTCCCAGAAATACGCGCCTTGGGCGCGGGAGGCGAAGAAGGGGAAAGCGTCCACGGGCATGAAACAGCCCTCGGCCGGTCCCAGGTGTCCGTAGACCCCGCCGGGGACCACCTTGAGCGCCCGTTTGAATAATTCACGGCTTTTTTCGTAGGTGTAGGTTTTCATGTTTCTTCCTCCTCATCCCAAATAGCGAGGCACTAGGCCCAGCACCTTGTTCACGTGATCGATGAGGGGGGTGAAACCGCTCAGCGATATTTTGCCTGTCCCTATCGCCTCGTACGGGTTCAACTCGCCGCGGAGCATGGCTCCGGCTTCCTCGATGCCCGGGAAGATCATCCGGGCGCGGACCATCTCCGTGGCCCCTTTCATGGTCCGCAGCGTTTTGCCCTTCACTTCCACCGTAAGTTCGGGACCGCCCTTGGCGGCCACGAGGAGACCGCCGTCCGCCATCCGCGCCGCGTTCAGCCTGCCGTCCGCGTCGTGGTTGCCGACTTCCGAAATGGCGTACGCGGCGACATGGAGCGAAAGGACCGAGTTCGCTGTCCGGTAATTCTTGCCGGCCAACAATTTCGCATCGGGCTTGAGATAGTAAGCCAAGCGTTCGGTCAGCGAAGTGAACTCATCCTTGAGCCAGCCGATCTTGGTGAAACCCTTGAGGGGGATGGGTCCGCCTTTTCCCGCGAACATGGCATTGAAATTTTCCGGTTTCGGGAACCAGAGGACGATCGAAGAATGCCCGCCGCCGCCCAGAAACCGGATCTTCCCGTCGCCGATGGCGAGTCTTGCCTTACCGATTCCGCCGACTATGAACTGCACGGTTTCCGGTTTGCCTTCGGCTATCCGCCTCGAAGCTACGTCCAGAAGCGGAAGTTCCTCGACCGCCCTCAACACGGCGTTAAGATTGACGCGAGCCAATGTCGCTTGATCGACCATGCGCGACCTCCTGTGTATTCGGTTGACAAGTTATAGAGCGAGCGAGCGCTCGCTCGTTTTCAATATAGTATCACCACCCCCACGACAACACAAGAAAATAATCAAAAATGTTTCGACGAATGGTGAGCTATGAAACAACGCAGGGATTACGGAGTACACACCCTCGTTGAGTTCCCGTATGTTATCGGAACTGTTATACTTGGCGGGAACTGCCCAAAGGAGGCCCGATGCCCTTTACCGGATTCGGACAAAGCGTTCTGCGGTTTTTGGCAGAGCTTTCGGAAAACAACAGCCGAGAATGGTTCGCGGAAAACAAGGACCGTTACGAGGCCGATGTAAGGGAACCGGCGGAGGCGTTCATCGTCGCGTTGGGAACCCTCCTGGAGGGACGCTTCCCCTCGGTAATATACGACACCAGGCGCAACGGCGCGGGTTCCCTCATGCGCATCTATCGCGATGTCAGGTTTTCTCCCGACAAGCGGCCGCTGAAGGAAAACGTCGGCATCATTTTCCCCCTCGCGCCGGGAAAGAAGGTTGAAGTCCCGATTTTTTATTTCCATATCGAGCTGGGGCAGGTTTTCTTTTACGGCGGGCAGCATGTTTTCACGCCCGAGGCGCTTGATCGATACCGCCGGGCGGTTGACGACAAGCGGACCGGTCCCGCCCTCCAGTCCATTCTTGCCGGCTTGGGAAAGCAGGGCCTCCGGTCCATGGAAGACCCCGCGTACAAACGCGTTCCCCGCAGCTACCCGGCGGACCACCCCCGCGCGGCGCTCCTTCGGCAAGCGGCTTTGGGCGTCGGCCTGAACTTCGGGCCGGACGAATTGGAACGCCCGGACCTGGCGGACCGCTGCGCGGAGGCCGCCGCGAGCATGAAGCCGCTCATGGACTGGCTGGCGGCGATGAACGGGAGAACGTACGGCTGAGTCGGATCGAAAATCGTCGTCAGGATCAGATCCCTCTCTCCTTCATTCTTTCACCTATTTCTTGACGATCGAGTTGCGTGATTATTTTCCGCTTTCCTTCTTCTTTGGCCACCGGGAAACTCATTGGGGTCCCTCAGCAATCTGAGATAATCCGCAAAAAAGCAAACCGACTGTTAGTACATTTAAAATGGGTTTGTTCAATTGTTCGCGGCCGTTTCCGCTACCCGCTCTTCGAGTCAAGTTCCGATATCAGCTCGGCGAGTTTTGTTTTTGCAAGGCACGCTTCCATCGCCGCTTGCGCGGTGGCCAAACGCCGATCGAGCAGGCGTTCGATGTTCGCGCCCACCAGACAGGCTTGAGCCGCGCCGCTATGGATTTTAAACAAGGTACCGTCCCCGAGCGGCTCGGCGGCCCGGAACACGTCCAGAAGCGATATTTCCCGGGGAGTCTTCAATAGTCTGATTCCCCCGGTTCCCGCGGCTATCTCGATGAGCCCGGCGCTCCGCAACTGGCCCATGATTTTTCTGATGACGACGGGGTTCGTGTTTACGCTGGACGCGATAAAATCACTGGTTATCTTATGGGTTTCATTGAGCAACTCGGAGAGGAGCAAAATGTGAATGGCTACTGTAAATTTAGTGCCTATTTGCACGTCTACCCTCTTGATCTCAAGCTATCCGATACGGAGGGCAATAAACAAGCGCGGAGGAGCTTCCACCCAGGGACAGCGTCTTTTAAAGGCTGCTGACCCTGCGTGTCGTATGGGGGAGATTCGAGGCTTATTGCATCTTTATCACCATCGGCGGATTTCCGCTGAAGTCGCTGATCGTCGCCAAGGCTTCATCCAGGTAGAAGGCTTCGAGGATCGGATTGTCCGGCGTCCGGTAAATCATTTTCACCAAGGGACTCAGTTCCAGCATCTTCGCTTTGATGTCGATATCCTTCGTGAAGACCGCTTTTCCTCTCAGCCGCATCCATGAGTTGTCGGCTCCCGTAGCGCATATTTCCACGAACGGCTGCTTCATCATTTCAGTGAAGACCGGTTTTTGGTTCGAGGTGCAGAAGTAGAGCTTCCCGTCTTTTTCCAGCATGAATTGGAAGGGCCGTACCTTCGGTTTCCCGTCGGTTCCCATGGTAGCGAAATAATGACCGGGATTCTTGGCAAGAAATTCAACGACAGTTTTCATGGTTTTCTCCTGGACTCCTTGAACGGCACTGGTCACGTTTCCAAAGAGCCTATTGATGGTTTGTTGTAATCAATATGATTACAGCAACAGGGTACTTCAGGCTTGCTGTAATGTCAATGGTTACATCTGTTTTTTGGTAGGAGTTTTCCGCCCCGCCCCGCCCCGCCCCGCCCCGAACCGGGGAAATCTCCAAGGATCATCCGGTTGACCGTATGCGCTTCTTGGCCTGATAATCCGATCATGGGCGCTTCCTACCACACCGATACCTTCGATAAAATTCCTGAGGAAAAACGCGAGCGCATCCTCCGCGCCGCGGCCGAGGCTCTCGGGCGGGAGGGCATATCCGGCATTCGTATGGCCGAAATCGCGAAATCCGCGGGTATTTCCCACGGTTCGCTCTTTTCATACTTCCCGACCAAGGATCATTTGGTCCGCGCGATCGTATCTCGCGGGGCGGACATGGAGCGGGAACGATTCGACGTTCCGCCTTCGGGCGATTTCAAAAGCATCCTTGAAACCGTACTCGACAGCGCGTGGGAAACCGCGTCCGACGAAGAAGGCCTGATATCGCTGTGGCTGTCGCTTTCCCTGCGCGAGAACGCCCGCTTTGCCGATGACGTCCTTCCGCTGGAACGCGATGCCGCGCAACGATGGTCGAAACTCGTCGATACGGCGCGGGACGAAGGAGGGATCGACTCCCGGCTTGATCCGCGCTTCGTCGCTTTTCTATTGGACGCGGTCGCCGCCCAGCTCATGAAAAGCCGCGCGAGCGACCTGGAGCGGAAGAAATTCGATCTCGTCTTACCGGATATCAAAGACCCGGCTGCCTTCATCGCGCGGAACCTTGCCGCACTCCTGCGCAGGGAGTGATTTCTTTTTCACGGCGAATAGAAATTACCTGTTGAATAATGATTGACCGGTCAGTCATTATGATTTATCCTTTTCCTCATCGAGTGAGGAACAGCGGCATGCGGCAATTTCCCCAGAATTTCTTGTTCGGGGCGTCTTCATCGGCCTACCAGATTGAGGGCGCTATCGACGCGGACGGTAAAGGGCGGTCCATCTGGGACGATTTCGTCCTGAGGAAGGGCGCGGTCCGAGGCGGAGATCGCGCCGATGTCGCGTGCGACCACTACAAGCGTTGGGAAACGGATCTGGACCTGATGGCCGAGATCGGCTTGCGGGCGTATCGATTCTCCGTTTCCTGGCCGCGCGTGCTTCCGGAAGGCCGCGGCCGCGTTAACCGAGCGGGGCTCGATTTCTATTCGCGCCTGGTCGACGGCCTGCTCGAACGAGGAATCAAGCCCGTCCCGACGCTCTTCCACTGGGACCTGCCGGCCAATCTTCAGCGCGAGGGCGGCGGTTTCACGCGGCGCTCGATCGTGCCGATATTCGCCGACTACGCGGCGGTCGTCGCCCGGGCGCTCGGAGACAGGGTAAAAACCTGGATCACGGTCAACGAACCCTTCGAGTTCGCCTGTTTCGGCCACCTCTTCGGTACCCACGCACCGGGTATAAAAAATCCCTTGGCCTACCTTCCCGCCATCCACCACGTTCTGCTCGCGCACGGCGCCGCCGTGGACGTACTGCGCGCCGAGGTTTCCGGGGCGGCGGTCGGCCCGGCCCTGAGCTGGACGCCGGTGCATCCGGCGACGCCAACGGAGCGTGACCGCGCTGCCGCCCGGCGGGCGGAAGCTTTCATGAACGGCATCACCTTCGATCCCATCCTCAAGGGCGCCTACCCGGATATCGTTGAAAACGCTTTCCCCCTGCGCCCTCCCGCCCGAGGCGGCGACCTTGAGTTGATCTCGCGGCCGGTGGATTTCGTGGGGGTCAACTACTACAGCCGCGAACGGGCGAGGGCGAACCTCCTTGTTCCCCTGATCGGCGCCGACGTATCCGGCAAGGAACCGCGCGAGCTTCCCGAGACCGACGACCGGACCGCCATGGGCTGGGAGGTGTACCACGAGGGCATGACCGAGATATTGGCCGCCTTGCGGGATCGCTACGGCAATCCGCCCGTCTACATCACCGAATTCGGTTCCGCATGGAACGATAGCGTCGAGGAAACGCCCGACGGCAGCCGCGTCCGCGACGAGTGCCGCGTCGTATATATGAAGAATCAGATGGACCGCATGCTTGAAGCGCTGGAAGGGGGCTGCGATCTCCGCGGCTGCTTCGTCTGGAGCTTTACGGACAACTTTGAATGGGCAGAAGGCTTTTCCAAGCGCTTCGGCCTGGTACATGTCGATTTCGACAGCCTGGAGAGAACCGTCAAGGAGAGCGGACGCGCCTACGCCCGGCTCATCAAGACCCGGAATATTGACGATATCGTGAGGAAACCATGAACGCCGAACGACCCCGCTTGAGCCTATCCCTCAAGATCATCTTCGCCTGCGGGCAGTTCGGGTGGTCGCTGACTACCTTTCTCGCCAACAACCTGCTCGCGTATTTTTTCATCCCGCCGGAGACGGGAGAGGCCGGTATCCCCGCCTTCATTCCGCGCGGTTCCCTTGCGGGCTTTTTCACCGTGGTGGGTTTGGCGGCTTTCAGCGCGCGGCTGTTCGACGCGGTGAACGATCCGCTCATCGCCGGCCTTTCCGACAGATCGCGTTCGCGCTACGGTCGGAGGCGGACCTTCATGGTCATCGGCGCCGTTCCCGCGGTCCTCCTCGCCCTGGCGCAGTTTTATCCCCCGGCCCAGGGCATCGCCCCCATCAATACGCTCTGGCTTTTCGCGACCGCTCTCGGCGGCACCGTCTGTCTGACGATGTACGTGATGCCGTACAACGCGCTCATCGCCGAACTCGGCGCGGATTCGCAAGACCGCCTATTCCTGAGCGCCCTGACCTCGGTGACCTGGGCGCTCGGTTTCGCGGCGGGGAATTCCCTGTACGCGATCAAGGACGCTTTCCAATCGACCGGGTCATCTCCCCTGGACGCTTTCCGCGCCGCCGCTCTCATACTCGGAGGGGCCGCCGCCTTCGCGATGTTCCTGCCGATCCTCTTCATAAACGAACGGAAATACGCATCAGGAGGCGTCTCAGAAGCTCCCGCGTATTCGGCCGTGCGCGAGGCATTGACGGACAAACCCTTCCGCGTGCTCGTCGGCGCGAGCTTCCTCTACTACACGGCGAACACTTTCCTGGAAATAGGGATCGCGTATTACGTGACGGCGCTCATGGGTATGCCCGATTCGCAAGCCTTCGCGCTGGCCGGCGCGATATTCGGCCTGAGTTTCCTGTGGTACCCCGCCGTCATGAAGGCCGCCGGAAAACTCGGCAAGAAGAGGGTGTTGTCGATGGGCTTCATCGCTCAAGTCGCCGTTTTCGCCGTAATTCCCTTCGTCGGCGCGATTCCCGGAATTCCCGTATTCGTCTGGATGGTTTTCATCGCCTCGTTCCAATCGGCGGCCTCCGCCGCGTTCGGAATCCTTCCGACGGCGATGGTAGCCGACGCGGCTCGTCTCCGGTCGGAGACGAAGGGACTCTCCATCGAAGGAGCCTATTTCGGCGTCAACAGCTTCGCGATGAAGCTGGCCGTCTCCGCGGCGAACCTCGCCTTTCCCTCCCTGCTCCTGCTCGGACGCAGCGCCGAACGATCGGCCGGCATACGGCTATCCGGCGTCATGGCCGCGGCGCTGACGCTCCTGGGCTGGTTCGTACTGCGGGGCTACGAAGAGAAGGGAATACGCGGCGGGAAATAAAAAGCGGGCGTTCCGAATTGTTCCATCCTCATTCTTCGTGCTATAACGATCGGCATACAGAATGATTCAATTGTCGGATATTCGAAAAAAGTACGTTATGGGGCCTAATGAAGTCCCGGTTCTCAACGGAATAGACCTTTCCATACAAAAAGGGGAAATGGTTTCCATCATGGGAGCCTCGGGGTCGGGCAAGACGACCTTGCTGAACATCATCGGCGTTTTGGATTCCTTCGACCAGGGTACTTACCGCTTCAACGGCGAAGTTCTCGCCGGCATGACGCAGACCCGCGCGGCGGCTTTCCGTTGCGAACACATCGGCTTCCTCTTTCAAGCCTTCCACCTCCTGCCCTACAAAACCGCGCTCGAAAACGTGGCGCTTCCGCTCCGATACCAGCCTGACGTTCCGCGACGCGAACGGCATTCCCGGGCGAAGGCGATGCTGGAACGGGTCGGCTTGGACCATCGGGCGAACCACCTTCCGACGGAGCTCTCGGGCGGCCAGCAGCAGCGGGTCGCGCTTGCCCGAGCCCTGGTCACCTCTCCCCGGCTCCTGCTCGCGGATGAACCCACCGGGGCTCTCGATTCGGCTACCACCGCTGAGATGATGGAACTTTTGCGGGAAGTCAACCGGGAAGGCATGACCCTCGTGATAGTCACGCACGAGAACGAGATTTCCCGGAAGACGGATCGGATCATCCATATCAAGGACGGACGGATCGTATGAGCCTTGAGCTGTTCGATCCCGATCACTGGGAGGATATCTTCTCCCATATAAGGAAACATCGGGTCAGGACCCTGTTGACCGCTTTCGGCGTTTTCTGGGGGATTTTCCTTCTGCTGCTTCTCCTGGCCGCCGGGCGAGGTATCGAAAAAGGCGCCTACCGTCGATTCGGGCGAATAGCCGTCAACAGCGTCCATGTCTGGACGGAGCGGACCACCCTTCCCTACAAGGGAAACCGGCCCGGCCGCTACATCCAATTGACCGATGAGGATACGACTGCCCTCAAGGAAGGTTTTTCGGGAGTGAAGGCCGTCTGTCCCCGTCTGTCCATCGGATGGTCGACAACGACGAAATACGGCAAAAAGACCGGATCATTCCGGATCAACGGGGAGATGCCCGCGATCATCGATCTGGAACCGATAACCATCATCGCCGGGCGGTTCATAAACGGGCGCGACATAATGGAAACCCGGAAAACGGTCGTAATCGGCTTACGCGTGCGTGAGGTGCTCTTCGCCCCGGGGGAAGACCCCGTCGGGAAATATATCGAAATAGACGGCGTATCCTTCCTCGTTGCCGGGGTCTTCGATTTCGACTCGTTCGGCGGGAACTCCGTCGGCCGGACAGAATTGATCTACATGCCGTTCACGACGATGCAGCGCACCTTCAACATGGTCAACCGGGTCGGATGGTACGGCGTACTTCTGGAAGGGGACGTTCAGGCCGATAAGGTCGAAGCCGAGATGAAGAGCCTGTTGTCCGCGCGGCACGACATACATCCCGACGATCGGCGTGCCATCGGGTCCTGGAATTCGTCCAAGGAATTCCGCAGTATCGTCGGCCTTTTCACCGGCATCCGGATTTTCCTCTGGATCGTAGGACTCGGGACCCTCCTGGCCGGAATCATCGGGGTCAGCAATATCATGCTGATACTTGTCCAGGAGCGGACCAGGGAAATCGGCATACGCAAGGCCCTGGGTTCTTCTCCGGCTTCGATAATATCCATGATCCTGCAGGAGTCTTTTCTGATCACCGCCGTCGCGGGGTATACGGGCTTGGTCTCCGGCGTGCTCCTTGTCGAGGGGGTCGCCTGGTACATGAAAAGCGCGAACCTGCGGATTGATTATTTCGCCGAACCGGAAGTCGGTCTCGGCGTGGCTCTGGGCGCGACGCTTACCCTGATCCTGGCGGGAACGCTGGCGGGTCTCTACCCCGCATTGAAGGCCGCGCGAATACATCCGGTCGAGGCGCTACGGGAGGAATAGGTGAAGTTCAAAAAGTATTTTTTCGGCTTGACGCTCCTGATCGTAGCCGTTCCGGCGACTTTCGTCTTCCTGATCCAAAAGTCGGCGGGGAAGAAGATCGTTTACCCGATCGAAACGGCCGAGCGTCGTATGATCGAGGAGAAAGTCCTCGCTTCGGGCTCGATCATCCCCGAAAAGGAGGTCGAAGTAAAATCCTCGCTTTCGGGCGTGGTCGATGAACTCTTCGTCCAAGCGGGGGATCATATCGAAAAAGGCGCGCCCCTGCTTTCCGTGAAAGTAGTTCCGAACAGCCTTGACCTCAACTCCTCCGAAGCCGCGTTCGAAAAAAGCGCGATCAGGCTGAAAACGGCCGAAGTGGAGTACGAAAGGAATAAGTCCTTATTCAACATCCGGAGCATCGCCGAAGTGGAATACCTGAAAAGCGAGTCCACCTACCATCTGGCCATGGAGGATTATAAGGAAGCCCGCAACCGGATCATGCTGATAAAGGAAGGCATATCTTCCGGTGCCCGATCGATAAGCAACGTGGTCGTATCGCCGATCGCGGGTACGGTTCTTGACCTTCCCGTCAAGCAGGGAACCCCAATACAGGAGAGGGGCGGCTATTCCGCGGGAACGACCGTGGCCGCCGTCGCCGACCTTGGCTCCCTCCTTTTTGAAGGAGAGATCGACGAGGCTCAAATCAACAGCCTCAAGCGCGGGATGGAGGCCAACATCAAGCTGGCGGCCATCGACGACTTCAGGATCCCCGGAAAGCTCACCTTTCTTTCTCCCAGGGGCATCACTTCCTCCGGCTCGGTAAAATTCAAGATCCGGATCAAATTCGATCGTCCCGCGGACCTGGCCCTCCGGCCCGGCTACAGCGCCGGCGCGGAGATCATCCTGAAGCGCGCGGAAAACATCGTCAGCGTCAAGGAACGTGATTTGGTGATGGAGGACGGCCGCTATTTCGCGGAGATAGAGAGGGATCCCCGGCGATTCGAGAAGGTCGAGGTCACCGTCGGCCTCTCGGACGGGATATATACGGAGATCGTAACCGGATTGGCCGAAGGCGACCGCATAAAGAGCCGCAGGGCCCAGGGGAGCCTCTAGTCCCTCATCGGTCCTTTCCGACGCGCGTCATGCCCGGTCCTGCGGGGACTTCCCTTTGATAATATCATCACGGATAGTATATTTGAGGCCGAGGGACGGCGAAGCCTATGAACCGGATATACAAGATACAAAAGGTGATGTTGGTTAAAATAAAGGAATGCGAAGCGATCCCGATCACCCGCGAAAAATCGCTGGACTGGGAGCGCATACATATGGTCGGTTGCGCGAAAATCGGACTTTCCCTGGCCGGGCGGCGCGGCGTGGATCCGGATTTGGCGGCGATGGCCTGCGCCGTACATGATTTCGGCCGCATCATAACAGGTATCAACGAAGGACACGCCGAAGCGGGCTATGGACCCGTTCAGGAATTTCTGGCGAAACTCGGATTCGTGACGGAAGACGAGATCCGGCAAATCGCGATAGCCGTTAAAAACCACAGCAGAAAGGGCGAAATCGGGTCGCCCCTGGAAGAATTGGTGAAGGACGCCGACCTGATCGATTTCAGGCAGTACGGCTTCGACTTCGAGCGGGAGGACCAGAGGCTCCGGTACGAGAGGATCGCCGAGGACATCGGATAAAGACATCATTCGCAGACGCCAAACGGAGGAATTCATGATTACCGGATTCGCGACCGACCAGCCGTTCGACCACCTGAAACTATATGGCGATTTCTTGGAAAGGGAAACTGACAGCACCGGTACCGTCGTCCTGCACCATGGCCGGGTCAAACGCCCGGGCAAGCAGGTTCCGGATTTTGTCGACGTCGAGCTGAAGGCGCTGACGAAGGATACGGACGAACGGCTGGCCGGTATCGCCCGGGAAGCGGAGCAGCGCTTCGGCCTCAACCAGGTGCTGGTCGTCCACCGGCTGGGGACGATACATGCCTCTGACTCGGTGCTGCTGGCGATCGTCTCCGGCAAGACACGCGATCGCTGCTTCGCGGCCTGTTCATGGATAGTCGACGAAGTAAAAAAGGAAGAGTTCATCGAGCTGATCGAAAACCCCTGAGACGTCCCGGAGGGCATGAAGGGAGACCCGCAAATATAGCGCTACCACCCGAAAAAACCCGTATCCGGTTCCGCTTTGAGATCGTTCCGTTCCAGGATACGGCGGAGCGGATCGGGGTCGTTGCGGATCACTTCAGGGAGCCGAATCAGGAAGAGGCTGCGCCGGAAACGGGCTGCCTTGCTTTCGCCAGCCTCCTCGGGCGGAGCTCTGTCTTCTTCCGGCAGATCGCGGTACTCGACCCAATCGGACAGGTCCCGGTACAAGGCGTGGTAGCGGTTCTTCCATTCCAGGGCGGTCTTCTGCATCCGGTCCAACCAGTCCAGGAGGTCGAGACGGTCCATGCCCGCGAGACGCAGCTCCGCAGTGTCGGTATCGAGGGCGTAGTCCGCGAAAACCCCGTGCCAGATGATGATCCAAACATCCAGCTGGCCGTGTTCATCGTGTTCCGTCGGGCAGCACCAGGTGTGGTCCTTGAGGATTCCCGTATGCACGGGGCATCCCGGAACGATCATCCCCGGTCGGTAGGTGGACATGGAACTATCAAAGAGCTTCGTCTGCATGGACTCGTGCGCCTTGCCGCATCGGGGGCAGACGAGGGGCGGATCGAGGATGAGGGTATCGAATAGGCCCATGGAAACCTCCTTCAGCGCAATACAGGCCGAGCGCGATACATGAAGAGCTCCACTCAAACAATTATTGCGGAGCATACCATCGCTACAGAATCTTTTCCAAGCGCAATTTTCGTCGTTCCCGATCCGGGATGACCTTTTGGATTGAGCGTCACAACGCCGGATGGCGCCATCAGGCGGGACGCCCCCATCCTTCCTGCCCCTCTCCCCCGGTTCCGCAGGCCGCCCGGGAGGGAGGATTATCCCGCTCCGCGTTTTCTGTTATGCTCAAGGCAGATTTTTTCGATGGAGAACGGAAATGAACCAAGACGATCCAGGCGAAACGGCGGACGATTTCGCCTCACTGTATGAAAACAGCTTCACGAAGATGAATAAGCTCAAGCCCGGGCAGTTGGTCGAAACGCAGATCGTCTCGATCTCGAAGGACTGCATATTCCTGCAATTGAGCGGAAAGAGCGAAGGCGTGCTCGACCGGGCTGAACTCGCGGACCAGGACGGAAACATCTCCGTCAAGGAAGGGGACACCATCAAGGCCTACTTCCTGGAGTCGAAAAACGGCGAGATGACCTTCACGACGAAGATCAGCGGCGACAAGGCGGGATCATCCCTGCTCGAAAACGCCTACCAAAACAAGATACCCGTGGAAGGCGTGGTCGAAAAGGAAATCAAGGGCGGCTTCGAGATCAAGATCGGCACCTCCCGGGCCTTCTGCCCCTTCTCCCAGATGGGAGCGAGGCGGACGGAGGACACCGCGGCGTATATCGGGAAAAAGCTCACCTTCAAGATCCAGGAGTACAAGGGAAACGGCCGCGACATTCTCGTGTCCAACCGGGCGATCCTGGAGGACGAACGCGCGGCGCAGCTGGAAAGCCTGAAAAAGACGCTCAAAGAAAAAATGGTCGTCAAGGGCAGGATCACGTCGATTCAAGATTTCGGCGCCTTCGTGGACATCGGCGGCGTCCAGGCCCTGCTCCCCGTCTCGGAGATCGGCCGCGACCGGGTCGAAGATATCCGCTCGGTACTGTCCGTCGATCAGGAAATCGAGGCATCGATCATCAAGATCGACTGGAAGGCCGAGCGCATATCGCTGAGCATGAAGAGCCTCCTGTCGGATCCGTGGGTCAAGGCGACGGAGAAGTATCCCAAGAATTCGAAGCACACCGGGAAGGTCGTCAGGATTACCGAGTTCGGCGCGTTCGTATCCCTGGAACCGGGTCTCGACGGGCTCGTGCACGTTTCCGAACTGCGGGGCGAAGGCAAATACGGCGATACGCGCAACGAGGTGAAGCTGGGCCAGAGCCTGACCGTCCTCATACAGGACATCGATGCCCTGAGGAAACGCATCTCGCTGAAACCGACCTCCTCGCTCGAGGAAGACGAAACGACCCGCAAGTACCTCAGCGGCGACGACGGCGGCACTGACACGTACAATCCGTTCGCCGCGCTGCTGGGCAAGAAGAAATAGGCGCGGGGCTGGCCGGCGCGAGGCTGGCACTGGGAAAAGGCGGGCCCCCCGCTCGCCGCGGCCTGGTTTGCACCGATGATGTTCTTCGGCTCCCGCATCCTTCAGCGCCGAAGACTATCCGACATGTCGACGGGCGTGTTCCCGCGCCAAGCCTTGAGTCCGTAAAACAGGTTCATGCAGGCGCACATGAGAAACGCTCCCCAACGCAGATAAGTCAGAGCGCGGGAGGTCCGCAGGATTACGTATTTAAACGAGAACGCCTCTTTCCACAATGCCCGGTGCGCATTGAGCAGTTCCTGCGGGCTCATGCGCTTCGGGTAAAACGCCACGTTGTAGCCGTTGTAGAATTCCCAGCCGCGTTCGTCGATAATGCGTCCTTCGCTCTTCAGCCGTTCGTATAGCGGCGTGCCTTGGTACGGTGTCAGGATGCTCAGGAAAGGGACATCCACGCCGATCCCGTGAAGCTGCCGCGCCATGTCCCTGATGCTTTCAGGGGTGTCCCCGTCGAAACCGGCGATAATACCGGCCATGACGCAGATGCCCTTCTTGTGCAGAGCGTCGACCGCGACCTTGTAATGCGCGACACGATTCTGCCGCTTGTTCGCGTCCTCGAGCGATTTGTCGCCGAACGATTCGATGCCGAAGAATATCCCGATACAGCCCGAACGCCGCATAAAATGAAGGAGTGCCGGGTCGCCGGAGATATCCATGCTGGCTTGCGTCAGCCACCACCGTTTGAGCGGGACCATGGCGGTCAATAGCTCCTTGATGTAGACGCGGTCGATAGTCAGGTTGTCGTCCCAGAACCATACCACCTTGCGCTGCCACCAGTGGCGGAAGCCTTCGTAGCGGATGTCGCGCAGGACTTCCGCGACCGGCCGCATCCGGTAGCCGGGATTCAGCGCCGGTACGGAACAGAACGAGCACGCGAACGGGCAGCCTCGCGTGGCCTGCACCACCCGCGGGACCACGAAGCTCGGCGGCAGAAGGTCATAGCGCGGGGTCGGTATCCCCGCCATCGGAGACGCGCCACCGCTGTAGGCGGGCTTGAGCTCCCCTTTTTCCAGGTCGAGGAGGACCTGCGACCAGACCGATTCCGCTTCCCCGGTGACGATAGCGTCGAAATGCTCCCGCGTCCCATCGGGACAGAAGGTCGCGTGCGGGCCGCCGGCGATGACGATTTTGCCGCGCTTACGGAACTCCGCAGCCAGGCGAAAGGCCTCCGGCGCGAAACCGGTAAAAAACGACAGCGCCACCACTTCGGCGTCAGTATCGAGGTCGACCGGCTGGACCTGCTGGTAAATGACCCGCACCCGATGAGGCGCCGGCGTCAGGGCCGCCAAGTGGATCGCGGTGATCGACGGAACAAAATCGAATTCATGCCCTTCCTTGTAGCGCGGTATATAGACCGTGACGATGTCGATTTTCATGAACCGCTCCTCCAGAAGGCGCGAGCGATTTGGTCCGTTTCGAATGGATCCAGCAAGACTTGATCAACTTGAAAGCTAAGACCGCGTCGGCGACAACCTACAAGGTGCTGACCTCGCAATACGCCAAGATAGATTCCACCATGAACGAAGCAATAATCAAGGGATTTTCAGTACGGAAAGAAGGTTTCGCCGGGGATGAGTGAGGGGGCGCGGGCGGGGAGAGAAGGGATCGCCCTTCTCTTCCCCCCGCAAGTCTTCTCCACTGCTTAGCCGCCTCGCCGCCGCCGGGCCGCTAGCGGTGGATTACCGGCAGCATCAGGCCGTCGGCGCCGAATTCCAGACGATCGACGCAGACTTCGCGGTGCCAGCCCTTGCCTTCCGGGTAGTCGGACAGCGGCGTGGCGAAACGGTGGTAGGCGATGAAATATTCATCGCGGTCGCGCGGCTTCAGGATGGAATGGTGGCCGGTGCCGAGGATGTACCGGCCGGGGTCCGCTTGCAGGACGGGGTAGCGGAACACGATCGGGCCGTGGAGGCTGGCCGCCGTTCCGTAGTTGACGTGGTAATCCGGGCTGCCGGTATCGTCGCAGGACCAGGTAAAATGGTAGAGACCGCGGCGCTTTAGTACGGAGACGGCTTCCCGGAAGTCCGTGGCGCCTTCCAGCTGGCGGAGGCTTCCCGGCGCGAGGCTGATCATATCGGCGTTCAAACGCGCGACGGCCGCGCCGCCGTTGCCGAACAGCAGGTAGGCAGAACCGTCGTCCTCGAAGAAGACCGAAGGATCGATCGCCTGGTCCAGGCGGATCCCTCCGGCCGCGGCCAGTTCCGGCGTCGCCAGCGGTTCGGGCCGCGCGGCGAAGGGTCCCGTCGGGCTGGGCGCGTCGGCGACGCCGATACAGGAGACGCCGTCCGGCCGTTTGGCGCAGAAGTAGAAATACCAGCGGCCGCCGCGGCGGGCGACCGCGGGCGCCCAGGCATGCCCTGCCGCCCAGGGGACAGCGGGAGTCGCGACGTCAAGGATGACGCCCTCGTCCTTCCAGCCGGCCAAGTCCGGCGACGAGAAGACCCGGAAGCGCGTGCCCGACCAGCCGGGGAAGCCGTCGGTCGTCGGGTAAAGGTAGAAGCGGCCGTCGCCCTCCACGAGATCGGGGTCGGCGAACAAGCCCGGCAGGGCCGGAAGGGCCGGCAGATCCGGATCGGGCGCCGGCGAGGTCCGCTTCATGGCGCTTTAGTCCAGACCCCGGTCGCGGCAATAGGCCAGCCATTGCCTTGAGTATTCCGCCTGGATCTTCGGCAAACCCGCCAGGTTCGCCCGGGCCATGAATTCCTTGACGGCCGCATCGACGTCTTCGACCATGCCCGCCTGGATCGGCACCAGGTATTGCGACTGGACCTGGTAGAGCGCCGCCCGTTCCGCTTGGTAGGAGGAATAATCCTCCACGAAGCCGAAGTAGATGTCGGGCTTGGCGTACGCGTCGAATTCCTTGAATAGGTCCAGAGCCACCCGGTATCTACGGTCGAAAAGCATGATGCCGGGATTCCGCCAGGCCCAGCCGTTCATCGACTCGTGGGTGAAGCCGTTGCTGTCGGCGTCGCCGATCATTTCATAGTAACCGTCGGCGTCCAGCCGGTAATGCTTGCCTTCGATCCCGTATTGGGTCAGCCAATTGTAGCGCTTGTCGAGGACGAGCTTCTCGTAGAGCATCAGGGCACGCTCCGGATTCTTCGCGCTCATGGGGATGGCGAAGCCGTTGTGGATGGGATGGACCGGCCGCACCAGGCCGCTCGTCCGGCAGTACGGGTAATAGCCGATCTCGACGTTCGGGTCCTTGGACTTCATCAGGCTGAGGGCGTGGCTGTACTTCACCGGGTTGAGCCCGCTCAGTACGGCGACGGAATAGCCGTCGATGAACAGCTCGTTGATGGGATTCTTGTTCGAAAGGGCGCTGCGCGTCCAGAAGCCCTTGTCGGACCAGCGTTTGAACATCTTCATGTCGGCGGTGAAATCGGCCGATCCCCAATAGGCGCCGATCGCGTCCGGATCGTCGTAGTCGGCGCGCAGGCCGTAGGGCATGAACAGTTCCGCCCAGGCGTACTTCATGTACAGGACGCTGGTCGCCGAGAACGACGGCCCGTAGCCGTTGTCGATGACGATTTCCGAAGTGATGTTGCGGTAGGGTTCGCGCCGCTTTACGCCTTCGAGGTAGGCCTCGACGTTGGCGAGGCTGTCCGGCACCGGCAAAGCGTATTTCCTGCGGAGGTCCTCGCGGTAGAGGAAGCCCTCGTTCACGTATTCGCGCCAGGTCGCCGGGATGGTGTAGATATGGCCGTTCACTTTCACCGCGTCCCAGTAATCGTCGGCGACGAAGGCGTAGAGGTCGGGAGCGCATTTCGGGAGCAGGGCGTCCAGATCCGAGAAGGCGCCTTTCTGCGCGAACTGGTTGTAGTTGAGCCATTCGGAGGTGAAGATCAGGTCGATCGCCTGGCCCGAACTGAGCAGCAGATTGTAGCGCTGCATGTAATCGGACCAGGTGGTGTACCTGAAGGAGACGGTGCAGTTCAATTCCTCGACGGCCATCCGGTTCACTTCGTCCTGGATGAGCCCCAGATCCTTCGGCGCGTCGCCGAGCATGTACAGGACGACGTCGACCCGCTTGGAGATGTCGATCCCGTTCCTGGTCCGGGAAGCGCCGCTTCCCCCGACGGCATCGGCCTTTTCCGCGGCGCAGCCCGATAGGCAGCCCAGCGCGGCTGCCAGCGCGGCGGCCAGCGCGGCGGCCTGCAGCGGCGACGTCCTTTGCGTACGGGTCATGCGCGGACTTCCTTGTTTTCGCGGAACTCGTTCGGGGTTACGCCGTTCATTTTCTTGAACACCTTGAAGAAATAGGAGCTGCTGGAAAAGCCGGCCCGCTCCGAGATTTCGGCCACCGACAATTCCGTCGTGGACAGCAGTTCCTTCGCCTCCGCCATCCTGACGCCGATTATCTTGTCGAGGATGGTCGTTCCCGTCCGCTGTTTGTAGACGTGGCTAATGTAAGCCGGCGACTTCTGGAGGTAATCGGCGATCGAATCGATGTAGAGGTCCTGCCGCATGTAGCCGGTTTCGATACGGCGGTTGATCTTTTCGATGATCTGTTCGTTGCGGTTGGCCCTGCGGTCGGCCAGGACGTTGCCCACCTCGTCGAACACAGCGTAGAACCGGGCGTTTATCTCCGCTATCGTTTCGACGTTCGACATGTTAGCGACCGAAATCACCTTTCCGATATCCAGGTCGGTGCCGTTGATTCTCTTGACGGTCCTGACGGCGTCGTCGACGGCGAAGACGAGGTGCGACAGCATCATGTTGAAAACGTTGATCGGATGAAGGTTCGCGGAGGCGATGATTTCGTCGTAGCGCTCCCTGGCTTCCGCGGTTTTCCCGGCAAGCAACGCCAACGCGAGCCGCTTCTCCGTCTCCGAAGGATATTCGTAGCCATCGAAGGCGATGGCCTGGATTTCGCGCGCGTGGATGATGGCGCCGTGTCCGCGGTACAGCCGGAAAAGCGACGCCTCCAAGGCTTCGGCGTACATTTGCGGCAGGTGCTCGATGCCCGCCTCGATCTTGCTGACCGTCAGGGTCACCGACAGTTTGTTGACTTCCGCGATCCGGCCGCGCAGGGCGACCAGCCTTTCCTCGAGGGCGTCGGCGTCGAAATCGGTCTTGCGGTCGAGCGAATTGAGGATGACGACGATGCCGTTGTGTCCCATGTCGAGGACTGCGTGGTTCGCCCGGCCGGGAACGGCGGCGACGCAGGCGTCCATCAAGGAAGCCTTTACCAAGCTTTGGTCGACGGCCGTGAATTCCTGGCTGAAGGCGAGGTGGCGGTCGATCGTCAGAAGGACCAGGCAATAATAGCCGGAGGCGTTGAAGGCGGTGTCGAGTTCCTCGAGCTTCAGTTCGATCGTCTGCCCGTCGTACACGCAGCGGCCCAGGAAAATGTCCCGGAAGAATACCTGCCGCAGCAACCCGACGTTCTTTTTTTCCTCGAGGCTCAGTTTCCGCAGCGTGGCCACGAGGGTCTCGATCGGGACGTATAGCCGCTTCGCCAGCAGCCAGGAAGCGATGAAGCCGATAGCCAGCAGCGTCAGGGCCACCAGGATGGTGATGTACTTCATCCGGTTGATCCTGCTCAGGATGAAGCTCCGCGGGGTCAGCTTGATGTAGCGCCACCCGCCTTCGTCCGGTCCGGTATAGGATACCAGGAACACCGTTCCGTCGACGGTTTCCGTGAACGAACCGGGAAGCTCCGTTTCGAGCATCCTCCTGATCCAGGGCAGGTCCGAAAGGTCGCTCATCATCGGATAGGTCTTTGAATCGGAAACCGCCACGCCGTCCCTGTCCAGGATGAAGGTTTCGGAATTCTTCATGGGCGAATTGTCGGAAATGAAATCGGTGATCCATTCCTCGGAAAAATTGATGATCACCGCGTGCTCGATCGGCCCCTGCCCGAAGGCGTCGTAGATCAGGAAGGTGTAGTAGTTCTTCGCCTTCCGGTCGGCGACCCGCGTCGCGTAGGTGCGCGGGATCGGCCGGTACGGGCGGAATTCACGGAACGACTTCACGAGCGTGACGATGTAGCGGTCGTCCAGCTGGGCCCGCGTCTGGATGGCTTCCCGGATCTCGTCGCGGTTGATGACGGAATTGACGTAGAAGGTGTCCTTGGACCCGTTGTACACGTACACGGAATCGATGAACGGGATGGACAGCCGGTAATTGGTCAGCTGCACGTCGGCGGTGCGCAGGGCTTCCGCGTCGGGGTCCGCGTAATACATCAGCCGGGAAACGTTGAGGTCGTTGTATATCTGGCTGGAAAGCGTCACGGCGATGTCGGTCAATGCCGCGACGCCCTTCCCTGTCTGAACCAGGGTATCCATGTCGTTGGCGTAGACCTGCTTGAGCGCGATGGTCTCGAAGTTGAGGTAGAGCACTGTCGCGGTGACCACCAGCGACACGAAAATGCTCAGCGTGGTCGACAGGAAGATTTTGATGAATATGGAGGACGGCGCGCTCTTCATACAGTTGTACTATATGCCGGATAAAGACATCGGTGTTGGAAAAACGCTCCGGCCGCAGGCGGCGGGCCGGCCGCCCGCGGGCAGGCCGGAGCGCGATTACGACATCTTCCGTCCTGTCTCTACTTAATGCCCATGTCGTCGCAGTAGGCCAGCCACTGCTTATTGTATTCGGCCTGGATCTTCTCAAGGCCGGCCTTCTTGGCCTCGGCCATGAACTTGGCCATGCCGGCTTCCACGTCCGGCACGAGGCCGGCCTGGAGAGGCGCGAGGTACTGGGCCGTAACCGAGTCGAGGGCGGTCTTCTCGGTCTGGAACGGCAGGTAGTCGACGGCGAAACCGTTGTACAGGTCCGGCGTCGCGACCTTGTCGAACTCGGCGAACAGTTTCTTGACCGCGTCGTAGGACGGGGCGAACAGCATGTACTCGGGATTGCGCCATGCCCAGCCGTTCATCGACTCGCGGCCGAAGCCGTTGGTGTTGGAGTCGCCGACCATCTTGTAGTAGCCGTTGTCCGCCACGTAGTTCTTGCCCTCGATGCCGTACTGGGTCAGCAGGTTGTAACGCTTGTCGGTGACCATCTTCTCGAAGAAGGCCAGGGCGCGTTCTGGATTCTTGCTGGCCGCCGGGACGGCGTAGCCGTTGTGGGTCGGGTGCACGGGGTGCACCACGCCGGTGGTCCGGCTGAAAGGATAGTAGCCGATTTCCCACTCCGGATGGGTGGCCTTGATGGCGACCAGGTCGGTGGCGAATTTGTTCGGGTTGATGCCGGCCATCTTCAGCGCCAATTTGCCGGTCTGGAACATGGTGGCGATATCTTCCGTCGAGGACAGGATGCTGCGCGACCAGAAGCCCTTGTCGGCCCAGCGTTTGAACAGCTGAAGGTCGGCCAGATGCTCCGCGGAGCCCCAGTACGGGAACATCTCGCGGGGTTTGGCGTTGTCGGCGGCCAGGCCGTACTGCGGCATGCCGCGGTCCAGCCAGGGGTGCAGCATTTCCGCGGTCAGGCTCATGACGGCGGAGAACTGGTTGGCCGCCAGGGTTTCGGCGATTCCGACCATGCCGGGTTCGTTCTTGAGCACCGTCTCCAGGTACTGCTCCATCGTCGCCAGGGAATTGATCTCGGGCAGCTTGTACTTCTTGCGCAAATCCTCGCGGTACTCGAAACCGTCGTAAACGTATTCCTTGTACATGGCCGGCACGGTGTAGATCTTGCCGCCGACCTTGACTCCGTCCCAGCCGGACTTGTCGACGAACTTATTGAGCACCGGCGCCGCGACGGGCATCAGCGCGGTGATGTCCTTGTAGGCGCCGGCCTTGGCGTAGCGCTGGTAGTCGGTCCACTCGGCGGTGAAAATCAGGTCGATCGGCTGGCCGGAGGTCAACAGCAGCTGGTATTTCTGGCTCCAGTCGGTCCAAGTCGTGTAATTGTATTTGACGGTGCAATTCAGATCGGCCATGGCCAGCTTGTTGACCTCGGCCTCGATGGCCGGCAAGTCTTTCGGCGCGTCGCCCAGCATCCAGAACTGGAGCTCCACCGGCTGGCTGATGTCCAATCCGGTCGCAGTCGTGCGCTTGGCTGTTTGGCTTTGGGTCGTACCGCCGGCGAACGATATCGCGGCGGCCAGGCACAAGGCGACGAGGGTAAGCAGTGTCCTTTTCATTCAGTACCTCCTGAAAAACTATATCTCGACCGTTAAAAACGGCATCAACCCTTTACTGCGCCGATCGTCAGGCCCTTCACGAAGTATTTCTGTACCCAGGGGTACAGGAAGAGGATGGGCCCGGTGCAGACGACGGCCATGGCCATGCGGACGGATTCGGTGGGAGCCTCGACGCCGATCGCCGCGCCGGTCTGCGCCATCTGGCGCATCGCCTGCGTGTTGTTCAGCATGTTGTACAGGTAGAACTGCAGCGAGTATTTCGCCGGCGTCGAGATGAACAGGGAACTGGTGAACCAATCGTTCCAGTAGGCCAGAGCCAGGAACAGGCCGATCGTGGCGAGCCCGGGCTTGGCCAGGCTGAGGACGATGTCGGTGAAAATCCGGAAATCGTTGGCGCCGTCGATGACCGCGGCTTCGATGATTTCGTGGGGGACCGACGCCTTGATGAAATTCTTCATGAGTATGATCAGGAAGGGATTCATCAGGCCGGGCAGGATGAGCACCAGGCGGTGGTCCTGCAGATGGTAATAGCGGGTCATCAGGATGAACCAGGAAATGAGGCCTCCCTGGAACAGGGTGGTGAAATAGATGAAAAAGGAAATCTTGTTGCGGTATCGGCAATCGGGCCGCTGAAGCACGAAGCCGGTCATCGCGATCAGGAAAAGCCCGGCCAGGGTTCCGCAGACAGTGTTGACGATGGTGATGCCGTAAGCCCGGAATATCGTCTCGGGAAATTTGAAAATGAACCCGTAGGCCTCGAGCGAGAATTTCCGCGGCAGGATGCTGTACCCGAATCTGGCGATCGTCTCCTCGTCGGTGAAGGAGGCGGAAACCACCAGCAGGAAGGGCAGAATGCATGCGACCGATATCAGCGCCAAAACGACGTAGGCGACGGCGGAGAACACGGCCGAATCCTTGGATGCCCTGACTTTCTTTCCCATGACGTACGTTCCTTTTCTGCCGGCTCAGAAGAGCGCGTAGTCTTCGTTCACCCGCTTGACGACCCGGTTGACCGCAATGATCAGGATGAAGCCGAAGAGCGATTGGTAGAGGCCGGCGGCGGAGCCGAGGCCGATATCGAAACTTTTCGTAACCGAGCGGTAGACGAAGGTGTCGATGACGTCGGTCGTCGGGAAAAGCACGCCGTTGCCGCCCACCATGTTGTAGAAGAGTTCGAATTGGCCGCGCATGATGCGTCCGACCGAGAGCAGGAAAAGCGTGATGAAGGTGGGCTTCAGGAGCGGCAGGGTGATGAAGCGGATCTGCTGCAGGACGGTCGCCCCGTCCAGCTGGGCGGATTCGTAGTACTCGTCGCTGATCGAAGAAATCGAGGCCAGATAGATGACCGTCCCGTAGCCGACGGTCTTCCAGATGTAGGCTGCGGTCAGGCCGAAGGGCCAGAACCGCGGCGTATTGAAGGCGTCGAATTTCTCGCCGCCCAGAGATAAAAGGACGGTATTCACCAAGCCCTTTTCGTAATTGAGAAGGTTGTAGACGAAGACCCCGAGGATGACGTAGGAGACGAAGTACGGCAGGAACATCAGGGACTGCGCCGTCCTCTTGAATACGCGGCCGCCTATCCGCGACAGCAGGATGGCCATGGTTATTTCCAGGACGTTCTCGATGGCGATGAAGGCCAGGTTGTACAGGACGGTGTTCCGGGTAATGCGCCACAGCGATCCGGACTTGAACAGATAATCGAAATTCTGAAGGCCGATGAAGGGGCTCCCGAAAATCCCGCCACGGAAATCGTAGCGCGTGAAGGCAAGATAGATGCCGAACATCGGCATATAGGAATTCAGGATGAAGAAGACGACGGTCGGGACGACCATCAAATAGAGGATCCGGTTCTTGGATAATTCGTGCAGGACGCCCGAAAGACCGTCCTTTTTCCTCAAGCTTCGCGTCGTCGTCATCATGTCCCCCGCGTTCACGGTACTCCGCCCCGGAAAGACTCGGAATATGCAATATCCTTCGATCTGTGCACTATCCTGCTGTCGCACGCTGTCAATTCCTGCGGCCCGTGTAATTTTTAAAGGCGGGCCGGATTTCTTTTGACAGCGGAACCGAAAGCCGGTATAAGTCGAGCGACGGAGGCATGGCCATGGGCGAAGGAAGAACGGTCATCGGATTGGACGCCGGATGGAAATTCCGGAAAGCCGGGGCCGGAGCGGTGGCTGGCGCGGTGGCTGGAGCGGCGACGCCGTCCCACAAGGGGTTCGACGATTCCGCATGGCAGACCGTCGCGCTCCCGCACGATTGGTCCGTCACCGAGCCCTTCAGCCCGGACTATTCCAGCGGGACCGGCTACGCCGCCGGCGGGATCGGCTGGTACCGAAAAAGCTTCCGGTTGGACGCAGAATACGCCGGGAAGCTGGCGTCCATCACCTTCGACGGGGTCTACAACAACAGCCAGGTTTGGATCAACGGGCACAATCTGGGCAGGCGCCCCAACGGCTACAGCTCGTTCAGCTACGACCTGACTCCCTTCCTCGTTTCAGGCGGGCGGACCAACGTCGTCGTCGTGAAGGTCAGCCGCCTGGACCTGGCCGATTCGCGCTGGTTCACCGGTTCGGGGATCTACCGTTCCGTCTATCTGACGCTAACGGACCCCGTCCGCCTCGCCGCCTACAGTCCCTTCGTGGTCATCCCCGCCGCGTCCGCCGCGGACGCGGCGGGCGCGGATGCGGCCGCGGCGAGCGCCGCCGCGCTCATGGTCGAGGCCCGCGTCATCAACAGTACGGACCGGGCCGTCGATGCCGTCGTCCGGCACTCCCTGGCCGATCCGCGGGGAACCGTCGCCGCGACCTACGAAGCAAGCCTCCGGCTCGGTCCTGGCGCCGACGCCCCGTGCCGCGCCGCGCTGTCCGTCGCCCGTCCGGAGCTCTGGTCGCCGGATTCGCCTTCACTGTACGCGTTGACTACGGAGGTCGTGGCGGATGGGAAAACAACAGACAGGACCACGACCGCCGTCGGCATCCGGACCTTCCGTTTCGACCCGGATCGGGGCTTCTTCCTCAACGACGCCAATCTGAAGCTGAAGGGAGTCTGCCTGCACCACGACGCCGGCTGCCTGGGCGCGGCTGTCCCCGCGCCGGTCTGGGCGGATCGCCTTGCCAAACTCAAGGCCATGGGTTGCAACGCCATCCGCATGAGCCACAATCCGCCCGACCCCAAGTTGCTGGACCTCTGCGATTCGCTGGGCTTCCTGGTCATCGACGAAGCCTTCGACGAGTGGGAAGGCGTAAAGAACAAATGGTCGACGGGTCACAATGTCTATCCGCCCAAGCATTTCGGCTACGGCGATGATTTTCCGGTTTGGCACGAGGCCGACCTGGCGGCGATGGTCCAGCGCGACCGCAACCATCCTTCGATCATCCTGTGGAGCGTCGGCAACGAAGTCGACTACCCCAACGATCCCTACTGCCACCCGAGCTTCCTGGCGATGGCGGGCAACAACGACGCCGGCAAACCTGCCCAGGAAATGATGTACGATCCCGACAAGCCGAACGCCGAGCGGCTGGCCGGCATCGCCCGGGAGCTCGTCGCAATCGTCAAGAAGCATGACGCGACCCGGCCGGTCACGGCGGCCATCGCCTTTCCGGAACTGTCGAATATTACCGGCTACTGCGCCGAGCTCGATGTCGTCGGCTACAATTATAAGGAAAATTTCTACGCCGCCGACCACGCAGCCTATCCCGACCGCGCGCTCCTGGGCAGCGAGAACGGCGCCGGCTACGACCAGTGGCTGGCGGCCCGCGACAACGATTTCATCGCCGGGCAGTTCGTCTGGACCGGCGTCGATTACCTGGGCGAAGCCAAAGGCTGGCCGGTGCGGGCCTCCCCGGCCGGTTTCCTTGATCTGGCCGGCAATCCGAAGCCAAAATACTTCTTCCGGAAAAGCCTGTGGAGCGCCGAACCAGTCCTCTGCCTGGCCGTCCGTCCGAACGGGGAAGGCGCCGGGGCCGCCTCCGAATGGTCCAAAGTCCAAGCCGAGGCCGCCCATTGGGATTGGGGGGCCGGCGAAGCCGTGGAAGTCGTCGCCTACACCAACCTGCCTGAGGTCGAACTGATCCTGAACGGCCGATCGCTCGGAACCAGGCGGCTGGACGACGCGCCGACCGGGTACCTGCATTGGGATCTGGCCTTCGAGCCGGGCCGCCTGGAGGCGCGCGCCGCCGACAGCCCGATCTCCTGCGAGCTGCGCACCTCCGGCGCGGCCGCGGCCGTGGTCGTCCTGGCCGCGCCTGCCGCCATAACGGCCGACGGCCGCTACGTCGCCAGGATCGATCTTGGCCTGGCCGATGCCACCGGCATCCCCATTGCGACGGCAGACGTCCCCGTGGCCGTGCGGGTGGAGGGTCCCGGCGAGCTGCTCGGCCTGGAAAGCGGCGACGTCGCCGATACGGAAGCCTATACCACCCCTTTCCGCAAGACCTACCGCGGCCGGTTGGTCGCCTACGTCCGTTCGACCGGAGTAGCCGGGACGGTCCGCCTCCGCGCCGAATCCGCCGGACTGGAGGCCGCCGCGGCCACGATCGACTGCCGCTGAGGCGCCGGAGCGCTCCGGGCCGCCGCCGCAGCGACGGCGACTTCGATCCGCAGCCGCGGCCCCCGCGGCTGGCCGCGGCAGCCGGCAGCCCGGCAGCCCGGCAACCCGGCCTTAACCAAACCGGCTTGCAACAGGACCTGAAGTCAATCCGGCTTGAAAATCGCGACTACGGAATCCGTCCCGGCTTCCCACTTCCCCGCGATTCCCGATTCCAGCGCTCCCAATGCAAAGTGAAGCATCGCGATGCCGCAGTCCTGTATCAGCCGTTTACCTGTCCCGCGCACTCGGATCGTCATGGAATCCTTCGTCCATTTGAAGAGCCATGGCTGTCGATTAGTGGCCGAAGGGGCCGAGCGGGCGGAATTCAAGGCGGCTTGGGCCCAATTCGGGATGGCCGACAGATCGCCGTCGAGGATGCTTGCCGACGGTTTTCTCTTTTCGCTGCGGACAACGAATTTGGCGAGCCTTTCCACCGGGCTCGAATCCTCGGTGGGATAACCCAAGGGCGTGACGGAAAAGACCTCTTCGCCGGGCCTCAAAGAAATATGCGCTTTGACCGATTCGGGATTGAACGTCCCGCTCACCCAGCAGGTTCCCACCCCGAGGCTCGTCGCCTCCAAAATGAAGGCCTCCCCGTAATACCCGAGGAGCCGCTCGGCGTCAGGATCGGCCGAGTCCCCGATGAAGGCCGCGTACTGACCCGTGGAAGTTATCTTGCCGTACCCACCGACGATCCCTCTGAAAATTCCGGACGTATCGCCCTCGATGACCTCGATCCTGACTCCGCGCCCTAGTTCGTTGATCGAACGGGCAAGAGTCGACAGCGCTTCCATCTTCCGCGCTTCCACCGTTCGCGAATCGTAACTCCGGCGGGACACCCGGATTTTCATCGCGTCATTCCATTTCTTTTCCACAACGAAAGCCATCTCGGTTTCTCCTTTCGATACTTGGTATTGAAAAAATAAACATTCAAACTTACTTTAAGGTCAAGAATATTTGGGGTTCGAAATGAAAATCGGTGAATTATCCCGACGTCTCGGCGTCGCGCCTTCAAAAATCAGGTTTCTGGAGACGACAGGGCTCATTACCCCCGCGGCGCGACTAAAAAACGGATATCGGGAATATGGCGCGGACGATGAGGATACGCTCAGGCTCATCCTGCTCGCACAGAATCTCGGATTCAAACTTGATGAGATCCGGAAGACGTTCGCGGAACGAAAGATCGAAGATATTCCCTGCGACGAATTTATCCAACGGCTGGAAGTCAAGCTCGGCGAAATAGATCGACAAATAGGGCGTCTTTCCGACATGAAGACCAAAGTCTCCGGTGTGCTTGAGGAGATGCGTCAACGCCGTTCAGTGTTCGCTTGTCCGGATTCCCGGCATCAGGGGGCCTGATCTCATAGGTACCGCCCTTCCCGCTTGGCCTTGAGGCAGGCCACCGCGCTCAGGTTTCCGCCCGCGCAGACCTGGTTGACCGCGGCGGGATAGGGAAATTCGTGAGCCTTGGCGTAATCGATGCTGATTATCTTGCATTCATGAACTTCCGGAGCCGTTTGCCCTGCCTGACGTATTGCTCTCGAATCACCGGCCTCGCCATGGAGACCTCCACAAAATAATCGCCGAATCGGGAAACTTCTCGCGGAGTCCGGTAGCCCAGTGATTTCCGTGGCCAATTATTGAGCCTCTCGACAATCCAAGCAAGACGAAGATGAGTCAGCGTATCGAGCGGTTGTGTCTCGGGAAGATTTTGGCGAAGCAAGCCATCGGCTTCAGCGCAGCGCTTCGAACACTTCCTTGAAGCTCTCTATCCCCGCTTCCAGGTTCTCGATAATCTCTCCCGCCAGTACGTCCGGGTCCGGCAGGTTGTCCAGGTCCGTGAGGCTCTTGTCCTTGATCCAGGTGATGTCCAGGCTCGTCTTGTCCCGGGCGACGATCTCGCCGTAGGTGAACTTCCGCCAGCGGCCTTCGGGGTTCTTCTCCGCATCCCAGACGGGTTTCCGCTTGTTGATGTTGCCGGGCTTGTAGCAGTCGATGAAATCCTTGAGATCCTCCAGCTTGAGCGGGTCTTTCTTCAAGGTGAAGTGGATGTTCGTCCGGAAGTCGTAGAACCAGATTTCCTTGGTCCACGGAGTCTTGGCGGCGGGGTGGTTGTCGAAGAAGAGGACATTCGCCTTGACGCCCTGCTTGTAGAAGATGCCGGTGGGAAGGCGGAGTATGGTATGGAGGCTCGTCGTCTCCATGAGCTTCTTCCGCACCGTCTCCCCGACGCCGCCCTCGAAGAGGACATTGTCAGGAAGCACTACGGCCGCGCGGCCGTCGGACTTGAGCATCGTCCTGATGTGCTGGAGGAAGTTGAGCTGCTTGTTGCTCGTGGTGACCCAGAAGTCCTGGCGGTTGTAGGTAAGGTCTTCGCTGTCCTGCTCGCCTTCCGCGTTGGTGAAGGTCATGCTGCTCTTCTTGCCGAAGGGCGGATTGGCCAGGACGTAGTCCACCCGAAGCCCAGTGTCGGCGATGAGGGAGTCGGTGGATGAGATGAAGGTTTCGCTCTCGAAGTCTCCGATGTTGTGCAGGAAGCAGTTCATCAGCGCCATGCGCCGCGTGGAGGCTACGATCTCGTTTCCCCGGAAGGTCCGCTGCTTGAGGAATTCCTTCTGGTCACGGTTGAGCGTGTAATTGGCGGGATTCGCGATGAAGTCGTAGGCCGCCAGGAAGAAGCCGCCGGTGCCGCAGGCGGGATCGGCGATCGTTTTCATGGGTTCCGGTCGCACGCAGGCTACCATGGCGCGGATGAGGGCCCGGGGCGTGAAGTACTGGCCGGCGCCGCTCTTGGTGTCCTCCGCGTTCTTCTCCAGGAGGCCTTCGTAGATTTTTCCCTTGACGTCGGCGCCCATCGAACTCCACTGTTCCTTGTCGATCAGGTCGATGAGCTTGTAGAGCTTGGCGGGGTCCTGGATCTTGTTCTGGCTCTTGAGGTAGATCTGTCCGAGCGCGCCTTTCTGCTTGGAAAGTTCCCGCAGGAGTTCGGCGTAATGGCTCTCCAGTTCAGCCCCGCGCTTGTCGGTAAGGCTTTCCCAGTCGTATTTCCTGGGGATGGGGAGTTTGCGGTTGTAGGGCGGCTTGGAAAACTCGTCGGCCATCTTGAGGAAGAGCAGGAAGGTGATCTGCTCCAGATAATCGCCGTAGCCGACCCCGTCGTCGCGGAGCGTGTTGCAGAACGACCAGACCTTCCCGATGATGCTCGACGCGTTGTTGGATTCGTTCATGATTGGTCCTTCGTCACTCAAAATTCTCAATCAGCAGGAAGTCGCGGATATTCATATGGATGATGCCCTGCCGGCTCAGGTCGATCTCGTCCATACTCAGGACGTATTTGGCGAAGTTGTCGGGTATGCGCTCAAGAGCCCCGAATTCCCGCCGCAGGGTTTCGGGGCCGGATAGGAGATACGCGACCTGCACGTAGAAGCGTTTCCCTCCCATCCGCGCGCAGAAATCGATCTCCGCGTCCTTCACCCTCCCGATGGTGACCTCATACCCGCGGCTCAAGAGTTCCATATAGACGATGTTTTCCAGGATCTGGTCGATGTCCCGCAGATTGTTGCCGTACACCGTTTCGCGCAGGCCATGGTCGGCGAGGTAGACCTTCTCCTGCGTGGCGAGAATCTCCTTGCCCAAGAGGTCCTCCCGTGGAGCGAGGTGCAAGAGGCAGGCGGACCTGCAATGATCGATATAGTTGTAGATCGTTTCGGTGGAGACGGACCGTCGCTGATTTTTCAAATACCTGGACAAGGACGACGAAGAGAAAGTCCGGCCCGTATTCGCCAAGAAAAACAGGATGAGACGGTGGAGCAATTCCACGTCCCTGACCTTGTTCCGCTGGATGATATCCTTGAGAATGACGGAATCGAAGATTCCCGAAAGGTATTGCCGAACCCCGTCCTCATCGAGCGGGTATCGGTATAGGAAGGGGAATCCGCCGCGCACGAGGTATTCGCTGAACAACTTCGCCTTGTCGAATCCTGGGTCCCGGGTTTTTGACAAGGCACATATTTCCGCGAACGAAAAGGGATACATCCTGATTTCCACGTACCGGCCCGCAAGGTAGGTGGCCAGCTCGCCGGAAAGGAGCCGCGCGCTCGAGCCGGTGATATAGATATCCGCGGGAAAATCGACCAGCAGGGAATTGATCAGCCGTTCCCACCCCGCCAACTCCTGTATCTCGTCGAAGAAGAGATGAACCTGGTCCCCGCCGGAGAGCGCGAGCGCCTTGATCGCGGACAGGATGCCGTCGACGCCCCGGACCCGTTCGTCGACGGCCGATTCGCAGTTGAAAAACAGCAGCCGCTCCGGCGGGACGCCACCGGCCAGGAGCTCGTCCCGGATCAGGCCGAGCATGACCGATTTGCCGCAGCGCCGGATGCCGGTGATGACCTTGACGACCTCTGTACCCATGAAGGGCCGTATTTTCCGCATGTATCCTTCGCGGGGGATCATGAGAAGAGAGTATCACAAGTATATCGAAAAAAGAAGTCAATATTGCGTGTTATTTTCGATATAACGAAAACACCTTTGATGGCCTACTGGCGGAACTGTGTGCCGTGGTTGGAATTGACCCGGTAACCGACGGAATGATCGTATCCAGGATGAAGGAGACAACCGTTTTCTTCGGAGCAAGGAATATGCATTTTTCGCATATTGCCATCCGGATCAAATTGACAGCCTGCCTCTTCGCTGAACTACCGAGGAAAGCTCGGCAGTTCCCCTCTTTTTGACCTGTCAAGGATTCCTTGACAACTGAGCTCCCAATTATTCCCGGATTGAAATTGTGCCATTTTTCACAGGCTGCCGCATCAAATTGGAAAAAGTTCAGAGAAAAAATCATGGGCAAAATCCTTGTCCAGCCTTCCCGTCGTGGTGACGAGCTTCGAATATCGTTTTTCGCAGCGAACCTCAGAATTGGGAAAAGCCGGGACCGGCTCAAACTTTCCGGATAGACCCCTATCTGTGTCTGTTCCCGGATAGAGCAAAATAACTTTACCAGCGGAAAAATATAGTCCGTACGTGAAAACCTGCCGTAGATCATGCTCGTCGGGCCCGCCGGTAGCAGGAAGTTTCCACTTGGTGTCGATAATAATGCGTTCGTTTTCCCGCTGGATGAGGATGTCCGGCCGCAGGTACATCCGGTTCCAGAAACGACGACTTTCGGGGCGGAGCACAACGGTTCCGTCGTTTCGGCGACGAGCTTCGACGGTGAGGAGGTGCAGCACCGTTCGCTCGAAGAGGTTGTTCATATCGAACATGAGCGCGAATACCGGGCTGTCTCCATATCGGATTGCGGGGCCGAGATTTCGAACAATGAGCCAGGCGATATCGATCGCCTCCCGATAGCGTTCGGTTCTCCGGTCATAGCTCAGGCGATCCATGAATGCCGAATCCGGATGGAAAGGCGGAATATCAAGGAAATCCAGGCGAACAGCGAATAGGCGCGCTTTCAACTCCGATGAGCAGACGGCGTAGAGAATGTCAAGCGCAAGGCGGAGGATACCGTTCAATGCATGGTTGCGGTCGTAAACCGAGTGGTCGGTGAACCATTTGTCCGGTTTGGTAAGGTTCCGATTCACGTGCTGGGTGAAGAGGAGTTTCCCTTTAAGCGCGGACACGTTTCCGGCTTCTCTGCGGTATTTCCGAAGGAGGCCTTCACGTGCCAAGATTTCTTCTGCCGCCAGGAATTGAAGCGCGATGATGTCGAGGAGCGGCGTCTTGCCGACGCTCTGGAGCGCGTTCGATAGAATATCGGCTCGCAGAAAACCGCTGGCGGCGAGCATTTCAAGCAGGGCGGTGCGCCATAGCTCCGTTCCCCTTCCGTATCCGTCCCGGTCGATTTTCGGAAGCACTTCAATCGTAAGGTCATCGACGCGGATGATGCCGACGTATTGCTTGAACTTGACGCAGTCGAAGCCGAGGTCGAAATAAGAGTCGCAGATCTTGTCGTGGAACCGAGCCAGCGAGCGAAAGGCGCGGGCATCCAGGGTATCACCGACCCGGAGGATGTCATGTTCGAAGATGGTCAGCGCGTTCCGTTTTTCCATTTACTCGTACAATAAGCGGAAAGCCTTTTCCGCCTTTTCGCGGCCGTCGCCGGCTATCGCCGCAGGCACATTTACTGTCCAGGTTTCCAGGGGTTCGTCGTCATCCCCGAAAAGATGGTAGACGTTTGGAACCTTGGAAACGAATGCGGGGCCGAGTATCCGGTGGAGCTTTTCCGGAGCGCCGTAGAGGTACTCCCGCAATTGTGGAATAATCTTCCTCCTGAAAATCTCCGCTAGCGCCGCTAACGGATCATCCGCGTCCTTTATGCCGGTGAAGTACCCATGCCCGATAGTGTGATCCAGGTCGAGCACCTGTTCGATCCTTGCGTTGAGCGCATCCAACAGTTTTTTCAGGTCGACGTCGAACTGTTCCGGCTGGACGATCGCCTCGGAATCGGGATAGGTCGCGATGAAGGAAAAACGCCGCCTAAGAGCGGAATCGAGCGCCTCCACGCTTCGGTCGGCGGTATTCATAGTTCCGATAATAAATAGGTTGCCGGGTACGCCGAAGGGTTCCTTGGAATACGGGAGGCTAACAATGGTTTCGTTCTCGTTCCCGAGGCGTTTATCGGATTCCACAAGAGTGATGAGTTCGCCGAAGATATTGGCTACGTTGCCCCGATTTATTTCATCGATGACAAGATAAAACGGCGGCGCATCGGCGAAGCGTCGCTTCCGTTCATTGCGCGAATCCGCGAGAGCATCCCTGAGACTGGGGTACTCCGCGTTCTGGCACGCGTATTCACAGGCCTGCAGAAATATTCCTGGTTCTATCCGATAACGCAGCGCATTGTCCTCCGGATCTTCCTCGTCATCGCCCATCACAGGTTTGATGCCCTGTATGAAGTCCTCGTAGGAGTAGGACTGATGGAAAGTGACGAACAGATGGTTTTTTCTGGCGCGCCGTTCGGAAAGCGTCGGACCTACCTGGTCGTCTTTTACCCCGATCACATACCCGCGTACGGCAAGTTCTTTCACTGTCGATTCCCAGCGCGATCCGCCCTTCAGGTTGCAGAATGTCATGGTCTGGGTCGAGTTGAGGATGATCGGCATATCAAAGCGAGCGATCCAGTCGACCTCGACGGTCTGGAAATCGTAATCCTCGGTTATCGCATTGCCGTAATCGTAATCCTGTTTCGACCGGGCGATGCCGAGTAGCTGAAAACCAGAGATCACTACGAAGTAATCGCCCTTCCGGACCTTGGAGAAGCGTTTGATGATGGACCGGTGCTCATTATTGATATTCGCCGTTTTCAGGTCACCGTATTCGTAGGAGCACCATTCGTAACCAAGGCGGTTCCCCGCTTTCAATGTGTTCCAGAGGTATCCGCCCTGTCCGGGGGCCAAATGCCAGTAGGTCGCCGAAGGATCCAGCCAAGTCAGCTTCGTTGAATCGGTGGCGACCTCGGCGCTCTCGGTCAGGTGCTTGAGTATTCCGAGAACCTTGTATGTTTTTCCGGTGCCGGGAGGTCCGTAGTAAATCGTGTTGATGTTCTCCATACGATTTTCCCTGGAGTCCGAGATCTCCGCAGCGTTTCTTTTTTGGTAGCTGTTCAAGAGTGTCTCGGCGTAATCGGTGACTGCTTTATTGCCGATTCCGGCGATGAGTTTCTTGTGACAGGCCGAGATTTGAGCGCTTTTCCCCAATCCGGCGATACTTCGCAACCAGACCGGATCATAGATATTGAGGACCACGGGCCGCTCTATATCGTTCTGGTAATGAAAAGCGATTTTCCACTTGTACACATCGCCGAGATCGATCCCATCTATAGCGGCAAGATCTCCTTTCCGGACTGCCTCGATTACGGAGACGACGAGGCCGCGCACGCGTACAAACGCTTCATTTTCGGCCTTCCCGTATTTTTCGTACCACGCGTATTCGGCGTTGTATCGACGTCCTTGCTTGGACTCCTTGATCTCCTCATCGTTGCGGGAGTAGATGCCGAATTTGAACGATGAGCCGCCCCAGATCGAACCGTAATCCTGGAGTTTCGCTTCCAGCCAATACGTGAAGGTATCGATCTCCCCGCCCGACTTCTTCTTCGTGCGGGAGTACTCTTCCAACGTCATGTGCCTGACCCGGTCGATAGGCCATTTTGCCAGGAAATCATTGTACATTCTCATATCGAGGCTCATGACTCGTGCTCCTTCCTATTCAGTATGCTCACCACCACCCGCTTAACGGTATCCATCTCCTCCGGCTTGCTGACCGCGATGAAGAGGGTTACCGCGGCGAGTGTGTTGCCGTCGATGACGGCCGTACTTTCGGTTGAGCCGAGCATGCCGTTACGCTCCAGGAAATAGAGGAAGCAAGCCGCCGCGATCCGTTTGTTCCCATCGGTGAAGGCGTGGTTCTTGACGACGAGGTACAGGAGAGTCGCCGCTTTTTCCTCCAGCGTCGGGTACAGTTCCTTTCCGCCGAAGGTCTGGTATATTTGGCTCACCGCGCTCTCGAATCCCCTGTCTTTCTCCACGGCAAAGACATCGGAGGAGAATTCGCTCTCCATTCGCTGTATGATTTCTCGATATTCGTCCACCTCGATGCGCTCCGCAGCCCTCGCGTTTTTTCCGGCCATGTCGAGCGTTTCGTGGTCGTAGTCGTCCAAGAGCGATAGTCCCGCCGAAAAACGATCCAGGAGCCCGGCCAGCGCTCCCGCATCCGCCAGGTTCCGGGCTTCGCTGGTTATCGCCCGCTGGAGTATGCTGATGCCGTTCTTGAGGTGCCGCAACTCAAGGTTCTTCTCCTCAAGGCGTTTCCGGTTGATCGCGTAGCCTTCAACCAGGTAGTCCCGGAGGCGTTGGGTGGCCCACCGGCGGAACTGGGTGCCACGCTTGGAATTGACGCGATAGCCCACGGATATGATCATATCCAGGTTGTAACAATGGCGCTCCCTGGAGATCTTCCTGTCGCCTTCTTTTTGAACTGTTCGGAATTTCCGAACAGTTGATGATTGGTCGAGTTCTCCGGAATCATAAATATTCGAAATGTGCTCGCTAATGTTGGCTTTACTGGAATTGAATAAGGAAACGATCTGGTTTTGGGTCAACCATACGGTTTCATCGGAAAACCGGACCTCTACCTGCGCTTGATCATCAGCACTTTGATATATGACAATCTCGCTCATGCGCGCCCCCTACGGGTAGATACGCGTCTTTCCTGCTTTCCGCTTGCCTTTCGCGTTCCGGCTGCCGCCTTTTTTGTGTCGGCCGTTTCCCGCTCCGCCCGTATGCGCTCCAGGAGTATACTCGCGCTCTCGTCGTCGGGATTCTGGGGCACGAGTTTCCCCTGGAAGGCCTTCTTCAAAATGCTCTGCCGGAGGGACTCGCCCTGTTTCAGGGCCTGATCGATGGACTCCTCCAACTTATCGATGACGGAGAGGCGGGATTCGATTTCGGAGACGATGCGGGATTGTTCGTTAGCAAAACAATAGGGAAATCTCAGCTTCTCAATTTTAGACAAATTTAACGTATACAACCCAGAAGTGGAAGAAGCTACTTGTTTGATTAATTCCCTCCCCATTCTTGATATAAAGAAATAGAGGACATATTTAGGCCTAACGGTGTCATCCAAGCGGGCCTTAATCAAATGATTCTGATGGACACAATCCTCTATTCCACCGGTCCAGATAGCAGCTCGGCCGATTTGATCAATACTGCCATTTCCTTCTACAAAAAGAAGATCACCAACTTTCAGTCTCGCCCGAGCTGCTTCATGTTCGAGCACCCCAAGTGAATGCATATCATAAAGATCCAAATAATTGAAACCAACATTAGCAACTCGTAGAAAAGGCATTTTATTCTTATAGGATTCACGTTTTGAATTCTTCGTTATTCCGCCAGAAACATCAGCAACATCCTTTAATTCCACCCACTTCCACCCCTCCGGCAGCTCCCCGTCCTTCACGTTCTCGTTCGTCAGCTTCCCCTCAAAGGCCCGCTTCAGCACCGCCTGCCGCAAGACCTTGAGCTGTTCCCGCGCCGCCGTGAGGCTCTCTATTCCCTTGTCCAGGCGGCTGAACAGCTCTTCTATCTTCGCGACGATGCGCTCCTGCTCGGGAAGAGGCGGGAGGGGGAATTGGATAGTTGCCAAATTTGATCGTGAAATACGTTTCCTAGTCGTCCCGTTCTGAAGATTCTCGATTTTATTACGTATCCAACGATTATTAATCGAATGAGCAAGAAACTTACCGGCAATACTTTTCGTTCCCAACCGTATTATTGCCACATCAACAACGGTGACAAACTTCTCATTACCCTTAAGCGGGAAAAGGCAAGCGCGCCCAATTGGATCAGGCATTCGAGCGACGAGTATGTCGCCGCTTTTTAAGAACGCACAATTGAGTTCAATCGCTTTTTCGTATGTTAGGGACCGGTTTGATCTGTCCCTAAATTTACCGTCACCAATATCAGCTAGCTGAATTAAACGAACTTCACCATTTGGATCTTGGTCTTTGCTTTCAATCCAATCGCCATCGCAGAATAATCCATCAGAAGCTAAAACATCCTCGATACATGCAAATATCCACCCTTTCGGCAATTCTTCACTCATCATCTACCCCGCCATCGCCCCGTTGAGCTCGTCCATGATGCCATCCATCTTGTCCCCGAACAACTGCCACATGCGGCCGCGGCCGCCACGGGAGTCGAAGGGGGTGTAGTCCAGGTCGTCGGCGGTGATGTGGACCGAGGAGGCGATGTGGTCGCGGATCATGCGGAGCCACTCCAGCTGCTCCTCCGTGAATTTGTGCCCCGCTCCGGCCTGCCGTTCGAAAATCCACTTCTTGAAGTTCGCGTTCACCGTGGCGTCCCAGAGGGTGAGCGCGGCGTCGATGCCGGCGACGCGCCGGAGGAGGGCGACCAGGGCCGTCAGGTCGTCCAGCGGCTGGCCGGTGACCTTTTCCAGTTGGGCGAACGCGCGCCAGACGCTCAGGGGGGCGAGCGCGGGGCGGTCCCGGCTCAAGGCTTGGGCGAGTTCCTTGATCATGGCCCGGGTGAGTTCCCGCCGCCTGAAGGGCTGGTCGTAGAAGATCCGGAGGGCGATCATTTCGTCCCGGTGGCCTTCCACCCAGGCGCGGAATTCTTCCGCAGTCGCCCGGGCGCGCATGGCCTGTTCCGCGTCTCCGCCCGCGTAGGTCACTTCGTCGATATTGAGAAGATCGATTTTCTGCTCGTGGACCTTCCGCACGTTCTCCAGATACTCGTTCGTCGCGCCGGTGAAAGGGCGGGCGGCCGCGTTACGCAGCGCCTCCTCCCGTTCCCGGACTTTTTCTTCGATCGCCTCCTGCGGCGCCGAAGGGTTCTCCCGTTCGACCGCATCGCGGATGCCGTCCAGGACGTCGGGGTTGCAGGCGTTAAGTAGGCCCTTTGCCGCCTCCGGGATGCCGATGCCTTCGGTCAACCGCCGGAAGGTTTCCTTCTCTTTTTCGGTGAGTTGCTTGTCCAGGCGCGCCAGGCGTCCGGCCAGGGTGGTGAAGAGGGCCTCGTCCCGCGCGCCGGCGGCGACCGCGCCCAGGAGGTCGCGGAGGGGTACTCCCGGCTTCTTCTCCAGCGGACGGCTGTCCGTCTTGAGGCTCTTGGTGACGCCGATGGCGTCCACGATCACGAAGTGGTCCTTGGCCAGCTTGGCCGTCGGGGACACCTTGCGCAGGTCGTCGTAGTCGATGATGCGCGTGCCCCGGCCCTTCATCTGCTCGAAGTAGCCGCGGCTCTTCACGTCCCGCATGAAGAGCAGGCACTCCAGGGGCCGCACGTCGGTGCCGGTGGCGATCATGTCCACGGTCACGGCGACGCGGGGGTGGTAGTCGTTGCGGAAGCTCGCCAGCACCGACTTGGGGTCGTCCTCCGCCTTGTAGGTGATCTTCTTACAGAACGCGTTGTCCTCGTCGAATTCCTCGCGGATGATCGCGATGATGTCGTCCGCATGGCTGTCGGTCTTGGCGAACACGAGGGTCTTGGGGACCTCGAAGGCTCCGTCGGAGTCGAAGCGGTCGGGAAAGAGTCCGCTCAGGTGGTCACGGAACGTCCGGATCACCATCCGGATCTGGCTCGGGTTGACGATGTCGTTGTCCAGCTGCTTGGCGGAATACGTTTCGTCCTCGTCCTGCAGTTCGAACCGTTTCCTGCGGGAAAGGCGCTCCCGCTTTTCGATGTAGTTTCCCTTCCAGAGCGTCCCGCCGCCCTTGGTTACCTTCGTTTCGATGAGGAAGACGTCGTAGCCGACGTTGACGCCGTCGGCGATGGCCATCTCGTGGGTGTACTCGGACACGACGTTCTGGCGGAAATAGGCGTAGGCGCGTTTGTCCGGCGTCGCGGTGAGTCCCACCTGGAAGGCGTCGAAGTAGTCGAGCACCTGCTTCCAGAGGTTGTAGATTGAGCGGTGGCATTCGTCGATCACGATGAAATCGAAATACTCGACGGGAATCTTTTCGTTGTACTCGATCGGCGGCACTTCCTTGGGCTGCCAATTTTTTTCCGCCGGGTTCTCCTCCTCGGCGCTTTCCTCCAGGTCCTGCCCCTTCAATATCGAGTAGAGCCGCTGGATCGTGCTGATGTAGACCTGGTTGTCTCCGGGTATGTAGCGGGAATTGAGCCGGTGGACGCCGTAGAGCTCGGTGAATTTCCGGTTGTCGTCGTTCGGCTGGAAGGCGCGGAATTCCTGCTCCGCCTGCTCCCCCAGGTTCCTCGTGTCCACCAGGAAAAGGACGCGTCGCGTGTTGGTGTATTTGAGGAGGCGGTACACCGCGGTGATGGCCGTGAAGGTCTTGCCCGCTCCCGTCGCCATCTGAACGAGCGCGCGCGGCTTGTTCGCCTTGAAGGAGGCTTCTAGCCTCTCGATGGCGTTGATCTGGCAATCGCGGAGCCCTTCCGTCGGAAGGCGGTCCAGGTCCTGGATCGATTTCCGCAGCGAAGCGCCTTTTTTGAGCCAGGCGCGCAGGGTTTCCGGCCGGTGGAAAGAGAAGACTTCCCGCGAGCGGGGTTTCGGATCACGGAAATCGGTGAAACGGGTTATCGTTCCGGTTGAGACGTAGACGAAGGGCAGCTTTTCATTGTCCAGGTAGTGCAGCCGGGCGGCCGCGTAGCCTTCCGCCTGGTCCTCATGGACCGAAAGCCGCTCGCCCTCATCGTTCCGTTTCGCTTCCAGGATGCCGACCGGCTTCCCGTCCACGAAAAGCGCATAGTCCGCAGGTCCGATGGAGGTCGCGTATTCCCGCACCGCGACTCCAGCGGCGGCCTGCAGGTTGAGGTCCCGCTTGCCCTGCACCGCCCAGCCGGTAGCCGCGAGCTGCCTGTCTATCGCGTCCCGCGCCCGCTGTTCCGGATTCTGGTTCATCGCCATGCCTTGATTCGGTAATTCATTTTTCAGCGTGGATTATAGCACGATTAGATGGTCTGATATCGATCGACGGACCGAGTATGCCATGATTGGCTTAGCGGCCAGAACCCATTTGCCGCCGCCCGTGAATCGCTGTACAATGAAGCCATGGACACGCCATCCTTGGATCCCGTCATCGCCACCCTCCTTGCCGAGCTTCGCGCCAGCCTCGGACCTGCGATCCGGGAAGTATGGCTATTCGGCTCCCGCGCGCGCGGCGACGCCCAAGACGGGTCGGATTACGACCTGCTGGTGGTGGCGAACGGCGAGGTTTCCGACCTCAAGAGAAAGGTCCAGGACGCCGAGTGGGCCTGCATGGAACTGCACAACGCCCTGGTATCCAGTATCGTCTACACGGAAGCTCAATGGGATGAACGCAAGCAGACCCCATTCGGCTGGAACATCCAGCGCGAAGGGAAGCTCGTCGCATGATTGACGGAGCCAAGCTTGGAAGAATAGAGCCAGACGCCGCTCCCCGCGCGCGAGCGGGCGAAGCGGTATCCTCCGCCCCGCCCCAAAAAAACAAGGGCGCGGGCTCTTCCGAGACCGCGCTCCGGGAACGTCCTTGCGGGGCGGAGATACAAGCGGAGCACGCGGTCCCGGCGCAGCCGGGACGCGCCCTTCCCCGCTTCCGCTTGCAGCGCTTTATTCCGCTAAGTCGCGACGCGAGAAATCGGGATTCATCCCCATCCATGAGATATTCCGCGCTGCGCGGCGACGGGTGTCCTGATACGAAATACGTAGTCGTTTTTTGACCTTTCCCCGACGCTTGTTCGATGCGCGGAATTCGCGGGTGCGGCATCTTTGCCTCAACAAATCAGATTCGGAGGAATCAAGATGAGGTACGGATATTCGCGGATGTTTCTTTTTCTTTTCCTGGTGGCCGCGATCGGCGCCTTCGCCACGGAGCGGAACGGCGACCCGATCGCAGACGCGGAGGTGGTCCTGGAGACGCCCCTGCCGCCGTTCTCCTTTGTCACCTACATCGGAGGGGGCGCGGGGGCTTTCCTGACGGATGGCAGGCCCGTCCCGCAGGTCGAATGGTCTTCGGGATTCCAGCTGACCCCCTGGCTCGCGATAGGAGGCCGCTTCTCGGCCTCGCCGCTCTCCGCCTTCGAGCACGCCGATTTCGGGGTTGACGTCGCCTCGGTGGACGCGGCCTACCTGACGAGTTCGGGCACCGAGCTTCTTTTCACCCCCTGGGCGGAAAAGGCGGTACACCCCCTTCTGATGCTGACCCTGGGCGGCGCGTCGGTCGGCCGGATGGAGGACATCGACGACGAGGAAGGCTACGACGCGGTCTTCGAGGAACGCTGTTTCAGCGCTTCGGCAAGCGCGGGCGCCGAGCTCAATCTGAGCCGTCATGTCCGGCTCGCCCTTCGCGGCGGCTGGCGCTTCGTGGCCAACGATGCGGACCTCGGCTTGGACGAGCTGGAGTTGAGCGGTCCCGAAGCGAGCGCGACGGTCCGCGTACTTTGGAGGACGAGCTTCGAATGATGAAGGCCCTATAGCCGAACGATCAAGAAAGCCGACGCGGCCGCGCTTGCGCGGGCCGGAGGGCCCCGCGGATCCGCCGAAAGGGTTTCCGCGGGGCTACTTCGTCGGAAGGGATCCGCGCTATAGTCAGCCGATCATGGAACACCTGATTCTCGCGGTCTATGTGGTTCTGTTCGCTTCGGGCTTCGCGGGAATCGCAGCCCTCGTTTTCCTGAGGATACGGGTGCGGGGCGCGATCGTTTCGGATTTCATCGGCGTCCAGACCATGCTGCTCCTGGGCCTCGCCATCGTTCTGGCCTATTTCTACCTGGACAATGTGGTCGCCGTCGGGGGGCGTGACGCCGATCCGGTCCTCGGTCCCATCGCCCTGTTATCCACCTGCGTCCAGGGCGTATTGTACCTGTTCGCTGCCCGGATGACCCGCAGGATCAGGACGGGCGGAAGGCTCCGGCCCCGCCTTCGCGACGCGACGACCGTACTCTGCCTTTTGGTGGCGGCGACCAGTTTCCTGGCCGCGTTGGAGGGGCCGATTGACGCCATCCTCCACAGCGCACTGAAGGACGCCTTGGCGCGGCTTTCGGCCCTTTCGGGGGGAGGCTACGTGCTGGTCTGCGCCGCCCTCCTCTTTCTGGCTCTCTGCCTCCGACTCGCTCCGATGAAGGCCGAGCACCCGGCAGTCCTCCTCCTCGTACGGGGCTGGTCCTACGCCCTCTTCGCCTTCATCCCTCTCACGGTCCTGGAATGGGTCCTCGAAGCCCTCGTCGAGAATCCTTACAAGCCGCTTTCCCTGGATTTCATCTTCTACTTCGCCTGCAACCTCGTCTGCATCCTGGCCTTCGCACGGTCCCTCCGCGTCGAATCCCGGACGGGAGAGGCCGCCCTCGCCTCCTCCGTCCCGGCCGAGGCCGCCCTCCGCTTTTCCCTGACCGCGCGCGAGCAGGACATGGTGCCGCTCATCGCGCGGGGACTGGCGAATAAGGAGATAGCCGCGGAGCTCGGCATTTCCTCGGCGACGGTCCGGACCCATATCTACAACCTATTCCGGAAGGCCGGAGCCAGGAGCCGCATCGAGCTGCTCAACCGGCTGGGANNCCTCCTTTCGTTGACAGCCCAGACATGGTTGACGAGAATTATCAGGAATCCGAATTCACCGGATAAACCGACAATATGACCAAGGAGAGGATCGATGAAAATCGCGGGCAAAATTTATCTCTCTTTCGCAGCTCTTCTGCTGATTCTGGCTGCGACGGCGGGAGTCGGACTTTGGGGTTTGTCGAGCGCGAACCGCGCAGTTGCGGCCGCCCTTGACGGCGAAGCAGCGGAACTTGAGCACGCGTACCGGGCAAGATCCAACATCTTGGGCATGCGCCGTTATGAGAAGGACATTTTTCTTAACATAGAGGATCCGGCCAAAGTGACCGACTACGCGGCAAAATGGCATGAAGAAGCGTCCATAGTAGTGGAGAGGTTGGAATCGGTGAGGAAAGCCGCCGGATCTGATTCAATAAGCAAGGAAATCGACGAAATGATCTCGAAGCACAATTCCTACTCAAAGGGGTTCGAGACGGTCCTAGCGAAGATTCAATCGAGGGCGATCCGTGACGCAAAGGCCGCGAACGATGCTATGGGCCCCTATAAAGACCCGGTACGCATCCTTGAAGAAGACGCGAATAAACTTGGAGAGGAAGCATCGACGGACCTGCAGAGGGTGCGCGGGACCCTGGACGACCTGAACGCTCGGATACGGACAATCAATCTGGCTTTCACGACCGCGGCGATCGCCTTCGCCCTTACGATCGGGTTCATACTCGCGCGCTCCATCTCGCGCCCTATGGCTGTCGCAGTGAGAGGGCTCACCATGATAAGCCAAGGCGATCTTACCGGCAACGTCTGCGAGGGGTTCGCGGGGAGGAAGGACGAGATAGGGGACTTCGCGCGTTCCATCGGGACCATGCTCGTCAAGCTGCGGGAGGTCGTTCGGACCATCAAGGAATCCGCAGAAAACGTATCCGGCGGAAGTCAGCAGATGAGTTCCTCCGCCCAACAGATGAGCCAGGGGGCGACGGAGCAGGCGGCGAACGCGGAAGAAGTCTCCGCCTCGGTGGAGCAGATGGGTTCTACGATCAAGCAGAGCGCCGAGAGCGCCCAAATAACGGAGAACATCTCCCGCAGCTCGGCGGTGAGCGTGGAGGAGAGTGCGGTTTCGGTTCTGCGTTCCGTAGAGTCGGTAAAGGAGATTTCGGGGAAAATCGGCATCATCGACGAGATCGCGCGTCAGACCAACCTGCTCGCCCTTAACGCGGCCATCGAGGCGGCGCGGGCCGGAGATGCCGGCAAAGGTTTCGCCGTCGTGGCGAGCGAGGTGCGCAAGCTCGCCGAGCGCAGCCAGTCGGCATCGGCGGAGATAATGGCACTTGCCAAGGAAAACCGGGAGGCGGCCGAACAGGCCGGAACGGGGATCATGCGCGTTGTCCCGGAAATCAAGAAAACCGCGGATCTCGTTCAGGAAATCAACGCGGCCCAGCGGGAAGAAGAAACGGGAGTCAACCAGATAAGCAAGGCCATGGTGCAGCTGGACACCGTGATCCAACAGAACGCGAGCATCGCCGAGGAGATGGCGAGCATGGCGGAAGAATTGGCAGGCCAAGCCGCGGTGCTTTCGGAGGCTGTCGCCTTCTTCATGGTCGAGACATCGACCGTGCTCGCCACGGAGGGGTGAATGCGAAAGAGGCCTGCCGGAAGCGGGCTTGTCCGCGGGGGGCAGGCTGGGGGGCAGGCCGGCGGGCAGACGGGGGCGGCTGGCGGGGGGGCAGGCTGGTGGGATAACTTTTCCTTCCGTGATTGCCGGCATTTACGTATATTTGAATGCGAGGTGAAGCCCATGGGATCGCAAATCGATGAAGGCTTGCTGGATGAGAAGCTTGCGATAATCGAAGGGGTGAAGTCCTGGCAACCGCGTCTCATATCCAAACTCGAGAGCGTCATCAGGTCCGGGGACGAAGACACGCTTTTCAGGATGAATCCCATCCGCTTCGCGCGGGAAAAGGGCGTCGAGGAGGAGGAGGCGATCGACCTCTTCCTGCATTCCGTGAAAGCCGGGCTTTTCAGGTTGAATTGGCAGCTCTGGTGCCCGGGGTGCGGCGGAATCGTGGAGAGCTTCGATTCGTTGCGGACGCTCGGCACGCATTATCATTGCAACTTTTGCCAAGTGAATCTGGAGGCGACCCTCGACGATTATATCGAGATAACCTTCGCCTTATCGCCCCGCGTGCGGGATATCGAGTTCAACCACCCCGAAACCTTGAGCGCCGAAGATTTTTTTCTGCGTTACATATTCCACCCCGAGGCCTATTTTCCGGACGGGACCAAGTTCGGCGATGCGATGAAAAAACAAAAACCGCCCATGTTTTACCTGGAACCGGATGCGAAGTTCGAGATCGGGATGACCCTACCGCCGGGCACGGTCTCCGGTTCTGATTGGCTCAACCGCTTGGACCTTTTCCTTGCCGTGGCCGGCGAACCGATGCAGGCTATCGAAGAAGTCGATATCTTCCTGGACCCGGGCAGCATCCGCGCGCCCAAAGCCGAACTCAGACCGGGCCCGAAGGTGCTCCGCTTCCGGAACCGCACCGCTCTGAAGGGCGCCATCATTTTGATGTCCCATCCCGAAGGCGAGATCCACTCGCCCCTGGCTTTCCCGCCTTTCCTTTCGGGAAAACGGCTATTCAACTCCCAGACTTTCCGTGACCTTTTCCAATCCGAAACCATCCAGGGAGAGGAAGGAATCGCGATCAAGGACATCACCGTCCTGTTCACCGACCTTAAAAGTTCGACCGCGCTCTATGACAGGATCGGGGACCTCCAGGCTTACCACCTCGTCCGCCAGCATTTCGGCAGCCTGGCGCGGGTCATCAACAAGCACGGAGGCGCCATCGTCAAGACCATCGGCGACGCGGTCATGGCCACCTTTTTGCAGCCCGCCGAAGCCCTCGGGGCCGCTCTGGGGATGCTCGACGAAATCGACCGGTTCAACCAATCCAACGGGTCCAAGGACATCGTGCTCAAGATCGGCATCCATAAAGGCTCCTCAATCGCGGTTACGCTCAACGAGAGGCTCGATTATTTCGGCCAGACGGTGAACGTAGCCTCGCGGGTCCAGGGACTCGCGGGAGCCGAGGAAATATACATCACCCAGGAAATGTACGACGTACCCGAGGTCCGCGCCCTCATAAAGGACCACCCGGTCAACGCGAAAGACGCGAGGCTGAAGGGTATACAGGAGAAGGTGAAGGTGTTCCGGGTCAGGGCGCGACCGGCGGAGGTCTCCGCGCCGCTTCGTTTGGAGCGGCTGGCGACATAGGAGAGCGCGTCCACTGCATGGAAGGCGACCCGCCGAGGCATTCGGAAGATGACGATAACCACCGAAACGACATGATGCATTCACCAGAGGTTCACGAAAAAAGCGCATCATTGAAAGGAAGGTTTCGGAGGAGGTATCGAATGGCGAACTTGACCGCCGTTGTTTCCGCGCTCCTGTTTCTGTACCTCGCCCTCGGAACGGCGGCCGGATGGCCGATCCACCCCGCGATCGGCCTCGCGACTTTTCCCGGTCGTTACGTCCTCATCGAATTGGGACTGTCCGTACCGGTGATCATCGCCTTCCGTCGCCTGTATGTCCGCCATTTCAAGAAAAGCGTGCCGGCGAATCATCATGCGGATGCGAGGAAAAGAAAGATCTTGACTATCAGCGGAATGAGCTGCGGCCATTGCGTGATGAAAGTGGAATCCGAAATATTGGATGTCCCGGGAGTCGAGGACGTAGACGTCGATCTACTCAAAGGCAGCGCGATGGTCTCAGGCGAGTCATTGAACGACGCGGCGCTCGCGGCCGCCGTCGCCAAAGCCGGATATCGCGTTACGGCCATCCTCGGGAGCAGATGATTCGGGCGTCATTGCCCCGAGCGACGCATGGCGTCGGCTGCGGGCTGTAGGCCGCGGGCCGCGGGCCGCGGGCGCCGCATCGGCGGTCGGCTTAGCCTGCTTCGTCGCCGGTGAGACCGACAGGCTGCTGACTAGAGACGCCCAAGGGCGATCAGGCCCATCCTGCTCCCCACGCCCAGCTTGCGGAAGATCCGCGAATTGTGGTTGCCCACTGTGGAGGGCGAAAGGCCGAGGCGAGCCGCGATCTCCTTGTCGCTCATGCCCTCGAGGATGAGGCGCGACACTTCAATCTCTCGCAGCGACAAGCCCTTGTCGAGGAAAAGAGCGTCCAGCCGCTTGAGAGCGTATTCGCGTCCGCCTTCGGATAGTCGCGGGCTCCGAGGATCGAGGCCATCGATGAGGCCGATGATGGAATCCTTGAGCCTCGACTTCAGGCCGCTCTCGATGGATTCTTTCCAGGCCGCGAGGGAAGCGACCTTCGCGACAAGCTCCGTCGCGGAAAAGGGCTTCTCGATAAAATCGAGGGCGCCTCCTTCGAGGGAAATGAGCCTCTCGTCGGCATCCGCGAGGGCGCTTAAGAAGAGAAAGGGAACATCGGACCATCGTCCGTCCTCTCGTATCGAAGCGAAAAGCTCCCGACCGTCCATCTCCGGCATCATGATATCGCTGACAATACAATCAGGCGTCTCCTCCTCGAGTAGGGCCAGAGCTTCCCGGCCGTTCGCCGCTGTCCGTACCGAAAAGGAATCCGAAAGTATGGAGACGATATAGCGCCGAAGGTCTTCGTTATCCTCGACGATGAGGACGGATCGTGCGAACACGGCGCTGTCCTCGCGGATAGGCTCCGGGTCCCTTTCCCCGCCTCCCTCGAATTCAGCGCGAAAACGCTCCGCCTTTCTCGGATCCGTCTCGCCGACCTCCCCGAGCTCCGCTTCCCAGGAACCTGGAGAAAAGGGAAGGACTATCGTAAAGACGCTTCCTCGGCCAGCTTCGCTCTCCACTTCGATATCGCCGCCATGGAGGCGCGCGGCCTCTAGAGCGAGGGCGAGACCGATTCCGGCGCCCTCGTTCTTGCGGCGAGAGGGGCTTGTCGCACGGTAGAACCTGCGAAAGGCCTGTGCCTTTTCTTCGCCCGTCATGCCGATACCCGTGTCCCGCAACTCGATCCTTACCGAGCTCGCGTCCTTACTCTTTCGCGCTTCAAGTCTGACCCTCCCCCCGCTCGGCGTAAACTTCATAGCGTTGGAAAGGATGTTAAGGATCGCGGTCTCGAGGAGATCCTGATCCGCGAGGACGCGAAGTGGATTATCGCCGACGGCGCAGGAGAGGGCTATTCCCCGCGACTCGGCAAGGGAGGAAAATTCGCCGATGAGCCTGGGCAGGAAGGTGTCGAGAAGGATAGCGCGCTTGGAAAGGTCGGTCGCGCGCTGATTGATCTTCCCGAGCTCGAAGAGGTTGACGATGTCCTTGAGGAGCTTGTTGGAATTGCGCGCGATCGTTTTCAGACTGTCCTCGTTAGTCTTGATGGAATCGCCGGAGCGGCCCGAGGCGAGGCGCTCCGTCAGCCCGACGATCACGGCCAGAGGCGTGCGCAACTCGTGCGAGACGTTCATCACGAAATCCGACCTCTGCCTATCCGTCTCGCGGAGGAGCTCGGCCTCGTGAAACGCGAACTCGCGCGCCGCCTTCTCTTCGCCGTAGCGGTCGCCCAGCGTGAGCGAGAAGAGCAGGGAAGAGAGCGCGAAGCCGATCATCAGGGGGTAGCCCTCGCGGAAGGCCTGCTCCAGAGGGCTGCCTGCGATGAAGGAGTCGGTCAGCAGGCCGAGTGAGAAGACCCCCCCGAGGAGGACGGCGCCGTTAAAGGCGAGGGCTTGGGCGGCGGCCTTGTTGCCCCTATGCGCGGCTGTAGCGAGTATCCACGCAAAGGCGGCGATGAACAGGGCTCCGAGGCAGTCCATGACGGGCTGGAAAGCATCGAGGCGAACGCCGAAACCCAACAAGCGGGCGAGCGTCTCGGCGATCAAAACCGCCACGAGGATCCGGAGGAGGATCTGTGTTGCCCGCTGTCCCCTTGCGTCCTTCCCGTCCATGAATACGAACCTGCGGATAAAAAGGAAAAAGACAAACAGGAAGATCCAGGGCATCACCGGTACCGAGTCGAGGCCCGAAAGATCGATGAAGAATTTATAGTAGGAGCGCTCTATAAAGAGGAGGGAGGCCGCCACGTTCAGGAGCCCGAAGACCAGGTAAATCCCTTCTCGCGAGCGGGCTCCAACAAAAAAACCGTGCAGGGCCATCATCGCGAGGAAGCCCAAGAGGAAGGATGAAAACCATGAGGCCGGGCTGCCCCTCGGCGCGTAGCGCGGGATGATCGCGATGGAGTAGGATTCGCGCCCCTGCCTGGCCGCATCGGCTCCCCTCTCGACCGTCGCGAAGCGGCTGATCCTCCCGTTCGCGCTGTCATAGACATAGACCTCACCCCCGGCGACCGCCACCGCGCCCGGGTCGTCCATAAGTCCGAGCCCGGAACCGGCCATCCCTGCCTTGGCCGTGGAAGCCAGCAGAGACTCGCCGCGATAGGCAACGAGATTCTCGGCCCAGCGGTTCGAGACGTAGAGTTCTCCCCCGGCCCCGGGCGCCGCGGACATGGGGCAGTTGAAGGCCCATTCCGCGGTCAGATAGGAAAGGTAGCGGAGGTCTCCGTCGAGGACCAGAACCCCGTCGAAGGGATCACTCTCCATCTGCACCGGCACGAAGTAACGGCCGCCTCGATACTGGATCGACTGCGCCTTCATGGGACCCGCGGCCGAGACGGGCAGTTTTTTGCGCAACGACTCAAGCTCGAGGCGAAGCGATGCGCCTGCCGTCCCGCCGGAGGCGAGGGCACCGCGGTAGAGGACCAGGCCCGAGGGTCCGTCGTCCTTCCTGTCCGCCCAGGCGAGAGCGAGGTCGCCGGACTCGCCCGCGGCGAAGCCCACCGCAAAGGGCTCACCCTCCGAGTCGCCGGCAGCGACGGGCGGGAGGGCGAGTTCGCGGATCACCTGACCCTCATGGGAGCGTATCGCGATCGAATAACCTTTGGTCGTGACCTGGGCCGTCCCGAGCATGCCGTCGGCGCTCGCGAAGACCCGAAGGGCTCGGAGTTCGGAGCCGTCGGTTTCCTTGAGAGGACCAAGGAAGCCACCCTCGGGAAGCGAGAAGGCCAGGACCTGCCCCCGCCAGCGCGGGTCGTCATCGTAGCGCGTGACGCGCGCGTAGAGTCTTGGGGGCGATTCGAAGGCAGCGAGTGAGACGTAGGGCGCCGATCCCGAATCGGCGGGCAGGAGGCCCTGGCCGAAGTCTCCGCGGTAATCCATCTTGTTTGCGCAAGCGGAGAGCGCGAGGGAGCAAAGGGCGCAGAAGAAGAGCGAATTGTGGCGATCAATGCCCATGGAGAGAGATTATAGGAGGGCCCCGTCGCTCGGTCAACGCGATGGGGCCCCCGGCGTTAATTCCCTGCGGGATACTGATTCGCCAGTTTATATTCAGCGCTCCCGAAAGTCGGCACCCCTTCGCCGACGAGCACGACGAGCGAGGCGGTGAGGTCGCTTGCGACCAGATCGATGCTTGTGACCGTCGGGCTGGCCAGCGACTGAATCTCAGGCGCATAGCTGTCGCCGTACCGTCCGTGGGCAGGCGAGGAGACCGGGGCGCTGCCGTCGGCGGTAATTTTGAGGAGCCAGATATCGCCGGTCGTCGAATATTCGGGCATATCGCCGAGGCCATAACTGTAGGTCGTGCCGGCCAGATAGACGTAGCCGTCCTTGACCAGAAGGGCGCTCGGGACGTCATAGCCGTTTCCGCCCCAGGATTTAGCCCAGGCGGTACCAAGTTGAGCGTCGAATTTGATGAGGCCGATATCGCCGTTCGATTGGCCGTCGACCGCCAGGAGCCGAGGCAGGGCTACGAAGTAGCCTTCGTCCGCCCTCGCGGCGATTGCGCCCTCGACATTGAAGCCCATCATCCCGCTGCAGTTCCAGTCCGGGTCGAAGGCGATAAGGGCGCTTTTTGTGGTCACCTCGTTCGGGTTCACAAGCCCGAGAGCCAGGACGCCCGAGCCATCCGGATTCGCCAGATAGCTCGCCCGATTGACCCACATTGCGGTTAAATCGGCGAGGCCGCTGTCGATCCTGATCGCGCGGATCACGCCCCCGCTCGTATCCGTCTCAATGAGGGCATAGGAGCGGTCGCCATTCCAATCGACGCTCGGTTTCGCGATAGCGGCGAGGATCAGGTAGCGAGCCGCGCCGCCCCGCATTACCGATTGAACTTGAATGATACGATCAATCTTGTCGGTGAAGGTCACGCCGACGAAACGGACATAAACAACCGTACTTCCATCGGATGCGAGGCTAAGCAGGCCCGCCCTTCCCTCTTGCAACACTCCGGCGACAAGGCCGCCGTCAGGGAGCGGCAGGAGAGCATGACGGGAAAAAGCGTTGCCGTTGTTGATATTGGGGAAGGAATAGTCGAAAGCGTGATTCCATATGACGGATCCGCTCGCGTCCAGGCGGGCGAGATTCAAGGTGCTGGTTCCGCCCTCCCAATAGAAAAGAGAATTCTCCGCCCCGACGGCAAGGCCGCTATAGACGGAAGAGAACGCGCTCCTGTCGATGATCGTACCGACCAGGCCGTCGACCGCGACGGGTACATAGGCGCTTCCCAGGAGAGCAATACCGCTATCCGTAGCCTGGATACCGTCGGCGAAGTCGTCGCCGGCCGTGCCGATAGTCCTGATCCAGGCACCGGCGCCCAACGCGCCATTGGCGTCGGAGAAATCCAGCGCCATTGAGCTCAGCTCGGAATATTCCGAATAGATCCTGGAGATTGCCTTGATAGTGCAACTGCGAGAAACCCTGAACGGACCCGCGTATTCGGTCCGGAGGACCGGGTCGAGCTCAGGATCCTTCCCGAATGTATTGAAATAGATAGCGCTCCCGGTTGTAGGACAGCTCATGCTCACGACCGCGCTCACCGAATCCTGACTATCGATCGCTATCACGGGGGCGACCAGGGCAGTTATGGAATCGCCGCCGTTCAGGCTGGCGAACCAGCCTAACGGCGAATCGCCGCCTAAGGTGATGGTGCCGCTCGCGTCGCCCGACCCGTCGAGCTCCCCGTCGATCTTGAGCGTTGCATCGGGGAGCGAAGCGGAGATGGAGAACTTATTGCCCAAAATCGGCCAGGAACCGTTTTGCTCGAGAGTCGAGGTGGTATATGAACCGACCCCGGTCGAGTAGCCGATCGTCGCACGCACGCGCGTGACCGCAGAGGAAGAGGCGACGATCATGAAGGAGCCGCCTTGGCCATTCACTATGCCGGTATAGACTCCGGGAAGGTAATCGGGGTCATTAACCGAGCTTCCGGCACTGCAAGTGATCGATAGAGCCATCGCGAGCGCGAGGAGCGCGAGGAGCGCGAGAATGAACGAAAACCGAATTCCGGTGGTAACTGAAGGGCTCATATTGACTCCTAAAACTTGAGATTCGCCGTCGCGTTGCCGTCGGAGACTCTGATTATTATCACTCCGATTTTCCGGGTCGGCCTGACAGCAATCGCCATATTCCTTGCAGAAATACGATGGTACCCACCACGACAAGCCCCACGAAGCCGACATACTCGGGCGCGTCGCCGCTTGCGGCCATGTCATAGGTTATCGCCGTCAGCAACAACCCGCACAGGGCCGCCAGGAAGCCGGCGATCATGAGGGCGACGGCTCTTTTCCGAGCGGGGTTCACGCGCCTCACGCATGAGATGGAACGGGCTATCCACTCCGCGTTGCGGGGATCCTCCGCGGCGCCCCAGCAGGATACGAGTATCTCCGGGCCCTTCGCGCGACCGTCGCCGCGAAGCGCGAACAGCTCGGCAACGAAGGGGGTGCCGTCAAGAAAGAAATCCATCTCCCATCGGCAACCGTCCATGCCGCCCGAGCAAAACGCGGACTGCCGTTTCTCGAGCCCGGTTATTCCGCCCTCCACGGCGACGAGCGCGAGAAACGCGTCGTTTTCCAAGGCCGTTCCGAGCGTCCGCGACGTCGATACGGCCACGAGGCCGACTGTTTTTTTGCCCAGGCGGAGCAGATGCTTGTACAAGCATCCGTCACCGCGCTGAACGGGAGGGCGAGGATCGCATTCCCAGCCCGGCGGCGGTAAATATTCCACCGTCGCTACGGGCGTTTCCAATGTCATGATAGAGTCATCTTTTCTTTGATCTTCTTGATCGTTTTCCAGTTGGAACCAAGGTGCATCACGGCATATGGAACAGCCCTATCCTTCCCTTCCGGCTTGAGGGCAAGCCTACTCCCGAACAGATGCATGGTGACGGGCATCATGAGGCCCCCCCACTTGGCGCCTTCTTTGCTCGCGCCGTCGCATACCATGACGATCAATCCTTCCCTTTTTTGCAGGGCTTTGATCGGGGACTTGAACGCGCTCGTGAAGACGATAAGGAATATGCGGCGATTCGTGAACACGATGATGCCGGCGGGGGTCATTCCATGCATCCAGAAATCCATTCCCATGCGCTTGCTCGAGCAATAGGCCAGGATTTTTTCATCATTGAATAGATGCTCGGCTATCGTATCCCTCATAGGCCCGCCCAGCTTGGCTATGGAACCGGTGGCGGCCATACCTATCCCGAAAACGAGGCAAACGATCAAGACCGCAAGCCCCGCGATCATGAAGGCACCAAATGCGCCCGAATCGATGGAATCGATCATGAGGGGCGCCAATGAGATGAACACATACGCAACGATGCCGAGCAGGCAGAGAAGAACGCCCCCCGCGACACTTCCACTTTCTTCCTTTGCAGGGGAAATCCCGGCCATCATTTCTCCGAAACGAGCCGCGCCGGAAGGAAGCGATAATTTCCCGCCAGTCGCCGTCAGGGTCTCACCCTGCGTCTTCTTTTCATCATGTCCATTCATAGTACACTCCTCCATATATTTGAGATTCGCCGTCGATATGGCCAGAAGATATCACGGCGTCACCGCCGGCATTTTAGTGAATTGGACCCTATGGAATAGGTACTTTCCCCCAAGCGGGCTTTTCGCTATTGCCGCGACCAAGCCCGCCGCAATAACCTGACGCCCATTACCAATCACGGAGTAAGGAGAAACCAGAATGAATCGTCATTTCATCCGTCGTTCATCGCTCACGGTCCTGCTCGGCGCGCTGTCCTTCGCAGTCTTCGCCCTCGACGTCCCCCGATACGAACTCGGCCTCGGCTTCGGACTGGCGAGTTATACGATCGATTCCGGATATTCGGGCCCGTCCATTCGCTACGATAACTTCCCGATTACCGGTTATGCTACCGAAAGCGAGAGCGCGATTGAGGGTACGACCGGCCGCCTCCCTTATTCAGGAAATCCCTTCGCCATCAATACCGACTTGCTCATCCGATGGCCCATCGGTTCGAGCTTCGCGATCGCTTACTCCAACCGCGCCTCCTTCGCCTTCGAGGAAGCGATCCACCGAGGCGACTACACCCACGAACTATCCCCCGTCCTCACGGTCTTCGGCCTCACGGGCGTAGAACTGGAATGGTACCCGACGAAGACGGCGACCGGTCCTTGGCTCTCCGCACTGGCCGGGATCACCGCCCTCGACCAGCCCTTTTGCGACGGGTACTTCACCCAGATCGGCGTAGGCGGCGGTACGACCCTTGGCTGGCGCCTCGCGAGACATAGAGCGCTCGCACTCAACGTCCTATACGAGGCTACCTTCATACCGAGCTGGACGAAGGACACGATCTCCGACTTGGGCGGTGACCTGTGGGGCGACGCGTCTGGCTTCGAGGTCTCGGCCGTCTACCGCTTCGGAATCAAATAATCAACCAGCCCGATGGGCGGCGCGATAATCCAGGCTACCGCCTGGACCGCGGACCGCTCATCACATAAAATTGCCCCCATGATCCCCGATTAAGGAAATGCGAATCCTGGACTTCAACGGCAAGGATGGTGCCTGCTTCCCGGTAGTCTGTCCGGGCGACAAACGATTGCCTCCTCGGCCCTGGAGCGCTCGACGGGCGATACCGTTCCGCCAGTCGCCACCGGCATCGGAGCCTTCCGCCGCGCCGGAAACCGAATTGAGGCGATTCGTCCCCAAGTCGGGGCGGATGCCGGAGCGGATGGGTACATGCAGTAGGGGTCGAAATGCCGATTCTGCTTGCGCCGGCGGAAAGCTGTCATGGTATTTACGATGAGGATATGACCTATTGAATAAAATTCGCGACGCAACTGCTTTGTGAGGGTTGGCGGTCGCTGGGCGACCTCGTCGCAGATTCCGCCGGAGACTGCTGGCTGAAAGACTCTTCCGCTCGGCGGAGCGGCGTCCGTGCCGCTTGCGGATTGCCTTCGCCAACTGAACCTACAAACCATGGCGGCACCCGGACCTGCTCCATGGAATCCCGGAAGCGCGCAGCACAGCCGCTTCCATTCGGAACGCGGCCCCGAGCGACGCCTGACGCGCGTGACTGTGCCGGCCGCGGGCCGCGGGCCGCGGGCCGCGGGCGCCCGCCGCGGGCCGAGCGGCGAAAAAAGAGTATCAGCGTATCTCGAAAATCCTGGCCGTCTTTTCTTCCAGACGGACTTTGAGGATACCTTCGTCGGCATTCCAGGAGAAGGCTGGGGAGCGGCTTGCGGGGTACGCGCAGCGCGCCCCGAAGCCCTTTCCCGCCGTTCCCCGCAGGGGAAGCGGCACCTCGTCTTCGCCTCCGACGGTCCGCCACACGGCCAGGTAGCGGACGCCGTTCGATTCCATCCCGAAGGACCTCCAGGGCGAAACGAGCGAGGCCATGCCGAGAGGCCAGAAGGGGAGCGCTTCCGCAAGGGCGCGGCTGATGGCGTGGTGGTAGTCGATGCCCTCCCGGACCAAAGCGAACCGTTCAGCGGAGAGTTCGGCCAGGTGTCCGCTCTGGTGGACCCTGAGGAGGAGGGCATTCACCATGTTGAAGATCGTCTCCTCCTCATCCCCATCCCCGAGAGGGTACGACCAGATGGCCGCCTGCTCAGGGGTTACGGCGGTGGCGCAGTTGGCCGCGATGGCCGACATGGCCAGGTAGTCGGTCTGGTCCGTCACGGACTGGATGCTGTGCCGGGAGAGCTGGGCGTATTCCATCCGCATACCGCCCGAAGAGCAGTTCTCGATCACAAGGTCGGGATACCGGGCGAATACGCGGTCGATCCAGTCGAGGTAGGCGCGGGTATGGTCCAGGAGACCCGAGCCGGAGCTGTCGGCATCGCGCTCGGTGCCGGGGCCGCCGTTGATGTTGTAGTCCATCTTGATGTAGCCGACGCCGTACTCCTCCACGAGACGGCGGATGACTCCGTCGGCGTGGGCGCGGACCGCGGGATTCCGGTAGTCGAGCTGGTAGCGTCCCTCGTCCACGACGCGTCTCCCGTTGCGCATGAAGAACCAGTCGTCGCCCACCTGGGATGCGAGAGGGCAGCGGATGCCCATCACCTCCAGCTCCAGCCAGAGGCCCGCGATCATTCCGCCCTTCCTGATGCGCTCAAGGGACTCCCCGATGCCGCGGGGAAAGCGGGCGGCGGAGGGAAGCCATTCCCCGACGCCGTCCCACCATGCGCCGTCGGCGTACCAGCCCGCGTCGATGCAGAAGTACTTGCAGCCCGCCGCCTCCGCCGCATCGATGAGGGGGAGGAGCTTCCCGGTGGTGGGCTGGCCCCAGAGACAGTTCATGTAGTCGTTGAAGATGGCCGCGGGATTCTTGTTGTCCGCGTTCGGCCTGCGGATTCGCCTGCGGTACCGCGTGAGCTCCCGTATCCCGTCCTCGAAACCGCCGCGAACGAAGGCGAGGGCGCAGGGCTCGCTCACGAAACTCTCTCCGGCCTTGAGCACGCGCAGGAAAGAGTGCTCCTGGTAGCTCGGCCCGGAGAGCTGGAGATAGAACTCCCCCGCGATGTCCGAGAGCTCCCAATGCCAGGAAGCGTTCGTTTCGATCTGCCAAGCCACGGTGGTCCCCAGCTCCTCGTGTTCAAAAGCGCCCATGGGGAGGTGCTCCGAGGCTGGCCACGTTCCCGTGGATGAAAGCGAAATCCTCTTCACGGAGAATGAGTTCACGACGTCGTAGCCGAGCTCGCCGGGCCGGTACTTCTTCCACTGGGCTTCCCCGTACCAGGTGCTGTGCGGGATGTGGATGAACGCCCCTTCGTTCCGGCGCTGACGGCTGCCGCGGGTGAGCCCGGTAAGCGCGAAGGAGCTCAGGTACTCGATCGGCCGCTCGGACTTTCCCCGGTTTTCCAGCTCGGTCCACGAGCGGATGACGCTCACGCCGTCATAAAACTGAAAACGGCTGGTCACGAACAGGCCCTCGTATTCCTGAACGAGTTCCAAAAGACGGCCGTGGCCGTTTTGCTCAAAACGGTGGTTGCGATAGCGGAGGAGGTAGCCGGGCGAGGTCCCGGTGTGCTTGCTACCGTGGTGGTCGGCCTGGTTCATCCCCGACTCGTGGATCTCCACGAGCCTGAACTTCGCGGCGGGATCGTCCGGCGGGATCGGGAAATCCCCTGAACCGCAGTGGAGGAGCCGGACGTCGCCGGCCTCCGTCACCAGTATCCAGACACGGATTCCGTTCTCTTCGAATTTGATATCCATATGATCACCCCTTCACCGCGCCGGCTGTCATGCCCTCACGAAGTACTTTTGCAGAGAGATGAACAGGAAGGCAATGGGCAGAACCGAAATAACGATGGCCGCCGTCGCGGAGGTGTAGCCGCTGCTCTGCTGGGAGAAGAGCATCCGGAGCGAGACGGTCAGGGTCTTGAGCCGCTTGTCGCTCACGAAGAGGCTGGCCATGAGGTAGTCGTTCCAGATTTGGAAGGACTGCATGATCACGAGGGTGGCCATGGCCGGCTTCAGTAGTGGCATGACCACCCTGAAATAGGTTCCGTAGACCGAGCAGCCATCGATGCGGGCGGCCTCCTCTATCTCCACCGGGACCGTCGACATGAAGCTCGTCATCAGAAATACGCCGAAGGACATCCCCGTGGCCACGTACATGAAAACGACGCCGTACACCGTGTTCGTGAGTCGGAGCGAGTACCCGATGATGTAGATCGGCAGGAAGAGCGCCTGGTAGGGAATCAGAATGCCCACGATGAAATAGAGGTACGAAAAGCGGAAGAAGCGGCCCCGGTTGCGGGTTATGGCCCAGGCCGCCGCGCTGGAAGCGAGGGCCAGGATGGCCACGGACAGGACCGTGTACAGCACGGTGTTCATGAAGGTGGTCCCCATGGAGAGCCGCTCGAAGGCGTTGCGGTAGTTGTCCCAGGAGGGGGCCCCGGGCAGGGCCAGGGGGTTGCCGACGTAGAGCTCGCGCTTGGTTTTGAACGAGTAATTGACGATGACGGCGACCGGAAATAGGAAGGCCGCCGCGGCGACGGACATGACCGTCTGAAGACCGGCCCGAGATCGTGTCGATATTCAGCGACTCGACGGCATCAATGACGAAGTGGAGAATACTGTCTTCAGGTATCCAGTCATGGTGGTCCGGAGTGAAGAGCATCGTTGTTTCACGGTCTATCGTTACGAATTAGGCACTCATGATTTATCAATATCTGGTTTGAGGATCCTGAAAATTTCTTGTTCTAAGTCCGACAGGCTGTTAGGTTGGAATCGTTGACGAAGGGGTCAGATTCCTGGACGTAGCCGGGGACGGCGGATTCCCAGATCTGGTAAGCGCCGCTCATGAAAAGATCCGGATCGTCGGATCGGCTATTGAGGGAAATCGTAACCTTATCGAAATAATTCTCTTCCGGCGTGATCGCGAAGTTCACATTGATGCCGGTAGCCGCTTCGCTCTTCATTTTTTCCAACGAATTATCGGCGGCTTTTTTTTTCGGAGGTTTCGTTAGTCCACAACGGAGACAAAATCTTCAACATTTTTTTCTGTATCATTTCCACACGCAAACATTGCGCGTTTTCGCTATATTTTCACGTCCGGCCCCGCATCAGCATGGGCGCCCCGCTGAGACGCAATATGCAATAATCCCAGCATGGTATCTTCAATGGATTTCCAAGACGGGCTGGCGGCGGCAGAAGCGCGATAGCGAGGCTCAGTTGTAGCGATCGATATTCGCCGACCCGGACAAATACTGTTCCGCACCGTCCTGCGCGGCGCGGGCATAATCGCCGGCGGCACGGTCTCGGACCTTCCCCACGAAGAAGACCACGCGCTCGTCGTCGATTGCCTACGGAAATTCAAGACCCTATTAAGCGCCGTCGGTCAGCGTTCGCTCTTCGCCCGCTTTAGGGTAAGTTCGGTCAGGTCATCATCGCCCTTTCCGTACAAAACCGGATCGCGCAGATGAATGCGGACGAATTCGTTCAGCTCGGCGGATGAAGAAAACCGCGCCGATCCGGTTTTCGGGTCGATCATATCCTTCAACTTGAAAAGAGCGTCGTCGATGATGCGCAAACGCAGCGTGTCGCCTTCAATCACGTACAGCGCGAAATTCCAATCGTTTTTATCGACGGCCTCGTCGAGCTCCTTCAAGTTCAGGAACCGATCGCCTTCAATCGATGTCGCAAAGGCACGGTACGCGTCCACTTCTCCCGTATCTCCATCTTTCGCAATAACCGCGAATTCCCGGTCGTCGAAGGGGAGGAAGGTTACCGAGAACGTTCCTTCGGAATCCTCCGATATCGGAATCCAGCTCCCGGCCAGTTCGGGATCAATGTGCGCGGCCGACGGATCCGAGAGGGGCAGCTCGGACCAAAACGGGCAGGCGGTCAATATGACGAACCAAGGGATTAACGCCGCTGCATAAAACGCTTGTGGAAATCGAATGGAGCCCGCTGTTCTCATGCCGTAAATATATCGCAAAGGGGTACCCGCTTTCCTCACCTTATCCTGATGTGTAGTGGTGAACACAGGAACTGGACTTCCGTCAGAGGTCCAAATGCTTTATTGCGAATTTGTGAATAAAAAATGCATTACCTTTTACAACCTCTCAAGTTAAATATGCTTGACATAATGTCTGACATACTTTACATTTTTGAATGTCAAACAAACTTAACATTCAATGGAGGCGTTATGTCATTTGAAGAAAAGTCCACCTGGGTGAGCTCGGCGGCGACCGTCCTGGTTTCGGCTCTCTATTACAATTTTATCCTGGCTCGGCTGCGGGTCACTCCTGCCGCGGAGATCGCGTACCAATGGCCCATGATCCTCGCAATCGGCTCGATGATCGGCATGACCATCGCCGGCACCATCCTCATGTCGATAGGAACCGCCGTCTCTTCCGAAATAACCGGCAGCGGCTCGGTAAACGAAATCGACCGCACGGACGAGCGGGACAAGAGCATTAACCGGCGCGGTGAGTTGGCCGGTTACTACGTCTCGTGCGTCGGAATGCTCGGCGTTCTCGCCCTGGCGATGCTTCGGTACGACCAGTTCTGGATCGCGAACGCCCTCTATCTGACCTTCGTCTCCGGCGGGCTCGTTTCCTCCGGGGTCAAGCTGGCCGCCTACCGCTGGGGCCTTTAGCCATGGCGAAAAAGATGCGGGTTTCCAACTGCATCCGGTCCCTCCGGTTCGCAGCGGGCGAGATGACCCAGGCGGAACTCGCCGACCGCGTGAACGTAACCCGGCAGACCATCATCGCGATCGAGCAGGGCCGCTATTCGCCGTCCCTCGAGATGGCGTTCCGGATCGCGCGGGTCTTCGGCGTGCCGCTGGACGAAGCGTTCCAATATCAGGATGAGGAATAAGGGAGGCGGCAGTTATGAATTCGGACAGAAGAACGGCGACGGTAGCGGGAATATTACTGATAAGCGGAATTGCATTCGGAATATTGAGTTCCGTTCCTGCATTGGAGTATCCGGATTATCTCGCAAAATTATCCGCGATGAGGACGCAGGTTTTGCTCGCGGTTTTCTTTCAGGCTGCCATGGCCGTCGCCTATGTATGCATCGCGGTATTGTTCCATCAAACAATCAAAAAATATGATGGAGGTCTGGCTATCGCGTATTTTGCCTTCCGGATTATCGGAGCCGCATTTCTCTTTGCCGGGATTGCCTCTCTTTCGCTCCTGCTGTCCCTGAGCCGGGATTTCGCCTCGGCTGGTTTTCCCTATTCAAGTTATTTTCAAACAACGGGGGAACTGCTCCGGACGGGCAGGGATCTGTTGAATCATGTCGGGATGATCCTGCCCTGGATGACAGGAGGCCTGATACTTTGTTTCAGCATGTTCAAGATGAGACTTGTGCCGCTCTGGCTGTCGGTTTGGGGAATCCTTGGGTCAGCGTTATCCGTACTTTCCACGTTGATGCTGATGTTGGGTTTCATCAAGATGGCACCGCCGGCCTATTTTATCATGAATACCCCAGCGGCTTTATTTGAGCTGGCCCTGTCCGCGTATCTGATATTCAAGGGCTTCAAGCCGATTATGAATAACGCAAATGAAAAGGGAGGTTTATGATGAAAGTATTGATTCTGGGAGCCAGCGGGACTACCGGTAAACTGGTTGCCAGGCAATTGCTTGAAAGAAAAATCAACGTTCGCCTGGTCGTCCGGGAAGGCGCGATTCTCCCCGTGGAGATACTCGCCGATCCCCTGGTTGAAATCGTAAAAGGGAATGTCTCCGAATTCGATGATTCGCGATTGACGGCAATCCTGGAGGGTTGCGGGGCCGTAGTCTCCTGCCTCGGGCACACCGTATCGCTCAAGGGGATGTTCGGGAAGCCGCGCAACTTGGTGTCCGGCACGATAAAAAATATTTGCGGGATTGCCGGGAAGCAAGACGGCAAAAAGGTAAAGCTCATCCTGATGAGCACTACCGCCTACACGAATTCCGTATCGGGCGAGAAAAATACCCTTGGGGAAAGAATCGCCCTATCGGTTTTTGCCCTTCTTCTGCCTGCCCATCGCGACAACGTCAAGGCCGCCGATTATCTGCGGGATGAGATCGGAAAAGTCGATGAGAAGATAGAATGGATAGCCGTGCGCCCGGACACCCTGGTCAACGACGAGAGCGAGAGCCCCTTCCATGCGTGTGAATCTCCAGTGCGGAGCCCGGTGTTCGATGCCGGAAAAACAACCAGGATCAACGTAAGCCGATTTATGTCCGATTTGCTTTTGGACGAAGCCTTATGGAATGAATGGCGATGCCGGATGCCGGTTCTGTATAATCAACCGCAAGAGCCTGCGAAAGTCAGGTAGCCGGATTAACGTAAGAAAGAGCTTCAAGCGAGGACCCTTCCCGGCATACGCCCCATGCCGGTGTATGACATGATGTATGGGTTGGATTGCCAATCGCCCGTTGCGAGGGACGACGGGCGAAGCGGTGAAGTTCTCGGTGGCGAATTCGTTGCGGCCGGGAGCGGTTGAAGCGGATCAGGGCGCGCCGGCGGACCGCCTGAGGCAGGGGGCGAGGCGGTTGCCGGTTCCGGGCGGTCCGCCGTCGGACTCCCCCGGCTGGAAGTAATACCCTCCCCGTTCCGAGGTCGAGTCCCGGGAATAACCTAACGCCGGTAGCTGCGCGATGAAAGGGCGGAAGTTCTCATTACAAGCCTTCCCGCGAAAGGATCGCGAAAAGGGCGCGGTTCACGTAGTAGTTGTTTCTGCCGATTTTATGTTTCGTCACGAATTGTTCGGACAGAAGATCCAGGTATTTCGTCGCGGTCAGACGGGTTACGCCGAGGTCGTGCTCGACGAACTCGATCTTGGTGTACGGATGCGCGAACAAGTTATTGAGGAGGTCCTGTGAATAGATCTTGGGCAACTGCTCCCGAATCCGCTTCTTGTAATCCTGCAACGCAGCCGTGATTGCCCCGACCTGACGCAGAGTGAAGCGCGCGGTATCCTCCACTGCCTCAAGGATGTACAGAAGCCAGGGTTCCCACGTCCCCGTTTCACGGACCTGCTGAAGTTCCCGATAGTACCGCCCCTTGTCCTCGATGAAGCGCCTGCTCAGATACAGCACGGGAATGTCGAGCATGCCCGACTTCACCAAGAAGAGCACATTGAGGATGCGCCCGGTACGGCCGTTGCCGTCGTAGAAGGGCTGGATGCTATCGAACTGGTGATGCATGAGCGCCATGCGGACAAGCGGATCAAGATCATCGTAAGCGGAATCATTGATGAACCGTTCCAGGGTTCCCATAAGGCTGATAACTTCATCCGGATGTTGCGGCGGGGTGTACACCGTCTCGCCGGTCGCTTCGTTGCGCAACTCCGTTCCGGACAGCTTCCTGAATCCGGCCCGGTTCTTCTCAAGAACTTCCTGGATCTCCAGAATTGTCCGCAGGGTAAGCAACCCATTGGAGCGGACCAGCTCGAAACCAGCCCTCAGGGCCTGCACGTAATTCTGTACCTCCTTCGCGGCCAGGTTCCCCGGTGCCTCGGGGTAGAGTTCTCCTTTGAACAGGTCGTCGTGGGTGGTGATGATGTTCTCTATGGCGGAACTATCCTTCGCTTCCTGCAGCAACAAGGTATTGATGAGGATGGCCGGGTTCGGGATCGAGAGCGACGAGCCCTTCAGCTCGGCCAACACACGTCCGGCGCTGACGCAGCGCTTGAGAACTGGCTTTGTTTCCAGTTCTCCTGCGGGCGGAAACCGGTTTATCTTCCACATGGAGACCTCATATCAAAATAATATGTATAGAATATTGGCGTTTCTTATGCATATTACCACTAATATGTATAGAGAAGCGGGTTTTTCGATACATATTTTTGATCACGAGCTGTGCGCCGACGCCTTGAGCGCACCCTCGATCTTCGTGTCAAAGCCCGGCTCCACCATGGACTGGTATTCGGCGGTGGGTATGTTCTTGCGCGTCGCGTCGTCGTGGGTGAAGGATTCTATCGATTTGGGGCTTTGGTCTTAGCCATTTTCATACCTCGTTTTACACCAATACCGCGCGGGAAGATACTCATAATTCTTGGCTATATCGGTATCTGCACCTGTATATGCATCATTATTTACGTCAAATGCAATCTTTTGCGTCATTTCGCCGCCTCTTGACGCATATACCAACGCGTATCTTATTTTATACCGCGAACCTCTTTTCGATCCTCACTGACAAGGATACGTAGTAAGGATTGAACCTTCGCACGGTCGAACGCCGGCAAAACCTGAATAAATTCTTCCATGGTTGCGCCGTTCGGTTCGCTTGAAGCGATATGCCGATAGATCAATTCCTTATACGTATCCCTGTCCAGTCCGGACTTTCTGGTATGCACGCCTGACTGCTTGATCGCGCTGTACAGACGGCGGAAATGTATCCATTGCAAGATATACAGGCAAAAGATCAATGGACCTTGCGATCGAAAACCGGATCCGGGGGTCTGATCCCCGTCAGGATTCGTGAATGTCCTTCCGGTGTCCAATTGCTACAGCCACAATGACAAGCTCATTATCAAGCAACTGATACAATATTCGGTAGTATCCAACCCGAAATCGTCGCGCCGCTACCCGGACAGCTCGCCGGATTCTCTTAAGAAACCGAGCGTCTCATAGGCAATGATAATCCGCTCAAGGTCTTGCTGACCGAGGCGTTCGCCGCGCGGATAGCGGAGGTCCGAATAGTACGATTGTATGGGCGCAACGGAATCGAAGTCTCCCGGCTTGAACTCGAAGCCGGACCGTTCAACCGTTTTGAAAAGCCTTTCGAGGTCATGGATGCGGGGGATGTCACCGCCCTTCTCCGCGATGGCGCCTTTGAGCGTCTTCTCTACCGCCTGATGAAAATGAAACGCGGCGATATCGGAAGGACCGCCCTCACGCGCGAGGTTCCGCGCGCTTTTCTCGTCGTCGCGCGCAAGGCTGTACCTGTATGCGCAATCCCTGTCGTTAAGCGGCATAGACGAGACGCCCATCGCGATCGATGGATTGAAGGACGGTCCACCCCTCCGCGAGTTTCCGTCCATAGTCCGACTCGGTGAGGACCATCAAATCGATCGACCAGTCGGCGGAAGCCAATCCGCGCATCACCCGTACGTAGAGGCCCTGCGTATCCGCGGCTTCATCCACGACATGGATGAAGTTGTCCAGGGCCACGAAATCCATCACCGATCAATCATTCTGGCGCCGCATATTTTCCGGGGTCTGACCCTGAGAACACGATACGGTGTTGCCCTATTGTAGCCCTCGATCCGTTGGGAACGGTACGATGCCCGCCCCCACCGGTTTCCGGGTCCCAGCCCTAGGTCCACGGGAGCTACACTCCATCCCATCTAGTTCCGGCTGATCCCTGCCACTCCGCTGCGGAGCAGGACGACGCCGATCCATGCCGACCAGACGATGATGCCCAAGCCAAAGACATAGCTCAGGGCGAGGAGGGAAGGAAATGCCATGCCGATAATGCCAGGAGCGCCGATAGCCAGGCCGAGGCAGGCAAGGCTCCGCGGGAAGCTTTTCGCAGCGAAAGCGGCGGCGCTCGCCGTTCCGACCCATAAGCAGCCCAGTAGCCTATCGGACGAATCAACGCACAGCGTGATGGCCGCGAGAATCCCGCGCAGACCTTCCGCCCGGACGGGATCGCTCGTCGCGAGGACGAGCACCGCCGCGTCTCCATGTATGGTCAAAAGGCCGCCGAGCAGGACGAAAGCCGAATAGATGAGGCCGAGGGCCGCAGCGATCACGGAAAGCGTCGGCGACCCCTCCTTGAAGCGATCGTGGAGCGCGAGGGTGACGATGATCAGGCAAAGTCCGAAGACGATGTACATGGCGAAGTGCCAGACATAGATCAGCGCTCCGTAGGTCCGATGGAGTTCCAGATAAGCGCCGAAGGGGAGATCCGGCTCAGTCATCTGCGACAGGGTCGTGGCGACCAGGATAAATACGAATACGAAGGCGATGGCCGCGGTCAGGGCTGCCGCCCCTCCCGCTTTTTGAAGTCTCTGGTTCATGGCGTCTCCTCCTTAATTGCGTAGTCGGCGACGAGAGCGATTCCCATCTCCGTACTTTTTAATCTTTCCGCGAAGGCTTTGGCGAGCGCGAGATCTTCCTGGGTTGGACGGCCCCTGTTCATGCCGCCGAAGAGCTTGAGGAAACTGTTGTCGTTGAAGCCGGCGCAATTGAATTCGCCGACCACGTTGTATCCCTTCTTGAGCAACCTTTCTCGAAGCGGAGTATGCGGATCATCGATTTGGTGGTCCATCGCGAAGCGCCGGGAGACCCCGCTCGTGGAGAAGATGAAGACCTTAAGTCCGGGAGAATAAGGCAGCCGATCGGTGAGCTCGAGCAAGGCCTGGTGGTGGGCCTGGTCGAAAATGCCCGAGCCGAAACCGACCAGTCCATACATCCCGAACTCTTCGGCTGCGATTGCGTTTGGGGAGAGCACGTCGGCCCCCAGCCCTTCGGCGATCGCGTCGGCGATCTTGCTCGTGCTTTTCCCCTCGGACGCAGCCAGTACGATGAGGGTTCCCGCTTGCCCCTCTTCGGTGATGTGCGATCGGTTCTGGGAACTGGCCGTGGCTCCGGTGGCAGCGTCGACGCCTGTGGTTGCGCACCCGAGGATGAGAATAGCGGATAGGGTCACCGCGGCGCTGCAGGCATAATTCGAGAGCGGCAGCCGGACGCATCCTTTTTTTTCGTTCATAGTGTTGCTCCTCCTGCCGCCTAGAAATAGTACCTGAAACCGCCGCCGACGATGGTTCCCCCGTTGTAGGCTCCTTCGTCCTGGGGAAATGATATTCCTGAGCCGACTTCGACAAAGAAGGTTTTGTCCCCGAACGCAATCAGTTCAGCGCCTGCGATATAATTCATGAAGCCGATGGTGCCTTGGAAGGAATTCTCGATGCCCTTTTCCATTCCGAAGGCGAGTCCTTCATAGAAGCGGATCTTCTCCCCCACATCCTGGGAATAGAAAAAACCGACCGAAGGCATGAAAGCCCAGCAGTCGCGTCCGTTCCGGTAATCCTCCGCCAGGTTCAGATCGAGCCTCACTTGCCAATTGCCCGAACGGTATCCCCCTTGGAGACCGAAGAGCGAGTTTTGACCGTAAAGGCAGGCCGGGGCGCCGAAATACAATTCCTTTTCCGCGCCGGGCATCGAGCCTTCCGGCTCCCCGGCGAATCCTAGAGCGCCGAGGGCAACCAAGATCAGAACGCAGGTCAGGGCCTTTTGTGACTTGTACATAGAACCTCCTAAATGATGGAGGTAATGTATCATTATATTTATTGAATTACAATATATTTTTGTCGAATATCGTTGTTTTTATTATGAAATACAGTTATTTTTACATGAATTACAACTATTTATCTTTTTCTACCATCTCCTCGCCTTGGTATTCCAATAAGTCGCCCGGCTGGCAGCGCAGTTCCCGGCACAACGCGTCCATGGTGGCGATGCGGACCGCTTTCGCCTTACCGGTTTTCAGGATCGATAGATTGGAATCGGTTAGGTCGATCCTCTTCGCCAATTCTCCCAAGGATATCTTTCTGTCGGCCATGACCCTGTCCAGCCTGAAGATTATGCCCATTCCACTGCCCTCTATATCGTAAGATCGTGGTCTTCCTGAAGGCCGGCGCCTTTTTCGAAGACTTCGCAAAGAATGAACAGCAGGATGCTGATCAACAAGGACGCCAAATTGAGGACCAGCAGCGAATAGACGATATTCAGCTTGCTGATCTTGGAGAGCAGGGCCGCGTTCCTCGTATCGAAGACGATGTTCTTGGTGAAATTTTCGAATACGAGCCTTGTCCGGCTGAGGATCATCAAGAGCAGGGCACTGAGGGCGGCGAAATAGGGCAGGACGAGGGCTCTCAAAGGTAAAGATTTGACGACGAAGTTCTCCCAGTCCGCCATATCCCTGCCGCTTACGCTCAGCTCAAGTTCCTTCCGGAATTCCGCCAGGAAGCTTCCAAGGAAGCGGTCGCTGATCTTATCGGAGAACAGGACGACCGATGCGACGAGGAGGCCGAGCACCGAACCGATGAGCAGAGCGTGCCAAGCTAGGCGCAAGGCTAGGGCCAAAGCGGAGGAAATCGACTTTTCTCCCAGGTATTTCATACGGTGCCTCCCCCTGAAGTTGGGTGAAGAATACCCCTAGATTCCCCGATAAACAAGTACGAATTATTGAAATTCAATAAATGGTATTAGAAACATGGGCGGAATTCTACGCCGAGCCAATCAACGTCTCGGCGTAAAGGAGAACCATCCTGAGCTTGAGAATTCCTGGCAACCTAGCTATAGTCGTTATTGGAGGAACCGGTTGTGACTCAAGCACTCATACGGCCGGAGATGCTCGTCTGGGCACGATCCCGTTCCCGAATAAGCCCGGAAATCATCGCGCGGAAGCTCCACGTCCATCCGGAGCAGATCGTGGATTGGGAGAGCGGAAAGGCTTTCCCGACGTTCAACCAAGCCCGGAGCCTCGCCGGCGCATTTCACATCCCTTTCGGTTATCTCTTCCTGACGACCGAACCGCATGAGCGGCTTCCTATCGCGGATCTCCGCAGAACCAGGAAACCGCGAGCCGATTCGCCTAGCCCGGAATTCCGGGATGTCCTCTATTCCGCTCTCCGAAAGCAGGATTGGTACAGGGAAGAGTTGCGCGATCAGGGCGAAGAGGCGCTTTCTTTCGTCGGCATGTGCACAACGGATACGCCGCCTGAGAATGCGGCAGCCGAACTCTCCCGTACGCTCGGCATCACCGCACAAACGGCCCGCACGATTCCGACCTGGTCTGGCTACCTTTCCTTCATCGCCGAACAATCCGAAAACGCGGGAATACTGGTCCTCAGGAACGGCATCGTCGGTTCCAACACGCATCGGTCCCTCGATGTCGGCGAGTTCCAGGGCTTCGCACTCAGCGATCCGATAGCCCCGCTTGTATTCGTGAACGTGAACGACTTTGAGACCGCGAAAATCTTCACTCTGATACATGAGCTGGCCCATATCTGGGCCGGCGCTAGCGGCGTAAGCGATACAGGCGAAGCGGATCTCCTCCAGGATGGTGATCCGGAGATCGAACGTTGGTGCGACCGCGTCGCGGTGGAAACGCTCTGTCCCCGAGAAGACTTTTCTTCCGCGTGGGATGTCGGCGTTGATCTAGATACGCTCACGAGCCGGATCGCCCGACAATACAAGGTAAGTTCCATATTGGTCCTCCGCCGCGCTTTGGAGCTCGGTTTCATACATAAACCGCTCTTCTTCGCCCAATACGACAAAGAACTGGCTCGACAGAAGCGTCCCGACAACGCCGAAAAAGGATCAGGTGGGCCACCCCCTGCCGTCATAATCCCCTACCGCAACGGCAAACGGTATACCCGTCACGTACTGGATTCGGTGATGGGGGAACACATCTCCTGGCGCGACGCGGCGACGCTCCTCGATACCAGCGTCGGCGTGGTCGAAGGACTCGCGGGGGGGAAAACTACCCGGTGACCGACACCGTACGGTACTGTCTTGACGCGAATATCTTCATCAGCGCAAAGAACGGCCCATACGGATTCGATATCGTACCGAGCTTCTGGCAATGGATAGACCGCACCGTAAGCGAAGGCAAAATATACTCATCCCTATTCGTCTGCGATGAATTGTGCAAGGGTACTGATTATCTTGCAGGGTGGGCTAAAGAACGCCGATCATCCGGTCTTTTTGTGGAGCCGAGCAAATCCGTACAAGAGGCATACGGCCTTGTGGCGGAACGAGTCCTCGCTATGTACGAACCGTATAGCGCTCAACCGTTCTTGGATGGAGCGGACCCATGGATGATCGCGCACGGAATTGCCGATAGATCCACGCTGGTGTCGTTCGAAGCCCTCGTGAGCCCGAGGAAAACCATCGTCAAGATACCCAATATCTGCCAAGTCTTCGGCATCCGTCCTGTCAGCACCTATACCATGCTCAGAGAATGCGGAGCGCGATTTTAACTAACGAGTGCCTTTATAATGCGATTTTCGTTCCGCGGCATGCATTTCACTGGCACACAATGGCGATAGCATTGTAGACCAGATCTCAGACCCCTCCCACTTCTTGAACCGCTCCTTGAGCCGTTCAACGGTATGCCGCCACTTCGGTGTTTCCGGGCGGCAGACGGTATTCTGGTTGCCGAAAAGGCCGACCTCGTCGAACGCGTCCTTCTCATCGACGGAGTCTAGCCATTCTACGCGGACGAAACGTTCGGACTTCTCAGGATTGACAACGGACTTTCGTGGTTCACTTCGCTCAAGAACAGCAGCAGCAAGGAGATAATCCTCCTGATCCTGATCCTCGAGAAAAGTATCAACGGTCTGTTTGACGTAATAGCTTTTGCTGCGTCCTGTTGCACGGGACAGATAAGTCAAACGGGTTTCCGTTTCAGAATCGAGCCTTACTGCCAGCATCCTATCCCCTGTATCACAGGTAATACAGCGATGAAGTTCCGTGGCTACACTTGATCTCAGCGATTAAGGGCTCATGGAGGCAGGCTCGAAGGGCGTGATAGCGGCCACCTACTCGCCCTTGATCGACCAGAGATCCGCGAAGGTACGCGCTTCAAAAAGGCGCTGCAGCGATGCGTACCGGAACCAGTTTCCCGGCTCCCGAGGAACGGGGATGGGGGATGCGAGCTGCAGATAACGGCCGAGTCGGAGAATTCGGCACTTCGCTCCCGCGTCGCGAGGTTGCGGACTACCTGCGGCGGCGGTATCCAGTTCGGATCGCGCCACGACGTTCCACCCGTCGATCGCGTATGCGCCGCGGATCATCCGGAGCGGTCCGTCGGTATGCGGTACGTCGATAGCGACGAGGAACTTGACCTTGCCGAGCCGTGCGGAGGAGGGACCGCCCTGCAAGTACGTATGGTAAAGCTCGGAGCGGCCTTCACGGAAACGTTCGAGGTATTCGGGGCGGCGATCAGCTGTTAAGTACACAATCAGCACATCGTCCTCCGGGTACTCCAGTCCGGAAACGGGGATGCGGACAGAACGCTTCCGTACGGTCTTCGCGTGGCTTGTCGACCGGAGGGCGTCGTCCATGTACGCGCGGAGCCACAGATCGCCGTTCATACTCGGCAACAGGGGAAAAGCGCCGATACCGACTGCCTGTATTCCCTGCGCGTACGGATTCCCGGCAGGTGACCGCGTCTGATCGAAGATGCCGGGATAAAGCGCGAACGCGGAGACGACGGGGCGGGATTCCGATCCTTCCGTCCGCATCAAAATGGAATCCCGGTAGCGGTGCATTTGGTCGATCGCATCCGGAGGGACGAGGTAATCGCAATCGCGCATCGGTTCATCGTCGCGATCCGCTGAACCTGCCGCCGCATCTTCCATCAGTCGGTACTTCGCATCGAATATCCAGAGCAGGCGGCGTTCGGGCATTTCGTCGGAAGCTGGCCACCTTGCCTCCAGGACAATATCCGGCCGCTGGGGAATCGTGGCGCTATGGAAAGGACCGGAACGGAATCGTCCGAATACAGGCTCGTGGGATAGCTCCAGACGCAGACCGTCGTTGCCTTCGAATCGGAAGGACGCGCCGGCTCCATTCTCCATTTCCCGTTCGAGGCCGACCTTCCTCCAGCGCGCCTCTTTCCGTTCCGATTCCCGGAAGCCGAGATCGGAGAGCATCCTCCGTATCGCGAGGAAGCACCAGATCTCGTAAAGCTCGTTGACGCTCCGCATTCCCAAGCGCGCCGCCGATGCGCTCGCGAAGAATTCCAGGTCCCGACGCAACTCCAACCAAGCGCGGTAGGTGGTGGCGTAACCCGCCCTATTGTGGAGGACCAACGATTCTTTCGATAGTCCGAAATAGGTGCCGACGCCATGGAACATCGGATCCGAACGGAACGCAGAGACGGATCGGATCCAGCCGTCGAGAAGCGCGCGGAACGTCGGAGAGAGGCCGGGACGATCGACAGCGTCGCGGAAGCGATCTAGGGATGAAAGGCATTTATCAAGGACATACAGCACGAACCTGTTCTCAGGCGTGTCCAGGCTTGAACTCCAGACCGTCGCCTCGTAACGGATTTCCGGCCGTTCCCCACCGACTGCGATCCTCTCTTCCAGCTTCCGGTTGATGCGGCCGCGCAAGCGTTCGGCCCTCAACCGTGCTGAGCGGGACTGCAACGAGACGTGCGGATTCTGAAGGATCACCTTGAGGCCCCTTTCCAATTCATCCCATCTTGAGCGGAACTGTGCGAACCACATAAGCAGGAAGCGATCCGACCGGCCGCGTCCGACACCGAGGTCATGCTCCGTAGCCACGCCGAATTTGAAGAGCCATAGGGGATAAACGGCCTCGATATCCGTGGCAATGAGTTTCAGATCGGAGGCGAAATCCAGCTTCAGAGGCCATACCTGCCATGCGATCCGATCGGTGCGTGCAGGTCCTCCCGTATTGGGTCGGACGACGATCTCAAGGGGAAACCATCCGATATCGTTTCCGGTCCGGAGAGTTCCCCGCCATACCCCGTCTTCGTCGTCGATGGAATCTTCGATATCCCGTAGCGTAGGATGCCCCACCCGGACGACATCGAAACCGCTCTTGGGTTTGACGCTCAGCGTATAGACGGTATTCTCGAAAATCCGCGGACGATTCGGAAAAGAGATCTCGACCGCTCCCGGCACCCTCGCTTCGACAGCGGCCTGGAGCGATGGATCATCGACAGGTCTTCCGAGGAGCCGCGCCAGCTTGGATAATTGCTCATCAGGCGCGGCCGTCGTCTTCAGTCGCAATGTCCATGAGGCCGTGTCGATGGAGAGAGCTTCGGTGCGGGAAGGCATGTCTACGGCCAGAAGGATGTATAGCCGGATCGTTTGAGACGGGACCTCATGAAATCGAGTTTCCGCTTGGCACGGCTGGATTCCCAATATGGACCGAGACGGTTGGTCCAATCGGCGACCACGTCGTCCAAATAGGAAGCCTCCCGACCGTCCCGATCCATTCCCAGCTTGTCCTCGTCGCCTTCCAGCCGGGGCAGAAGCTTGGTCATCGCGATCCAATCAAGCCTTTCCGCCAGCGGCCTATCCGCCAACGACGAGGCGATCAAGAGGCCTTCGTTTATCGTCCGGTACGCTATGCGGAAGGGCGTTCCGTCCAAAATGCCGTTCCAGCGTTCGAGCATGCCGAGAACCGCCGTCCTGGTTTCCGGATCTATTTCAACATCATCCGAGGAAGTCGCGGCGAGTAGCCCCGTCCACGGTACGGCGTCCGCATGCGATCCGCTGGGAGTTCCGCCGAAGATGCCGAAATCAACTTCGTCGAACTCGATGGTCAGCGCCCGGTCCAGAACTTTCCGGCTGAAACCATGCGTCGTCTCGTCCATATTGACCGTTCCCACTACGACGAGGTTCGGAGGAAGGGGAATTCCGTGATCGGCGACAAAAGCTGTCCACATCGGATCCGTCGGTTCAATCCCGAGCGCGATTCGGATCGCTTCATCGGTCCCCTTTTCGAATCGTAACAACGGAGGACAAGAATATCGGCTGTTGTTCCATTCCCTTAACTCTAGAATGCTGAGGTAGTCGGCGAAGTACTGCTCAACCGGAGCCAGGTTCATCTCGTCGAGACAAAGCCAATGCGGAATCATAGCCGGGAGCGAATCCCTAACGGGATTGAGCGAAGGCTGCGCTTCCCACGCATCCCTCCACGCGACTACGAGAAAATCAAGGAACCTTGTCGGTATGAATACGGCATGACCGGAAATGCGGCTTATATATCCCAGGAGATCGGAAGGCTCGTGCCAATCGGGCCTGACCGGTATCAACTCGAAATTATTCAACTCCGCATGCTTTCTCTCCCGGACCCACTTCGTCTTTCCCGATCCGGAAAGTCCGGCGAGCAGAAGGAAAGGTTTAGGAAGAGCAAGATGAACGGGAGCAACACTGATCTCAAGTCCGCTTTGCTCAGGCAAAGGCATCTCCTTGCATCGTTCATATATGGAGATAATTCGAAGTAGGTCAGATTCTAACGAATCGACGTCGGGGACACCGCCTTTCGGATAGAATCTCGCACCTATATTAGGATCTTCATACGATGAACCGAGCTGTGTTTTTGACCCGAGTGAGATTGTCTCATCCCAAGAAGATAATTCCGGTACAAAAGAGCGGAACGACCTCGCGAGGGATCGTGCCTGCCTTATCGCTTCGGTTCGTCCAAGGCGATTCACGGGATCGGTCGTACCTTGATTGAACGATAGATAGACACCGGACATGTCCTTCCCGGAAAAGATACACCGGGTAGAATCCCTTCTGCGTCGTCGATGTAATCTCAGGATCCAAGAGAGCAAGCCAAGGGATGCTTGCCCAGTTGCCAGCTCCCGCGCTTCCGATCACTTTGTATCGGGTGCCCGATCTGCTAACCATCTGTTGAATAACAGATGGAAAATCCGTACGTACGAATTGGGCGAGCGGATTGTCGCGAAATGGATTATTCCGCTCGGAAGGCCATTCATTCAGGATCTTGTCCAATGCTTGCTTGATATCCATTCTTCCGCCATTCATAAATTTTCCGTACATCAGTCTACACCATCAAGTATTATCAGACGAGGGATCGCAACAATAATATCGGTGAGGATGTTGCGGAAGACCCTGGAAGGGGAAAAAGGGTCAGTTCCCCTTGAGCTTCTTCTCCGCAGCCTGGCGGAAGCGTTACGCGGCGATATCCGGCGGAGCGCCTTCATGGACGAACATCCGGTCGCTATTCTCATCTTAGTTCGCGAGCTCGTACCAATATCGGGGATCGGTATTGTTATACGGCATAGATGAGGTGCCCTTCGCGGGGTATCGATACGCGTTGAGCCGCACTCAGAAAAGCCGCAGGAACTATAGGCTGACGAAGATTCGGATGAACCGGCTACGGGACCGTCGGCGACTCTTTGCCGGATCGTCCCAAATGAAGTAGAATATCGATGGTTGATGTGCCGAAAGATGGGGGTTCTTGATATGAAAGCCTACACTGCCGTCATAGAACGATGTCCCGAGACGAACTTGCTGGTGGGGTACATTCCCGGAATCGCGGGTGCGCATACCCAAGCGGCAACACTAGATGAACTCCAAGAAAATCTTAAAGAGGTTCTAACCCTTATTTTGGAAGACGGCGAGCCCAAAGTTGAAAGCGAATTTGTCGGGACTCAAATGGTTTTCGTATAATGGGAGATATTCCTGTCCTAAAACCAACGGAGGTCGTCAAACTTCTTTTGGACCTCGGGTTTCAGGAAGTCCGCCAGAAAGGATCGCACAAACAATATAAACATCCGGACGGAAGGCGGACGACCGTCCCGGTCCATAAAGGACGCGACCTATCCCCAATACTCTTGAAAAAGATCTGCGACGATATCGATATGCCGATCCGAGAGTTCTTGGAAAATAGATAGTCATTTTCTACCTTTTCCGCGCGAGTGTGTGGCGTCCATGCCACCGCAGTTTGCCTTCGTAAACTGCGCCTGCAAGCTGCGGCGGCATCCGTGCCGCCGCTCCCCCGCGCGAGGGATCGTAGCGGAAAGCCCGGAACAAGAAGAAAGCGCCCTGATGGGCGCTTTCTTCTTGCGAGGACTTGGAGCGGAGAGCCCGGTCGGACGCTATGCGTCCGACGCGCCCCCTACTTCCTCTTGTATTCCTTGATCTCTTTCCTGATCCTCTCCCCGAGCTCCGCCCGGGGCACCCTCACCTGCTCCATGCTGTCGCGGAAGCGCAGCGTGACGGTGGAGTTCTCCTTGGATTCGTAGTCGATGGTGACGCAGAAGGGGGTGCCGGCTTCGTCCTGGCGGCGGTAGCGGCGGCCGATGGCGCCGGACTGGTCGTAGTCGGTGACGTAGTCCTGCTTGAGTTCCTGCCGGATTTCCTGGGCGAGTTCGGCGAGGCCGTCCTTTTTCATGAGGGGGAGCACGGCCACCGTGATGGGGGCGATGGTGGGGTGGAAGCGCATCACGGTGCGCCAGTCGTCGTCGTTGCCCTTGTCGGCGACCTTTTCCTCGTCGTAGGCGTCGCAGAGGAGCATGAGGACTTCGCGGGTGAGGCCGGCGGAGGTTTCGATGATGTAGGGGGTGTAGCGGGCGTTGTTGTCGTCCTGGTCGATGTACTGGAGGTCCTTGCCGCTGAATTGCATGTGGCGGGAGAGGTCGTAGTCTCCGCGGTTGTGCACGCCTTCCAGTTCCTTCCAGCCCATGGGGAAGAGGTATTCGATGTCGTAGGCGTCCTTGGCGTAGTGGGC
>DPXI01000112.1:0-7070 GCA_003527485.1 Treponema sp. | reverse complement strand
GCGATCCCGAAGGGGATCTTCATGCGGTTGGACTGGATGATGTTCTTGTAGTTGACGTAGATGCCCTGGGCGGTTTCGGGGCGCAGGTAGATGACGCTGGAGGTGTCCTCCATGGCGCCGATGTTGGTCTTGAACATGAGGTTGAACTTGCGGGTTTCGGTGAGTTCCCCTCCGCAATCGGGGCATTCCTTCTTCGCGAGCTTCTCCTGGTCGATCTGGTCGGCGCGGAAGCGGTTCTTGCATTTCTTGCAGTCAACCAGGGGGTCGGTGAAGTTCTCCACGTGGCCGGAGGCTTCCCAGACTTTGGGGAACATGAGGATGGCGGCGTCCAGTCCCACGATGTCGTCGTGGAGCTGGGTCATTTCCTTCCACCAGAGGGCCTGGATGCGGTTCTTGAGCTCGATGCCGAGGGGGCCGTAGTCCCAGGCGCCGTTCTGGCCTCCGTAGATTTCGGAGGACTGGAACACGAAGCCGCGCCGCTTTGCGAGCGACGTGATCTTCTCCATCGTTGCGGGGCCTTTGTACTCGCTCAACTCTTCTGCCATGGGAAACTCCTGTCGCGGCCGGTCCTGCCGGTCGCTCGGCCCTCGTGGTGCGGGGGCCGTGTGCTGTAGATGGCCCGGCGGTTGCGGCGGCGGGTTGCGGCCTGCCCCGGGCATGGGGCGGAATTATACCGGGGATCGCAGGGCGCGGCGAGGGGTCGGCGAGGATGCCGTGAGGGGACGCGCGCGAGGGGGTAAGTAAGGCTGGTATTCAGCTTCCGAACTCTACAAGGTCCAGTCCGGGGATGTCGGAAAAATCCTTGGCATTCCTGGTCAGCAGGGAAAAGCCATGCTGGATCGCCTGGGCCGCAATCCACAGATACTGGATCCTGTGTTGCGTGGCTCGGCCTGATTTGGCCAAGCCGTACACGAGAGGACCCAGGACCAGTCCAGTCTCCTCAGTGATGTGAAGTACGGGCTTCTTGCGCAACCTGTTGAGCGCCGCCGATCGTTTTGTCCTGATTCCTGCTTCCGATGAATTCTCGACGCCGTAGGCCGACTCGGCAATGGTAACCGGGGAGAGGCACACCGGTTCCTTGCCGGTGTGTCGTTCGACATCCGCAGGGGAAATGCGGCCTCGTTCGACATCGACCCAGATACGGGTATCTATCAGCCAGCCCTAGGATCCCTCAATTCCGTAACCTGCGAACCGGGAATCCGGGAATCGTCGAGCCAATTGTCCGCCGCATCCTCGGGCAAGGTGCGGTACAAGTCGCCCATGGCTTCCATTGCGGTAACGAACGGCTCGCCCGGAATCAAAGTGCCTATACGGCGCTTGTTTCGTACAAGCACGACCTCCTCCTGCCCGGTCTCGACTGAATCGAGAACGCGCTTGATGTTCCTGGAGAAGTCCGTTACCGATATGACGATCATTTGAACCTCAATCACAAAATTAGTCTGGGTGACTGATTTATTCAAGGAATGATTATACCAAGGGCGGCCGGTCACGAACCGGCATTAATCGCGCCCGTCATCTCCTTGAGCGGTATCGTCATCTGCAGTTTCCAGCCTTCAGGGTACTTGTGGAAAGTATTGAAGGTTTCACGCACTGTCCGGATACCTACCCTATTGATGTCCTCGAGTATGCCGATCTCGTAGCAGACGGGGCCGTAGAAGGTCATCGATTTGATCGTATGCACATGCTTCTTCGGCATGTTGTTCGCGAGCAGGTTCGCGAATGCTTTCTGGAAAGCCGTCTTATCGAACAGCATGCTTTTCGATTCGTCCTGCTCGTTGTGGATGATCGTGAAGAAGTTATTATCCGCCATGATTTCCGCCATGATCCCGGCGCCGTCTGTGGTCGTCCAGGCCTCGTTTACCTTGGCGATGAGCTTTCGAATCTCATCCTCATCCTTGGTCGTTCCCTGAGCGAAGACAAGCGCAACCGCGAGCACGCACAATACGATAGACGTTACCGGCCTTTTCATCCCATGCCTCCTTATTGCACTATCCACTTAGTGTAGGACTATGTGTATGTGATACAAATATTTCTTTGTCTATATAGCAAAGCACATGCCTAGAGCATGAGATCAGAACAAGAAATTTGCCGACAGGACCCACGCCCCCGCTGCGCGTATTGCTCTTCGGTCTCCCGCGGACGTAGAATGTAGGCGGTATCGTAATGGAAGCGAGGATTGACAGAGGCTTGGCAGTCCAGGCTGATGCGGATGAACTTGATAGGGATGATTCCCGATACTGGGCAAACGCCACTTACAAGGAAAAATTCCAAACCATCACCTACTTGAGGGAATGCTTTTATGGACCAGAGGCAACTACCGGTAGACTTCAGGGATTTTATCAACTTCTTAAACAAAAATGAGGTGCGATACCTCTTGTTGGGAGGATGGGCTATCGGAATATTATGAAGGAGCGTGCCATGCCGGATCATCCGATCGACGGAACCAGTCCCCTGAAAGCCGGAGCCCGCTTCACCTACAAGGATTACAGGAACTGGCCGGAGGACGAGCGCTGGGAATTGATCAACGGGGCCGCTTGGGTCATGAGCCCGGCGCCGCGAAGGACGCATCAAACCCTCGCGCTTCAGCTGGCGAACCAATTGGCGAATTTCTTCGCCGGAAAGCCCTGCCGTCCGCATATCGCGCCGGTGGACGTCTTCCTTCCGGAGGGTGACGAAACGCTGGACGAAACGGATATCGTGGTCCAACCGGATATCTTCGTCGTATGCGATAAATCCAAATTGATCGAAGAGGGCGTCCGCGGCGCCCCGGATTTCGTGATCGAAATACTATCGCCCTCCACAGCCCTCAAGGACCAGTCCGAAAAGCGGATGCTCTACGAGAAATACGGGGTGCGCGAATACTGGATCGTCAATCCGAATACCATGGAAACCTTCGTCTATATCCTGCGGGACGGAAAGTACGGCCTGCCGACGGCAGCCAGCCTGCTTGCCGATGTCCCCGTGTCCCTGTTCCCGCCTCTGGCGTTGCGGGTCAGGCCGGAGGACTTGTAGGGGCGGCGGTCGGGGCGGTGGCCGGGGCGTCGGAGGCCGGGGCCGCGGCGGAGGCCGGGGCGGCGGGAGACGACCACCCCCCGCAGCTTTTCCGCGCCATGCTACACTGGGCGCTCATGAAGCGCGGCTCGGCGTTCGGAACCTTCTTTCCCCTCCTCCTTTCGCTCGGTTCCTACGGGGCTGCCTGGATTTCGTTCGCCTCGGGTCCGGGCAGGATGCTCGAAGGGGGACAGTACGCGCAGGCGGCGGCGGTCTTCGCAACGGCGGCCCTTCTGGCGGTTCCGGCCTTCCTGCTCGGGCCGGGGGCGAGGGGCGCGGCCTGTGTCCTGTCCGTCGCCTGCCTCGCCTTCCTGGCGAATGCCGTGGGTCCCGAGCCGGAGATCCTGGCCCCCGCGGCGGCGCCCGTCGTCCTGGCGCTCACGCTCGGCTTCAGCGCGCCGGGAGGCCTGGCCGCGGCCGCGGCCGCGCAGGCCGTCCTGATCGCGGCGCTGCGGCCGCACAGCGCGTGGGGGCGCGAGCTGGCCGGGGCGGGCGGGGCGCAAACCGCCGCCCTCCTGTCCATCCTCTCCATCGTGGCCGCACTCGGCGCCGCGCTCCGCAGCCGGGAGAACAAGCTCGCCGCGCTCGGATCCGAGCTGGAGCGAATGGACGAGGCGTACCGCAAGCTGGCCGACGCCAACCTCGATTTCCAGACCTTCGCCCTTTTTTTGCGCGAGGAGGGAATGGAGAACGAGAGGAAGCGGATCGCGGGCGAGATCCACGACATCATCGGCTATACGCTGACCAATCTCATCATGCTGATCCAGGCGGCGCTCTACGGCAAGGGTGGGCCCGCGGAGACCCGGGCCATCCTGGAGAAAGCCCGCCTCCACGCCGACGAGAGCCTTTCGGAGGCCCGGCGCGCCCTGGCGGCGCTCAGGATGAGGGACGCGGATCGGCCACGCGGCGCGAACCTGTTCCTGCGGCTCACCCAGAATTTCCAGGACGTCACGGGGGTCGCGGTGAGGACGGATTTCGCCAACCTCCCGACGGCCCTCCCCCGCCCGGTGGAGAAGATCCTGTACCGGGTCATCCAGGAAGGGCTGACCAACGCCTTCCGCCACGGCCGGGCGACTTCGGTGGACGTCGGTTTCTGGCGCGAAGGCGGAAAGCTGAGCGTCCGCCTCCGGGACGACGGCTCCAGCGCCGCGGCCGGTCCGAGGGACGAAGGGGGGCGGGCGGGCATAGGATTGGCGGGCCTGCGCGAAAGGGTCGAAGAGCTCGGAGGGGAGCTTGAGGCCGGGCCCGTACCGGACGGTTTCGCGCTGCGGGCCACGATGCCCCTGGGGGAGGACGAAGATGGAAAATGAACCTATCCGGCTGTTGCTGGCCGACGACCAGTACCTGTTCCTGGAGAGCCTGAAACTCGTGCTCGAAAGCCTGGACGAAGGCCTCCGCGTCGTCGGCACGGCCTCCAACGGGGAGGAGGCGATCGCGTTCCTGGAGCGCGAAAAGGCCGACGTCGCCCTGCTCGACGTCCGGATGCCGGTGATGGACGGCGTCGCCGCGGCGGGAGCGATCCGCGCGCGCTGGCCGGACGTCTCGGTCATCATGCTCACCACCTTCGAGGACGACGAGTACGTGGCCGAGGCCCTGCGCAGGGGGGCGCACGGCTACCTGCTGAAGAACATCGCGCCCCGCATGCTGGTGTCGGCCATACGCGCGGTGCGCGACGGGTCCCTGCTGATCGCGCCGGATCTGGCGGGGCATCTGGCGGCGGCCCTGACGGCCGCGGGCGGCGGAGAGCGCCGCCCGCCCTTCCGATCCGGGGAGCGGGGCGCGGGGACGCAGCGGCTTCCGGACTGGTACTACGAGCTGACGCCCAGGGACAAGACCATCGCGGCGTACCTGCTGCGCGGCATGACCAACAAGGAGATAGCCGCGGCCGCCCACCTGGGGGAGCAGACGGTGCGCAACTATGCGTCGACCCTGTACGACAAGCTGCGCGTCGGCGACCGCCGGGACGCTATCGCCGCGCTCCGATCCGTCGATCCCTGCTGGTTCGAGTGATAAAACGAGTACTGGAACGGTTACTCCCGTAACTGTACGCCGGGGCGGATCGGACGGACACTGGGATAGTATTCCCCACGCTAAAAAGGAGCGGAACATGAAGAAAAGATTTCTTGCGGTCATAGCTCTCGGCCTCGTCCTCGGCAGTACCGGACTATTCGCCGCGGGCGGCGCGGACGCCGGCAAGGCGGCTTCCGTAGAAAAGGTCGCGCTCGTGATGGGTTCCTGGCGCGCGGACGACGTGGAACAGATGAAGGGCCTGTTGGCCGAGTATTCGAAGAGCCATCCGGCCGTGTCGATCGACTTCAAGCCGACCAATCCGCCGGACTACAACGCGACCCTGCGCCTCCAGCTTGCCAGCGGCAGCGGACCAGACCTGATGTACGCGCGCTCGTACGCCACGGGGGCCCAGCTTTTCGCGGACGGCTATTTCGCCGACGTGTCCTCCGTCGCGGGCCTCAAGGAGAATTTCTCCGAGGGGACGCGCGCGCCCTGGACCGCCGCGAACGGTAAACCCTTCGCGGTGCCCTTCGTCGCGGTCTCCCACGGCGTGTACTACAACATGGACATCTTCTCCAAACTGGGCCTGTCCGTACCTGCGACCTGGGAAGAATTCCTCGGCGTCTGCGCCAAGGTCAAAGCCGCCGGCATCATCCCCGTGGCGAACTCCCTGGGCGACGAATGGGACATCGCCGAGGTGGTGTTCATGAGCATCGCGCCGAACTTCATCGGCGGACGCGAGGGGCGCCTGGCGTACGAGTCGGGCAAGAAGGCGTGGAACGACGCGGACATGGCGGGCGCCTTCCAGGCGATGAAGGACCTCGTGCCCTTCCTTCCCGACGGCTTCCAGGCGCTGACCTATAACGATTCCAACGCGCTCTTCGCCACAGGGAAGGCCGCGATGTACTTCGACGGCTCCTGGACCCTCGGCACCTTCAAGGACGTTCCCTTCAAATGGAGCGTGTTCGCGCCTCCGCCGAAAGCGGGCAAGAAGGCCCAGGTCTGCTTCCATGCCGACGCGGGCCTGGCGATGAACGCCGCGACGAAGCACCCCAAGGAGGCCGCCGAATTCCTCGCCTGGATCTGCTCCAAGGAAGGCGCCGCGATCGCCGCCAAGTACCTGCCGACGGGCTTCTACCCCATGATAGACGCGCCCATCGCGATCGCCGATCCGCACGCCAACGAGATGCTCGCCCTCAACAAGGGACGCGGCCTCGACGTCCGACTCGCCTGGCCGCGCCTGATGGACGGCGATCCGTCCGGCTACAACCTGATCATGTACGGCTCCATCCAGGTCATGAAGGGCATCAAGACTCCGCAGCAGGCCGCCGACGAAATGGCCGCCGGCCTGGCCAAGTGGTATAAACCCTCAATGTAAGCCCGGGAGGGGTGAGGCCGCCTGCGTCCTCACCCCTCCGACGGGCACGGAGCCTGACGATGATCGATTTCAACATCCGGAGCCGGGGCAAGGCCCTGCTCGGCGAAGCCCCGCGCTGGGCTCCCTACCTGATCCCCGCGCTCGTCCTTTACTCGACCTTCATGGCCTTCCCCCTCTTCGACTCGGTACGCCTGTCCTTCTTCCGCGCGGGCGCCGTCGGATCCAGGGAGTTCATCGGCTTCGACAATTACGTGCGGCTCTTCGCCGTCAAGGAGAACGCCCTCCGCTACTGGAGCGCCTTCGCCAATACCTGGTATTTCTTCTTCGTCCACATGGCCGTGCAGAACGTGCTCGGCATCCTCTTCGCGGTCCTCCTCATGGAGAAGGGCCTCCGCGGCGCGTCCTTCTACCGCACCGTGATCTTCATTCCGGCGACCCTCGCCGTGCTCGTCGTCGGCTACCTCTGGAAGCTCATCCTGAATCCCCAGTGGGGCGCGCTCACCCTCTTCCTCAAGGGCGTCGGCCTGGATTTCCTGGCCGAACCCTGGCTCGGGGAGCCCAAATACGCGCTCACCGCCGTCTCCCTCGTCTCCGCCTGGCAGTGGGTCGGCATGCCGACCATGATGTTCCT
>DPXI01000069.1 GCA_003527485.1 Treponema sp. | reverse complement strand
GTGCGCGGTCTTTTATTTTTGTCCTTTATTATTCGATCAAAAGCCTGCAGCGGCATGTATTTAAATTGTTTTTACGGGGTGTCCAATGTTTCGTTCGAGGAAATTTCTGGAACCTGTCCCCCGCAATTACATAAGTGGCTTGAAAACCGGGAAAGATGCAAAATGGGCAGTTGTTCAGCAACCCCTAGATACATATAATACCATTTCTTACAAAGGGATTGGTCGTCTTCCAAGGGATTTAAAAACGACTCAAGATCCATCAAAAAGAATATTGCTAGAACAATTGCCAAGACTATTGAGAGGATATGGGAAGACTTATCAATCCTATAATGCCATTCTAATTGTTGTTTTAGATTGTGATTGGAGAAATTGTATTGAATTTAAAAGGGAATTAGTAAGGTTGCTCAAGTCATGTAACCCTAAGCCGACTACTTATTTTCGAATAGCAATTGAAGAAATGGAAGCCTGGCTTCTTGGGGACCTAAAGGCAATAAAAAGTGCATACCCTTATCTCAAAGAAAGAGATTATTCATCATATGTCCAAGATAGTATTATTGGAACTTGGGAAAAACTTGCTGACTTAATTTATCCAGGTGGTTCATTGGTTTTATCAAAAAAACCATTCTTTGAGATTGGAAAGCATAAAGCAGAATGGGCTCAACAGATTGGAAATGAATTAGATATTGATAATAATAGGTCGCCAAGCTTTAATTGTTTTTTAAAAACGATAACACAAAATAGAACGATATAGATAATTCTCAATACCAGTTTCTAGCAACTGCTTCAACCGGACTTCAGTCAGGCGGTCCGGCCCGAACCCTTCATTTACGCGCTTTCCCACAGACTCCCGGGATAGGCGCCTTGGGCGATCAGGGCCCTGATTCGTTCCATGACCAATGGCCGGTCTTCCCGGTAGGTAACGCCGAACCAGGCTTCGGGGGTGTCCAGCACCCTCATCCTGGCGTGCTTCTCGCCGAGCGCCTTGTTCACCACCGTCGGCAGATAGCACTCCGCCTTCGGTTCCGCGCCCTGCGTCTCCAGGAATTCCCGCAATTGACGATCGATCTCGTCCAGGACGGTCGGCGTGAAGCCGAAGAAATTCATGGAAACCGTGGTATCCGGGGAAAAGGAGACCGTGCTTCCGTCCTCCTGCAGCGAGCCGACCCGGCCGCTCCCCGTGGGCTCACCCTGCAATTTCTTGTGTTCCTCGATGCCCCTGAGCAGACCGTCCGGGCCGATGTCGCAGATTCCCCGCGAGACCGGACCCTGTTCGCTTAACGTGTTGCTCAGGCGGTAACCGGCCATTACCCATGCCGATCGGGCTTCATCGCAGGCTGCGAGCCAATCGCGCATGATGCTGTAGGTTCGCCGGCCGTAGAAATCGTCAGCGTTGATGACCGCGAAGGGACAGTCCAGGACTTCTCGGGCGCACCAGACCGCGTGCGCCGTGCCCCAGGGTTTGGTCCTGGTTTTCGTGACGGCCGAAGCGTTCCAGGCTCCCGGCAGATGGCCGATCTCCTGATGGACCAGCTTGACCGGGATCGGCAGCTTGGCGCGGTCCAGCAGGAGGCTGCGGAAGTCGGCCTCTATGTCCTTCCGGATCACGAAAACGACCTCCGAGAAGCCCGCACGCACCGCGTCGTACAGGCCGAATTCCAGGATGGTCTCGCCCGACGCTCCGACGGCCTCCAGTTGCTTGATGCCGCCGTACCGGCTGCCCATTCCCGCTGCCATGATGACCAGGCTCGTTTTCGACTTTCCCACTTCCGGCCCGTCCTTCACCGGCATAATACCATCACTCCCCGGAAAGTTTCTTCGCCTTTTGGGCCAGACCGATGAATTCGGCCCGGTAGCCTTCCTCGTCCTGCCCGCGCGCCCCGCCGGCCAATTCGATGAGCGAGGTCCAGCTGGCGTTTCCGGCGAACTTGGATTCGCGGAGCAGCATGCCGAACTCAGCCACGGACGCGGCGAAGCGGAAGTTGGGGCTTGCCCTCCCGAGCGCGACGCTATCGGCGCCGACAGCGAGTTCGATGGGGATGGAGACATCCGACTTGATCGGCTTGTAGCGGAATTTGACAGTCAACAAATCGCCGGAGGCGGAAGGGGCGGGCAGGATTTCGTACAGAGCGGTCACCGTGTGCCCGGGACCCAGTTCACCCGCGTCCTTGGTATCGTCCGCGAAATCCTCGGCCGCCATGAGCCTGTTCTCATAGCCGATCAGGCGGTATGCTTGCACCGCCTTCGGATTGAACTCAAGCTGGATCTTGACGTCCTTGGCGATGGTGAACATGTTGGCCCTCATCTCTTTCACGAAGACCTTTTCCGCTTCCTTCCGGCTGTCGATGTAGAAATAATTGCCGTTTCCCGCCTTGCTGATCTCCTCCATCCGGCCGTCCTTGTAGTTGCCCATGCCGAAACCGCAGATGGTCAGGTAGATGTCTTCCTTCCGCTTTTCGGTGATCAGGTCCACGAGGTCCCCGGTCGAAGATCTCCCCACGTTGAAATCCCCATCCGTGCACAGGATGACGCGGTTGTTGCCTCCCGGCAGGTAATTCTTTTTCGCGGTGAGATAGGCGAGCTCGATGCCTTCCCCTCCGGCGGTGGACCCCCCCGATGCAAGCGCGTCCATCGCTGCGATTATCGTATCCGCTTCGGAGGCGCGGGTCGAATCGAGTACGATCCCGGCGGAGCCGGCATAGGCCACAATCGCGATCCTGTCCCTGGCCGACAGATTCTTGACCAATAGAGCGAGGGCTTCCTTGAGCAGGGGCAGTTTGTTCTGGTCGCTCATGGAGCCTGACGTGTCGATGAGGAAGACCAGGTTGCAGGGTTTCAGGCTGTTGAAATCCAGCCGCTTGCCCTGGATGCCGATCAGGAACAATTTTGAATCGGCCTTCCATGGGCTATCGGCGTATTCCGTGGTGATGGAAAACGGGTGCTCGCCCTTCGGCTCCGGGTAATCGTAGGCGAAATAATTGACCAATTCTTCTATGCGCACGGCATCGGGCGGCGGCAAGGACCCCTCGTTCAGGTAGTTGCGGACATTGGCGTAGGACGCCTTGTCCACGTCTATCGAAAAGGTGGAAAGCGGTTCCTGCCTCGGATCCTTGAATACGTTTTCGACGATTTCATTGTATTCATCGGTATTGGGGGCTTCCTCCGCCGGAACGGGCGCCTGGCCTGGCACGGGTACGGGCACAGACGCAAGCGACTCCACGTCGGGTGCCGGCGCCGGCGCAAGGGCGGGCGACGCCGACGGCGCCCGCGCCAGCTCGGCCGGGGCCTCCATCTCGGCCGCTTTGGAATCCTGCGCTCTCAGCTTCGGACTGATTTTCTTTTCGGCGCCGCTCCCGGTTTCGGTCCCGGCGCCCTCCGGCGCGTCCCCCCGGGTAAACGCCCTGCCGGCCGCGCAAGCGGCCAATCCCAGCGCGATCATGGCGATGACGAGGAAAGCTGCGTTTTTCCTGTTCATGGTTGTCCCCCTGAGAACTTGAATATACTCCATTTCCCGCATCATCGCCTTCGACTCCGCGATTTTGATTATTGGGATCACTTTTTGTACACTAAATCAACATGGAATCCTTTCTCCGATCGGAACGTCACTTTGGCGGCGATTTGATCGGAAAGGCTGCGTATCAGGGAAAAACCGAGGCTCTCCGTCGTTTCCGGATCGACTCCCGGCTTCAAACCTGCGCCGTTGTCCGAATAGGCAAGCGCGTATGATCCGTCGCCGTCGGATGTCAAGCGGATGTCGATGCGGCGACCATCTTTCAGCGGCCGATCGGAGGGGAACGCGTATTTGATCGAATTGCTGATGAGCTCATTCAGGATGAGACCGAAGGGGAGGGCTATTTCGGGCGTAGTCGAAACGGAGACGCAATCGGTATCGATTTCCGCTCCCGCGCGTACCGCTCCGTCCTTATAAAAGCGAACAAGATTCGATGCGTATTCCGAAAGGTCTACGGACGAAAGGTCCTCCCTCTGATAAATCAGTTCGTGGATGAGCGCCATGGAACGTATCCTGTTCTGGCTCGCTTCGAACAGGGCTTCATCGGCGGGGTCCCGCACGTAGCGCGATTGAAGGTGCAGGAGGCTCGACATGATCTGCATGTTGTTTTTTACGCGGTGATGGATTTCGCGAAGCATCACGTTCTTTTCTTCGAGCGAACGGGCCAGCCGCTCTTCGGCGATCCGCCGTTCGGTCGTGTCGATGATGATGGTGTAGAGGCAATTTCTGCCTTCCCAATCCACGCGGCTGACGTATGTTTCGACATCGCGGATTTCGCCGCCGCGCAATTGATGCTTGAAATGAAGATGTTCCCGCCGTTCCCTGTTCGCCGCAATTTCTTCCGCGCGGATTGCGGCTTCGTCGCAAGCATTGATGTCGGTCATATTCAGCGAGAGCAATTCTTTCCGCGCGAATCCGTAGTACCTGACGGCGGCGGGATTCGCGTCCAGGATGTTCCCGCCCTCCGCGTCAATGATAAGCGTAACCGCATTGCTTAGTAGGAAAAGGCCCCGATACTGATCCTCGCTTTTTCTGAGCGCCGTTTCCCGTTCCCCGATCCGGGCCGACATCGCCGAAAAAGCGTTACCGATTTCGCGGAATTCCCGCCACGAATCGTCTCCGTAACGGAGATCCTCGGATCCTCCGTATTCTACACGGTCGATATAGGAAAGAAGAGCCCGGATCCGCCGGGAAAATGCTCTGCGCGAGAGCACAGCGGAAACGACGGCGGCGAACGCGAGGAATATCACGGCTACCGAGGAACGAACCGCGAGATCGATGATGAGGGAATACGCGTCGACCGCGTCCCGATAATATAGAACGGTCCATGGAGTGCCGGAAACGGGAATGCCCGCCGCGAGGAACGAACGCGTCTCCGTCTTTTTTTCTTTAAGGTAGAGGCCTCCTATTCCGCGCAATTCGGCATGTGAATCCTCGCGGGACCGTTCCCGGACCATACGGCGATCGGTATGGGCGATGAAAGCGCCGGTCGCGTCGGCCAACGCGGCTTCATCCTTGGGCGAAAAAAGAAGGTCCTTCAGAAAATCCGACAACGCGTCGAGATCCAGGAATGCGACGACGACCGCGTTCCTTTCTTTACGGGCGACGGCGACATTCATGGTCTCCGTTTCCGGATTTACGAACGGCATGGACATAACGGTTCTCCCGTCGGCTAGATCAACGAGGAAGGGTCTGCGCGAATAATCGTCGCCTATCGATTCCGGCCGCAGGGGAGCGGAAGCGGCGACCCGGTAATCGGAGCCTAAAACGATGACGGAACGAATTCCCTGCGCTGTCGCTTGCGCTGTTTGGAGCGCCGAACGGTCTCCATCGTCAAGCTTCGATTCGAAATCGGCGAATCGGGCGGAAAGATATTCGACCAGCCGACGCGAATCGCCTATATGCTGCGCGCTTTTCGCTTCGACGCTGCGCATGATCGACCGGACGGTTATCGCCGTTTCCTTGCGGTATTGGGAACCGACGAGCGTAAAGCTCAGGGTCCCGACAAGAAGCATGGGGAGGAGGACGAGCGCGATATTGGAAAAGAGGAGGTATCGGGACATGCTTCCCGTCGATCCTCGATTCATCTTCACTTGATTTTGACGAAGCGTCCGTCCCGGACGCCGAAAACCGAGAACGATCGATCCGGGTCGCCGAAACGATCCAGCGTAAACGAATCCTGGAGCCCTTCGAATTGACCCAAAGAGAGCATCGCCTCTTTTATATCCTTGCCGCGCAACGATCGGGATTTTTCGATCGCCGCCACGAGGTATCGGGCAGCTTCATAGGAATACAGGGAGGCGAAAGTCGGCGGGAAGCCGAAACGTTTTTCGTATCCGTCGACGAATCTGCGGTACGACGGAGACGCGGAATCCGAATCCATCAGCCCGGAAATGATTATACGGTCGGCGCTCCGCCCGCCGAGTTGGATGAGATCGGGGGTCATCGACCACATGCCCGCGAATACCGGCAAACCGGAACCCTTCTTTTCCAGCAAAGCGCATAAAGCAGCGTTGTCGGCTGCGCCCGCGACGGAAAGCACTCCGTCGCAGTCGGTTTTCCGCAGGGCGTCCGCGATCGGGTTGAGGTCGAATCCGATGCCGGACGGGAAGGCTATGGCGGGAAGGACCGTCCCCCCGAGCGATTCGAATTCCTTCCTGAATGCTGTTTCCACGGACGCCGTGTAGCTTCGGTTGGTGGATTCGAACAAGGTCGCGATCCGTCTGAGCTTCATTTCTTTGTAGGCGTATCCCGCGAGGACATTGCCCTGCATGCCGCTATCGCCGAGAACCCGGAAAAGATAATCGTCTTTTCCGACGTAGTCCGAGGAGGAAATGGTGGGGCTGATTATGGGGAATTCCATTCCGGTCGCCGCTTTCACCGCAAGCGCTCCGGACGCGCTGATCATGTGGCCGATGATCGCGACCGCTCCCTTCGCGCGCAACTCCTCGTCCACCGCAAGCGCCCGCTCGCTGTCGCTCCCGTCGTCCCTGATGATGAGTTCGATTTTCCTGCCGCGAGCGCCGCCTTCGGCGTTCATCTCGTCAACGGCGAGTTGTACCGCGTTACGTCCGCTGACCCCGATTTCCGAGTTGAGGCCGGTCAGCACCATGGCGACGCCTATTTTACTCGGCGCTTTTTGGCATGAGGAAAACGCCAGGAAAAGAAAGGCGATGCGAAGGATTCGGGATGGCTCCATTAAATCTCCGATCTCAATCATTATCCCGAAAGTCGATTTTCGCAAGCGGGATTGCCATGCCGGCACGTATCGAACTGCGGCCAACGGGATCGCTCCGGCTGGAAAAAATGACGAATAGCGAAAAAAATTTCCCATCCGGCAGGAAATGCGACATACTGAGTTCAATCATGAGATTCTCCGGCCCGGCCTGGTTTCCGCCTCCCCTGCGGATAATGATTCCCTTTTTGCTGATCGGGGGCGCGGCTTTCCTTTTTTTCTTCAACTCCTCCTTCATCGCTTCCGTATCTTCGGATTGGCTGGAGAAGGCGACGCTGACCGCGGTAGCGCTAAAAATGTCCGAATTGCAGGAAAATATCGAAACCGAACTGCAGCACGGAAATTTCACCGACGTCCAACATCGGATTTCCATCTCCGGATCGGATCCGAGAGTATCCGAATTGGCGTTGATCGATGACCGGGGAACGGTTGTTTGCGCGACATCGCCGGGCGTCATCGGCCGCCCTTTTGAAGCGGCGCTGCCCGAAATCCGGAACGACCTGATGCGAAGCGCGATAAGCGCCGGGGGCGGGAAGGTATCCCGAGCCGAGGACGGATCATCGGTCAGCGCCTATTACCCGGTGAACATTTTGTCGGGAACGGCGGGAGCCCGGTCGCCGCGCACCGGATCCCTCTACATGCGTTATGATTTGAGTCAGGAAAAACGATACTATCGAGCCCTCATCCGTCGACGGATCCTGTTTTCGATTCCGGTTTATCTATTGCTTGTTTTGGCATTGTACATATTCATCAAAATGATTTTCGGCTCACGAACGCATCGGATGGTGGCCGTAGCCCAGCGGTTGGCCTCCGGGGATCTTTCGGTCCGCGTCGGCCTGCGGGGAAGGGACGAATTGGCGGACCTCAGCCGCTCGATCGACGCGATGACCGAAAAACTCGAGCGGGATAAAGCGGAACTGATCGCCGGCGAGAATCGATACCGGCACTTGTTCGAAAACGCCCCCGACGGAATATTCCTGACCGAGCCGGACGGACGATTGGTATTGATCAATCCGGCGGGAGCGCGGATTTTCGGTTTCGACAGCGTCGAGGAAATGCTCGGCGCGGAAATCGATGCAGGAAAGCGGGCATACGTCGATCCGGAAATCCGGACGGATATACTTGCCCGGCTGGAGAACCAGGATACCGTATTCGTTCCCGAGGTCCGCATGTTCCGAAAAGGCGGCATGATTTTTTGGGCTATGCTGACCATTCGGGCGATCCGGAATAAAGAAGGCGTTTTGCTTCAGATGGAATCGTTGCTGACGGATATCACCGATCGAAAAAAAGCGGAGGAGGAACGGACGAAATACAGGGAAGAATCCGCGAGACAAGAAAAACTGGCGGTGCTCGGACAATTGGCAGGAAGCGTTTCGCACGAGCTGCGCAATCCCTTGATCGTTATGGATAGCGCGGTGAATCTATTGGAAGAGAATCTTTCAGGCGCGGAAGAATTGACGTCTGAATGCCTGGGGACTCTGAGGAAAGAGATCGCCAATTCAACCCGGATAATCTCCGACATGCTGGATTTCGTCCGGACGAAAGCGCCTCACGCGGAAACCGTATCCGTGGTTGAATTGTTCCGGTCCGGATTAGCCCGATGCCGAATTCCCGAGACCGTCGAGGTGGTATTCGAGATTCCCCCCGATTTGCCTCCTGTTCGCGTCGATCCCGCCCAAATCGGACAGGTGCTCCAAAACCTTATCATGAATGCCGTGCAGGCCATGTCGGAGAGCGGCGAGCTCAGGTTGGGCGCCGCCGCGATAATCAACTCCGGGGCGCCTGACGCCATCGGAAGTTATATCCGAATTAGGGTTATCGATACCGGAACGGGCATCACCCCGGAAAACATGGGCCGCATGTTTCAGCCGCTATTCACCACGAAAACCAAGGGGATAGGTCTCGGCTTGGTCGTCTGCAAGAATCTGGTCGAAGCCAACGGCGGCCGTATCGCAGTGGAATCGATGCCCGGGCTGGGGACGGTTTTTTCCGTCGATCTGCCCGTTTGATCATGGCGAGCCGCCCTGAGCAGGCGGAAAATGCCTCTCGGTATTCGGCGAGGTGCAGGTATTTCGGATCACGAGCGTAGGTTCGATGATTTTCCTGTGCCGCGTCGCCGAATTCCCTTCTTCGATCGCCCTGATCAGCAATCGGACAGCGAGGATGCCGATCTCGAATTTAGGTTGCGCGACGGTCGTCAGGTTGACGGTGGGAAGGGACGCGAACTGGATGTCGTCGTAGCCGATGAGCGAGAAGTCCTCGGGTATCCTGAGACCCCGGAGGGCGGCGGCTTTCATCACGCCGAGGGCGACCATGTCGCTTGAAGCGCAGATCGCCGTCGGCATGGAATCCGTGTCGATGAGGCGCAATGTCTCATGGAAGCCGTATTCCATTCCTTCTGGATGAAGGCCATCCGAAATGCTCGCATCCGCTTCCAGGCCGTTCGATTCCATCGCCGCCTTGAAGCCCGCGACCCGGTCCCGCTTGGTCTTGGTCCGGTAATTGTCGCAGATCATGCGGATATGCCTGTGGCCGAGTGAGACGAGGTGCTCGACCGCGAGCCGGGAGCCCATCACGTTGTCGTTGGAGACGTAGTTGTCCATGCTGTCGTTGACCTTGCCGCCGATGAAGATCAGGGGGATGCGTCCCCGGGTGACATTGAGGATATGGTCGATCTCGTTATCGACGGGCGCGATGATGATGCCCCGCGCCCGATTCTCCATGAGCGTCCGGACGTAGCTGCGTTCGAAATCCTTTTTCCCGTTCGTGTCGCAAAGGAGGAGGCTGAATCCCAGCCGCCTTGCTTCCGAATCGATTCCCTTGAATATCTCCGGATAGATCGGGGTGGAAATGTCGGGAATCAGCAGACCGATCGCATGGCCCTTCTGCCTTGCCAGATATCTCGCCAGCGCGTTCGGAGTATAACCGAGCTGGTCGCTGATTTTGAGGATACGCTCACGGGTTCCCTTGCCTATGTCCGGATACCCGTTGAGCGCTTTTGAAACCGAGGCGGTCGAGACGCCGGCTCGCTGCGCGATGGTCTTGATGGTTATGTTCACGGAATGAATCCTCCGCTCGACCCGGTGCGGCTCAATATTCACATCCGATCTATTTCTTCCCTGACTATCCGGGTCCATCCGACGATATTCTCCGGATTGTTGCCCAGGGTATGGTTGTCCTTCATGATCAGTTCAAGGCAGTTGTCCTTCCCGATCGACAGATATTCCCGGATATCCTTGCGCGCCAATTCTTCGTCCAGAACGGGAAGCGCAAGCGGGCTCGGCGATGGCTTCATGGAATAGATGTATCCACGCCCGAGTTTCTCCGCCATGAGACGCTTGTCGGCCCAGGGGGACACGGAAACGCGGCGCAGGTTCTTCGCCTGTCTGACGATGTCGAAGCGGTCGTCCATCGGCTCGCAGCAGCCGTAGCAGGTGAGGGCGAAACGCTCCATGAGCCTCCGCTGATAGGGGAAGACGAATTCTTCGAACATATCAGGGGAAACGCCGACCGTGACCTGGCTTTCGGCGAGTCCCCACATATCCTTCGTCCGGACCGTTCCCCGGAAATCGCCGGCCGGGAGTACGTTGTCGATATACCCCATCCCCCCCGAACCGACGTAGGTTCCGTCGTTGTTCAGGCATAGAAGGTTGTGGGATTCCAGAAAGTCCAGGCGGGACATCATTCCCTTGTAAAGAATCTCCATCAACCTATGGACATTCTCCGGCTCGTCAACCAGGTCGAACATCATCTGTTCCATGCCGCGCAGGAAAACGTAATCGTCGGTGAGCCCGAAGGACCAGAACCAGATGGAATTCAGCCTGACGGTAAGTATACCGTCGAAAATATGGTGGGCTTGCTCCAGCGCCCGAAAACTCGTTTCGTAGTCGACGACAAGACGCGGTTCCGCCAATTGGTCGAGTTGAGTGAAGTCATCCAGGATCTTTTCGATGTGGTACGCCTTTCCGTCCTCGGCGGTCTTGCGCTTCGTGTAATCTTTCGTGACGCCGCGGATGCTCCATTGGGAATCGTCGTAAATGTACGGAGTGTTGAAAATCGGCTCGACGACGTAATCGTCTCCCATGCGGTCGGCCCAGAACAGCTGCTTGCGGAGGTGGTTCTCCCAGTATCTCGCGACGTTGTTGACGCAGGCAAGGTCCTTTCCGGTAATTATCTCGTTCCAGCCGTTTTCCGGATCGCAAAGAACCACGGGCGGAGTACGCTCAAGGGCGTTGTGCCTTTTCCACAAAGATCTTTTTTCATCCATTATGGGACGATGCGCCGCTTCAGCCACCCGCTTGGCGAGTTCGCGCAGAACCATACGGTCACCAGGAGGAATCGATAATATCGAATAGTCGGCATCGTTGAAATTCACCCGAAAATTCAGCTGCTCAAACATCATCCCCCCTAAATCGTCGTAAACCGGCCGACGGCAGAATCCAGGTCGGAGCCAACGGAACCGAGCTTCTCGGTGTTCGCCATCACGGCTTGTATAGCCTTGGATATCAACTTCAGGCCATCGGTTATCTCATCGATATTCGATACCACTTCATTCGAGATCCGGGAAATATCGCCTGTCACATTCCTCAATCCCTGCGTTTCCGTTCCGATCCTGTCCGTTTCGTTTTCTATCGCCTCCGCGTTGTTTTTGAGTTTTTCCATGGATTCGAGTATGTGTTCGCTTCCGGCCTGTACCTCGTCCAGATTTGAATAAATGCTGTTTACCGAATCGGAAACGACCCGGATCTTTCCGGTTACCGCGGCAAAAGCGGAAGCGGTTGCTCTTTTCGTTTCAGCGGCTTCCTGGATTTTCGCAACGATCTCCTGTATGCTTCCGGCGATTTCTTTAGAACTATCAGCCGACGCGGAGGCCAGATTGTTGATTTCTTCCGCGACGACGGCGAATCCTTTGCCGTACTCTCCCGCGTGAGCGGCTTCTATCGCGGCGTTCATGGCCAGAATATTGGTTTTGCCCGCTATGGACGCGATGACTGAAGCCATATCCTGGATCTGGGCGATGCTGTCCGAGATTTCGCTCACTTTCCCGAACGATGATTCAAGTATCTCTCTGCCCTTCCCCGATTCTGTGACCAACTCGTTCGTCAAGTCCTGATTGGAGCGGGTAATTTGTGTGATGTTATCCATGGACGCCAGCATTCGTGATACCGCCCCGACGGTATCATCGATAAACTGATTCTGGCTGGATATTTTTTCCATGTACCGTTCGAAAGACTCCGAGATGCTTATCACCTGGACATCTTCCCGCTTGATCATGGAATCCAACCGGTCCATTTGTTTGCCGATGGAAGCTGTATTCGCCTCGATTTCTTCCGTGGAAGAAGTCGCGCTCAATACGGACTCGGCTAATTCATCCTTTAGGCGAAAATTGGCATGCGATGAAACCTGGATATCCTTGAATGAAGCCTCAAGGCCATCCAGGAACCGGTCCAGATCGCCCGCAAGTTTCCCGACCTCGTCCTTGGAGCGCAGACCGAAACGGATCCGGAGGTCACCCGAACTGATCGCCGCGATATTCCGCTGCATCAGCTTCAGCGAAAGGGAAATGGAACGGGCGATTAGCAAAGAAATAAGGAAACCGAGGGAAAGCGTGACCCCGACGGAGCTGAAGAAGATAACCGTACTGCGATTCTTTATTACCGCGACTTCCCCGTCTATGATCGATTCTTGTTTCCTGGCCGTATCCTGGGTATTGCTGAGTACGTCGTTCATGTTATGGAGGGCTGACAAAACATCCTGGATACGGTCCTGCAACAACCGATCGGAACCATCCGGTACCGGCGGTTCCCGACGGTACAGGCGCATAACCGTGACGGTATTATTGTCTATCGAATATTTGGCCGTTTCCGACTCAAATGTCGTCAAGCTGGTTTCCAGTTTTTCCGCCGCTGAATCGGAAAATGCGGACAATTTGTTGATGGTGTTCAACGCGGTCTGGATGGTCAGATTCAATGACGGTAAATAATCGATTCTCTCGATGTCTTTCCGGGCGTCGCGGTAATTCTTGACGGCGATATCGAAACGGACACGTTGTTGCCCCAGACTGTTCAGTAGCATAAGATTCGCTTCGGTTTGCAGTTCCGATGCGTCATTTCGCAATCGTTCAAGAAACGCCCGTTCCTTTTCGATCCTGGCGAGAGGACCGAGTATCAGAAAATAACCTCCGACGGCGCACGAAAAAAGGATGAAGGTCGCGGTCACCAGGATGAAAAGTTTACTGCGTATCGTCATTCGCAAACCTCCGGTATCGGCCGTGCGTCGGTCCGCAGAACTAGCTGACTAATTGTGAAAAGGACCGGTTCCGTCGGCCGGGTAGTCGGGCCGTTCGGCGGAACCGAAGTAAGGAGCCGATGTCGTAAAGCTTTTTAACTGATAGGAGCCTTTTAGCGGCCGCCCCTGTTTTTCCGTTGATCAAGGATAACCGCGCCGACGATGATCCCGCCCCTGAGGATCTGCTGCCAATACGCGGACACGTTCGTGAGATCCAGAATGTTATTCAGGACACCGATAATCAGCGCGCCGACGATCGTGCCCGGGATAGTACCGATTCCTCCGGCCGATAACGAAGCTCCGCCGATAACCGCTGCCGCGATGGCGTCAAATTCGTAACCTACGCCAAGCCCCGGCTGCCCGGATCCGATGCGGGACGAGACAACCAAGCCCGCGACAGCGGCAAGGAAACCCGCGTAGATATATATGATGATCTTGTACTTCACGACATTGATACCGGAAACGCGCGCGGCCTGTTCGTTTCCGCCGATCGCGTATATGTACTTTCCGAACTTCGTACGGGAATACAAAATATGCGTGAACACCGCCGCGGCGGCGAGAATGATTATGGGGACCGGAACGCCGAATACGGATCCTTGGCCGATGAAATTGAACTCGTCGGTCAAACTCGATACCGGCCGGCCGTTCGTATAAAGCATGGCCGCGCCGCGGACGGCCAGCACCATTCCCAGCGTTGCGATAAACGGAGGAATTCCCGTTTTTGCCACCAAGAAACCATTGAAAGCTCCGGCCAAAACGCCTATTAGGCATGCGGCCAGAATCGCGACCGCCAGAGGGGACTCCGCCAGATGCGGAAAAAGCGCTCCGCTCCATCCCTTGGTTTGCACCAGACTCGCGGCGACGACGGCGGCCATGCCGACAACGGACCCGGAAGAGAGATCGATTCCTGCCGATACGATGACCCCGGTGACTCCGAGAGCGATCAAGCCGATAATCGATATCTGCCTGATGATATTGATCAGGTTGATCGGGGTCATGAACGCCGGGGATAACAAGGAGGCGATTATCAACATCCCCAAAAAAATGAAGTAGATACCGTATTTGCTCACGATCGCTCTTACGTTAAATACCGTCATATCTGGTTTCTTGCCTTCAGCCTTTGCTGCCGTAGCGCTGATTTCTTTCATAGCTTTCCCCTTCATGCGGTTATGGATTCGGTCAGGCTCAGCCCGGTCGCCATATGCAGTATCTTCTCTTGCGTCGCTTCCGCACGCGAAAGTTCACCGACCTTATCGCCTTCGTGCATGACCATTATTCGATCGCTCATCCCGAGAATCTCCGGCAACTCCGAGGAAATCATAATGATGCTCTTCCCCTGCTTGGCGAATTCGATCATCAGCCTATAAATTTCTGATTTGGCGCCGACGTCTATTCCGCGGGTAGGCTCATCCAATATGAGAATATTCGGTTCGGTGAGCAACCATCGGGAAATAAGCACTTTCTGCTGATTGCCGCCCGAAAGATTCTTGATTGTTTGCTGTAAGCTGGGCGTTTTGATCTGCATCAAAATCCGCATCCGTTCGCAATCGGAATCGATTTTCCGGAAATTGACGAATGGCCCCTGCATATATTCATTGATATTCGCTATAGCCATATTATCGCGTACATTGGCGTTGAGATATAGGCCGGTCAGTTTTCGATCTTCCGTCAATAAAGCCATGCCGTTGCGTATCGCGTCGACGGGTTCATGGATGGCGACCTTTCGTCCGTGAATATGGATTTCCCCGCCGTGCGTCTTGCGTACGCCAAAGACGGATTCCAGCAATTCCGTACGACCCGCTCCCATGAGTCCTGCGACGCCGAAAATCTCGCCGCGTTTTACCTCGAAACTAACATTCCTGAATCTGTGTCCGCTCAGATCGCGCACATCGAGCACGGTTTCACCGATGACGGCGCGTTCTTTGTGGAACATCTCGACTAGCTCGCGTCCGACCATCTTCTGGATAAGCTGGGCGGAAGTCAGTTTTTCGATAGGATCGGTACTGATGTATCGTCCGTCCCGGAAAACGGTCACTTCGTCGCAAATCTTGAACACTTCATCCATTTTATGTGTGATGTAAATAACCGATATGCTTTTCTTTCTCAGAGCCCTGATAATCGAAAAAAGAATTTCCACTTCGGATTCGGTGATGGCCGATGTCGGCTCATCCATGACGATCAGGTCGGAATCATACGACACTGCCTTGGCGATCTCTACCAATTGAGTGTTGGCGATACTCAAGCGATGCATTTTAAACCGGGGATCAAGATCGATGTTGAGCCGCTCAAGCAATTCGCTCGCGTTTCGGTTCATGAGCTTCATATCGACCAGGCCGTTCCACTGCGTCGGCTCGCGGCCCAAATATATGTTTTCCGCCACGGTCATGTGCGGAATTGGACTCAATTCTTGATGGATCATCGAAATGCCTTTCGACAGGGCATAGTGCGTGTTGGCGATGGTTATTTGTTCGCCCTTGAAGGTGATAGTGCCTTGATTCGGGGCGTAGATGCCGATAAGGCACTTCATCAGAGTGGATTTTCCGGCGCCGTTCTCCCCCATCAATGCGTGGACGGTTCCCTTTTTTACGCTCAATTCCACATTATCGAGAGCCCGAACGCCCGGGAACTGTTTGCTTACATTCTTCATCTGCAACAAATACTCGGTTTCCATTCCGGCCCCCCTCAAATCGCTGCCCGGTAATCCTCCGGCCCGATTATTCGGGCCGGAGGAATAAAGCAACAAGCGTTCCGCCCCGGCCGTAAGCCGGGACGGAACCTCGCTGATTACTTCATGAAACTCTTGTAATTAGCTTTGTTGATCGGTTGATAAGGAATCCAGATAATGTCGTCTTTCGCCCGGGGATTCGCCAGGCCCTTGGCCATCAGATAGGCGGCTTCCACGGCGCCTTCACCCTGACCTTGCGGGTCCTGGTATACGGTGCAGGCCAGCGTGCCCTTGTCCATGGCGTTGAGCGCATCCGCGCTTCCGTCCACGCCGCCGACCAAAATCTGTCCGGTTTTGCCGACCGCTTCAATAGCCATGATCGCGCCGAGCGCCATTTCATCGTTGTTGGACGCTACGCCGTCGATCTTGTCGCCGGAGGCCAACCAGTTTTCCATGATGGTTTTGCCTTCCTCGCGCTGCCAATTACCGGTCTGTTCGCGGAGGATCTTGATGTCCGGATACTTTTCTTTGACGACCTTCTTGATGCCGTCGGTACGGGCGATGGCGGCCTCATTGCTGAGATTGCCCATCAGGATGACGATGTTGCCCTTCCCGCCCATCAACTTGCCGAGTTCTTCCATCATGAAGATACCTGAATCGATGGAGTTCGAGCCGCAGAACACGACGCCTTTCGGGAGATTGTCCGGCTTCCGGTTGACGTACACCAACGGAATCTTCGCGGCGGTGACCGCCTTGGTCATCGGTCCGGTCGCGGCGGTGTCCACAGGCAGAATCACGATGGCATCCATTTTCTGCGCCAGGAAGTTTTCCACATGCCCCATCTGCTTGTTCGTATCATCATTCGCGTCCACGATGGTCAGCTGTATATCGCTTTTGGTCGAAGCCCACTTGGTCATCGAGTCGCGGACGTAGGTAAGCCATACGTCATCGAACACCGCCATACTGACGCCGATCTTGACGACACCCTTGCCTCCGTCCTTTTCCCCCGCCGCCCATGCTCCGCTCGACGCAACCGCGAGAATCAACGCCACCGAAATCGCTTTGCCGAGTTTCTTCATACCTTCCCTCCTTAGTACGCTTCTTCGCATCCGTAACACGGATGACAAACCCCAATGACTACGCTCCCTTATTGCGGAAGCTCTTTTTCGATCCGCTCGCGAGCCGAACGAGCTTCCTTTTCCATCCTCTCGGGGAAACCGAAGTACGACACGCACGCGATGGAGTCTCCGCCCGCCTTGAACGTCCTCTTGGCGAATTCCATCTCCCGCAAGGTTTCGAAAATTCCTTTGAAATCCACTTCCCCTTCGCCCATAGCCATGTGCTGGTGTACCGCCACGTCGCTTTTCCCGCGGCCGTTGAGCCACGGGGGATTCACGATGTAACGGCAATCCAGCGTTTGGTTGAGGGTATCGGCGAATAGGACATGCGAGAGGCTATCGCCTGAGTATTTCAGCATTCCCCGGACATCGCCCTTTCCCTTGTCGTAGAAAAATCCGTGCGACGCCGAGTAGACGTAGGTGAGGTTGTCCGAGCGGTAGCTTTTGACCATATCCACCGTTTCGTCGCTCAGTTCGCAAAAATCGTAAGGATGGGATTGAATCTCGACCCGGATGCCTTCTTTTTCAAAAAGGGGCAACAGTTCGTCCATCGAGCGGAACCACATCCCGTTGCATATTTCGGCCTGATTGGGATCCCCCGAAAGCTCGGTGTTTATTACGCGGACCCCCATACCCGCCGCGACCTGGACGATCTTTTTCCAATTGGCGACCGCCATTCTTCGCTCCTCTTCCGACGGCCCGGACCAGCGGTAGACTACGATGAACGAAGAAATTTCCACTCCCGTTTCCTTGAGGGCCTTCCGGTATTCCTGCTCGCATTCCCTTGAGAACAGGGGGTGCTTATAAAACGGATTGATCCGCGGGTGCGGCGATTGCTCAATATATCGGTATCCCCAATCGGCTACCTTCCGAACCATCCCGGTGATGCTCATTTGTTTAGCAAGAACATCCACGTCAAAGGCGATTTTCACCATTTACCTCCTTTTTCCGTTCCGTACCATCGGCGCCGCTATCTGTAGAGAGCGGGTTTTTCTCCGAGCTTTATTTCCACGATCTTTCCCGTTATTTGCGCTTTCACGCAGGCATCGGCGGTCACCGCGGCGGCATACCCATCCCAAGAAGAAGGACCCGTCGCCTTACCCGCGGTAACGGCGTTTATCCAATCTTGCAACTCGACGTCATAGGCCCCAATGAAACGTTGTTTCCAGTCGGTCAAAATTTCGACGCCAAGCTGGCCTTGACTGCGCATCAGCACATTGCTCGGCTCAGGCAGGCGGGCGATCCCGGTCTCTCCGACCAACTCGCACTGGATATCGTACCCGTACACCGCGTTCACAAAGACTTCGACATCGATCCGGGCGCCCGAACTCGTCTCCAGAAGAACGATTTGCGGATCCGCCAAATGCGAGGAAGCCTTACTCGTTTTTTTGGGGTAAATGATTTGCGCGCTTACGTATTCGTCATCCAGCAACCAGCGCATGACATCGATCTCATGGATTACTGTGTCGGTGATCGCCATGTCGGTAGTGTAGTTGTCGCCGACAGCGGGATTCCGGTGGGCGCAGTGCGCCATCAATGGAGTGCCGATTCTTCCCGTGGTTACCGCATTTTTCAACATGCGATAGCCGGCGTCGTATCGCCGCATGAACCCGACCTGTACAAGGCGCTTGCCGTGTTTTACCTCGGCGTCGATAATGCGCTTGCAAGCTGCGGCGGTGGTCGCCAACGGTTTTTCGCAGAAGACCGTTTTTCCGGCCGCGATAGCCGCCAACACGTATTCCTCATGGGTGGAGCCGATGGAGGTGACGACCACCGCATCGACATCATCGGCGGCGATGAGTTCCCGGCCGGTCGCGGCGGCCCGTCCGCCGATATCCTTCGCGACTTTACGGGCGCGGACGTCGTCGATATCCGATACCGCCGTTACTACCGCGCCGGACAGCGCTTGAGAAAACCGGCGTATATGGTCTTGCCCTATTGCCCCTGTTCCGATCACCCCTACCCTGATAGCCATTTCTGAGCCTCCCTATATAACGCAAACGTTCGGTCCGATTATTTCCTAATCAAAACGCATGCACGATCGCTAACGTTTGTTCGCCAAGCCGCGTGATCCGGATAGCCAACTTATTGGCGTTTTTAGAAAAGTAATATAGTTAGATAACTAAGTATCACATCGCAATTGTTAATTGTCAAGAAAAAGTTTCCCTCTTTTTGAGTGAGCTTTGAGTGAAAGGCGATAACCGACCGCGACCGGCTAACCGGCCTGGATTGGGGTTTTGAGACTGCTTCGATCAGTTGGTGTGAAACTTTGAGGCTTTAATTGAAATATTTGTCGATGGCTATGGCTGCCGCGCCCGAGAGCACAACGGAAGAATTGGATTCGGAATAAGAAAAAATGATCGGTGTTTCCCGGACCAGCCGCAACAAGGTCAGGTGTTTGGAGCGGCGACACACCTCGGTCTGAAAATATTGGCCGGCGGCCGCGTAGTCGCCTTCGACAATGATCATTTCGGGATCAAAAATAGTGATCAAGTTGGAAAACCCTCGGGCGAACCAGTTGATCACGTTGTCCATCAATAAGCGGGCCAAAACGTCGCCGGCCTCGGCCGCCTCAAAGAATAACTGAAGGGAAATATTTCCCCGGTGATTCGCCAACGAAGACTGAGGATGTTGTTCCAATGCCCGCTCGGCGTCATCCAGCAAACGTTGGAACGAAATCAGGCTTTCAAAGCAACCGTACCCGCCGCACCCGCATTGAACGGTATCGAAAGGGTGGAGGATCATGTGCCCGATCTCGCCGGATAGCGAATGCTTGCCTTGATACAGTTTCTCATCGATAAGAAGTCCGGCCGTAATACCGTGCCACCCGGCATCGATGATCAACGCCGAACTATGACCCTTGGCAAGGCCCATTTTCATTTCGGCGAACGCCTTGATACGGATGAAATTTTCGACGTGGACCGGGCAGCCGATACCTAACGCGGAAACGATCTCGTCGCGGATCGGAATGTTCGTGCCCCAGGACGGAAAATAAGTGGCGTGCAAGCAAATACCTTTTTCGCTGTCCATGTTGCTATGGATCGCGACGATACAAGCCAACAAGCGGTGATCGGAGGGCAGATTCCGGGTGTTTTCCATAAATAGTTCCCGCATCTTGGCAATGATGCTCGGCAACGGTTCATCAGTCACCACGGGTAACTTCGCCTTGACCAAGGCTTGGACCTGTAAATCGAACAGGGTAAAATGAATGGCGCGGTAATGAATGTAAAAGGTCACTATCAGGCTGCTTTGAGCTTTGAGGCAATAAATTGTGGGTTTCTTCCCGCCTTCATCGGTCGAAGCGCCCTTGCCCGCCTCGATGATAATCTGTTCGGCCAACAGCTCATCGTTGATTTTCATGACCGTGGTTCGACTGAGTTTGACGATGGCCGAAATATCGGAAACCGTCTGGGGGCCTCTGGTACGGAATAAATCAACGATGAGTTTTTTATTTTGTGAGCGGATGTTTTTAGGCCGGTTTCCGATCTTTGCGTTCATGGATTCGATGATGATATCACTAGAAATCGGTTAAGCCAATACGTGGAAAAAATATTTCATAATATTCTTTGTCAATATAGTTATAAAACAACATTGACAAACATAACGGGTGCGGTTACCCTATCTTTCAGGGAGGAACATGATTATGTCCGCGCATGAACTGTTGTGTCTCAACCGGGTAACAAAACCGCAGATACCGTTGAACGAATTCTTGAAATTTACCGCTGATCTGGGCATCAAGGCGGTAGAAGTCCGCAACGATTTTACCGACAAAGGTATCCTTGATGGCTTATCCGATGCCGAGCTGAAGACCATGCTCAAAGAAACCGGCATCAAGGTTCTGACTATCAACGCCCTGTATCCGTTTGAGGACGGGAAAAGCCGGCAGACCAACATAGCGAAACTGAAGGGGTTGATCGCCGAAGCCAAGCGTGTCGATTGTCCGGCCATCGTGCTCTGCCCCTTGAACGATGCCTCCGATCCGCGGACTCCGGCACAGCGGGCGGCGGATTTGGTGGCGGCGCTTGACGCCTACGGTCCCCTGTTTGCCGAAGCGAAGATGACCGGATTGATCGAACCCCTGGGTTTTGAAATTTGCGCTCTGCGTACCAAAAAGGCGGCCTTGGAAGGTATCGCTAAATGCAGGTATCCGGCCCAATACAAATTATTGCATGATACTTTCCATCATTATCTGTCCGGCGAGAAAGACGTTTTCCCGAAGGAAACGGAAATCGTTCATGTATCCGGTGTTTTGGCCGGCAAAGCCAAGAAAGACATACTCGATGAAGACCGCATTTTGGTGGACGGGAATGACATCATGGACAACAAAGGCCAAATTGACGCCCTGCTGAAAGGCGGCTGCAAAGCGGCGATATCCTACGAGCCTTTCTCGTCGCGAATCCGGGGACTGGAACTTCCGCAGTTGAAAACTGAATTGCAGACCAGCATCAAATATCTGTTGGGATGATTTCCGGCTCCGGAAGCGAGACTCGCAGGTGAAAGGTCAGGGCTGTTCCATACATCGGGAACAGCCCTTTTTCTCCTCTTCGCGCTTCCCTTCCCGCAGCTAGGGGGGGAGAATGGATGTAACAATACGAACCTATCTCATACTGGAGCCGCGAAAACTTCTCCTGTATCGTCGAGGTCTCCGAATTGCCCGGCTGCGTATCTGACAGCGCGGCCCGTCACGACTCCGGATGGACCGAAAGTATTTCGCCGACCTACCGGACTCCGTCGGCGGAAGATGCAACGGCCTGATATGCCGTAAGCGCGTCCGGAATTACGGGCGCGGATTCCGCGCACCCCCGCGACGGTCCGGTAGGGCGGTTCATGACCGCTTCGAAGTCCCGGCGCGGGGGGTCGTCTTGGCGATTGCAGCAAGTAGCCGGCGCTGTATTCTTAATTCATGGACATAGATGCCGCTATCAGCCGGGCCGTGAAGGGAATCCTTGAAAGAGAGCACCCCATCCGCATCATCGTTTTCGGAAGCGCTTCCCGTGGCGATGCCCATCCCGACAGCGATATCGACCTCATCGTAGTCGTTCCCGACGGTGCTTCTACGACCGCCGTGAACAGGAGCATCCGCCGCGTCCTTATCGACCCGCTAGTATCCTTCGATGTGCTCGTGGCCACGGAATCGGAACTCGCCGGATGGAAGAGCGATGGTTGGCGCCTCTACGATGAAATCGCCCGCGACGGGAAAGTCGTTTATGCCGCATAGCGACAGGGTCCCCGGCTATTGGATTGAACCCGCGTCCCATGAAGAACGCGGTGTCGATATCCTCATGCAGGCGGATGGTCCAGCGTATATTGCCGCATACCTTTTCCGCGAATACGCCCCCCATCCGCGCCGCCTTCCTGACGATCAATCGCGCGCTCACCGAATCCTGATCCCGGCATGATTGGGAAGCGTCAATAATTTGCCGCTTCCCCCAGTGGGGGTAGCGGAGGGCCCCGCAGCCTACTGGCGAGGAGCGCGGAGCGAGGGGGAGCCGCTTTTGATAAGGCAGCGCCCAGGCGTGGCACGTCGGGAGACACGCGGCGCGGATCAGGCATCGGGGGGTGGCAGGGGAAACGCGGGTTGAGTGATTCCGCAGGCTACTGCCGAGGACTAAACGAGACCCGCGTTTCCCCTGCCAGGACCCCCGCTTGGTTCTTCCTCGCCGCGTGTTTCCCGTTTCGGGCTGGAGGTGCTCCCCCTATAAAAAAAGCCGCCCCCCCACGGGAGCGGCTTCCTGCCTGTCGGCTTGCGGTGCCTTACTTCTTGATGTTGTAGAACGCGTTGCGTCCCGCGTACTCGGAGATGCCTTCCAGCATGTCCTCGATGCGCATCAGCTGGTTGTACTTGCAGACGCGGTCGGTGCGGCTCATGGAGCCGGTCTTGATCTGGCCGGTTTCAAGGCCCACAACGAGGTCGGCGATGAAGCTGTCCTCGGTCTCGCCGGAGCGGTGGGAGATGACGGCGGTGTAGCCGGCGCGCTTGGCCATCTCGACGGCCTCATAGGTCTCGGTCACGGTGCCGATCTGGTTCACCTTGATGAGGATGGAGTTGCAGGCGCCCATGTCGATGCCCTTCTGGAGGTACTTCTTGTTGGTGACGAAGAGGTCGTCGCCGACGATCTGGACCTTCTTGCCCAGGGCCTTGGTGATCTTGACGTAGCCTTCCCAGTCGTTCTGGTCCAGGGGATCCTCGAGGGAGATGATCGGGTACTTGTTGACCCACTTTGTGTAGATCTCGATCATCTCGTCGGTGGTGAAGAGCTTGTCGGGGTTGGATTTCCAGAACTTGTAGCCCTTCCGGCCGCCTTCCTCGAAGAGTTCGCTGGCAGCGGAGTCCAGGGCGATGGCGACGTCCTCGCCGGGCTTGTAGCCGGCTTTCTCGATGGCCTTCATGATGTAGTCGAGGGCTTCCTCGTTGGCGATGTCCGGGGCGAAGCCGCCTTCGTCGCCGACGGCGGTGTTCTTGCCGGCGTCCTTCAGGATCTTCTTGAGCGTGTGGAAGATTTCGGCGGTGACCCTGACGGCTTCGCGGATGGATTGGGCGCCCACGGGCATGACCATGAATTCCTGGAAGTCGATCTTGTTGTCGGCGTGCTTTCCGCCGTTGATGATGTTGGCCATCGGCACCGGCAGGAGGTTGGCGTGGAAGGATCCCAGGTACTTGTACAGGGGCACGTCCAGGAAGTTGGCGGCGGCGCGGGCGGCGGCCATGGAGACGCCGAGGATGGCGTTGGCGCCGAGCTTGCTCTTGTTGTCGGTTCCGTCCAGTTCGATCATTGTGCGGTCGAGGTCGACCTGCTCGAGGGCGTCGAGGCCCTGGAGTTCGGCGGCGATGATGTTGTTGACGTTCTCGACGGCCTTCTGCACGCCCTTGCCCATGTAGCGGGACTTGTCGCCGTCGCGGAGTTCGACGGCCTCGTTTTCGCCGGTGGAGGCGCCGGAGGGAACGGCCGCGCGGCCCAGGGTGCCGTCCTCGAGGACGACGTCGACCTCGACGGTGGGATTCCCGCGGGAATCCAGGATTTCGCGTGCTTCGATGTATTCGATAATGCTCATGGTATTGGCTCCTTCCTTATGGATTAAAGGGTTACGGGCGTATTCTCCGGGTTTGGGGGCCCCTCGTCAAGGGACGATCTTCTGATCGTCCCCGGACCGTCCTGATCCGTCCCCGATCCGTCTCCCGGACGGTCCGCGGACGGATCGGGACGATCCGCGGATAGCCCCCGGACGCGGACCGTCTCGTTCTTGCCCTTGAGCGTCGCCTCGCCGAGTTCCTTGAAGCGCGCCGCGTTCGACGCCCCCAGCCGCCGCGCGACCGCCTCGCTGATGACGCAGGTCGTTCCGAACTCCGTGCACATGGCTTCCAGCCGCGACGCCGTGTTCACGTGGTCGCCGATCACCGTATAATTCTTCCGCTTGCGGCTGCCCAGGTCACCCATGAGCACGGGCCCGTAATCGAGACCGACTCCGATTCCCTCGGGCACGGGGAGCCCTTCCTCCCTCAGCCTTTCTTCCAGCCGGCGCATCCTGTGGAGCATTTCCAGCGAACAGGACGCCGCGTCGTCGCAGGGGTTCAGGGCGTCGCCCGCCCCGAAGATGGCCATGACTGCGTCGCCGATGTACTTGTCGACGATGCCGCCGTAACGGGTGACGAGTTCTTCCCATTCGGTGAAGTAGCGGTTGAGCATCGCGACGGAACGGGCGGCGCCCTCCTTTTCGCTGAGGGTAGTGAAATTGCGGATGTCGGAGAAAAGGATGCAGAGTTCGCGCTCGCGCGGCGCGCCGCCTTCCTTGGAGACGATCTCGTCGCGGAATTTCGGATCGACGTACTGGCCGAAAAGGGCGTTGATGCGCTCGGTAAGCGACAGGATCTTGACCCGGCCGACGGCGAGGGAGAGGGCGAGGAAGGCTCCCCCGCCGAGCACGTAGATATGCGTCGGGTCGTCCAGGAATAGCCGAATGCCGGAGGCGAGATATTCGATGCCGAGCATGCGTTGGACTTCGTCCGGCGTGTGTCCGGCTTCCGCGTATACGAGCTTGAGATCGAAGACGATGTAGATCGCGAAGAACGCGCCTACGTTCAGGAGCATGACCAGGAATTCCGAAACGCGGCGGCGCTCGAAGGCAGCCTTCCGCCGGGAGGCGGCTTGAAGGCCGGCGACGAGGAGGGAGAAGGACCAGAAAAGCACATGGCCCGAATCCAGGAGGAACTGGACGCCTTCGGAACCTTCCATGACCAGATAAATCGAGGGGGCCGCGAGGGACAGGAAGAAGCGGGGCAGGCTCCTGTCTCCCCAGCGGGCGAGGCAGCCGGTCTGGATAAGCAGGGTCGCCAGGAGCGTGGCATGGCCGACATTCAGGAATAGCCCCATCCCTTCGTCCGAGAAATTCATAAGGAGATAGAACAGCGCGAATTGGCCTGAATATAGAAGGATCTCGTCGAAGAAGCGCACGACGGATGTTCTCATCATCGAATCAGCATAGCGGATCGTGGATGAAAAGCAAGCGGACGCGGCTCCCGGCGGATCGCCCGTGTTGCCTGCATTGCCCGTGTTGCCCGTGTTGCCTTGACCGCGCAAGGTATCGACCCTACAATCCTTTCCATGCAATTCGAACTTACCGATGCCCTCATCAACCAGATCCTCTTTTCCATGGAGGAGCAGGATATCGAACACCTGCTGGACTCGCGCCGCGGCGTCGTCATTGACGCGGATTTGATCGACGAGTACGAAGAGGACGAAGAGGCCGATGAGATCGAAGAGGACGAAGAGGCAGAGGATGCCGGACGTTACATCGCCATTCCCGAATGGCGGTCGGCGGACGGTTTCCGTCTGATGGAGGGCTTCGCCGCGTCCCTGCGCAATCCCATCGTTCGCGAGGAACTGACCTCGGCGCTGGACCGTGGCAGGGGAGTCTTCAGGGCCTTCAAGGATGTGCTTTCGGGGCGGCCTGAGGTGGAACGGCTTTGGTTCGCCTGGAAAGAGCGCGAAATGAGGCGCGCCGTCACCGATTGGTACGACGCGCTCCGCGAGGAATGGGGGCTGGAGCGCCTCGGGGAGGAACCCGACGAAACGGGCGATCTGCTTTTGGAGGATTTCCGCTTCCGCGCCGCCGAAGCGGGCGACGAGGAGGCGGCCCGCCGCCTGCATGAAGTCTGCTTGGCCGAAGCGTTAGGCGGCGCCGATCCGGGGCGGCGGAGGCCGAAGATGGAGGAGCTGGACCCTCTCCGCGCCGATCCCTGGCCTCTCGCCGGCGTAGCCGGCCGTCATGCCCTCGTCGCCGAAACCGCCCGCGGGGATTTCGCGGCTTTCGCCCTGGCCGTCGGCGCGGCTCCACTGTTCAGGCTCCTCGCTCTGGAAGTGGCGCCGGAATTCCGGGGTCTCGGGGTAGGGGAGGATCTGCTCTCCCGCATGCTCGGAACTTGCCGCTCGTTCGGAGGGCGCAGCCTGGTTCTGGACCTGCCCGCTTGTTCCGAAGCCTTCGCGCGCGTGCTGGCGAGGGAAGGTTTCGCCCCGTTCGAGACGCGTTACCGGATCGATCTGGATTCGCCTTGAGCAAACGCGGTATCTGTGCGAAAATTGACGGACGCGCGGAACGCGGTGCGCCCGCTTCACGATGCCGCGCGTCCAGATGCCCCCGAGAGAGGAGTCGAATGCTATATGGCCTCCGCCGTAACGAATAAAGCTGCCCGAGCCGAAGAAATCCGCGTCCTCATTTCCGAGATAATCAATCGGATCAAAACCGAGGAAGATCCCTACCTTCTCAACGAGTACCGCGCTTACGTCCGCAAGAACGTTCCCTTCTTCATGCGTTCGTATTTCGCCGCCTACCTTTTCATGAGCATCGAGCGTGCGGTGCCCGCGTCGGGCAGCCGTTCCGACAAACGGCGGAACCAGCGCGATCGGAAGACGGAGAACGTCCTTCGGGCCGTCGCCCCGGCTGAGAGGGAAAAGCCGAAAAACGAAGGCGACCGGAAACCGAAAGCCGAAAAGCCCGCGGCAAGGAAAGACGCGGCCGAAAAAGTCCGGAACGAGAACCGCATGAAAGAAGCCGAGCGCAGGATCGAAGAGCCGCGGCGCTCCCTGCCGGAGGATGAAGCTTCCACCCTCTTCGTCAGCGCCGGCCGGAACCGCCGCGCCTATGCGCGCGAACTGCTCTCCCTCATCGTCCAGGAAGCCGGCGTGGACAAGGACGACATAGGCGAACTCCGCATCCTGGATAATTTTTCTTTCGTACAAGTCCGCAAGGGCATCGCCGACGAGATCATTTCCTCGCTGGACGGCAAGGACTTCCGCGGACGCCCCCTATCCGTCAGCTACGCCAAGCCCAAAAAGGAAGAATCCCCGCGCGGCGAAGCGTCCTTTCCCGACGAAGGCGCGTACGTTTCCGTGGAGGACGGCGACGTCGCCGGCGAGGGCGAAGGCGAGGGCGAGGGCGAGGGCGGGAGCGATGGCGGAACGGAGTTCGCCTCCGAGGACCCCGATTCTAGCGAAACGACCTGACGAACAGCCAGGCGAGGACTGAGTTCGCGGCTATACCCGCGAGGAGAGCGGCCATGGCACCGATCTCCAGCAGCCTCGCCATCACTTCATACCTGCCCGACAGGACGGCGGGATCGCCGGGAACGGCCGCCCAGATCGCTCCGGGATCCCGCGGCGCCCGTATCGTCCCGTCATCGTCGATCATCCCGTAACATCTCCATTCTTCCTCGGCGGCGGGATCCGCGCCCGGCGGAAGCACGGGCACGCCCTCTCCTTCCGTAGGGGCAAGCGCGTTTCCGAGTTCCCTCCATCCGTAGCGGGACCCGTCCGGCAGCTTCGTCTCCCGCATTCCTTCGAGATGCCGCAAGGGCATGCGGACGAGGTCGCGGAAGGTGCGGAACGCCCGACCCTTGCGCCAGAGGCGCCGGTACAGCCCCGTCATAACCAAGCCGGGCGGCAGAAGCGGCAGAAGCGGAATGAAGGCCGCTGCCAGGGCCGCGGAGGAGGCTGCGCCGAGGGCTGGGCGCTTCGAATAGACGAGCGCGAGGATGAGTTCCGAAAAGGAGCCGAGGACGATCGCATATGCGGTCGAAGAATTCCAGTATTCGTTCTTCTGCCGTCCCGCCTTCACCGTCCGGGATATGAGCGACCGCTCGTTCCCGTCGTACAGGATCAGCAGTATTTCCTCGGTCCCCTCCGACGAGAACCGGACCTGGCCCGACTCGTCGCGCGCCTTGCCTCCGATGAAGACCTTGGCTCCCTCGCTAAGGGAAGCCACCCGGTCCCAGCGTATCTTTTCGGGCGGAGAGCCGTCCATGTCGAAGGAGGCGCGCTCGTTTCCGTCGTCGGTTTCGTCGGCCGCGGGCAGGAGGTAGATGGCGGCTCGGTCCAATTCCACGGGCACGGTGAGGTTGTCGCTGCGGGCCCACAGTATCCTGCCGTCGGTGACGGATTCGAAGTCGCCGAAGAAGCGGAAGTCGGAACCCGCGCTGTCGAGCGAGCAGGATGCGCGGTAGTCGAGGATGGGCGACAGCCTCAGGTCGTCGAGGCGGCGGCGGAAATGACGCCAGGAACGGCGCACGACGAAGGCGCCGGCGACAGGAACGGCGGCGAACCAGAATGCGGCGAGGGCGAGAACCGCTAGCAGATCGATGAGGCGCAGGGTATGATCCCTCCATGCTGGAACCGCTCGTCGTCGGCGCGATTGCCACGAATTGCTGGATCGTGCCGCTCCGGCCGGAGCTCCACGAGCCGCCCTGGCCGCGTCCATGCGCGGTCGTCGATCCGGGCGGCGACGCGCCTTCGATTATAGCACGATTGCGGCGGCTCCGTTCGCGGCCGGCAATGGTGCTGCTGACCCACGGCCATTTCGACCATCTCGCCGCCCTGCCCGAGCTCCTGGCCGCTTTCCGGGATGACGGCGAGCCGCCGGTCGTCGCCATTCACCTGGCCGACGCTGCGTATCTCGGCCCGCAGGCCAAGGCCGCGCACCTGCGGGACTTCGCCCTCGCGGGCGCCGCCGAATACGTGCGCGGCTTGTGGCGGCCGATGCCGACCGCGACCCGGTACCTCGCGGAAGGGGATTTGATCGGCCCGTTCCGCGTCCTGCACCTTCCCGGGCATACCCCCGGGTCCATAGCCCTGCTGCAGGAAGGGGAAGGAATCCTCTTCAGCGGAGACACGCTTTTCGCGGGGGGAGTGGGGCGGACCGACCTGCCCGGCGGAAACGCGGCCGCGCTGGACCGGAGCCTGTCGCGCCTGCTCGCGCTTCCGCCGCGCACCGTCGTGCACCCGGGGCACGGGCCGTCCACCCGCGTGGAGCGGGAGCGGTGAGATGCCTTGCCGTGCCGTGCCGGGAGAGGTATGCCCGGTAAAGGTTGCGTTTCAGCTTGACACGGCAATGAATGAAGAGAACAATGTGTATCACTCTGAAGGAGGAGGAACCTAGCATGAAAAAGATTATTTCCATTACGGTCATCGGCGTCCTGATGGCGTCCGTCGCGTTCGCGGCGGGGCAGAAACAAGAGAGCGCTTCCGCTGGAGCCAAGAAAGCCGCTTTCCATATCGGCGTGGTGACCGGCACGGTTTCCCAGTCCGAGGACGACCTGCGCGGCGCCGAGGAACTCATCAAACGCTACGGGAAGGCGAACGAAGGCGGCATGATCCAGCACGTGACGTATCCCGACCAGTTCATGGACCAGCAGGAGACGGTGATCACCCAGATCGTGTCCCTCGCCGACGATCCGCTGATGAAGGCCGTCGTCGTCAACCAGTCCATCCCCGGCACCGCCGAGGCGATGAAGCGCATCCGCGAGAAACGCCCCGACATCCTGCTGCTCGCCGGCGAACCGCACGAGGATCCGCTCGTCATCCAAGCCGCGGCCGACCTCGCACTGAGCAACGATTTCATCAATCGCGGCTACACCATCATCTGGGCCGCCAAGCAACTCGGCGCGAAGACCTTCGTGCACATTTCCTTCCCCCGCCACATGTCCTATGAATCCCTCGGCCTCCGCCGCCAGATCATGGAAGAGGCGAGCAAGGATCTCGGCGTGAAGTTCGTCTTCGAGACCGCCCCCGATCCCACGAGCGACGTCGGCCAGGCCGGCGCCCAGCAGTTCATCATGGAGAAGGTCCCTGCCTGGATCCAGACCTACGGCAAAGACACCGCCTTCTTCTGCACCAACGACGCCCACACCGAGCCCCTGCTCAAGCAGCTTCTCGCGTACGGCGGATACTTCGTCGAGGCCGACCTGCCCTCTCCCCTCATGGGTTATCCGGGCGCCCTCGGCATCGATCTCTCCGCCCAAGCCGGCGACTTCCCCGCGATCCTCAAGAAGGTCGAGGAAGCCGTCATCGCCAAGGGCGGCAGCGGTCGCTTCGGTACTTGGGCTTTCTCCTACGGCTTCACCGTAACCGCGGGCCTCGGCGAATACGCCAAGCGCGTGGTCGAGGGAACCGCCGAGAAAGGCAGCATGACCGCTCTCTACGACGCCCTCGGCGTGTACACGCCCGGCGCCAAGTGGAACGGCGGTTACTACATCGACGCCGCCACCGGCGTCCGCGCGAAGAACCAGGTTCTCGTGTACATGGATACCTACATCTTCGGAAAGGGCTACCTGCCGACCACGGCGCAGAAGGTCCCGGAGAAGTACTACAGCATCAAGTTCCAGAAGTAGTCCACGAAGGCAAGGGATTCCGCTTCAGCGGAAGCGGAATCCCCGCGGCCGGCGTACGTCGGCCGCCGCGCCCCTACGGGGCGTATCCGGGGGCGCTCCGCGCTTTTTGCGCGGAGCGCCCCCGATCCATTCCTCCACGAAGGTTCCGCAATGGCGAATGATACTTCCCTATTGCGCCTTGAGGGCATCTCCAAGGATTTCTACGGCACCACGGTGCTGAAGGACGTTTCCTTCTCCCTCGCCAAGGGAGAAATCCTCGGATTGGTCGGCGAAAACGGCGCCGGAAAGACCACCCTCATGCGCATCCTATTCGGCATGCCCGTCATCGCCGAAACCGGCGGTTACGGCGGCCATGTCCTCATCGACGGAAAAGAAGCCGTTTTCAAGAGTCCCTTCGACGCCCTCGACGCGGGGATAGGCATGGTGCATCAGGAATTTTCCCTGATCCCCGGTTTCACCGCTACCGAGAATATCATGCTCAACCGCGAGCCGAGCAAACCGGGAAGCGCGGTCGAGCTTTTCGGCGAGCGCCTTTCGATCCTCGAGCGCGCCGTCATGAAGAAGCGCGCTGTCACCGCGATCGCGCGTCTCGGCGTGAAAATAGACTCCGAAACGGCGGTCTCGGAAATGCCCGTCGGCCACAAGCAATTTACCGAGATCGCCCGCGAGATCGACCGCGAAAATATGCGCGTCCTCGTCCTGGACGAACCGACCGCCGTGCTCACCGAATCCGAAGCCGACATCCTGCTCGGCGCGCTGAGGAGACTCGCGGCGGACGGCATCTCCATCATTTTCATTTCCCACCGGCTGCACGAGGTCATCGAATTGGCCGACCGCATCGTCGTTCTCCGCGACGGCACCGTCGTCAAGGACGTCCCCACCGGAAAGGCGACTGTCCGTGACCTGGCCTCCTGGATGGTGGGTCGCGACGTCGGCGCCGCGGCGGCCCGGGATTTCCGCCATGATCTCTGCGGCGAAGCGCTTCGCGTCGAACACCTTTGGGTGGACATGCCGGGAGAAACCGTCCGCGACGTGTCCTTCAGCGTCTGCGAAGGCGAGATATTCGGCATCGGAGGATTGGCGGGGCAGGGCAAGCTCGGCATCCCGAACGGAATCATGGGCCTCTTCGCGGCGGGCGGCCGCGTGCTGCTCCACGAAGCGGAAATTACCCTGGACGCTCCGAAGGCCGCGTTGGACGCCGGCATGGCCTTCGTTTCGGAGGACCGGCGCGGAGTCGGACTCCTGTTGGACGAAAGTCTGGACTGGAACATCGCCTTCGGCGCCATGCAGGTGAAAGGCGAGTATTTAAAGAAGATTTTCGGCGGCTTGTTCAACCTGCGGGACGAGAAGGCCATGCGCGTTCTCGCGGAAGAGTACATCGCGAAGCTGGAAATCAAATGCACGAGCCATCGCCAGCCGGCCAAGGAACTTTCGGGCGGTAACCAGCAGAAGCTCTGCCTATCCAAGGCCTTCGCCCTCAATCCGAAGCTCTTATTCGTTTCGGAGCCGACGCGCGGTATCGACGTCGGCGCGAAGAAGCTTGTATTGGATACCTTGAGGCACTATAACCGCGACTTCGGCACCACTATCGTCATGGTTTCCAGCGAGCTCGAGGAGCTTCGCTCGATCTGCGATCGGATCGCGATCGTAGACGAGGGCAGGATAGCGGGGATCCTGCGACCCGACGCCGAAACGGCCGAGTTCGGCCTGCTCATGTCCGGCGAGGCCGCGGACGGTCCGATCGATGGAGGGGAGCGATGACCGAAGAGTTCAAGAAGAAGGCGGTCGACGCGGTCCGCGATTTCGGTTGGCCGCGCATCATCATATTCCTGTTCGTGCTACTGCTCTTCATCGTCGCCCCCTTCGTGGGCGTGCGGGTGGACACTTCGATCTCCGACGTCCTCATCCGCTTCGGGCAGAACGGCGTCATGGTGCTCGCCCTCGTTCCCATGATGCAAGCGGGTGCGGGGCTGAACTTCGGCCTTCCCGTCGGCATCATCGCCGGCTTGTTGGGAGCTACGCTCTCTGTCCAGTTCGGACTCACCGGCTGGATCGGTTTCACCGGCGCGATCGGCCTCTGCCTTCCGTTCGCGATCGTCTTCGGCCTGCTCTACGGGATGCTTCTGAATAAGGTGAAGGGCGAAGAGATGACGATAGCGATGTACGTCGGCTTTTCCATCGTCACCTTCATGTCCATACTTTGGATCGTGCTCCCGTATACGAACCCGACCATGGTATGGGGATATTCCGGAACGGGCCTGCGCACGACCATCACTTTGGACGGGTACTGGACCAAGATCCTGAACGATTTCCTCGTGATCAGGATCGGTTCAAATTTCACGCTCCCGACCGGCGCCATTCTTTTCTTCGCCCTCGCCGCCTTCGCCATGTGGCTGTTTATGCATAGCCGGACGGGAACCGCGCTGACAGCCGTCGGGTCCAATCCGGATTTCGCCCGCGCGAGCGGCGTTTCGGCCGACAGGATGCGCATCGCGAGCGTCGTGGTATCTTCCGTTTACGGCGCCCTCGGCATCCT